>JAGOQM010000016.1 GCA_017991555.1 Neisseriaceae bacterium
ACCTTACTCAATAACTCGGCCTGCGCCGCCGGCGCCACGGCCGTCTGGTCAAACGCCGCCGCCGACAGCCCGGCATACTCTTCTGGGTCCAAGCCAAAGCTGTCAAAACGCTCGGGCTGTTTGGGGTCTAGGCCTTGATTGGCCACCTTACGCGCCGCCGCAATCAGCCTGGCGCGGGCCTTCTTTTTGTCAACGGCCTCTTTGCCATAGCCTTCCAAACCCAGGTATTGGCCGTAGTCGCCCTTGACCCAGCGTAAAATCCGCCACGCGGTGACGTGGTGTACCTGCTCGGCCAGCGCCTCCGGCAGCTTGGCCTCGGTTTGGCTGGCCTGCCAGCGGTTGTAGCGGGCGACGAGTTCGGGCTCAACGCTATATTCACCCATAACTTCAGCTGTCATTATTTGAAAGTCTTCTAACTGCACCTGTGGACTTTTTTCTAGTACCTTCACCAAAACTGGATTCTTAGCATTCACCTGCAAGGGCATGCCATGCTGCCAGGCCTTGGCGTACATGTCGTGCAGGGTGATTTGTGACAGCACGTGGCCCATGCCGAGGCTGGCGCGGAACTGTTCGCCCGGCGGGTAGCCACCGCCGACGTCGGAGTGGACGCCGGGATAGAGAAACTCTTGAAAATTGCCGCGCGGGTAGCCACCGCTGACGCAGAGGCTGTCGACGGAAAAGCTTTTACGCTGTTCGTGGGCGGCCACAAAGTGGTAGCAGTTTTTGACCAGGCCGGCCGCGGCCGCCTGGTCTAAGGGCATGGTGCCATTGGCCCAGCCGCAGTGGCCGGCGGTGAACGGCACCGCCGGCGACAGGCCCACCGAGGCCACGGTGTCAAACAGGCCCAGCATTTCCACCCAAATGGGCACGCCATGAAACAGCAGCGGCGCCGGTTCGGCTTCGGCCTCTGCGGCTTCCCCCTCGGTTGGCTGGGCCGGTGGCTGCTGCCCCGGCCCAGCCTCGGCTTCGCGTATGGCCCGGCTCAGCGCCTCAATGCTGCGCAAGCGTTCCACTTCGGCCGCGCTGGGCGGCACCTGGCTGGGCCGCCGGGCCTGGCTGGTGGCCGTGGCTTTGCCACCGGGCTCGGGGGCGGGCTGGTTCTGGCTGGCGGCGGCGCCTTCGCGCTGGCAATAGTCCAGCAGCCAGTTAACAAAGGTGCGTGCCTGCGCCGCGCCGCGAGAAAACCCAACCACGTACAGCTGGATGCCTTCGAGCTGCGGCAGGTTGTCTTGGGGCTTCAACGCCGTTAAATATTTTTTTAAGGTCGCGTGGCGGGTTTCGGCCGTGTTCATGGCTTCGACCATCTCGCGCGCCTTTTCGTTGTCTAGCCGCTCAGTGATGCTGAAACAACCACTTTGCGCCAGCGCATCGCACAGCCGGGTTAGGCCCCAGTTAATCCGCGCCTGGCCAAACTTGGCAAAGGCCTCACCGGCCATGCCGGGGTCGTCGTCGCCCACTTCTTTAAAGCGCGTGCCCACGCCCTGCATGTAGTAGCGGAACCAGCCTTTGTCTATTAAGTCACGATCATGTTCACTTGGCCCTGACGAAGGCGAACCGCCCGCCCCCATACTGGCGTGAAACAGCCGCGCCACGTTGGTGGTGCGCGGGTATTGGTAGGGCTGAATGGCTTGGGCCTGCTCGTAGGGCGTGAACGCCGCCATGGCCTCTGCTTTCTCATTCACTGGGTCGGCCGCCGCCAGCACGGCGGCGTCGGCCTCTTCGTGGTTGTTGGTGCCGTCAAAAAACAGGCTGATCTTCAACACCTTGCGGCAGGGCTTTTTGGCCTTGCTGGCGGCCACGCCGGCATAATCGGCGTTGTTGTGCTTGGCCAAGACGTCGTTTAAATCGGTGGGCAGGCGGCCGCCTTCGGGAAACGACGGCGCCTTGTGCAGCGTCGGCCACTCAAACGGCACGCCCTTCAGCGCCGGCAGCTCGTCCAAGGCGGCCTTGCCCAGCGCCTCTACCTTGTCGACCACTTTGCCAACGGCGCCCACGGCCTGATCGAGGGCCTCATTCACCGTGTCGCTAAAGCTGGCGCCAGCGCCTGACGCCGCCGCACCGCCCCCATCGACCGCCGTCGGGTTGGGCCGGCCGCCGTTCCAGCGGGCGTGCTCGCTCATGTTTTGCGCGGTCTGTTTGAGGCTGTCGACGCTGATGGTGCCGCCCTTAAATGCCGGCGGCAGCGTGGCCGGTGCGCCTTTGTTGTTGTCGTCGCTCATGCTGAATCCTTTCTTCGCTCAGGCCGCTCGGCCTGGCCGTGGTTACCCGCGGTCATCTCGCCTATGGTGTTGATCACCGCCCTATTTTTTGCCAAACACGCGGTAATAATCGTCGATGGTTTTGATCACAGGCCGCGCCTTGCACAGCTTTTGGCTTTCCTTAAAGCGCGCAAAAGCCGCCTCAACCGCCTCATCCGTCCACGTATACTTACAGCCAGAATCCACATACACCTGATCACAGGCCAAAAAATGCACCGTGATCGCACACATCGGCCGACCTTCGCCATATTCCGGCACCGGCACCACGGCGCTGTGCTGTTCAAACGTAGCGTCTTTAAGCGCCATGTCTTTTGGGTTAAACACCACTCCACCCCCAGGCATTTGCCGAGACTTCCATTCTGGATTAGGGTCTAGCTTCCAGCTCACCCTCACGGTGAGGTCGGGCGTCCACTGGCGCGGCAGCATCATGCCGCCACACTGCCGCCGCCCCAGCGCATCTTGCCCACCTTATTTAAATCAATGGCTGAGGTGTTGGGGCCGCAGCCGCCGTTGACGTTAAAGCTTAAAATGGCCGCGTACTGGTAGTTCAGCCCTTCAATCGGGGTGTAGGTGTGGGTGTCGTTGCCCATAAACGACGACGAGCCAGCGCAGCCGCTGAGCGCTAGGCTGGTCACCAGGGTTAAAACCACATTGTTAGCCTGCATCTGCATCCTTTCCCTCACCGCCACGCCCAAGCGCGCGGCCATAAAACCCTATTTTTTGCCAAACACGCGGTTATAGTCGTCTATGGTTTTAATCACCGGTCGCGCCTTGCACAGCTTTTGGCTTTCCTTAAAGCGGTCAAAAGCCGCCTTAACCGCTTCATCCGTCCACGTATACTTACAACCAGAATCCACATACACCTGATTACAAGCCAAGAAATGCACCGTGATCGCACACATCGGCCGACCTTCGCCATATTCCGGCACCGGCACCACGGCGCTGTGGCGTTCATAAGTCGCCTGCTTTAACGCTCTGTCTTGAGGATTTGTTACCACCCCCCCACCAGGCATCCGTCGAGACTTCCATTCTGGGTAAGGATCTAACTCCCAGCTCACCTTCACGGTGAGGTCGGGCGTCCACTGGCGCGGCAGCATCATGCCGCCACACTGACTGCCACCGCCCCAGCGCATCTTGCCCACCTTGTTTAAATCAATCCCCGAGGTATTGGGCCCACAGCCGCCGTTGACGTTAAAGCTTAAAATGTGGGCGTATTGATAATTCAGCCCTTCAATCGGGGTGTAAGTGTGGGTGTCGTTGCCCATAAACGACGACGAGCCCACGCAGGCGCTCAGCGCTAGGCTGGTCACCAGGGTTAAAACCACATTGTTAGCCTGCATCTGCATCCTTTCCCTCACCGCCACGCCCAAGCGCGCGGCCATAAAACCCTATTTTTTGCCAAACACGCGGTAATAATCGTCGATGGTTTTGATCACCGGCCGCGCCTTGCACAGCTTTTGGCTTTCCTTAAAGCGCGCAAAGTCGGCCTTAATCGCCGCCTGCTCGTTCAATTCAGAACAGCCAAGGTCCACATACACTTGATCACAGGCCAAGAAATGCACCGTGACCGCACACACCGGCACACCGTCGCCATATTTAGGCACCGGCACCACGGCGCTGTGCTGTTCATAAGTGGCCTGCTTCAGCGCCCGGTCTTGTGGGTTAGACACCACCACCCCCCCAGGCATCCTCCGAGACCTCCAGCGTGGATAGGGGTCTAGCTTCCAGCTCACCCTCACGGTAAGGTCGGGCGTCCACTGGCGCGGCAGCATCATGCCGCCGCACTGGCGGCCGCCGCCCCAGCGCATCTTGCCCACCTTGTCTAAGTCAATGCCCGAGGTATTGGGCCCGCAGCCGCCGTTGACGTTAAAGCTGATAATGGCGGCGTGCTGGTAGTTCAGCCCTTCAATCGGGGTGTAGGTGTGGGTGTCGTTGCCCATGAACGACGACGAACCGGCGCAGCCGCTGAGCGCTAGGCCGGCCAGAACAGGCAGCCACAAACGGGGGGAAGTCATGGTGTTTCCTTTGCTTCAGTCGTTAAAGCGGCGGCCACGGCCGGGCTGAGGGTGATGCTGAGGTTGCCCTCGACAAAATCGAGGTGAACGTGGGCTGGGGGGGCGTCACCGGTCTGCTGCCCGGACAGCAGCTGCCACGCCAGCTGCGGCACAATTTGCTGGTGAAACAGCTGCTCGACGTGGCGCACGCCCAAGGGCTGGCCCACGCCGCTGGTGGCGAGGCCATCGATGAGGCCTTGGCCCCAGCTGCTGTCGGCCTGAAACTGGCGCTTGATTTTGTGCTGTAGCTGGGTCAGCTGTAACACCACAATGGCCTGCATGGCAGCCAGGCCTAAGGCCCGGTACGGCAGCAGCGTCATCCGCCCCAACAGCGCCGGCGGCAACACGGCCAAAACCGGCTCTTGCACCAGCGCCACACGCTGGTAAAAATCGGCTTCGGGTTGGGCTTCAAGCTCGGCACTGCCGAGGTTGGCGGTGAGCAGCAGCACGGTGTTTTTAAAGTCGATGAGGCGGCCTTCGCCGTCGCGCATCACGCCTTGGTCGAAGACCTGATAAAAAATATTCAACACGTCGGGGTGGGCTTTTTCAATTTCGTCGAGCAACACCACGGCATAAGGCCGTTTGCGCACGGCCTCGGTGAGCACGCCCCCTTTGCCATAGCCAACGTAGCCCGGCGGTGCGCCCTTCAGCTGGGCCACGGTGTGGGCCTCTTGGTATTCCGACATATTGATGCTGATTAAGGCCTGCTCGCTGCCAAACAGCTCCGCCGCAAGGGCTTTGGCGGTTTGGGTTTTGCCTATGCCGGAAGGCCCGGTCAGCAAGAACACGCCTAAAGGTCGCTGGGCGTGGCCAAGGCCGGCCTTGGTGGTGCGTAAATGGCTGCTGAGCTGGGCCAAGGCGTCGTCTTGGCCGATGACGCTGCGTTTGAGCGCGTCGTCGAGCGTCATCAGGCGCTTGAGCTCGTCGTCGAGCAGACGGCCGGCGGGCACGCCCGTCCATTCGCTGATGACGGTGGCGATGCTTTCGGCGTCGACATCGACGCTGAGGTAGTGCTGCTGTGCCTTAAAGGCGGCATTGTGCTGCTGTAGGCTGTCCGCCGTACCTGCTTCATCTTGGCGGGCGGCCAATACGGCGGTGGCGGCGGCTTTTTCTTGGGCAAACTGTGCCTCGGCGGCGCTCAATTCGGCGCTGGCGGCGGCCAGCTGCCGCTGACATTCGGCCCAACGACTGCCGTTGACAGCATGACCTAGGGCCTGATCTTGCGTTAGGGTGTCGATTTCGGTGGTCAGGGCGGCCTGCTGCGAACGCAGCTTGATGATGCTTAAGGGCGCTTCTTGGAGGCCGATGGCCACTTTGGCGGCGGCGGTGTCGATTAAGTCGATGGCCTTATCGGGCAGCTGACGGTCGGGCAAGTAGCGCCGCGACAGGGTGACGGCGGCCACGATGGCCTCGTCTTGAATGTGAATGCCATGATGGTTGGCGTATTGCACGGCGATGCCACGCAGCATTTGGCAGGCTTTTTCGTCGTCGGGCTCGGCCACTTTAACGGGCTGAAAGCGACGCTCTAGGGCGGCGTCGGTTTCAAAATACTGCTTGTATTCCGACCAGGTGGTGGCGGCAATGGTACGCAACTGGCCGCGCGCCAAGGCGGGCTTTAATAAGTTGGCGGCGTCGCCGCTGCCGGCCTGATTGCCGGCGCCGATGAGGGTATGGGCTTCATCGATGAATAAAATGGTCGGGGTGGGGGCGTTTTGAATCCCCTCAATGACGTTTTTCAGACGCTGTTCAAACTCGCCTTTCAGGCCGGCACCGGCCTGCAACAGGCCCAAATCTAGGGCGACAATGTCGACGTTACGTAAATGCTGCCCCACTTCGTCTTGAGCAATGCGCCGCGCAAGGCCTTCGGCCAGGGCGGTTTTGCCAACGCCAGGGTCGCCAACCAAGATGGGGTTGTTTTTACGGCGGCGACTGAGAATGTCTTCTAGCTGGCTGATCTCGTCATCGCGCCCAAAAATGGCGTCGATGTGGCCATCGCGCGCGCGCGCGGTTAGGTTCACGGTAAAGCGCTGTAGGGCTTCGGCCTGGGCCGGCGTTTGCTGACCGGCACTTAGGCCTGATGAGCTCGGCGTGGCCGCGGCCGCGTCTGGCGCAGTTTGGGCTGGTTCGGTGGCGGCGGCCGTGGGCATGAAGTGCTCTGAGCGAGGCGCTTCACTAGAGTGCTGGTCTAGCCACTGGCTGGCTTCCTGTAGCTGGCCAGCGCGCCACAGCAGCAAGGGCCAGACGTCGGCCACGCTAAACATACTGGGGCTTTTTTGCAAGGCTTGCACCAGGTGCAAGGAGCGAATTTCGGTTTGGCCATATTCGACCGAGGCGATTAACCACGCCTGAGCCAGCCATTTATTGATGTGTTCTGACAGCTCTGGTTTTTGCTGGCCTCGACGCCACGGTAGGCGCTCTAAGCCGGCCAGCAGTTCGTCCCAAAGACGGTTTTGATCGATTTGCTGCTGACGCAGCAACAGGTTTAAATCATTGTGATCCTGTTCAATGAGCTTGATGACCCAATGCTCGGGCAAAATTTCATGATGGCCGCGCGCCAGACAAAAACCAGCGGCTTCATTTAAAGCCTTGGCACAACTTTCATTTAATTTTCGTAACAACTGCACAGAATCTTTCATGTAAACCCCTTATTCATCGTCGATGACGTGGCCAAGGGCCACGTCGCTGTGTTAAAACCTATGCGAATTAACGATTTTCGACCCAGCTGTCTGAGTGCACGATGTTGCCATCTTTATATGCCCAGGTAATTTTTTCGTAGCGCAGTTCCACTTCTTCTAAATGGTTGTAACGCTCTTTGTCTTTTTCTTTAATGTTGTACATTTTGGGTCGAACGGCGACGACTTTAACGTTTTCCAACAAGGTGTTGAAATATTCTTTCTCTTGGCCTGAGTCATCAATGCGGTACCATTTGATCTCGATTGATTTCAAATTCTGACCATTGGTGACGGCTTTATAAAGATAAGGCGAAGAGGCATCGTACTCTTTCACAAACACGATGGGCTTGTGCACACGGGTGCCGGTTAATTTGCCGGTGTTGCCATCGGTCGGCATGTACACTTCGTGGTCAAAGGCCAAAACCTCTACCGAACCTTCACGTTCTTGAATGGTTACTGAGCCTTTAATCTCTGAACCGCCATCATCTTTAATCCATAAATAAGCAGGGATCGCCATAGTTGATTCCTTTCTGTTTGTTAAGTAACTACCATTAACCACTTTGATTATTGATCCAGCATGTCAACCAAAGTAATTTCTACGCGACGATTTTGACTTCGTCCTTCTTCATTGCCGTTGTCGGCAATGGCTTTGCTGTCCCCGTATCCTTGAATGGTGAAATGCGTTTCAGGAAACGTGGAGGCGGCAACCAACCAATTCTTGACCGACTCGGCGCGCGCAAACGAAAGCCGCATATTGGCTTCGACATTGCCGCTGCTGTCGGTGTGGCCATCAACCAACACCCGCTTATTAGGGTTGGCCTGTATCCAGGTTAAAACGCCTTGCAGCACCAGCTTGGCATTGCTCTTGAGCTGGCTTTGGCCAACGTCAAACAGGGCGGTGGTGTCGAGCCGAACCACTTGGGCTTGGCGTTTGGAGCGCTCATAGTCTTTAATGTCGGCATGGATTTGCGGCCGCACTAAATGGCCACGGTACAAGCCAAAACTCATTTTTTGTGGGGCGCCATACAGCTGATGGTCATTGAGCTGCTGCTGTAATTGCTTGAGGCGCACCACGGCATCACCACGCGCGGGTTCGTCTTCGGGAGCAAAGCTCAGGTAATGTTCGTGTGCATTTTGCAACGT
This sequence comes from Neisseriaceae bacterium, assembly GCA_017991555.1. Taxonomy (GTDB): domain Bacteria; phylum Pseudomonadota; class Gammaproteobacteria; order Burkholderiales; family Neisseriaceae; genus JAGNPU01. The sequence continues at coordinate 8,128 of JAGOQM010000016.1, forward strand.
TCCCAACCAGGCCTGATTGTGGTTAAAGGAATACAGCCAGCAGCCCAAAAGCAACAACCAGACGGCGCTCAGGGCCTGGCTCAGCGCACGCCAACCGTGGCTTAAATAACGCTGACGGCTAAATCCGGCGCTGATGTTGGGCAGCTGTCGCCACTGGCCGTCGGCGCTAATGCGGTTGCTGGCCACCATGCCGGTTTTACGCTGCTCAAGCTGACGCCAAAACGCGTCTTGTTTGACGCTGCGGCTATTGAGCCACACCACGCCCGAGAGGGTCAGCGCTTGAGCATAGGGCTTGTCTGGCAGCAGGTGTGGCAACACGCTCTCTTCTAGCCACTGCCGGCCAAGGCTAATGGCGGCGTGACTGGTGTAGGAAAGCCGCCCTTTTGTCCCTTCGGGGCGGGCACACAGGCCGTCTAACTGGCGCTGCTGTCGATCGAGGTAGGCCCTCGCCTCCTGCGGCTGACGACAAAATTGACCGGGCATGAGGCTGGGGAAGCACTCGAGCGCGTCATCGCCTAAGTCGGTCACGATGGCCACCACCACGGGCAGCTTTTTTTTAAATACGCCCTGCACGGTTTCAATCTCTTGCCGCCACTGCGATAAGGCTTGCGTCAGGGCGCCTAAATGCACATAGCGATCGGGATTGAGACACAGCAGCAGGCATTCGGGCAGGCGCTTTTGTTCGTCTAGGTGCTGATACAGGCCGGTTAGGCTGCTGGCGTTGCCAACGTTTAACCAGACCTCTTCACGCAGCAGCCGCCACTGGGCGTCGATGTCTAGCCAGCGCGGAGTATCATCGCCCCCCACGAGGACAATGTTGCCTTGTTCAGGCAGGCCGTAGAGGTCGATGCTGACGGGCGGCCGTTGGCGCCGCTGCCGCCACAGCCATAGGCCCAACAACAGGCCACCAAATAGGCTGAGGCTTAGCTTGGTGCCCCAGTGCACAGCCCAGACGCCCCAAATAAAGTACAGGCTCAATAGGGCGCACCAAAGCGGCAGCAGCATTTGCACAGAACGTTTCGACATAATTAACCTATGATTCGCGCCACAAAATGGTCTAAATAATTGGCCAGGCCCCAATACAGGCCCAACACCCCCAGCAATAGCCCCACACACCAGCTTAATGGCGAAAACGAACGCCAGTGGATGGTGCCCATACGCTGCCCCAAAGCACTTACTGATGCTTGTTCAGGCGGCAGTTTCTGATCGATGATGCTGATGAGGGCCTGCTTTTGGCTGGGGTCGGTAAACAGATAGCGACCGTTAAAGCCGAGGGCAAACATCAGCTGCCACACGGCCAACAGCCACTGCGATGGCTCGGGACTGTGTAGCTCAGCCTGAATGGTTTCAAACAGCTGTTCGCCGGCGGCATAATCACCAAAGGCAACCACCTGTAACGGCCTGGCCTCCCAGCGCCTGCGGTTGTATTCGTTTAAAAAACGCAGCGCGGCTTCATCCGCCAGGGCGCATAAGGCATACTTGGCCTGTAGGCGCTCGCGCTCACTCACCTGCTCATCCAGCAGGCGTTGATTAAAGGCGTGAATGATGTCCGTGGCCAAACGCTGAATCTCTTCCGTACTTTGCACGGCAACGCCGCTATTAAGACGGGTAATCAACAACACATAGTCTTGTAAATGGGCACGAACCAAGGCTGAAATAGAGGGTTTATTCATGGGGCACCGCATACAATTCTATGGCTAAGTCGGATAAGACTTGCGGCATGTAAATACAGCACGATCGCGCGGCCAACATGCGTGCAAAAGCGGGGTCTGCGGCATCTAGGGCGAAATACACCGCCTCGGAACGCATCGGTAAGGCGCTGGGTAGGCGTTGCATGAGGCGTAGGGGAATGCCATTAGAGGCCGAGGGCAATATTTGCTGTACCTCATCGGGTGAGCCGACCTTGCACAGTTTTTGAAACTGCGATTGCAGCTCATATAAGGGGGCGCTAGAGCGTACTGACAGATAGTAGTCGGCACGCTGATCGAGGCGGTCATCGTATAAATGCCCCAGCCAACGCGTGGTGCCCTGCTGCTCTAAATCCACCACCACCAGGGCGGTCGGAATGACAGTGTCGAGCAGCGTGCGCAGCAGCTGGTCCAACGTTGTAAAGGTGTGGGATAAATCTTCGGGAAGATACGGGGCCATGTCGCTGAGCTTTTTATCCAGGGCAAACGCCATCAGGCCGCCAATAAGGCGACTGAGGGCGACGTAATAATCGGCAGGTGATTGCTCGGGGTGACGAAGAAAAAACTGGAGTTGCGGCAAGGCTTGATTAATGGTGTTCAACAACCAAAACAGGGAGATGTCGGACACCAAAAAATCGGCCGACTGCTGGTTACGCTCTCGCCTTTGCATGGAGAGGCTATGGCTTTTGGCCAAGAGCACTTCGACCTGACGGCGCAATAAAGCCAACAAATAAGGACTGCTGTTTAAATACACAATGGGCGGTACGTATTCTGTCAACCATTCCCATTGGCCGTGCTGATTGCGCTGCAGCTGGCCAATGGGCAAACTCAATAGCTGCTCGCGCTGTTCAAAGGCAAACTTAAGGCTGAGGTTAAGCGTTTGGCTGGCCATTTCGGTTCGATGTTGCCCATATAAATCGGTGACTTCTGCAAAGGTTTTTAAGTAGCGCCGCGGCTCGTGCTGGTCTGCGTCGCTGAGGTTATTGCCCACGGTGTTTAATTCGGGCAGGCACAGGTACACCTGCAGCGGCTCGCCTTGATTGGCAACGTCACTCAAGTCTCGGCTTGGGGGCAGATAGTGCATTTTGACGGCGTCGTACCAGGTGCCGTCTGCAAAGTAAACCGCCACATCAGCAAGGCTGAGCCGGTTGATGGCCAAAGCGGCTTCATCAACTTGGGCACGCAACACGCCGGCACCCGCTGGATTGAGGCTGCTCATGCGCTGTAAGGCATGCATTTGCGCGTTAAGCCCCAGCTCCTGTTGCTGAAACAGTTGAGGCATTAATAATGCCCCTTCATACCAAAGTGGTTTTAATACTTTCAATTTCAATCCTTAAAGTCAGGGCGCAGGCGCAAGGAGGCCTAATCACACTTGGCATTGGTTTGGCTGGAAATTAAACGTGCCCCACAGCTTGTTTGCATGCCCTCTAAGGCGATGTTTTGCCCATTCAAGGCGCTGAGCTTAGGGTCTCCTTCAACAATGACGTACACCCCTTTGCATTTCGGGCAACGCACCCTATCACCCACTCTGGCCACGGCTCGACCCAAGACCAATATTTGGCCATCACCTTCCAACACCTGCCCACCATGAGTGGTGGTGTCACCCACGCAAATAATGGCTCGTGACATACTCTGCCTACCTATCTGTAACCTGTCTGGTACACGGCGCGGCGCTTGGCCGCACCGTGTTCGTTCGGGAAAAGCCTTATTTTTTGGCCTTAGGCATTTGCGACACCAAAGAAAGGTTGATGTCCATGCCCTCGATTTGGAAATGAGGCATCACAAACATTTTGATGCGGAAAAATCCAGGATTGTCTTCAATGTCTTCCACCATGACTTTCGCTTCGCGTAGTGGATGAGACGCTTGCAATTCATCGCTTGGATCCGACATTTCGGTCACCAGGTTTTGAATCCAATTGTTCATCTCGACTTCAAGCACACGGCGGTCCTTGGTCATGCCAATGTTTTCACGCTGAATCAGCTTGAGGTAGTGCGCCAAACGTGACAGCAAAAAGATATAAGGCAGGCGTGAGTTAATTCGGCTATTGGCCGTGGCCTCTTTGGTTTCATACAAGGCAGGCTTTTGCGCCGAGTTGGCGGAGAAGAAGCAGGCGAAGTCGTGGTTTTTGTAAAACGACATAGGCATAAAACCTAAGTTGGCAAATTCAAACTCGCGCGTTTCAGGAATCAACACTTCGGTTGGGATCTTCATTTGCGCGCCGGAGCCTAGGTCGTAGAGGTGAATCGGCAAGTTTTCGATCAAACCACCGGCTTGCGGCCCACGAATTTGGACGCACCAGCCATTTTTAATGAAGCTGCGCACCATGTTGGCGGCAAAGGCAAATGAAGCATTGGCCCATAAATAACGATTGTGGTCTGGCCCTTTAACCTGTTCTGCATAATTAAAGCTGCGCACGGGAATGGTTTCTTTGCCGTACGGCAGACGGCCTAAGAAACGTGGCAAGGTTAAGCCGATGTAGCGTGCGTCGTCGGTATTGCGAAAGCTGTTCCACTTAATGTATTCGGCACGGTCAAAATAGTTGCCGATGTCTTTAATCGAAGCCACTTCTTCCATGGTCTCTTTACCAAAGAACTCAGGCCCAACCGAACCAATAAACGGCATGTGGGCCGCGGCCGAAATTTTGGAAATATTACGCAATAGCTCAATGTCTTGCGGCAGGCCATCAAACTCATAGGCCGAAATAATGGAACCAAAGGGTTGGCCGCCGGGGGTGTCGTATTCGGCCGTATAAGTATGTTGATACAGGCCGCTTTGCACGATTTCAGGCGCGTCTTCAAAGTCGCGAATCAGGTCTTCTTTACTGATGTCTAACACGTCGATTTTGACGTTTTGACGAAAATCGGTACGGTCAACCAAGAACTTCAACCCACGCCAGGTGCCTTCGATGGCCTGCACGGTCTCGTGATGTAAAATTTCGTCTAGCTGCGCGCTGATCAAATCGTCAATTTTGGCGATGTGAAAATCCAACAGCGTTTTGTCTAGTTTATCGACGGTTTGAGCGCTGTCTGCCACCATTTTCAAAAAGACGTTGATGGCCACGGAAATGCGTTCATTCACGGTGGATTCCGCCAGAGCGGTCGAATTGTCAAAGTGCTCAAAAGCCGGTGCGGTAGACACCGGCGCCAAATTAATTTTATCAAATAAAGATTCGTATACTGATTGCCCAACCACATAGTCTTGCGTGGTGGTGGTGGCCGTTTTCGTTTGTTGTGTCATGCTTCACTTCCCTCTACATTGAATCGGAATGATTAATCGTCGTTTGACAATGGCTTGATTTTTTCAAGGTCTTGACGGAGCTCTGCGGATAAATGCTCATCCTGCATGATTTTTTCCAGCTCTTTTCTCAGCACCGCGTTATCCAACAGGTTTGATTTGAGGTCGCGCAATAAATGGCGCATGGCCAATAACGACTTGAGCTCGGGCACTTGCTGCACCACCTGCTCTGGATGAAAATCTTTGATGGATTTAAAATTGAGGTTCACCGGCATGTCAGAACCATCTGCGGCCAATACGTTTTTCACCGAAATATTGGCCTGAGGGTTCATCTCGGCCAAGACGGCGTCAAAGTTATTCTTATTAATGGAGACCTTTTCACGATCTGATAAAGCGGTGTCGTTTTGCGCAAAGCTAAAATCACCCATCACCATTAACCGCAGCGGTAACTCAATCTTTTTTTGCGCGCCACCGGTGTGCAAATCCAATTTAATATTGACCCGTGCTGGCGGCACTTCGTTTTGAAAGCTATTTGACATTACTGATCCTTTTTACGTTTAAAGCTGACCCTTGAGCCAAGCTCTGCACCACCTTAAAGTCCAAGTACCCTAGGATGAGAACCGTCTAATCCTCATGCTTTGAACCTCGGCGCCCTGTTAAAAAATACTCTTAAAGCAACAAATTTAAGTGACCATGGCTAAATCAACCACGGCCATCCATCAGAAGGAAAGCCAACCAAAACCAATATGCAACCGTCCTTTTTATATCCTAACGGGATACTAGCAACCTCTAGCGCTTTATGCCATTGTCCATACAAACTTTTACAATCAAGAAAAAATAGAATGACTACGTCATTGCGAAGGAAGAATAAAATAAAAACCCAAAACGGCATAAGCTGCCAAACATAATGGGTAATACAACCATATTAGGTTCAAAAATAGGGGATTTAGCTTAAAAAACAGCAGGGTGAAATAGAGACATTATTCAAGTTATCATGAAGCGGCCGAGACATGAGCCGTCTATCTTAGAAAAATCTTATGGATATTCAATTGAACAAATATTTAAAATACTCATTTAACCATGCCAATATATAGATATTTATTTAAAATAAGCATCTATATATTTAGAATAGTTGATGATTAAGTCAACTCAGGTTAGTAAAATATCAAAAAATGGCGCCGATGGCGCCAAAAAATACCAGACAAACCGCTCACTCTTAACGCTTCTTAACGTAAAACGCAGACGGCACCTGCCCTAATACCCGCTTAAACATGGCGGTAAAGGCGGCGCTGCTGCCATAGCCTAAGTCCACCGCGATGGTGGTGATGGCCACGCCTTCAGCCAGCCTGGCCAAGGCAGTCACCACGCAGGCACGTTCACGCCAGCTGGCAAACGACAGGCCCAGCTGGGCCTGAAACAAACGCCCGAGGCTACGCACGCTCAGGTGCAGGTTGGCCGCGGCCTGTTCAGGGCGGTACTGCACGCTGGGCGCTTGCATAAAGGCCTGACACCAGTGCCACAGCGGATCATGCTGCTGCGGCAGCGGCACATGAAAAGGCAAGGTGGCCATTTGCGCCACCTCCCACAATAGCAGCGTCATCAAGGCCCCATCGCGGCCCGCTAGGTCATACAGCAGCGGCATGTCGACGGCTTCGACCAGAAGCTGGCGCAACAGCGGCGAAACGGCCAATACCCGGCAGGTAGCGAATTCGGGCGCGGTCACGGCCTCTGGCGCCACGTACAGGCTCCGAGTACTGACGCCGCTCATTCTGACCTCGTGCGCCATATTGGGGGGCAACCACACCGCTCGCTGCGGCGGCACCACCCATTGCCCTACTGGAGTGCGCACCTGCATGACGCCACTGACGCCATACAATAGCTGGGCGCGCCGATGACGATGCTCAGGCAGCAAATGTTGCGGCGGATAGTCGGTACCGATGGCGACAATGGCGCGATCGATCTGATCATGGTCAGCAATAAGGGCATTTCTCATGACAAAGCGACTCCGGGAGTAATGAGGGCCATCATGGCCGATATTCAATGATTGTTGGCTCAATCCATAAAGCACGCCTCATTTTAACCGCTTACACTCTCTTTTTAAAGACGATTAGGGGGATAAGACGCGATGTTTGAACTGGGTTTGATTTTAGCCGTGGGCTTTGGCGCCGGCATCACCACCATTTTATTTGGCTTTGGCGGAGGCTTTGTGGTGGTGCCGTTTGTGTACTATCTGTTAAGCCAGCATGCCGAGCTTGGGCATGAGGCCATGCACGTGGCGGTGGCCACGTCGACGGCAGTGATGATTTTGACCGCCAGCTATGCCAGCTACAGCAATTGGCGCAGCGGCGACCTTGTGAAAGAAACCATCACACCGCTGATTTACTTCATCGCCATTGGCGCGGCCCTGGGCGCGATGGGCTCCGTGGCCTTGTCCGACCAGGCCGTGCGCCTGCTCTTTATAGGGTATATGGTCCTCACCATTGCTGACTGCCTCTTGCGCCGTGGCTTTTTAAACAAGTCCACTTTAACCCCCTTAAGCCGACCGACCGTTATGCTGGGCGGCCCCTTGATTGGCATTGTGGCCACGGCTTTGGGCGTGGGTGGCAGCGTGATGACGGTGCCGCTCTTGCGCCGTCACGGCCACGACATGAAGCATTGCGTCAGCGCGGCCAATCCTTTATCTATTCCGGTGGCGTTTATTGGCGCCGGGGCTTATGCGCTCTTAGGCCAAGGCCAAATCGAGGCGCCTTTTTATGTGGGCTACATTAACGTCTATATCTTGAGCCTGCTGTTTTTAGCCGGATTTGCGGGCATTGTCTTTGCCAAAAACTGCTTGCCCCAAATCAACGACGCCCTGCACGCGAAAATCTATGTGGCGCTCTTATTGTTGGTGCTGATCGCCATTTGCCTCTAGCCATCGCTTTGGGTTGCCGCCACCGCAGCCCAATAGCCAAGCCTGCTCGGCCATAAAAAACGCATTATTGCCCAAAGCCAATCGGAAAAAAAAGGATACGCTTGAAGCAAGCCCTTTATGCCCCCCAAACTTGCGCCCTCATCGGCCAATTGGCCACATATCACTGTACCTCCTGACGCAGACTCTGGCTTTCCTGACCTTTAGCCTATTAGTCTGAACCCCTTGGCTTGACCAAAACCACCCTGCTTCCTTAAGATGCTTTTTTTGGCATCACCACCCCAACCGTGATGCCTTCACCCGCTTTACGAATGGACTTCCGTGGTTACCCCTCAATCTTCCCCTCACCCTACGCCAAGCCAGGCCATGCTGCAGGCCCAACAACAGGCACAACGTGCCAAAAAAGCGGCCCTCAGCAGCTTTGTCGGGGCCGTTGTCGACTGGTATGACTTTCTATTGTATGGCATCGTCGCAGCGCTGGTGTTTAACCAACAGTTTTTCCCCAGCATTAGCCCCAGCATGGGCACGCTGGCGGCGTTTGCCACCTTTGGCGTGGGCTTTTTGTTTCGCCCCTTAGGCGGCATTGTGTTCGGCCACTTTGGTGATCGCCTCGGCCGTAAGAAAATGCTGGTGCTGACCGTGGTGCTGATGGGTGGCGCCACCGTTTTAATTGGCCTACTGCCCAACTTTGCGCAAATTGGCTGGCTCGCCCCTATTCTTTTGGTCTTGCTGCGAGCCGTACAAGGCTTTGCCGTGGGCGGCGAATGGGGCGGCGCGGCCCTGTTGGCGGTTGAAAATGCGCCGGCTGGCAAAAAAGCGTTTTACAGCAGCGGCGTGCAAATTGGCTATGGCGTGGGCCTCATGCTGGCCACCGGCAGCGTGTCGCTCATCATCATGCTGTTGGGCGACGAGGCGTTTCAGGCCTGGGCCTGGCGCATTCCGTTTGTGGGCAGCATCGTGTTACTGGGGATTGCCCTATGGATACGCCGCGGCCAGCACGAATCGGAAGAGTTTATTCAAAAAGTCGTCAACAGCACCAACAAGCCCAAAAAGCTGCCGATTCTGGAAGCCATTAGCCGCCACCCGAAAGCGTTTTTTTACATCATTGCGCTGCGTTTGGCAGAACTGTTGACCATGTATTTGGTGACCGCGTTTGCGCTGTACTACGCCACCGAACAGTATGACCTGCCCAGACAGCTGTTCTTAAACATTGGCCTCATGGTTGGGGCCATCAGCTGCCTCACCATTCCTATTTTTGCGCGCATCGCCGATTCGTTTGGCTATCGTCGCCTCTGCGCCCTGGGCGGCCTTATTGGCGCGCTGGCCGCATTCCCCTTTTTCTGGGCGCTGGAATCAGGCGTGACCCTATGGATTGTGGTGTGCGCCATTCTGTTGGCCAACCTGGCCCACGATATGGTGGTCAGCGTCCACCAGCCGGTCTTTACCGAGCTGTTTGGCACCGAATATCGCTACAGCGGCGCCGGCGTTGGCTATCAGGTGGCCAGCATTGTGGGCGGTGGTTTCACGCCATTCATCGCCACGGCCTTAGTCAGCATGAATCAAGGCTCATGGCACTGGGTGGCCGTTTACCTAAGCGTGGGCTGCCTATTGACAGCCTTGGTGGCAGGATTCGTGAAAATAAAATAGGTCACCCACAGCGCCCTATTGAGTGGCCTTGCCGACCCCGTTGGCAAGGCTTTTTACCGGTGCCCTTTGGCCTTCTTAGCCATGCTAGGGGGTAAAGGGCAGCCTGCCCACCAATACACACCAGCGGCCTGCCAAAAACTTAACAGCAAAACCATGACCGCAGGTGCCAGAGCCTACCCCATGGGAAACCAAGCCCCCCCTGACCGCCACTAACCATTCTGAACGGCCCTACTCCCCCTCTCGCGGGCAATCAAGCGTCATTAAAACCACTTCTTTCGCCATTTACACCGATTTTTTCTATTTCGCTAAAAAAACACTGGACAAGCCCCCTTGAAATTTACTAACATAGTAACAAATAATTACTAAGATATTAGCTATTTAGCTAATCGATAAAGACTTGACAAAGTGTCTACTTAAGAGAGATCCAAAGGAGAAGCAATGAACGCAAAACTCGCCACGGCGTCGGCCAGCGAACGCAAGGTCGCGCTCGCGACCATCATCGGTACCACGGTTGAATGGTATGACTTTTTCATTTACGCCAGCGCCGCTGGCCTGGTGTTTAAACAACTGTTCTTTGCCCCTGCGGGCAATGAGCTGGCCACCCTCATTGCGTTTGCCTCCGTTGGGGTGAGCTTTTTATTCCGTCCTCTTGGCGCCTTCTTGGCAGGCCACTTTGGCGACCGCATTGGCCGTCGCGCCATGCTGGTGATAACGCTGGTGCTGATGGGCGCATCGACCTCTTTAATTGGCCTCTTACCCACCTATGAATCCATCGGCATTATGGCGCCGATTCTGTTGATTTTTCTGCGGATTTTGCAGGGCATTTCCGCCGGTGGCGAATGGGGGGGTGCGGTGCTGATGGCAGTAGAGCATGCGCCAGAAGGCAAACGTGGCCGTTTTGGCGCTTTCCCGCAAATTGGCGTGCCCTTAGGTTTGCTGTTGGCTTCGGCCGTGTTGGCCTTGATGAGTGGGGTGATCTCTCCGGGCGAACAGTTCGTGGAATGGGGCTGGCGCGTGCCGTTTTTATTGAGCATCGGCCTATTGTTCTTGGGCCATTGGATTCGTCGTTCTGTGGATGAAAGCCCGGTGTTTGAAGAAATTAAAGAACGTAAAGCCAGCTCACGTACGCCCGTCATCGACTTATTCAAAAACCATGCCCTATTGGTGTTGCTGGCGGCCTTGGTGTTTGCAGGCAACAGCGCCTTGGGCTACATGACCACCGGTGGCTTTATTCAAAACTACACCACTGACCCTACTGGCCCTTTGCAAATGGACCGCACCCCCATTTTAATGGTGGTGACCGTGGCTTCGGCCATCTGGCTGCTGTTTACATGGCTGTCTGGCTGCTGGTCTGACAAGATTGGCCGCCGCAATATGTACATCATTGGTTGGGGCGTACAGTTTATTGGGGTGTTCGCGCTGTTCCCATTGGTGAACATGGGCACGTGGCAAAGCGTGTTGGCGGCCCTGTCGATTTTATCGGTGGGCATTGGCCTCACCTATGGCGCCCAGTCGGCCTTTTATTCCGAACTATTCCCAGCCTCCATTCGCTTCTCTGGCGTGTCTATTTCCTACGCTTTAGGGGCCATATTAGGCGGGGCCTTCTCGCCCATGATTGCGGCCGCGCTGATTGCCCGCACCGGCAGCACCGAATCGGTGGTGTATTACTTGGCTGGCATGACCCTGATTGGCCTGATCGCCACACTGTTACTCCGAGACCGCAGCAACATTCCGTTAGGCCCGCAGCATGAAGCAGAGCAGTCGGTGTCGCCCATTTATGGCCGCGACCGCGCCTAAGCCTGTCGCCCGCGCTGGCCAGCACCCCAACCGGGGTAGCTGGCCATTTTTGTGGCCGCTGCGCCACCTTTACTTGATGCGCCAAAACAGGCTAAGCTTTGACCATGCGGCCAGCCCTAAGCCGACGCACAAACCCCCAAAAGACCAAGACTGATGAAGCCCAAACACATTCCCAACTTAAACCTGGTGCAAACCTACGATAAGTTTTACAAAGACGCGCACGTTCACTATGAATCACTGGATAACCTGGCCTCTTTTTTTGGGCGCGCCATGCACCTTCATCGGCACGACCGTTACTATCAGCTGCACTACATTCACAGTGGCAAAGTCCATTTGATTTTGGGTGAAGACGAATACAACGAACAGGCGCCGCTGCTGTTTCTCACGCCCCCGCCGGTGCCACATGGATTTGTGACCGAACCACACGCCAGCGGTCAGGTGCTCACCGTGCATCAAAGCGTGGTGCAACAGCTGATTCAGGGGCTAGACAAGCGTGGCCCCAACATCGACGCCCAGCCGTTTTGCTTCACCCTACGCGACCTATCTGAGGCGGCTAAATGCCATGAAGCACAGTTGATTAAAGCCTTTAACGGTCTGGATCAAGAGGTGCAGAACCACGACGCCCTCGGCCAAAGCGCCGCCATCAACCATTGGGCCCAGCTGGTCTTGGTGAACCTGTTTCGACTGATTGCGGGCTCGACCCAAATGCGCCCTTCTCACCACAGCCAGTCGGCTATTTTTAGAAAATTTCTGGGACTCATCGAAGAATACTATAAAGACCACTTGGTCATTACCCAGTATGCGCAGCTCTTAAACGTCACCGAAGGGCGCTTAAATAAAATTTGCCGCACCATTGCCAATGCCTCTTCGAAGCAGCTTATTTTCGAGCGTTTGGTGCAAGAAGCCAAATATTTATTGTCCTACACCAACCTATCGATTAAAGAAATTGCCTTTGACTTGGGCTTTCAAGACCCAGCCTATTTCACGCGTTTTTTCATTAAATACACCACCCAAACGCCTAAAGACTATCGCAACCATCGCGTTTAAACCACAAAAAATGAACTTAAATTCATTTTTTTAACACAGTTCACATTAAGGCTAGAGTCAACACTCAGGTCTTAATAAAGGCAAAAACCACCCCAACAAAACCCCGTTTTAGGCCATCATTGCGCCCTTAGCATGATTACCGCCCATTTCTGGCGACAAAAAAATCATGCCGTTCACCTAAAGCCGTCTATCAGTCCATCTTTTTTATTGACTTCTTTTCCCCTCTGCTCGACTATAAATCATGTGGCGAAACAGCCCAATGGCCTCGCCATCGTAAAAAAAACACAATAAAAAACGCATTGTCTACACACACAAGGAGCATCCCCCATGCCTATCGAGTCACCCCATCTCCCCTAGCCATCCCATCGACTGAACCCCCTCAGCCGATGCGCCTGTACCGTTAAAGCGCACAGCAAAATCCTATCGTTCCCATTCGATCAGAAGGACCCATTATGAGCACGCTTGCCATTGTCATTTCACTACTGCTGTTAATGTATTTTGCCTATCGTGGCATCACCGTGTTAATTCTGGCCCCCATCATGGCCAGCGTGGCCGTTTTACTCAGCGGTGAGGCCTTGTACATCATGCCCACCTATACCCAAACCTTTATGCAGGAACTGGGCGGTTACATCATCAAGTTTTTCCCCCTGTTTATTTTGGGCGCGCTGTTTGGCAAGCTGGTGGCCGATTCGGGCTCGGCCCACACCATTGCCCACAGCATCATGCGCAAGCTGGGCACCAAGCACGTCATTTTAACCGTGGTGCTGGCCTGTGCGCTGCTCACCTACGGCGGCGTGTCGCTGTTTGTGGTGGCGTTCGCGGTGTACCCCATTGGGGCGGTGCTGTTTCGCGAAACCAACACCCCTAAACGCTACATGCCAGCGGCCATTGCCCTGGGTTCATTCACCTTCACCATGACCGCCCTTCCGGGCGCGCCGTCAATTCCCAACGCCATTCCAACCCCTTATTTAGGCACCACCACCTTTGCCGCTCCAGGCTTAGGCATCATCGCCGCCGTGGTGATGCTGGTGCTGGGGGTGTGGTTTTTACGCAGCCGCGCCACCAAGGCCATGCTCGCGGGCGAAGGCTATGGCAACCACCACAACGAACAGCTGCCCAGCGATGACCTACCGCGGCCCAAGCTGTGGATTGCGCTGCTGCCGATTATTTTGGTGATTGGCCTGAACGCGCTGTTCTCCTACGTGCTGTTGCCCAACGCCGACCTTAGCTTTTTGGCTCAGGAACGCTTTGGCAACATTGCGCCCGCCAGCGTCATCGGCATGTGGTCGGTGCTGTTGGCCCTCATCATCGCCATTGCGGTGGCCATTGTTTTAAACTGGCGCCATTGGCAAGATTTGAAGGGCACCATTAACAAAGGCAGTTTTGGTTCGCTCCTGCCCATTTTCAATACCGCCTCAGAAGTGGCCTACGGCGCCGTCATTGCGTCGCTGGCTGGGTTTGCCATCATCAAAGATTTAATCTTCAACATTTCGCCCGAAAACCCGTTGATTTCGGTGGTGGTCAGCACCAACGTGCTGGCCGGCATCACCGGGTCGTCATCTGGCGGCTTGAGCATTGCCTTTCGCACCTTGGGCGCAGACTATCTGCAAATGATCACCGCTGCTGGCATCAGCCCAGAGTTACTGCATCGCGTGGCCGCCATCGCCGCTGGTGGTTTGGACACCCTGCCCCATTCTGGCGCGGTGATCACGCTTTTGGCCATTTGTGGCCTCACCCACCGCCAGTCTTACCCCCAAATTTTCATGATGACCACGATTGTGCCCATGACCGCCTTAATGGTGATTCTGGTATTGGGCAGCCTGTTTGGCAGCTTTTAGGAGATTGACCCCATGAATCAACCACACCCAAAACCGCATCGCCCCATTACCCAGTGGGCCGATTTACCTGAGTACTTTAATATTGCCCAAGCCTGCTGCGACCGCTGGGCACAAGAACCAGAGCGTGTGGCCATCATCCAAAAGAATGCCGATGGCTCGGTTCGTGAATATCGCTTTCAAGAGCTACAGCAGCAGGCCAATCAGCTGGCTAACAGCCTACGCGCGCAGGGCATCCGTTCGGGCGACCGAGTAGGCATCATGCTGCCACAACGCTTTGAAACCGCCGTGGCCCACATGGCCATCTATAAACTTGGCGCCATTGCGGTGCCGCTGTTTAAGCTGTTTGGCGTTGAAGCCATTCAACACCGCGCAGGCAACAGCGGCATGAGCGTGCTCATCACCGACGCCGAAGGGCTCGCCAAAATCACCCCCATTTGGCCACAGCTGCCGGCCTTGGGCCTGTGTTACGTTGTGGGCGAGGCCAGCAGTCAGGGCCGTGTGCTGGCCTATGAGGCCGAACTGGCCGCCCACAGCTCTGAATTCAGCAACCACCTCACCCGCGCCGAAGACCCTGCCTTGATTATTTACACCTCGGGCACCACCGGCCACCCCAAGGGCGCCCTCCACGCCCAACGTATTTTGTTGGGCCACCTACCCGGCGTACGCGCTTCGCATGAGGCCTTCCCACAGCCGGGCGACTTAATGTGGACGCCTGCCGACTGGGCTTGGATTGGCGGCCTGCTAGACGTTTTACTGCCTTCGCTGTATCACGGCGTGCCGGTGGTCGCCTATCGGGCCGAGAAGTTTGCCGCAGAAGACATTTTCCAGCTCATGCAAGACCTGGCCATTCGCAACGTGTTTTTTCCGCCGACGGCGCTCAAAATGTTACGCACCGTGGCACAGCCCGAACAGCGCTGGCAGCTAAACCTACGCTCCGTCGCCAGCGGCGGCGAATCGTTGGGCACCGAGCTATTGGCCTGGGGTGATCAAGCCTTAGGCATCCGCATGAATGAGTTTTATGGCCAAACCGAGTGCAACTTGGTGGTGTCGTCTTGGGCCAGCCAAGGCGTGTATAGAGAAGGCGCCATCGGCAAGGCCGTCAACGGTTTTGAATTGGCGATTTTAGACGATGCGGGCAATGAACTTGGCCCGGATCAGCCAGGCCATTTGGCCGTGGCCTGCCCCAACATCAGCCAAATGCTGTACTACTGGGACAACCCCACCGCCACCGCTGAAAAATACAGCGGCAAATGGCTAATCACCGGCGACACCGCCCAAATCGACGCCGATGGCTACGTGTATTTTGTCGGCCGTGAAGACGATGTGATCACCAGCGCTGGCTACCGCATTGGGCCCACCCCCATTGAGGACTGCTTGCTGAAACACCCCGCCGTGAACATGGTGGCGGTGGTGGGTAAAAAAGACCCACTACGCACTGAATTGGTAAAGGCCTTCGTGGTCCTCAATCAAGGCTTTAGCGGCGATGCGGCCCTGGTCAAGGCGTTACAAGATCATGTGCGCACGCAGCTGGCCAACCACGAATACCCGCGCGAAATTGAATTTATTGACGCCTTGCCGATGACCACCACTGGCAAAATCATCCGCGGCGCCCTTAGGGCACGAGACAACCCCGATCATTAGGAGACAACATGAACTTTATTGGCAAAGCCTTTGATGAACTGACCCCCGGCGACACCTTTGGGCAACGCTTAACCATCACCCCTGCCCACATCAGCCAAGCCTGCGGTATGTTTGGCGATTTCAATCCGCTGCACAGTGACGCGGAATTTTGTGCCAACAGCCGCTTTGGCGAGCCCATCCTACACGGGCCGATGACCAGCGCCTTTATGTCGGCGTCCATTGGCATGTATTTTTACGGCACCGCCATTGCCTACTTGGAACACAACTGTCAGTTTGTGGCCCCTGTCGTGGCGAATGACACCCTAAGCGTGACGTGGACCATCAGTGAATGCTTGCCCAAACCAAAAATTGAAGGCGGCATTGCGGTACTGGTCGGTGAATGCCACAATCAAAAAGGGATTTTAGTCGCCACCGCCACGGGTAAAATTATGTTACAAAACCGCCAGCAATCAGCCTAATCGCTACTGGCCCAAACCCAGCGCCCACAAAAAAAGCCAATCATTCGATTGGCTTTTTTTAATCCTACCTGGCGACCGCTCTGGTATTACACCAGACGACCGTGACAGTGCTTGTACTTCTCGCCGCTGCCACAAGGACAAGCGTCATTACGGCCCACGTAAATACCCCGTGCGGCCAAACCTTGACGGCTGAAGTCTTCTTCAATGCCATTGGCACCGAGGCTAACCAGCTCTTCTACGGTTTCGTATGCACCGGCATCGGCTTCTGCCGCCGCCAAGGCTTCGGCTTCTGGCGTGACTTCCGGCGCCGCTTCAATGCGCGCGGCCGCCAAGATGCTGGTGACGTTACGCTTCACGCCTTCTAGCATGTTGGCAAACATGGCAAAGGCTTCACGCTTGTACTCTTGCTTAGGGTTCTTTTGCGCGTAGCCGCGTAAATGAATGCCTTGGCGCAAATAGTCCATGGCCGACAGGTGGTCACGCCAGCTGTTGTCCAACATGGTCAACACGATGTTGCGCTCGAAGCGCTGCATGCCATCGCCGCCCACGAGTTCGTGCTTGGCTTTCGCATCGGCGTCAAAGGTGGCCAATACTTTTTCTTTAATGCCTTCGGCGTCTAAGTGTTCGTCTTCCGCCATCCACTGAGCAATCGACACTTGAGTGTTAAATTCACTGGCCAATACCCGCTCTAAGCCTTCGATGTCCCACTGCTCTTCCATGGTGTCTGGCAAGATGTGTTCGTCCACGAGGTCGTTCACCACGTCGATGCGCATGTCGGCGACTAACTCGCTCACGCCTTCTGAGGTCAAGACCTCATCACGCTGCTGGTACACTACTTTACGCTGATCGTTGGCCACGTCGTCGTATTCTAACAGTTGCTTACGCACGTCAAAGTTACGGCCTTCAACCTTACGTTGGGCACCTTCGATTTGACGGGTCAAGAACGGATGCTCAATCGCCACCCCTTCTTCAGGCGCTAAACGGTTTAATAAACCAGCGGCGCGGTCTAGGGCAAACAAACGCAGCAGTGGGTCTTCGAACGACAGGTAGAAACGGCTTGAGCCTGGGTCACCCTGACGACCGGCACGGCCACGCAGCTGGTTGTCGATGCGGCGGCTTTCGTGACGTTCGGTGCCAATGATGTGCAGGCCACCCGCAGCCAATACGGCCGTGTGGTCTACTTCCCAAGCGGCGCGTAAATCAGCCACGCGCTGCGCTTTGTCGGCCTCAGACAAGCTTTCGTCGGCCATGATGGCGTTGACCTCTGGGTTAATGTTGCCACCCAACACAATGTCGGTACCACGACCGGCCATATTGGTGGCCACGGTGATCATGCCTGGCTTACCCGCTTGGGCCACAATGTCGGCTTCGCGCGCGTGCTCTTTGGCGTTCAAAACGTTGTGCTTTAAGCCGGCTTCATCCAATAGGTGCGACATCAGCTCGGAGTTTTCGATGCTGGTGGTGCCCACTAAAGTAGGCTGACCCAAGGCATGGCGCTCTTGAATGTCGGCCACCACGGCTTTGAATTTTTCCGCGCTGGTACGGAAAATTTGGTCGTTTAAGTCTTTACGCACCATCGGACGGTTGGTTGGAATGATCACCGTTTCTAGGCCATAAATGCTTTGGAACTCAAACGCTTCGGTGTCGGCGGTACCCGTCATGCCGCATAGTTTGTTGTACAGACGGAAATAGTTTTGGAAGGTAATCGACGCGAGGGTCACGTTTTCACGCTTAATTTCAACCCCTTCTTTGGCTTCAACCGCTTGGTGCAGGCCTTCAGACCAACGACGACCGGCCATCAAACGACCGGTAAACTCGTCCACGATCACGATTTCACCGTCTTGAATCACATAATGTTGGTCTTTGGTGAATAAAGTGTGGGCGCGTAAAGACGCCATCAGGTGATGCATCAACATGATGTTGCCAGAGGAATACAAAGAATCGCCTTCTTGCAACAGGCCAAGCTGTGCCAATACTTCTTCGGCCCGTTCGTGGCCATCTTCACTCAACACCACGGTGTGGGCTTTTTCATCCACCCAGTAATCGCCTTCGCCTTCTTCGGTTTCTTGGCGCGTTAAATAAGGGGGCACTTGGTTCATGATTTGGTACATGCTGACGTTGTCGTCGGCAGGACCAGAAATGATCAAGGGCGTACGCGCTTCGTCGATCAAGATCGAGTCTACTTCGTCAATCACGGCATAAGACAAGGGGCGCTGTACTTTTTCTTCCAGCGAAAACACCATGTTGTCACGCAGATAGTCAAAGCCAAATTCATTATTGGTGCCGTAGGTAATGTCGGCGCCATAGGCTGCTTGTTTTTCTGGCGTGGCCATATTGCTTAAAATCACGCCCACGCTCAGGCCTAGGAACTGGTATAACGGTGCCATGATGCCGGCGTCGCGGCTAGCCAAGTAGTCGTTGACGGTCACGACGTGCACGCCTTTACCAGTCAGTGAATTCAAATAAACCGGTAAGGTACCCACTAGGGTTTTGCCTTCACCGGTGCGCATTTCGGCGATTTTGCCTTCATGCAATGCCATACCGCCAACCAACTGCACATCAAAGTGTCGCATGCCTAAAACGCGACGGCCGGCCTCTCGGCACACCGCAAAAGCTTCAGGTAGTAAATCATTTAAAGACGCACCATCCTCAAGACGTTGTTTAAACTCTTGGGTTTTGGCCTGTAATGCTTCGTCACTGAGTGGCGTTAAATCGGCCTCCAGCGCATTAATATTCTGAACGACTTTACCGTACTGCTTTAATAAGCGATCATTACGACTACCAAAGATTTTTTTTGCTAAATTGGTTAACATATACTTTCCTAGCCCTTATATTCATTTATTCAGGCAAAAAATTAATGGCGAATTTTAACATATTATTCAGCACCCAGTCATTAAAATACTGAGCCTTAACATTAATCCCGATCAGCCTTTTTTGCTGCTAGACTGAAGATGACCCGGGCACAATATGCTGTGATTCGCTCGCCCCTACCCCTTTACCCTGATGCCGATGCCATGAAAAAAATCAACGAACAAAGCCAACGAGACCCTCGTCTAGAGGCCTTATTCAGACAGGTCAGATTGTGGCAACAAATCGAAAATCAAGTCGCAGGCCTTTTGCCCTACAATCTTAAAGGTCACTTTAAAGTCGCCTGCATTGAAGGCAACACCTTGATTCTATTTGCTAATAACAATATGGTGGGCTCTCGCTTAAAGATGATCCTGCCCAGTTTAGTGCCTTCGCTCCAATCTATTCATACCCAAATTGAGCAAGTCCGCGTTAAAATCAAACCCCATACTGAACCCATTAAAACGATAAAAAACACTCAGTTAGGGCCCGAGGCGGTGGCGGCCATCGAAGATGGCGTGAAGCAGCTACAGCACCACCCAGAGCTGGCTCGGGTTTTACAAAACTTTGCTAATAAACAAAAACGCTGAGGCCTGTTTTTCTGTGCAATAGGCCCTTAGCGACCGTACAAAGGAACCCTTATGCCTCAAGCTTACCCTCTTTTAGCCCAACCCATTACGCTGGCCAACCAGGTGATTCGCAACCGTATCATCATGGGGTCGATGCACACCGGCCTTGAAGAAGCCCCCAACGGCTTTGAACGACTGGCGGCCTTTTACGGTGCCCGCGCCCAAGGCGGGGTCGGCCTGATCATCACCGGCGGCATCAGCCCCAACGATGCCGGCATGACCATGCCGCACGCAGCCAAACTGTCCGACGCCAGCGAAGTCGCCCAACACCAGCAGGTGACCGCCGCCGTCCACCAGCACGGCGCCAAAATCTGCATGCAGCTGTTGCACACTGGCCGCTACGCCATGCACCCCAATGCGGTGGCCCCCAGCGCCATTCAAGCGCCGATCAACCCTGTTCGCCCCAAAGCGCTGAGCACGGCCGAAGTCAAACAAACCGTTCAAGACTACATTCATTCTGCCACCCTCGCCCAACAAGCTGGTTATGATGGGGTGGAAGTGATGGGCAGCGAAGGCTATTTAATCAATCAGTTTATCGCCCCCGCCACCAACGAGCGCACCGATGAGTACGGCGGCAGCCTCGCCAACCGCCATCGCTTGGCCGAAGAAATTGTGGCCGGCATTCGCGCTGCCTGCGGCCCCGACTTCATCATTGTGTTTCGTATTTCCCTATTAGACTTGGTGCCCAATGGCTCTACCTGGGCCGAAAACGAACAGCTGGCAGAGAAAATCATCGCCGCCGGCGCCGACGTGTTCAACACTGGTATCGGCTGGCATGAAGCACGCGTGCCCACCATCGCCACCATGGTGCCACGCGCGGCCTTTATTGACGCCACCGCCAAGCTAAAAGCAGTCAGCAGCATTCCTGTGGTGGCCACCAACCGCATCAACATGCCCGACGTGGCCGAAGCCATTTTAGGCCAAGGCCAAGCCGATATGGTGTGCCTGGCGCGTCCGTTTTTGGCCGATGCCAACTGGGCCAACAAAGCCTTTGCCCAACAGGATTCGCTCATCAATACCTGCATCGCCTGTAACCAGGCCTGCTTGGACCACATCTTCCAAGGCAAAGCCACCTCTTGCTTGGTGAACCCCTTTGCCTGCGAAGAAACCCGCCTCCAACTACACCCGGCCGAACAGAAAAAAACCATCGCCGTAGTGGGCGCAGGCCCTGCCGGCATGGCCTTTGCCATCACCGCCGCCGAACGCGGCCACGCCGTGACCTTATTCGACCAGCAGGCTCAAATTGGGGGCCAGCTCAACATTGCCAAAACCATCCCTGGCAAGCCTGAGTTCAACGAAACCTTACGCTACTACGACGCCATGCTGAAACAGCATCAAGTGACGGTCAAGCTAGAGCACACGGTCAAACCTGAAGACGTACAGGGTTTTGACGAAGTGGTGGTGGCCACCGGCATTAAGCCACGCAGCATTGAGCTAGACGGCCTACCCCACCCCAAGGTGTTGAGCTATCTGGATGTTTTGCAAGCCAAGCAGCCGATTGGCCAGCGCGTGGCCATCATCGGCACCGGCGGCATTGGCTTTGACATGGCCGAATACTTGAGCCAAAACGGCGCCGACAGCGCCTTAGACAAGGATTTATTCCTACAGGAATGGGCGGTCGACGCCACCCTAGCCGCGCCCGGCGGCTTAAGCAGCAAGCCGAAGCTGCCCCAATCGGCCCGCGACATCTGGCTGTTACAGCGCCGCTCTGGCTCGGTCGGCAAAACCTTGGGCAAAACCACCGGCTGGATTCACCGCACCACCTTGAAGCTGCGCGGCGTCAACATGCTTAGCGACGTGGCGTATGAAAAAGTGGACGATGCTGGCCTGCACATTAAAGTGGGCGAAGAGGCACACGTGCTGCCGGTTGATCAGGTGATTGTGTGCGCCGGCCAGGTGCCAAACCAGGCTTTTGCCGACGCTTTGCAGCACCCTTCGGTGCACGTCATCGGCGGCGCGCACGACGCCAAGGCCTTAGACGCCAAGCTGGCGATTCGCGCTGGCACCAAGCTGGCATTAAGCATTTAAGCCCTGTCACAGTCATATAGATTCATTAGCCCTCGTTCGCGAGGGCTTTTTTGTGGGCGGCCAGAATGGGCTTGAAACATGCCGTTGAGTGAAGCGTGACCGCCACGGCTTTGGCGTGCCCCTTAGGCCAGCATAACAGGATGGACCAAGCCATGTCGCCATCGTCACCCTTAACCATGGTTTTGTGTGTTATGTAAAACGTATTTCACTGGTGCCGATTATCTGACGGCGTTTCCTTTAGGTGAAGTACCTTCCCGTAGAGCCGCCGAAGTAGGTTCTATTGAGCCAGATGAAGCAGGTAAAAAGCTTGTGGCTGTCGACCACGCTTTTATAGGAGACAGAGCACTCTTGCCTGCGCTGGCTCAATAGGTTCTGCTGAGGGCAGTCACGAAGTGACCGGGGATCAGGGTGGCCTTTTCTTTGCTTCGTTTCTTTTGGCCACGCAAAAGAAATGACGTCGCCTTCGGCGAAACAAACGCTCAAATTCAAGTCCTATTTACCCAAAGTCAGCATTTCAAAATCATTCATGCTTCGGCAACATTGCTATTGATTCGTCGTTGGGTTTCGCCCTGTAGGGCGCCATCATTTCTTTTTGATGTCAAAAAGAAACGAAGCAAAGAAAAACCACCCCACTTTATCCGCCCGCTTTGCGGGTGCCCTCGTTGGCCCGCACGTGGCCGGCGGCAAAAACTCATATTTGGGCCTTCGGCCAAATACTCAAACAACTTTGCCTCAAAGCCCCGGCCCCGCACGAACCGCCTCGGCGGCTAAAAGGGGAACGGTACTTCACTTAGAGGTAAACATTGTTAGTTTCAATTATTTTAATTACATGCTAGGTTTTATTCAAACACAAAACCATGGTTTGTTGTTTGCAGAAGACGTGCCTCAATTTTACCGACCTTCTGACAGTGTATCCCTTAGGTGGTGAGTTTAAATAATTTGGCATTCACAAGACCATGGTTTATGGTTCTTCGTAGGGTGGGCCGTGATCCACGGGGCCTTTGCGTTTTCACGACGTAGGCATTAAGGGACACTAAAAACCATGCTTTAGTGAATGCCAAATAGCGCGCCGGCCAGCTTAACCGCGTGACCCAGCGGCGTCAGTAACGAAACAAAACGCCTCTTGCGCCCTACCGCAGCACAAACGCAAAAAAGCCCACTCAAATGAGTGGGCTTTTTCTAGTGAACGCTATGGCCAGCGCCCACCTAAATGAGGTGGCGAGCCAGACCCCCGGCACTGGTTTGTTTGAGTTGGGCTGCTCGCTTCCGCGCCTGACCCGTTGACCCAAGAAACCATGCGGGGAGACCCGCCATAGAAGGGCGTAATATACCATTTATTCGGTAAAACACCAAATTTTTTCGACATTCGATGCCATGTGTGTATTCGGCCAGTTAGCCCATTGAATTAATACCCTTATATACAACATCTTACCATCTACACCATTCCACTGACTTCGGTATTCAGGTAAAATGCCCGCCTAACATACTAATTAAAACCCTGCCAAATCCTTTCAGAGAGTAGTCATGACCACTGCCCGTATTCGTGAAATACCGTATAACTATACGTCATTTTCAGACCGAGAAATTGTGATCCGCCTTTTGGGTGAGCCCATTTGGGATATTTTACAAGCCTTACGCGCCCAGCGAAAAACCGGCCGTTCGGCACGGATGTTATTTGAAGTATTAGGGGATATATGGGCAGTAGAACGCAACCCCTATTTGGTAGACGACCTATTGGCACACAGCGATCGTCAAACCGCCTTGGTTCGAGAAATGCGTCACCGCATCAGCGAAATTCAAAAGCGGCGTGACGACAATGAACAAGTCGCCAAAATGATCATGGAAGTCAGCAAAGCCGTTAACCTATTTGACGCCAGCTTTGAACAAACCCGCAAAAAACGTCAAGCCATCAGCAAGTCTCTCAGCAAAATCACCAAAAAACACAATATTCAATTCGACGGTCTGGCCCGCGTCAGCCACGTCACCGACGCGACCGACTGGCGCGTTGAGTATCCGTTTGTGGTGCTGACCCCAGATTCTGAGGCAGAAATCGCGCCGCTGGTGCGTGCTTTAATCGAACTAGAGTTGACCATCATCCCCCGTGGCGGTGGCACTGGCTACACCGGTGGCGCCGTGCCGCTAGACGCGATGAGCGCCGTCATCAACACCGAGAAGCTAGACCGACACCACGGCGTGACCTTTAAGCAACTGCCGGGCTTGACCGGCGAGCGCCCCATCATTCACTGTGGTGCAGGCGTGGTGACGCGTCGCGTCGAAGAAGCGGCCCATCTGGCCGGCCTGGTGTTTGCGGTTGACCCAACCAGCGCCGACGCCTCTTGCGTCGGTGGCAACGTGGCCATGAACGCGGGCGGTAAAAAAGCGGTTTTATGGGGCACCGCCTTAGACAACCTAGCCTATTGGAAAATGGTCAATCCTCAGGGTGAGTGGCAGCTGATTGAGCGGGTTAACCATTGCTTTGGCAAAATCCACGAAGTCGACATCGCCACCTTTAATATTCACACCCTCGAAGACGATGGCGAAACCATTCGCCACACCGAAGTATTGAGCATTCCCGGCGCCTCTTTCCGTAAGGTGGGCCTGGGTAAAGACGTAACCGACAAGTTCTTGTCTGGCCTGCCTGGGGTGCAAAAAGAAGGCACCGACGGCATCATCACCAGCGCGGCCTTTATTTTGCACCGCATGGCCAAACACACCCGCACCGTGTGCTTGGAGTTCTTTGGCACCGTGGCCAACGCCACCCCTGCCATTGTGGAAATTCGTGACCACATTCACGGCCACCCCGCCGTTGAAATGGCCGGTCTAGAGCATTTAGACTGGCGCTACGTGCGCGCCGTGGGCTACGCCACCAAGGCGGCCGGCAAAGGCCGCCCCAAAATGGTGCTGCTGGCCGACATTGTGTCGGATGACGAAGCCGCCCTCGATCAGGTGGCCAATGAAATCGTGGGCTTGGCACAGGCGCGTCAGGGCGAAGGCTTTATTGCCGTGAGCCCCGAAGCGCGTAAAACCTTCTGGTTAGACCGCGCCCGTACCGCCGCCATTGCCAAACACACCAACGCCTTTAAGATTAACGAAGACGTGGTGATTCCGTTGCCGCGCTTGGGCGATTACTCTGACGGCATTGAACGCATCAACATCGAGCTGTCGATTCAAAACAAGCTGGCACTGTGCGAAGCCATTTTGCCGTTCTTACAAAGCAAGCTGCCGGTGAATAAATTGGGCACCGACCTGTCCACCGCCGATCTATTAGGCAACCGCGCCGAAATCGCCATCGACACCGTCAACCACGTGCACGAACGTTGGACCTGGTTGTTGAACAACTTAGACACGCCGGTGACCGAGTATCTGGCGCGCTATCCAGAAACCCGCTTAGAAGACCAAGAGCCAGCCGGCAGCGACAGCTGCTTCATCGCGATGCGCGACTTCAGGCTACGCGTGTCGGTGAAAAAAGACTTAATCCGCAAGCTGGCGGAAATTTTCAGCGGCAAAACCGATGAACCCATCATTAAAGCGCTGGAAAAAATCCACGTTAAGGTGGTGCGTGGCCGCGTGTTCGTGGCCCTACACATGCACGCCGGTGACGGCAACGTGCACACCAACTTACCGGTGAACTCGGACGACTACGACATGCTGCAAACCGCCCACAAAGCGGTAGAGCGCATCATGAAGCTGGCGAAGAGCCTCAACGGGGTGATCTCGGGCGAGCACGGCATTGGCATCACCAAGCTAGAGTTTTTGAGCGATGAAGAAATGCAGCCGTTCTGGGACTACAAGCAGCGCATTGACCCTAAAGGCCACTTTAACCGCGGCAAGCTGATGCCCAAAGGCGACCTACGCCATGCCTACACGCCCTCGTTTGAGCTATTGGGCACGGAATCTTTGATTTTGGAAAAATCGACCTTGGGCGACATTTCCAACATGGTCAAAGACTGCCTGCGCTGCGGTAAATGTAAGCCCGTGTGCAGTACCCACGTGCCGCGCGCCAACCTACTGTACAGCCCACGCAACAAGATTCTCAGCGTTGGCCTGTTAACCGAAGCCTTCTTGTATGAAGAACAAACCCGTCGTGGCCTATCGTTAAAACACTTTGACGAACTCAACGACGTGGCCGACCACTGTACCGTTTGCCACCGCTGTGAAAAACCATGTCCGGTGAACATCGACTTTGGCGACGTGACCGTAGCCGTGCGCAACTTCTTGCGCCAGTCTGGGCAAAAGAAATTCCGCCCCGCCGTGGCCATGGGCATGGCGTTTTTGAACGCCACCGATCCGGCCAGCATCAAGGCTTTGCGCAGCACCGTGATTAAGCTGGGCTTTACCTCACAGCGCTTCGCCAACGGCATGGGCAAACGCCTAGGCCTGATCAAACAGCAAAAAGCCAATCCGCCGGCCACGCTGGGCCAGCCTTCGCTAAAAGAACAGATCGTCCATTTCATCAACCGCCCACTGCCGCGCGACGTGCCGATTCGCACCGCCCGTGCCCTATTGAGCATTGAGGACGACAAGACCATTCCCATCATCCGTAACCCCAACCTGGCCGAAGACGCCGAAGCGGTGTTCTACTTCCCTGGCTGCGGCTCGGAACGTTTGTTTAGCCAAGTGGGCTTGGCCACCCAAGCCATGCTGTACCACGCCGGCGTGCAAACGGTGTTGCCTCCGGGTTACCTATGCTGTGGCTACCCGCAAACCTCGGGCGGCCAGCGCGACAAAGGCGAAGCCATCACCACCGAAAACCGGGTGCTGTTCCACCGCGTCGCCAATACGCTGAACTATCTGGACATCAAAACCGTGGTGGTGAGCTGTGGTACCTGCTATGACCAATTGGAAAAATATCACTTTGATGAAATTTTCCCGGGCTGCCGTATCGTCGACATCCATGAATTCTTGCTGGAAAAAAACATCAAGCTCGAAGGCGTGGCCGGTCAGCAATACCTATACCACGACCCTTGCCACACGCCGATGAAGCAACAGCAGCCGACCAAAACGGTCACGGCCTTAATGGGCCAAGACGTGCCGTTAACCGATCGTTGCTGTGGTGAATCGGGCACGTTTGCGGTGAATCGCCCCGACATTGCCACGCAGGTGCGCTTCCGTAAACAAGAAGAGATCGAGAAGAACATTGCCGCCCTGCCCAATAAGGATCCGGTTAAAATCTTGACCTCTTGCCCAGCGTGTTTACAAGGCCTGAGCCGCTACGAGCAAGACACCCCGATCGAAGCCGATTACATCGTGATCGAAATGGCCAAGCACACCTTGGGCGATAAATGGATGCCTGAGTTTGTAGAAGTCGCCAACAACGGCGGGATTGAGCGCGTGCTGCTATAAGCGTGCGCAACGTCAATCACGGGCCCCAATCATGGGGCCCGTTTTTTTTGAATCTGCTACAATAAACCCAATCTCATATGGGCCAGTGTTGTGACAGGCCCAGCCCATACTTGTCAGATGTATTTAATAAAGGAGCACCACCATGGCTCGCCCTGCTGGCCGACCCCGTACGTTTGATCGCCATAAAGCCCTATGCCAAGCCATGGATTTATTCTGGCAGTATGGCTATGAAGCCACGTCTTTAAGCATGCTCAAAGCCCATATGGGCAACATTTCCTCGCCCAGCTTCTACGCCGCCTTTGGCTCCAAGGAACAGCTTTTCCTAGAGGCCTTTCAAGGCTATATGGCCACCCACGGCCAAGCCAGCGCTTTGCTCTACGACGACAGCGTGCCCCCCCTACAGGCCATCGAAAACGTCTTGCGCCAGTCAGCGCGAGCGCAAACCCAAGCCCAACACCCTAAAGGCTGCTTTGTGGTGTTGGCCACGGCCACCTGCGCCCCTGAACATCAGCACCTCCAAGCCCGTCTGGCGCAGCAGCGCGCCGAGACCTTTGCTGGCTTTGAACGCTGCATTGAACGCGCCATCGCCCTCAAGCAGCTACCGCAAGACACCAATGTGACCACTTTCGCGACACTATTCAACGGCTTTTTATTGAGCATTTCCAGCATGGCTCAAGACGGCACCCCCCTAGCCAACATTGACAACGCCCTCAGCGAACTGCTCAAAATCCTCAAACCCCCTGCTTAAATCCACGCGCTTTTCTGCGTCGCCACCACGTTGATTTATTGACTGAGCATAAACACGCCTATATTATGTATCGACCGATACATAATAGAAAGTTCACCCATGAAACACCCTCTCGATCAGCCCCCACAGCGAGACCATTTCCCTCTTGCTTCCCTCTTGGCCTTGGCCATGACCGGCTTTACGGCCATTTTGACCGAAACCCTACCCGCCGGGCTATTACCGCAGATCAGCCAAGACTTGGCGATTTCTGAGGCCTATGCCGGTCAAATGATCACCCTATTTGCCCTGGGCGCCTTAATCTCCGTGATTCCGCTGGTGGCCTTGACCCAGAATTGGAACCGAAAATCGGTGCTGATGTTGGCGATTGCGGGTTTTTTGATCTTCAACACCATCACCGCACTGTCTCAACACTATGGCATTATCCTGGCCGCCCGCCTGTTTGGTGGCATGTCCGCCGGCCTGTGTTGGGGCCTATTGGCCGGCTACGCCCGCCGCTTAGTCCACCCCGCCTTACAAGGTAAGGCACTGGCGATTGCCATGTTCGGCACCCCGGTTGCCTTATCCATTGGCCTACCGCTGGGCACTTGGCTGGGTTCACTGTTGGGCTGGCGCACCATATTTCTATTGGTCTCCCTACTCGGCGTTCTGTTGCTCATCTGGGTGTGGCGCGGCGTGCCTGGCCGAGCCAGCGAGCCCAGCGTTCAGCGTCTGAGCCTGACTCAGGTCTTCACCCTACCGGGCATTCGTCCGATTTTGGCGGTGATTTTCATTTGGATGCTGGGCCACAATCTGCTCTACACCTACATTGCCCCCTTCTTGGTCCATTCTGGCCTAGCCGAGCGGATTGATGTCGTCCTGCTGGTGTTTGGCCTCACCGCACTGGCCAGCATCATCTTAGTGGGCTTTTGGGTCGACCGCTTATTGCGCTCGCTGACTTTACTGAGCCTCATCTTCTTCGCCCTAACCGCAACGCTGCTGGGCATTTGGAGCCATCACCCTGGCGTGGTGTTTACCGCAGTTGGGCTGTGGGGACTAAGCTTTGGCGGTGCCGCCACGCTGTTGGTGACCGCCAGCGCCGATGCCGCTCACGAAGCAGTGGACGCCGCCCAGTCCATCGTCGTGACCACTTGGAACCTGGCCATCGCCAGCGGCAGCTTGGTCGGTGGCCTACTACTGGGCATCATGCCCGTGGCCCAATTCCCTTGGCCGCTGCTGGTTTTGGCACTGGTGGCGCTGAGCATTGCCTGGATCGCGCGCACCCATAGCTTTAAGCCTGGTCATCGCTAAACCTTGCCCACAAAAAAGCAGCGTCCCCATTTAAGGAGACGCTGCTTCATCCAATCCGGCGCCGTTACTGGCTTTTTTTCACCCCAGTTAAAGCGAATTGACCACCGCCTAAAAAGGCCAAGGCTGCTGCGGTCACCACCATAAAGATGGGGTATTCCCAACCGCCGCCCTCGTTGCCAAAGCCCCAGCCAGCAGAAAAATGCACCGTGGCCGCACCAAACAGTTGCAGTACCGCAATGGCGCTCACCCAACGGGTCCACACGCCCAACAGTAGCAAAACACCGGCCGCTACTTCAAACACCATCACGGCATAGGCCAAGATGGCTGGGTAGCCTAAAGAAGCAAAAAATTCCACCGTACCGGCTGGCGTAAACACCAACCACTTGGTTAAACCATGGGCCAAAAACATCACCCCTAAAGCCACGCGTAGCAATAGTGCGGCCAAACCGATCTGTGTGCGATCATCCATACTGAATCCTTCATCTTTTATTGAGTTACTGAGTTTAAATAAGCGCCAGCGTCGGCGCCGAATACAAAACCGTCCATAGACAATGCCTCGTACTGAACACCGCCTTCCATCACTGCCACTGCATCACTGCCCACGCTGGCGCCTAAGGCCACCAACAAAGGCAGAAAATGTTCTTCGCTCGGGTGGGCCCGCACCGCATGCGGCGCCAAAGCCCGATAATCAACCAGGCTGGCCACGTCTTGGGCGGCCAGTTTTTCCTTCACCCATTGAGTAAACGCACCAACGTAGGGCACGACTTGGTTGCCACGGCCTAAATCCCTCAGGTTGTGGGTGAGGCTACCCGAAGCCACAATCAACACGCCCTGATCGCGTAAAGGCTGCAACAGCCGGCCCAAGTCGTAGGCCTGTTGCGCATTTAAGGGATGGGGCAAGGCCATTTGCAATACCTGCTGATCGGCCTCTGGAAACAAATAGCGTAACGGCACCCAAGCACCATGATCCAAACCTCTGTCCTGACTCACTTGGGCGGGCACGCCTGCGGCGGTCAATAGGCTTTGCAAGGTCTGCGCCCAGCCTGGTGCGCCAGCGGTGTCATAGTCCAGCTCGTAGAGCGCCGCAGGGAAACCATAAAAATCATGAATCACGCCGGGCTGCGCTTGGCCGGAAATCCCCACCTGAGCATCGGTCTGCCAATGGGCCGACACCACCAGCACCGCCTTAATGGCGTGCTTGGCCAACAGCCTTTGGCCTAAAGCTTGCAGCTTGGGGCCAACAACCCCAGGCTCGATCGCCAGCATGGGCGAACCATGGGACACAAACAGCAGCGGTAGTTGCGTCATGGCAAAATCCTTATTAGTGTTTAAATAAACTATGCAGCTATTTTATAAGCTTATGTTTTGGTGATAAACTGGCAAAAATAGGTTTAATTATTCCGAAAAATGAGACAATCAAGCAAAGGCCACCATGCTCAAAGCCAATAAAACCCTAGAAATGACCGTGTTTGTGGCCATTATGGACAGCGGCAGCCTTGTGGGCGCGGCCGAACGCTTGAATTTATCCAAGCAGGCCATCTCCCGCCATTTAAATGCGCTAGAACAGCGCTTGAACCTGCGCCTGCTGCACCGAACCACTCGACGCCTGTCGCCCACGGAAGATGGTCGTCTGTTTTACGAGCAGGCCAAAACCATTTTGGCCGCCATTGAAGAAGCGGAAGCCTCCTTAGTCGAAGGGCAAACCAACTTCAGCGGCAAAATTTACGTCAACGTGCCGGTCAGCTTTGGGGTGCTCCATCTGGCGCCCTTATGGGAAGGCTTTTTGGCAGCCTACCCCAAGGTCACCTTAGACATTGCCTTAAACGACAGAATTGTTGATCTGGTAGAAGAAGGCTTTGACTTGGCCATCCGCATTGCCGAGCTGCCTAATTCGACCTTGGTGACCCGTAAGTTGGCCACCACCAAAGTATTATTGTGCGCCTCACCCGATTATTTAGACGCCTATGGCACGCCACAAACGGCGCAAGACCTCAACCAGCATCGGACCCTTTCCTACAGCAACTGGTCCGACAAAGAAACCTGGGTTTTTAAAGAAAACGGCCACAAGAGCGCCTTCAACCTGCGCTCGGTGTTGCACACCAACAATGGCGACACCTGTCGCATGCTGGCGCTACAGGGCGCGGGCATCACCCTACAGCCCGATTTTTTAATTGGTGACGACGTGGCCGAAGGCCGGCTCGTGCACGTTTTACCCCAGCTCGAATTCAAAGACTTGGGCATTTATGCGGTGTATCCGTCCAGAAAACTGGTGTCTAGCCGGGTGCGCAGCCTGGTCGACTATTTAACCGTGGCTTTTAAGCAACCCTTATGGACACAAAATCTGTAGGCTTCATTCATTTTATTCTCAATCCCGAAAACTAAATTCGCGTCATGACGACGATCAAATTTAATTCAGTTAATGCTCAAACGCTATTCATAGCTGATTCATGTCCTTGTTTTATAAGTTACTTACATTTCAGTAAGGAACAAAATCCCATCATTTTTTACTAATTTTTTCTGCAAAAACAGCCATCTGAATGTAAAAAAATTTGGCCTATTCCGGCCGCTTATGGCAAAATAGTGGCAACAATAGGCAAAAAGTACAGCATTCGATTTAAAATTGAGGCGACTTTCGTCATAACAAACATAACAACCACTACCATACTTCAACCAACAATTAGGCACATCGTTGTGCCTAATTGTTTTGAGGCTATGGCTTTCAGGAGGTCTAATGAAAGTCTCTAGGCGGCAGTTTTTTAAGATATCAGCAGCGGGCATGAGTGCCTCAAGCTTAGCGGTCATGGGCTTTATGCCGACCAATGCATGGGCCGAAGTACGCCAATACAAACTATTGCGTGCCACCGAAACCCGCAACAACTGCACCTACTGTTCCGTAGGCTGTGGCGTGCTGATGTACAGCATGGGCGACGGCGCGATCAACGCCAAAGCCGAAATTTTCCACATCGAAGGCGACCCTGACCATCCGGTAAGCCGCGGCTCACTGTGCCCCAAAGGCGCCAGCTTAATCGACTTTATTCACAGCGAATCACGCCAGAAATACCCTGAAGTACGCGAACCAGGCAGCGACCATTGGAAGCGCATTTCATGGGAAGAAGCCAACCTGCGCATCGCCAAACACATGAAGGCCGACCGTGACGCCAACTTCGTCGCCAAAGGCGTTGATGGCACCACGGTGAACCGTTGGTTGACCACCGGCATGTTGACCGCCTCAGCGGGCTCCAACGAAACCGGTATTCTGTCGCAAAAATTCATCCGTACCTTAGGCATTGTCGCCACCGATGCGCAAGCACGCGTGTGCCATGGCCCGACCGTATCGGCCTTGGCCTCGACCTTTGGTCGTGGCGCCATGACCAATACCTGGGTCGACATCAAAAACGCCGACTTCATTTTGGTGATGGGTGGCAACGCGGCCGAAGCGCACCCCGTGGGCTTTAAATGGGCCATTGAAGCGAAGAAACAAAAAGGCACCAAGCTATACGTGGTTGACCCACGTTTTAACCGTACCGCGGCCGTGGCCGACGAATACGTGCCGATTCGCTCTGGTTCTGACATTGCCTTCTTGGGCGGCGTGATCAACTGGTTGATCGCCAACGACAAAATCCAATGGGAATACGTTAAGGCTTACACCAACGCCACCCTAATCGTAGACGAAAAATTTGAGTTTAACGACGGCATCTTTAGTGGTTACGACGAAAGCATCAGCAAATACGATCAAGACAGCTGGTTCTATGAGCTAGACGCTCAGGGCAATGCCAAAACCGACGACACCCTACAGCACCCACGCTGCGTGTGGAACCTGATGAAGGCACACTACGCGCGTTATACCCCAGAATTTGTCAGCAGCATTACCGGTAGCCCAGTAGAAGGCTTCTTAAAAGTGTGTGCGGCCCTGGGTGAAACCTCTGCCCCCAACAAAGCCGGCACCATTTTGTACGCTTTGGGCTGGACTCAGCACACCACTGGTTCACAAATCATCCGTACCATGTGCATGGTTCAATTGCTATTGGGCAACATCGGCATGTCTGGCGGCGGCGTGAATGCGCTGCGTGGTCACTCGAACATTCAAGGCCTGTCAGACTTAGGCCTGTTGTCGACCATGTTACCAGGCTACTTGGGCCTACCAAACGAATTTAAGCACCGCAACTGGGCTGAGTACATCAATGGCATTACTCCTAAAGCCGTGCGTCCGAACCAATTAAACTACTGGAGCAACACCCCGAAATTTGCGGTGAGCCTAATGAAGTGGTTCTGGGGCGAAAACGCCACCAAAGAAAACGATTGGGGCTTCGACTGGTTGCCTAAGTGGGACAAAATGTACGACATCATTCAGATGACCGAAATGATGGACAAAGGCGAGATGAACGGCCTGATCGTGCAAGGCTTTAACGCCGGCGCTTCTTTCCCTGATTCGAACAAAGTGCGTCGTGCCTTCTCAAAACTGAAGTACATGGTGGTGATTGACCCATTACACACCGAAACCGGTTCGTTCTGGTACAACGAAGGCGGCAGCGCCCCGGGCGAAATGGCCGACATTCAAACCGAAGTCTTCCGCTTGCCTTCTTGCTGCTTTGCCGAAGA
Organism: Neisseriaceae bacterium; assembly: GCA_017991555.1. Classification (GTDB taxonomy): domain Bacteria; phylum Pseudomonadota; class Gammaproteobacteria; order Burkholderiales; family Neisseriaceae; genus JAGNPU01. The sequence goes on from JAGOQM010000016.1 coordinate 41,871, forward strand.
GAACGGCTCAATTGCCAACTCTAGCCGCTGGCTACAGTGGCACTGGAAAGGTGCCGACGCGCCGGGTGAAGCCCGTCCTGACACCGCCATTTTGGGCCACTTATTCCTGACCTTGCGTGACATGTATCGCAAAGAAGGCGGCGCCACGCCAGAGCCGATTTTGAACGTAGACTGGACCTTCCACAACCCTTACGACCCTACGCCAGAAGAATTGGCCATGCAGTCTAACGGTAAAGCCTTGGCCGACATTAAGGACGCCAACGGCAACGTCATCGTCAAAAAAGGACAACAGGTTGCTGGTTTCCATCAGCTGCAAGACGATGGCTCGACCTCGTGCGCCTGCTGGGTGTACTCCGGCCAATGGACCGAGGAAGGCAACCTTATGGCTCGCCGCGACAACACCGACACCGGTTTGGGCAACACCCCTGGCTGGTCGTTTGCCTGGCCTGCCAACCGCCGTATTTTATACAACCGTGCCTCATGTGACCCTCAAGGCAAACCTTGGGACCCTAATCGCGAAGTCATTAAATGGATGGGCGATCACTGGGGCGGCGCCGACGTGGCCGACTTTAAAAACACCGAAGCACCGGGCAGCGGCATGAATCCGTTCATCATGAACGAAGAAGGCGTGGGCCGTTTGTTCTCTACCCGTAAGCTGGTCGATGGGCCTTTCCCGGTTCACTACGAGCCAATGGAAAGCCCAATTGGGGTCAACCCAATGCACCCGAAAGTGTTCAACAGCCCAGCCGTGCGGATGTTTAAAGACGACCGTGCGAACTTAGGCACCCACGAAAACTTCCCGTACGTGGGCACCACCTATCGTTTGACCGAGCACTTCCAGTTCTGGACCAAAACCGTGAAGCTGTTGGCCATTGCCCAGCCAGAACAGTTTGTTGAAATTGGCGAAGTCTTGGCCAAAGAAAAAGGCATTAAGGCCGGTGATTGGGTGAAAGTCAGCTCTAATCGCGGCTTCATTAAAGCCAAAGCCGTCGTCACCAAGCGCATCATGGCCCTAAACGTCCACGACCAAGTCGTGCACCAAATTGGGATTCCATTGCACTGGGGCTGGGAAGGCGAAGCCAAAAAAGGCTACTTGGCCAACAACCTGACTTCATCGGTAGGAGACTGTAATACGCAAACTCCTGAGTACAAAACGTTCCTAGTGAACTTAGAGAAAGCTTAAGGAGGCCCATCATGGCATTACAATCTCTGGACATTTTGCGCCGCTCTGCCACCGCAGACATGACCCCGCCACCGCAAGCGCGCCAACACATTGAAGTGGCTAAACTGATCGACGTGAGCACCTGTATTGGCTGTAAAGCCTGTCAGGTGGCCTGTTCGGAATGGAACGACATTCGCGACGAAGTCGGTGAGTGTGTCGGCATCTACGACAACCCCATCGACCTAACCGCCGATGCGTGGACGGTGATGCGCTTTAGCGAAACCGAAGAAAACGGCAAGCTAGAGTGGCTGATTCGTAAAGATGGCTGTATGCACTGTGCCGAGCCAGGCTGTTTAAAAGCCTGTCCGTCACCGGGCGCCATCATTCAGTACACCAACGGCATCGTCGACTTCCATGAAGAAAACTGCATTGGCTGTGGCTACTGTATTTCTGGCTGTCCCTTTAACGTCCCGCGCATTTCTAAGAAAGACAACCGTGCCTACAAATGCACCTTGTGTTCTGACCGCGTGGCCGTGGGCCAAGAACCTGCCTGTGTGAAAACCTGTCCAACCGGCGCCATTCAGTTTGGCTCGAAGGAAGACATGAAGCTGGTGGCCGAAGAGCGCATTAAGGACTTAAACACCCGCGGTTACGACAACGCTGGCCTGTATGATCCTCAAGGCGTGGGCGGCACCCACGTGATGTACGTACTGCATCACGCCGACAAGCCGGAGCTGTACAGCGGCTTGCCTAAAGACCCAGCCATCAGCACCACCGTCAAACTGTGGAAAGGCTTGCTCAAACCGTTGGCCACCGTCGGCGTTGCCGCTGCCGGCCTGTTTGGTTTCTTCCACTACATTACCGTTGGCCCTAACAAAGCCGATGAGGAAGAACCCGACATCATCAAACCTGATGACCACAAGGAGACCAAACAATGAAGAAAAAACTAATTCAACGGTATAACGCCGCCGAGCGGATTAACCACTGGATTGTGGCCATCAGCTTCGTGCTGCTTGCCATTTCTGGTTTGGCTTTTTTCTACCCTGCGTTTTTCTGGTTGTCGAACGTATTTGGCACGCCGCAGCTGGCGCGCATCATCCACCCCTTCGTGGGGGTGTTGATGTTCGTGGCCTTCGTGCGCCAGTTCTTCCGTTACTACCACCACAACTTCTTGAATAAAGAAGACGTCAAGTGGATGACTTCAGTGGGTAAAATCCTGAAGGGTGAAGAAGTGGGTGACACGGGTAAATACAATGCTGGTCAGAAAATGATGTTCTGGGTGATGTGTACCTGTATGCTGACCCTCATCATCACCGGCGTGATGGCTTGGCGCCCATACTTTGCTGAATTCTTCCCGATTCCGCTGATTCGCATCGCCCTACTGCTGCACGCAGCAGCAGCCTTGGCCTTGATCGCCAGCATTATTGTGCACGTGTACGCCGCGATTTGGATTCGTGGCACCATCAACGCCATGGTGGAAGGCACCGTGACCGAGAACTGGGCCAAGAAACACCATCCGCGCTGGTATCGTGAAGTCACTGGCAAAGACAGTGGCCATCACGACAATACCCCGAAGAAAAAATAAGCCTTACCTCAACAACAGCCAGTATTGTTATACTGGCTGTTATGCTTTCTCACCCTTATCTAAAGAGCCCGTATGACTGCGATCACGCCCGAGTATCAGCCCACCGCCAGCAAGCCCATCCTCAAGCATGAGGGCGACCATGCCCTGGTGGCGGCCGAAGACATTCTGATCGAAGAAGTACCCGTGGCCTTAACCTATAATGGCATTTCCCACGCCGTACTGCTGGCTTCGCCCTGTGACCTGGCGTATTTCGCCCTCGGCTTTAGCCTCAGCGAAGGCATTCTTAGCCACGCGGCCCAGCTGTACGACACCGAGGTGATCCACACCAGCGCCGGCATTGAAGTGCGCCTCGAGATTGCGACCGAACGCTTTGTCGGCCTCAAAGAACGTCGCCGCACCCTGGCTGGCCGAACCGGTTGTGGCCTGTGTGGCGTCGAAAACCTCAGCGCCGTGTCGCGCACCCTTCGCCCCATTCAACGCGGCCCCGCCATCCCTCTGGCGGCGTTGCCTAAAGCCCTTGAGGCCTTCCCCCAGGCCCAGCCCCTGCGCGCGCTGTCTGGCGCCATTCACGGCGCCGCCTGGGTCAGCCGCGACGGGGACATCATCAAGGTGTTTGAAGACGTGGGCAGGCATAATGCCTTAGACAAACTGGTGGGCTGGCTCAGCAAAACCGAACAAGACGTTCAGCAAGGCTTTGCCCTGGTGTCGAGCCGCGCCAGCTACGAAATGGTGCAAAAATCAGCCACCATCGGCATCGGTTGCCTGGTGGCGGTTTCCGCCCCCACCGCTTTTGCAGTCGACCTGGCCGAACAGGTCGGCATGACCCTGGTGGGCTTTGCCCGCCCCCACAAACAGAATATTTACACGCATCCACAAGGCTTAATCGCTTAGCGCCCTGCGCCAGCCACGCCACCGATGCGCCGCCCCTCATAACAGGAGAGTTTCATGGCCCAAACCACGCCCATCAGCACCCCAGAAAAGATTGCTCAATCATCTTCCTCCATGATGCCTGATTTTTATCTTAAGCCCGATGCCGCCGTGTTCCAAAAACGCGCCGCACGCTTTAACAGTCTGGCGACAGAGCATGAGCTAGGGGCCTTTTTGACCTTCCTCGGCCAAATCACTCAGGCACAACACGACGCTTTATCGACCCTAGGCAACCTGGTTCATCCCAGCGCCAACGGCTTAGTGCCCTATCACAAAAACCAAGTGGCCCTGCCCGCCGAATGGCAAGCGGTGTTACACAGCATTTTGACCAGCGTGGCAGGCACTGCGCCGACGGCCACCGCCGCGATCATTGCCTCGTTGCAACAGCAAGACGCCGATACTTTAAACGCCTGGGCCCAAGCCGCCCTCAGCGAGGAGGATAAAACAGGCCTAAGCGACAAAGGCATCAAGCTGTTTATTCTGGCCGCCCTACAGGTGATCTGGGCCCACTGGGCCATCAGCTCGGCCAAGGACGACTGGCAGGCGCTAGACTATTTGGGCAAGGTTCAAAAAGACACCTGCCCTTGCTGTGGCAGCCAAGCCGTGGCCAGCGTGATCAAAATCGACAGCAAACTGGTCAACCTACGCTACGTGCATTGTCCGCTGTGTCAGTCGCAGTGGAACATGATTCGCGCCCGCTGCACCTATTGCGATTCCAATAAAAACGTTGAATTGCACAGCATTGCCGAACAAAAAGCCGCCCCCTATAAAAGCGTACAGGCCGAAAGCTGTGTCGATTGCCACGGCTACCGTAAGGTATTCGCAATGAGCAAAGACCAAATGGTCGACCCCATTGCCGACGACGTGGCGTCATTGGCCCTAGACCTGCTGATGAACGACACCGAATACGCGCGCGGCGGCGAAAACCCCTTCATTTTGGTGTAAGCCTCGCGAAACCAACCCACCCCGTGACCGACTGGCTGCGGGGTTTTTTAATGTGTGCCACCGGTGAGGTGCCTAAGCGCCTGGCCACCCCTGCCAACCAGCACAACACAGGCCACGCAGCCATCTGACCAAGCAGCCTTTGGGCCCGCTAAAATAAAACCCTTTTATCCAAATCAATTTTCTATGTTTCAACTCTTCACTTAAGCGTATAATTATCCACTCTTTAATTTAAGCATGATGTCCTACCAACGGCCGCGTGCATGATGACGTTTGCCATGATTCGATCCTTTTTACTGGCCCTCAAGGTCTTACTCTTTGCCACTGTGGTATTGGGTGCCCTGCGCCTTGGCTATTACCTGATTTATCCAGATTATTTCGCCAGCCTGTCGCCTCGCCAGTTAGCCCAAGCCTTTCTGATTGGGTTTAGATTCGACGTATCCATCAGCGTCAGCGCATTGACCCCCTTACTCATCCTGTTTTTATTGCCCCTGCCCAGCCTACAAACCCCACTCATTCGGCGCAGCCTACTGTGGCTAATGTTCGCCGCTCTGTGCGCCATCTGGGCCTTAACCTTGGCCGATCTGGCCTATTTTGGCGAAGTGTTTCGCCACATTGACCGCGAAATTCTGGTCTTGGGCCAAGATTTAAGCGGCCTGATTGACTTTGCCCTAGGCCCATTTTGGCCCTATACCGCGGTCGCCGTTGTGTCCTGCCTCGTGCTGGCGGCCCTGTGGCAGCGCCTCATCATCAGGGCCGTGATCAGCCTGCCGCAAACGCCCAGCCACACCCTTCGACAAGGTTTATTGGCCAGCCTGTTTGTGCTTTTTTGTCTGAGCAGTTTGGTGATCGGCATTCGTGGCTTTCAGCCGACGGGCAAAACCATTAAGGCCATTGACGCCTTTGCCTACGGCGATGAACGCCAAGCGGCCCTTAGCCTCAACGGCGCCTTCAACATGCTGCACACGGTACGCAAAAGCCTCCAGGGCAGCCTCGACCCCAAGGCGCAGCTAAACTATTTCTCGCCCACCGAACTCGCTGATTGGCTCAGCCTCGAACCCGCACTCACTGGTTCCTTAAGCTATGCCCCACAGAGCGGCAGCAGCCCCCCAAAAAACGTCCTGCTCATCGCGGTGGAAAGCCTCAGCTTTAAATACGTCGACGGCCTCAGTGGCCGCAACCTTGGCGTCACCCCTTACTTAGACGAACTGTTGACCCAGTCGCGCTATTGGCCCCATTTTTATTCAGCCGGCCAGCGCAGCATCGAAGGGGTGCAGTCGCTGCTGACTTCCGTTCCCCTATTTGAAAGCGAACCCTACCTCGGCTGGGGCCTAGAGCTTAACCACATCCCACGCATCGCCACCTTGCTCAACCAGCGTGGCTATCGCACCACCATGCTGCAAGCTTCCAGCCGCCGCTCTTTCTACATGGACGGCATCGCCCACAGCCTAGGGTTTCAGGATTATTTCGGCCGAGAGGATTACCCCTTGCTGCGCGCCTACCCACAAAAATCTAGCTGGGGTTGGGATTACGAAACGCTGATGTTTTTGGCCCAGCACCTGCAACAGCAACAGGCACAACGGCCGTCGCCGTTTTTTGCCTTTTTATTCACTGGCTCCACCCACAACCCCTTTCCCGACCCCGGGGCGGCGTTCCACACCTATCCCCACGAGCCAGGCACCGAAGCCGCCTACCTCAACACCGTGCGTTATTTTGACTGGTCGTTACGCCAGTTTATGGACTGGGCCGCCACGCAAGAATGGTATCAAAACACCGTTTTTATCCTCACCGCCGACCACGTGCTTGCCGCCACCGATGACGGCGATTTAGACAGCGCCTTCCACATTCCCCTCATCATTTACGCCCCCGATGGCAGCATCCCGGCGGGGCCAGATGCCCGCTATGCGTCTCACCACGACATTTTGCCGACCATTTTAAACCTGACCCAAGAGCCCACTCAGGTTCGCACCTTTGGCCGCTCCTTGCTCGACCCTAACCCCGCCTATAACCGTGCCGGTGCGCTGATTAAGCGCGGCGACGTCAACGGCTGGGTCGGCCCTAAAGGCTGGTTCACCTTTACCAGCGAACAAGATTTAGAACAGGGCGGTGCCTACGCCCGACAAGGCCAAAGCTTTATTCGCCAGAGCAATCAGCTGAAAGCCCGGTTACAGCAGTCGGAGCAGCAGCTTAAAGCCGACTAGCCCCACCAAACCCTTCGCCCACAAAAAAGCCCAGACGCAGGTCTGGGCTTGATCGTTGTCACGGCACGCTAATGCGCCTTGGGGTAGTAAATATTTTTGATCACCAAGGCGCCGGCCGAAATCAGAGCTGGCACCGCTAAAATCAAGAAAATCTGGCTGAGGCTGAGGTTGCGCGCGATCAGCTGCGCCACCAAGAACGACCCAGCAATGCCACCAAAGCGGCCCAGGCCCAGCATCCACGACACCCCGGTGGTGCGACCCGAGGTAGGGTAAAAGCTGGCGGCAAACGACGGCATCGATGACTGCGCCGTATTCATCACAATCCCCGCCAGCACGATCACCACCACCAATAGGGTCATGTTGGTATTGGCCACCACCCCAATCAGCGCCACCAGTACCGCAGTCAGCAGCCAAAACAGCGTGATCAAACGGTTGGGATTGTATTTATCCATCAGCCAACCGTTGGCGATGGCACCAAGGCCGCCCAAGGCAAATAGCCCCGTCACCACCGACCCCATCGCAGGTGGCATGTTGGCCTCTCTAAACAACAACGGCATCCAGTTGATGACGCCATAAAAAATCACTAAGCCCATAAAGTAGGTCACCCACAGCGCGACGGAGCCCAGCCAATAATGACGCGACAGCACCACTCGAATGCCGCTTTGATTGCCTTCTAACTCCGGCTGGGTTTCGGTTAAGAAAAACGCCGGCACCGTTTTGGCGCTGCTGGAAATTTTGCTTAAAATCTTTTGAACCTGTGCCTGCGGCTTGCCCTTGGCCACCAAGTAGCGAACCGATTCGGGCAGTACCAGCAGCATCACCACCACCAATAAAGCGGGCGCAATCGCACCCAACCACAAGACGCTGCGCCAGCCAAATTCGGGAATCATCCACGCCGCCAAAAAGCCGCCCATAGCCGCCCCCACCGGGAAGCCACAAAACATGGTGTTGACCAAAAAAAAGCGGCGTTTGTCTGGGCAATACTCGCTCAGCAACGTCACCGCGTTGGGCATCGCCGCACCCAAGCCAATGCCGGTAATAAACCGAAACAGTTCTAGCTGTCCCAACGATGAGGCTGTGGCCGAAGCCCACGAGCCTAGGGCAAAAATCAGCACCGAAATGATCAGCACCGTTTTGCGACCCATTTTATCCGCCACCGGTCCAAACGACACGGCGCCAAACGCCAGGCCCAATAGCGCCGCGCTCAACACCGGTGCAAGGTCGGCTTTTTCAATGCCCCACTCGCCGATTAGGCTGGGGGCCACATAGCCAATGGCGGCGGTGTCAAAGCCATCAAATAGGGTCACCAAAAAACACAGGCCAAAAATCAGCCATTGAAACTTGGAAAATGGCTGTTCGTTAATAAAATGCTGGACGTTCACTGCACCTTGTTCAGGTTGCGCCATGTCACTACTCCTCTAAATCTTAAATAGACGTTACTTTTTTTATCGGTCAGATTGATTATGCAAATAAACGGCCAGCACTAAAAGACACAAACCCATCTATTAGCTATAACAAACACGTATGACAAAAACATCAGCATCCAGTGGCTTAATCGGCGCCTATTCTACACCCACACGCCTCTGACGATAAACAACAGCATGGTTTGGTGTTGCCCGCCGTTAATTCATCAGACCACCTCACCCACAGCCCCAGGCGACAGGGTTTCACAACACCCCCTCACCTTGGTTTGTGCCTTAAAGCGGGCGTATTGGCCGCGCTTTACCCAGCCCACGGCCGTGGGCAACCAACTCACCCCTAGCGCGTTTACAAAGCCAAACGTCATCCACAAAAAAAGCCCACGCAAAGGTGGGCTTTAACTTAAGGCGATCGGCCACCACTTAAAACGGATAAGGCCGCGGCTGGGTTTGAATCGTCACCCACTGAAGCCGGGTAAACTCTTCCAGCACCCACGGGCCATTGAATCGCCCGAGGCCAGAGTTTTTCTCGCCGCCAAAGGGCGCATTGGTTTGATCGTCAACGCTGATGTCGTTGATGTGGGTCATGCCCGCCCGAATGCCGCGCGCAAAGCGCAGGCCGCGGGCTTGGTCTTGCGTGAACACCGCGCTAGACAAACCATACTGGCTGCCATTGGCCAACACCAGCGCATGGGCGTCGTCTTTGGCCTTCAGAATGGGCAATACGGGCCCAAAAGTTTCTTCGGCGGCAATGTCCCATTCTGGCTGAACGTCGACAAACACGTGCGGTGGCACCAGCTGGCCCTTAATCTCACCGCCGAACAGCAAGGTCGCGCCATCCTTTTTGGCCTGCTCAATTTTGGCACGCACGCTGGCCACCTGCTGTGGGTTAATTAGCGGACCCACCACCGTATCGGGTTCTGCCGGTGAGCCAACCTTTAACGCCTTAACACGCTTGAGCACCGCCGCCACAAAGGCGTCGTGAATCGATTCTGCCACGATGACGCGGTTGGTGCTCATGCAAATTTGGCCTTGATGCAAGAAGCGCCCCACCACCGCGGCATGGGCAGCCTCTTCTACGTCGGCATCGTCCAACACCACCAGCGGCGCATTGCCGCCCAGCTCCAGCGCCACCCTTTTTAGCGGCTGGCCCATGGCCATTTGGCCAACGCGATGGCCAACCTGGCTAGAGCCGGTAAACGAAATCAGCGCCGGCACCGGGTGGGTCACAAAATAATCGCCAATGTCGCGCCCTGCCCCCACCACCACGCTCAACAGCCCTGAAGGCAGGCCCGCTTCGGCAAATATTTTGGCCAACAGCAGCCCGCCCGTCACCGGCGTGTCGCTGGCCGGCTTAATCACCACCGCATTACCCAAAGCGAGTGCGGGCGCCACCGAGCGCATGCTGAGGTGAAACGGGAAGTTCCACGGGCTGATCACCCCGATCACGCCCAAGGGCGCGCGGTAGGCATGGCTTTCTTGATGCTCAATGGCCGACGGCAAAATCAGGCCGTGGGCATTATTTACCATGGCAGCCGATGCCAAAACGATGTTCTTGGCGCTGTCCAACTCGATGCCGGCCTTAAGCACGGTGCTGCCTGACTCTTTCACCAACCATTGCGTCAGCTCATCAAAGCGGGCCTCAATAATCGTGGCCACCTGCCGCAACACCTGTGCCCGCGCATTGGGTAAGGTTTGCGCCCACGCCACCTGTTCGGTGGCGGCGGTCTCATAAGCCTCGTCCACATCGGCCTGATTGGCCATGCGCAACGTCAGTATCGGTGCTTGGGTATAGGGATCAACGTCGGTTAAAACCGCTTCGGTGGCGCCGGGGCGCAGCTGATGCCCAATCGGCTGTAGGTCAAACTGCTCATATGCTGCTGGTTTCATCGCCAAACTCCTTAAAAAGATTCGGTGTCAATTTCTGCCAGGGTGGCTTCTGCATAACGATCGCCAGAAACCGTGCTGTGGTTGATGAGCTGACTGGCGGCGGCCAGATCTGCCGCCGTCAACGACAGCACTGCTGCCCCCATATTATCATGCAAATGCGTCAGGCTCGTGGTGCCAGGAATGGGCACCACGTGCTCGCCCTGAGCCAGCAACCACCCCAAGGCCAGGCGCGCGGGCGTACAGCCAATGTCTGCCGCCAAGCGAGCAAAGTCTTGGTATAGGGGCTGGTTGCGGGCCCAGTGCGGCGCTTGAAAACGCGGCATATTCAAGCGAATGTCGCTGGCGGGTAAATCCCCCAGTGCCAGCACCCCACCTAAAAAACCACGCCCCAAAGGGCTAAACGCCACTAAGGCGGTGCCGCTGTCGCGGCAGGCTTGGCTTAGGCCCAACTCGGGGTTACGGCTCCACAATGAATACTCATTTTGTACCGCCGCTATCGGGTGAATCGCCTGTGCTTCGGCCAACGACGCCGCCGACACTTCCGACAACCCAATGTGGCGAACCTTACCGGCCACCACCAGATCGGCCAAAGCGCCGACGCTGTCGGCCAGCGGCACTTTAGGATCTTTACGGTGTAGGTAATACAGATCTAACACCTCAGTTTGCAAACGCTCAAGGCTGGCCTCACACTGGGCGCGCAGGGTTTCTGGGCGCCCATCAATCACCCGCTTGCCGTCTACGCCCGCCATGCCACACTTGCTGGCCAAGAACAGCTTGGCTCGGTGCGGTTTTAAATAAGCCCCCAACAGGCGCTCGTTGGCGCCAAAGCCATACAGCGTGGCGGTGTCAAAATGGGTGACGCCTAAATCCAAAGCCGTCCCCAACAGTCGCTGCGCCACCGCTTCGGTCACGGGTTGACCATAGGCATGGCTCACATTCATACAGCCCAAACCAATGCTGGAAACGAGGGTGTCGCCAATGCGGCGCTGTGCCATGCTGTGCTCCTTTCTGGCTCAGGCCTTAAGCCTGTAGCTGCCGTTCTAGATCGGCCAACACGCGATAGCAGTCGATCACCTGCGCCACGCTGGCATTCGGCTCTCGTCCTTCACGAATGGCGGCAATGAACTCACGGTCCTGTAGCTCAATGCCGTTCATCGACACATCAACCTGGCTGACGTCAATCGGCTGCTCTTGCCCATCCACGAGGTCGTCGTAACGGGCCATATACGTCCCGTTGTCGCAAATGTAACGGAAGAACGTGCCCAAAGGGCCATCGTTGTTAAACGACAGCGACAGCGTGCAAATGGCGCCGCTGGCGGCCTGCAGCTGAATCGACATGTCCATGGCAATGCCCAACTCGGGATGAATCGGGCCTTGAATGGCGTGGGCCTTGACGATTTTCTCGCCGGTTTGGTATTGAAACAAATCCACCGTGTGGGCGGCGTGGTGCCACAGCAAATGGTCGGTCCAAGAACGAGGCTCGCCGAGGGCATTGATGTTTTGGCGACGGAAGAAATAGGTTTGCACGTCCATTTGCTGAATGGCCAACTCATTATTTTTAATTTTCCGATGCAGCCATTGATGCGAAGGGTTAAAGCGGCGGGTGTGCCCCACCATCGCCACCAGCCCCGTTTGTTGCTGTACCGCCAACACCTCATCGGCATCGGCCCAACAGTCGGCCAGCGGAATTTCCACTTCCACGTGTTTGCCCGCGCGCAAGCACTGTAAGGCTTGTGCGGCGTGCATTTGCGTGGGGGTACACAAAATCACGGCGTCGACGCCAGGGCGCGCCAAGGTTTCGGCTAGGTCATCGGTCCAGTGCGCCACGCCATAGTCTGCCGCAACCTTTTCGGCCGAGGCCTTGTTTTTACTGACGATGGACACCACTTGGGCGCCTTCAATCTGTTGAAGGGCATCCAAGTGTTTGATGCCAAAAGCACCCGTGCCCACCAGGGCAATATTAATCGTTTTCATGCGCTTCCTTCTTGTTTAGAGTGTAGACGATGGCTGGTCTTCTAAAATCAAATGTCCCACGGCCGTATTCGAAGCGGGCACATGATAAAAGCGGTGCACCACCTTAGGGTCGGCGTCTAAGTTCATCGCACCGCGCGCAATCAGCCACATCACCAGCTCAATGCCTTCTGAACCCGCTTCTTGCACGTAATCCAAATGCGGTTTTTGCGCTAGGCCTTCTGGATCAGCCACCAGCTGATCCAAAAAGGCATTGTCCCACGGCTGATTGATGAGCCCAGCGCGCGGCCCTTGCAGCTGATGGCTCATGCCACCCGTGCCCCAGATGTGCACGTTCAGGTCTTCGCCATAGCTTTCCACCGCGCGCCGAATGGCCTGGCCCAAAGCAAAGCAGCGGGCACCGGACGGCACCGGATATTGCACCACGTTGACGTGTAGCGGAATCACCGCACAGGGCCAGGCATCCACTTGCCCAAACAGCAGCGACAGCGGCACGGTCAGGCCATGATCCACCGGCAGCTCGTTGGCGATGGTTAAGTCAAAATCGTCTTGAATCAACGCTTGCGCAATGTGGGCCGCCAGTTCGGGGTGGCCTTGAACCGCAGGAATCGGGCGTGGCCCCCAGCCCTCATCGGCAATCGGAAACGTCTCGGCCGTGCCCAGGGCAAAAGTGGGGATTAAGTTCAAACTAAAGGCGTTGGCGTGGTCGTTGTACACCAGGAACACCACGTCGGGCTTGTTTTCTTTCTGCCACTGCTTGGATGGCTCATAGCCTTGAAATACTTTTTGCCAGTACGGCTCGTGGTCTTTACCCAAATCAAGGGCGGCGCCAATGGCGGGAATGTGCGAGGTGTATACGCTGGCAGTAATCTTGGCCATTAGGCTTCTCCTGTGCTGTTGGGTTTGGGTTCGGGCTGACGCCCGCCAGAAATCATCATGTCGCGATAGTCGGCCTCGCTCATGCCGGTCATGCTGCCCGCCATTTGTTGAAACGACAGGCCATCGGTGGCGCCAATTTTGGCCAAGAAATAAATGTTGCCGCCCAAGGCCAGGCACTGGTTGAGGTCGCGCGCCATGACGGCGGCTTTTTGGGCGGCCGTCATCGGCCATTCATCTAAATAAGCCTGCTCATCGGCCTTAAAGCGGGCGCGGTTTTCTGGCGTCATCAGCGACATGCAAAACTGATTCAGATGAAACCCTTTACGAGACTGTTCGGCATCAAAAATCGTGGTGCCCGGAATGTTTTTATACGCTTTGAGATCAGACACTGCATTCTCCTTTGTGTGGTGACTCAACCCAACTCCGGCCAATAAAGGCGCAGCGGGTTGGTGACCAATAATTGTTGTTGTAATTCAGCCGTGGGGGCGATTTGCGGAATGTAATCCACCAGTAGACCATCGTCCGGCATGTGGTCTTTGAGGTTGGGGTGTGGCCAGTCGGTGCCAAACAACACTCGATCAGGAAAGGTGGTGACTAAGTGTCGCGCAAACGGCACCACGTCTTGATAAGGCTGACGCGCCCCGTCTAACGCCTTCGGCCCCGTGACACTGAGGCGCTCAGGACAGGATACCTTACTCCAAACATTAGGGCACTCCTGCATCAGGCGCACAAACAGAGCAAACTCGGGGCCAGCCACTGGCAGGGTGACGTCTGGGCGCCCCATGTGGTCAACCACCACCACCGTGGGCAAGGCGGTAAAGAAATCCCACAGCTCGGGCAGGTCTACCGCCTCGAAGTACACCACCACATGCCACCCCAAAGGCGCAATGCGCTCGGCAATCGCCAATAGGTCGGCCTTGGGGGTAAAGTCGACCAAGCGTTTGACGAAGTTAAACCGCACCCCGCGCACACCGGCCTCATGCAGCGCCCGCAGCTCGGCGTCGGTGACGTCTTTTTTCACCGTGGCCACGCCGCGCGCAAGGCCATCAGCGGCCTGTAGCGCATCCACCAAAGCCCGATTATCGGCGCCGTGGCAGGTGGCTTGAACGATGACGTTCCGGCTAAAGCCAAGCCAGTCGCGTAAAGCAAACAGCTGGGTTTTAGAGGCGTCACAGGGCGTGTATTTGCGCTCTGGCGCATACGGAAACTCAGCGCCAGGGCCAAACACGTGGCAGTGGGCGTCCACCGCCCCTGCCGGTAGCTGAAACTGTGGCCGGCTCGGGTTGGGATAAAACGGCAGCCAGCCTGGGGTCATTTCATTGCTTATGGGCATCAGCATGCTCTCCTGTTAATCAAGGTAGGTCAAACCGGCCTTCGCCAGCGGCTCGCGCATGTGGTAGTAATCCAACCCTAAGGTGCCGCTGGCAAACAAGGCCCGCTTATCGCCCTCGTTGGCCTCGCGCTGCTGCGCCGTGGTGGCCACGGCCATGGCCTGAGCCGCAGGCACCACCACCACGCCATCGGCGTCGGCCACAATCACGTCGCCCGGCTCAACCAAAGCACCGGCGCACACCACGGGGATATTGACCGAGCCTAGGGTGGCCTTAATCGTGCCCTTGGCGTGAATCGCGCGGCTAAACACTGGAAACCCCATTTCAGTCAGGTCGGCCACGTCGCGCACACCGCCATCAATCACCAGGCCCACCGCCCCTTGGGCGCGGAACGAGGTGGCCAGCAGGTCGCCAAAAAAACCGTCTTCGTTTTCAGTGGTACACGCCGCCACCACCACGTCGCCGGGCCGAATCTGCTCGGCCGCCACGTGCATCATCCAGTTATCACCGGGCTGTAACAGCACCGTGATGGCCGTGCCACACAGCTTGGCCTGTGGATAAATAGGCCGCAAATACGGCTTCATCAAGCCCACTCGCCCCATGGCTTCGTGAATGGTGGCGCTGCCAAACTGGGCCAGTAAGGCCACCGCTTCAGGCTCGGCACGTTGAATGGTTTGCTTCACCACCCCCAGCTGATTGAGTAAAGAGCGTGACATTTATAATCCTTTCGCTTTCAGTTGCGCGTCCACGCGTGAGAACACACGGCGCGTATTGCCCTCGTAAATTTGATGGCGCTGGGCCGCGCTGAGATCAGCCGCTTCGATGTAGCGCTTGGTGTCGTCAAAATAATGACCGGTACGCGGGTCGATGCCGCGCACGGCGCCAATCATTTCTGAGGCAAACAAAATGTTTTCGGTGGGGATCACTTTGGTCAACAAATCAATGCCGTCTTGGTGATACACGCAGGTGTCGAAGAAAATATTCTTCATTAGGTGCTCTTCCAGCTCTGGCTTTTGCAATACCTGCGCCAGGCCACGGAAGCGCCCCCAGTGATACGGCACCGCCCCACCACCGTGCGGAATCAAAAACTTCAAAGTCGGGAAATCTTTAAATAACTCGCCTTTAAGGCACTGCATAAAGGCGGTGGTATCGGCATTTAAATAATGGTCGCCGGTAGTGTGAAAGCAATCGTGACAGCTGGTGCTGACGTGAATCATTGCGGGCAAGTCATACTCGACCATTTTTTCGTACAGCGGATACCAATAGCGGTCGGTCAAAGGCGGCGAGGTCCAGTGCCCACCAGAGGGGTCGGGGTTCAGATTCAAGGCCACGTTGCCGTATTCGTTGACACACTTTTCCAGCTCTGGCAGGCAGCTTTCAATCGGCACACCCGGCGACTGCGGCAGCATGGCCGCAGGCATAAAGCGATCGGGGTACAGCTGCGCCACTCGGTAGCACAGCTCATTACACAGCGCCGTCCACGTGGCCGACACTTCAAAATCACCGATGTGGTGCGCCATAAAGCTGGCCCGCGGCGAGAACAGGGTCAGGTCGGCCCCACGCTCGTTCATCAGCCGCAGCTGATTGGCCTCGATGGTCTCCCGAATGTCATCATCGCTGATGACCAAGTCAGACGCCCGCGGCTTGAGCGACGGCTGCTTAATGCTCGCAATTTGTTGGTTACGCCAGGTCGCCAAGGCTTCTGGGGCCGTGGTGTAATGACCATGGCAATCAATAATTAAACTCATACTGTCTCCTTTGTTAATTTTTCGCGGCCAAGCGGCTGGCCAAAACGCGAACCGAACCCTGCATGATGAGCCTGGCCGTACGCAGCAGCGCCGCCCCCACCACTTTGGGGCCACCGGCCTCGTCTGACGCCAGCTGCAATACCACGCTGAATTCGCCACTGGGGTGTTCTATGGACAACGCCGCCCGTCCGTCTTCGGCAGGCGCGTGCTGGCTGAGCCCAGCCGCAATCGACTGGGGCAGCACGCAGGCCGTCGCTACCGTCACGGCGGCCAACACGCCAATGGCTTCATGGCATACGTGGGGAATAAAGCAGCGGGTGCTGAGGGCGCCGCCGGCTTTAGGGGCCGACAGCAAGCACATCTTGGGAAAGTTTTTGGGGCCAACGTCGCCTAGGCCCATTTTTGCTGCAGCGACCAGCCGCAGCGCTTCTAAGCGGGCTTTCAACACCTCATCGGCATTGAGTTCGGCCACCGTTTCTTGGCCATCGCAGCCAAAGTCCGCGGCCCGTACCAGCACCATCGGCATGCCATTGTCGATGCAGGTGGCCTCAACCTGGCCTAGACCCGCCACCTCAAACACGTCAATGGCCTGTCCCGTCGGCAGCAGGCTGCCGCACACTGAACCGGCGGTGTCTAAAAAGCTGATTTCAATCGCGGCGCTGCTGCCCGGCACGCCGTCAATGCGGGTGTCGCCTTCGTAGCTGATCCGCCCGCCCGGCGTGTGCACCGTGATGTCGCTGAGCATGCCGGTGTTTTCGGTCAACACCCGCACCGTGGTGGTGTCGCCCTGCGCCTGGATCAGGCCGGTTTCTAAGGCAAACGGCACCACCGCTGCCAGCATATTGCCGCAATTGGGCGTGGTGTCGACGCGGTCAGAGTTGGGTTGCAGCTGGGCAAATAAGAAATGCAGATCAATGCCAGTTTTGGCCCTGTCGCCCAGCGCCACCATGCCCACCTTGCTGGTTAAGGCATGGCCGCCTCCGAGGCCATCAATTTGGCGCACATCGGGCGACCCCATGATGGCCAGCAGCAGACGATCACGTTCGGGACCGGCCGGGGGCAAATCGGCTTGATTAAAGAAGGGCCCTTTAGACGTTCCACCGCGCATAAAACAGCAGGGAACCGATAATGAATGTGGCATCAGCACGACCTTTATCACAGAATGTTTTTAACGGGCGTGTGTCGCAACAGACACACTTTACCCCGATGACTGATGACCATCTTATGAAATTACGCTATGCTTATAAACATAAAAACGAGACTAGTAGATAGTACGAAAATGCATAACCAATACAAAGGCAAGCATAACGAAAACGGAGAATCATCATGCTCAACGATCCCCCAATGGACCTGAAGCAGCTCAGGTACTTTACCCACGTCGCCGAAATGGGCAGTTTCACCAAGGCCGCCCATTTTTTAAACATTGCCCAACCCATTCTCAGCCGCCAAATTCGCCGCCTTGAGGTCGACCTGCACCAAAACCTCCTCATCCGCAATGGTCGCGGCGTGACCCTCACCGACGCCGGCAAAGTGCTGTTGGAACACTGTCGCGGCATCCTGCATCAGGTTGAGCGCGCCTACGAAGACGTCACCCAAGGCCAGCTTTCTGGCCACGTCACCATTGGCTTGCCGCCGACCATGGCCAAGCTTTTGGCGGTACCGCTTACCCGCGCCTTTCGCCAGCAATTACCCCAGGCCAACCTCATCATTATGGAAGGCTTAACCTCTGTGATTGAAGAAGGCCTGTTAACCGGCCGCCTCGACATGGGGCTACTGCACAACCCAGCCTTTTCGCCCGATTTAGAAATCAACCTGCTGGCCAAAGACCACCTATGCCTGATCGCCCCAACGGATGATGTGGCCTTACACGGCAAGCCAACGTTTAAGCTCAGCGACATCGCCGACCTGCCCCTCATTTTGCCCAGCCATCCCAACACCTACCGCATGCTGGTGGAGGTTGAAATGGCCAAAATTGGCTACAAGCCCAATACCATATTGGAAATGAACAGCGTCAACACCATTTTAGAGCTGGTGTGCGAAGGCATGGGCTACGCCATCCTCTCCCGCCAAACCTTGGCTTTGGTGGCCCACCCAGAAAAACTCAGCGCCTACCCGATTACGTCGCCACAGCTGGTGAACAAGCTGTTCATGGCCATTTCCAACAAACGCATCATGACCCAAACCCAAAAAACCATGCACGCCATTATTGAAGCCTTATGCGCCACGGCGCCGCCAGAACCGGTTCAGGCCTAAGCGGCAGCAAAAACCCCTCTCCAGCCATGTATAGGAGGGGTTCGAAGGGCAAGTTGCGACCCAAATCGACTTGGTTATGCCTTAACGTACGGGCTTAAGGCCGTGGGTAAGTTGCGCTTTGCCCACCCTGCGTCGGTGGGTTGCCTAAGCGGCTTTCCGTTAAAGAAAACCATGGTTTTTTATTTGCTAAAGACGTGTCTTAATTTACCAACCTTCTGACGGCGTCTCCTTTAGGTGAAGTACCGTCCCGTAGAGCCGCCGAAGTAGGTTCTATTGAGCCAGATGAAGCAGGCAAAAAGCTTGTGGCGCCCGACCACGCTTTGATAGGAGGGCGAGCACTCTTGCCTGCGCTGGCTCAATAGGTTCTGCTGAGGGCAGTCACGCAGTGACCGGGGATCAGGGTGGCCTTTTCTTTGCTTCGTTTCTTTTGGCTGTGCCGTCCTGATTATAGTTGACACATTAATCCCTTAAATCTGGAGAACGTGATGACTAAACATATTAGACGAACCCG
>JAGOQM010000009.1 GCA_017991555.1 Neisseriaceae bacterium
TTTTTAAAAGAATTTAGGGGTGACGTCAAAAAACGAGGAAAAGCCTGTGGCTGCTGGCGTCTTTGAGGGGTGAAGATTGTGAAAAAAAGCGGTAAATAAGACAAAAAAAGTGAAAATAGTTTGGAAAGCGGTTAAAAATGGGTGAAAAAAGACTTAACAATGGAGGCGGTGGATGAGTAAAAAGGGAAAATGGGGGTTAAAACGGGTGGGGATGCTGCAAAAGAGCCTAGATTGGGCTTGTATAGAGGCGGTGATGGTAACTTAGGGCCATCTTTACCCCATAAAAGCGAAAGGTGGGCTAAGAGCCCACCCTACGTGTTGCCTATTGGCCAGCAAGTACACCAGAAAAACGGGTGGGTCGCGACCCACCCTACGACAATCACTGTTCTATTCTATACGTGCATTGGTATTCTGGACGCAACCCCGCGCAGGGTCGGTAAAGCGCAGCCTACCCACCGCTTTAATGTCCACCCCAAACGAAGCTTACTACAACCATAAAGTGAATCGATCATTTTTTACATGTATATAGTATAGCCAATGATTGATACCGAGCCGTCTTTTTAACAGCGCCCTATCGTACCAAACGCCTCTTGCTGGCATCCTTAAGCCAAATCATGTTGTCGATTAACCAAATAGATCCATTTTAATCCGCTGCTGTGCCTGTAGCTCGGCCAGCCAGCCTTGCGCGTCGGCGGCACTGGCGCCGGCTTCACGCTGATAAATAGCCGCCAGTGCGGTCATGGCGCCTTCGCCTACCGTATTGGCCTTGCCGCACACGTACACCACGGCGCCCTGCTGCAACCATTGATAGAGTTCGGCACCGTGGGCCAACATTTTATGCTGTACGTACGCCCCGTCATCGGCATCGGCCGAAAAAGCGGTGGTGAGGTGGGCCAACACGCCTTGGGCTTGCCAGCCCTGTAGCTGCTCGGCGTAAAAATAATCGCCGTTGTGGCAGCGGTTGCCGAAAAATAACCAGGTTTGGCCTTGCGATTGCTGCTGCACCCGTTCGGCCATAAAGCCTGGATAGGCGGCGATGCCGGTGCCGGTGGCGATCAAAATGGCTTTTTGCTGGGCGTCTTGCGGCGGATGAAAGTCAGCATGCTCCCGCAGGGCGGCCTGTATGCTGGCGCCAACGGCCAGTTCTCGGCATAAATAATGCGAACACAACCCATAGCCTATGTTGCCCTGCCCATCATCAAACTGCTCTAGGCCGACGGTGAGCGACAGCACCTGCCCCACTCTGTGGCTGCTGCCTATTGAGTACACGCGGGGGCGGGCGGCGGCATTGGCCGTCACCAACAGAAGGTCACCGGGTCTAAAGCCACTGTCAGCCGGTGCGGCAAAATCCAGCTGCCACACTTCACGCATGCCCGCCACGCCCACACAGTCCAAACGCTGTTTGTGCATGAGGGTTAAGCCGATCGGCTGGTCTTGCACCATGTTGGCCACTGGCGCCAGCGCCAACCCAAGCTGGGCACTGAATTGAGCCAGCCATTGCTGCCACACGTCGTTGGGATTGCCATCGGCGTAAGCCGTGGCCTGTAAGCATTGGGCACCTTGAGCGGCCAATAAGGCGTCGATGTCTTTACCGGCCTGACAGAAGTGAGCGTAGCGGCGGTCACCCAAGGCCAATACTGCATAATGGGTTTGGGTTAAATCGTGGCTGGGCACGGCGGCGGCAAACGCCTTGGCCTGTTCGGGCAAGTCGCCCTCTCCGGTGGTAGACACAATGAGCAGTACTTGCTCATACCCATTAAGCTCTGCGGGGCTCACGCTGGAAAGTGGATTACACACCACGCCTTGGCCTGCGGCACGCAAAGCGGCGGCGGTGTGTTTGGCCAAGGCAGCGGCGGTACCGGTTTGGCTTGCAAACGCGACCAAGATCGTTTCGTCACGGCGCACCTGTTTGTGACGACTTTGGCGTTGACGGCGCAGCCATGAATACGCGCCAGTACTGGTCAGCACCACCAGGCCTAGGCTGACGAACAGGTTTAACCAGCCGCTGAAAGCCCCTGCCCATGTGCCTTCGTGCAGCTCTTTGGCCCAATAGCGGTTCATGGTGGCGGGGCTCAACTGAGCTTGTTCATTCAACTGATAAGACGTGACTTGACCAGCCTCTTCCAGCTTCACCACTTGATAACGACCTTTAACGGTCTCAATACTGGCCAACTGGGTTAAGGCGCGATCATCAGCCACAGCTTTAATCACTTGCGCCAACGGGGCACTGCTGGCCTGTAACTGATTAAAATCAGGCGCACCTAAGTGCAAACACATCATCACGCCGGTCACCGGCAACAATAGCCACAGCGGCAAAGCCAGCCACCCTAAGGTGTTGTGGGTATCTACCAGCGTTTGGCGAAACTTGGGGCGCAGTAAAAACACCCCCACCAACAGAATGGCCGCCAGCAGGTAGCTAACCCACTCCACCACCCAGCCGGCACCGATGAGCAGGTTTTTATGCAGGCTCTTAAACCAGTTAAAGGTTTGCATGCCCATGCCGGCGTCGCCGACCTTCTCGGCGCTGCGCAAATCATACACGCCGCCTTCGGGGCCTTGCTTCCCGCCTTGCAGTAAAATGGTGTCGCCGCCTTGTAGCACGGTGAGGCTACTCATCTCACCCGCGGGGTCGATCTGGCTTAAGGTGGCCATGACCTGATTGGCGCTGATGCTGGCCTGAATACCCACCCCGGCTTCGGGCGCCATGATGGGTTTCAGCGCCAAAACGGCACCCGACAGTAAAATCACCAGCAACAGCGGGGCCAAAATCAGCCCAAGGTAGCGGTGCCCTAATTTTAAGGTTTGTTTTAATTTTGCGTTCATGACGATGCTTTCTTATTATGGATGATGACGCTCTGGCCGTGTGGTGGTGCGATCAAACAACACAGCGGAGCTAATTCATCATCATGATAAGAAAGCTGTCTTAAGCGAATCTTAAGAAAAAAGGATTTATGCCTGTTTAATAATAGGATAAAGTCAAACAAATTCAATTACTTGACCTAACACAAACCCCAGGCTTGAAAAGCGTGTCCTACGATTTGCATCGGCGTAGCGCTGGCCTAGCTGACCTGCCTCAGGCAAGCCCTATCTAAAGCTATGGCATAGCGCCGATTTAAGATAACCTTAAGATTCAGCCGCCATAATGAGGCCACCATGAGAATACTATTAGTTGAAGACGACCCTTCTTTGGGCAACACCATCCAAACCTGGCTCAAGCTAGACGGCTACGCCGTCGACTGGGCCAATCGTGGCGACACCGCCCAAACCGCGCTGTTGGGCCAAAGCTATGACTGCATTTTGCTAGACCGCGGCCTACCTGGCCTGTCTGGCGATGAGCTCTTGAGCCAGCTGCGGGCACAACAGGCGACCCTACCCATCATCATGATCACGGCGCAAGACGCCCTCGAAGAACGGATTGAGGGCTTGGATTTGGGCGCGGATGACTACTTGGTCAAGCCGTTTGACCTAGAAGAGCTTTCGGCGCGGATTCGGGCGGCCATTCGCCGCGCCTCTGGCAGCCTGGAGCAGCTGCTGTCGCATGAGGGGGTGTGTTTGAACCCAGCCACCAAAACGGTCACCTTTAATCAGCAGCCTTTAATCTTGACCGCCAAGGAATTCAACGTGCTGCACGCCTTAATGCTACACCCATCGCAGGTGATCACCCGCGCCCAGTTGGAAGACAAGCTGTACAGCTGGGGCGATGAGGTAGAAAGCAATGCGGTTGAGGTGCACATTCACCATCTGCGTAAAAAACTAGGCAGCGCCTTCATCCGCACCATCCGTAACCTGGGTTACACCCTTTCGAAAGACGCTTAGCCATGATGTTTCGACAAAAACCAGCCCCCGCCACTCAAGCCCCAAAAAAGCGCGCCTATTCGCTGCGGCTACGGCTGCTGCTGTCGATTATTGGGATGTCGGTGTTTTTCTGGCTGGTGAGCTTAAGCATCATGGTGTATGTGGCCTGGGACGAAACCAACGACGTGTTTGATGATGCGCTGAAAGAGTCTGCCTCTTTACTGTTGCACGCCACCCGCCACGAATTCGAGTTTCATCCGCGGCCACAACGCCAGGAAGAACATCAGCCGGACACCGACGACCTACACTATCAAGTGGTTCAGCAGGGCGAAGTGGTTTCGCGTACCAAAGAAGCGCCACTGTCCCCTTTTGTGACCGACTTTCCCAAACGCAAAGGCTTCCGTGACATGACCCTTAATGGCCATGAATGGCGGGTGTTTGTCATCAAAGCCAAAGACGCGGACTTAGAGGTACAGGTGGCCCAGTCGCTGAACAAGCGCTTAGACATTCTGGAAGAGCTGGCGGAGAACCTCATCGTGCCGGCCCTGCTGCTGCTGCTGTTATTGGTGGTGGTGAGCGCTTTGGCGATTTATTACCTGCTGCGGCCGCTGACCCAAATGGCCCAGCTGCTGGCCCAACAGTCGCCACAAGATTTAACCGCGCTGCCGATGCGCCGCTCCTCCAATGAAGTTAACGCGATCACCGACGCCCTCAATACGCTGCTGGCGCGACTACAGGCGACCTTACTCAATGAGCGCCGCTTTACCGCCGACGCCGCGCATGAGCTGCGCACGCCGCTGGCGGCGTTGAGCATGCAGGCGCAGCTGCTCAAACGACAGCATCCAGAGCTGGCTGAGCCGTTGCAGGCCCTACGCCAAGACATTGACCGCAGCACCCATTTGGTCAGCCACTTGCTGCTGCTGGCGCGCCTAGACCCGCTCAACCAGCAGGGTGAAGAAAAGCTGCACCCCGAACAGCTCAGCGTGGCGGCCTTGTTGCATGAGCAAACGCGGGTGTTTCAAACAGAATTGGCGGGTAAGAACATGCAGCTGGTGGTGGCCTTGCCCCTCGAATCGCCGCTACAGGTGTACGCCAACCGCGAACTCATCGGCATTGTGTTGCGTAACCTCATCAGCAATGCGCTGAGCTACTGCCCTGCGGGCAGCACCATTACCCTGGCTGCCTCCGAAACCGCCAGCCAAACCCACATTGTGGTGCAAGACAATGGCCCTGGCGTCAGCGATGAGGAAGTGTCGCGGCTGACGCAGCGGTTTTATCGGATACTGGGCACAGAAACCAGCGGCAGCGGCTTGGGCCTGTCGATCGTGCAACGCATCATGGAGCTACACCATGCACGGCTACAGATTGAATCGGGCCGTCACTATGCGGGCTTAAAGTTTAACCTTATTTTTAATAAAAAAGCGTCGGCTTAAGATTCACTTAAGGTTGATGCGGTTTAATGAACACCATAGCAAACATCATTAAACTTTATCAAGGAGCTTCACCATGCGTACTCGTACCTTAGCCATCATTGCTGCCCTAGCCCTCACTTCTACTGCGGCCTTGGCCCAATACACAGGCCCCTCTAACATGAGCGGTGATAAAGTCACCTCTGTGAAGCAGGTTTTGAACAGCGGTAAAGACGACCAGTTGGTCACCGTTAAGGGCAAGATCATTCGCCAGGTTGGGGGCAAACACTATGTGTTCTCTGACGGCACGGGCGAACTCAATATTGAGCTGAAAGACCGCGTGTTGCCGGCTGGCCAAACCTTTAACGACAAAACCACGGTGGTGTTGAGCGGCGAGTTGGAAAAAGATTGGCATGAGCCAATTGAATTGGAAGTGAAGCAAATGCGCATCATGTAAGCACATGCCGCAATAAAAAAACGCGCCAGAATGAATTCTGGGGCGTTTTTTTGTGTGGGCGAGCAGTACGGCTGGTGGATAGGCTTCGCTTTTACCCGCCCTACGGCTGGCTTTAGGGCAAACGTGGTGAGCTTAAAGGGTTTTAATGCCATGCTGGGTTTTATTCAAATAACAAACCATGGTTTGGTGAGTGCCAAATTATTTAAACTCACCACCTAAGGGATACACCGTCAGAAGATCGGTAAAATTGAGGCGCGTCTTGTTCAACCCACAAATCATGGTTTTGTGTTCGAACAAAACCCAGCGTATATAGCCAGATACTTTAAACTCACCACGCTTGCTCTTAGGTGAA
The DNA here is from genome assembly GCA_017991555.1 of Neisseriaceae bacterium. Classification (GTDB taxonomy): domain Bacteria; phylum Pseudomonadota; class Gammaproteobacteria; order Burkholderiales; family Neisseriaceae; genus JAGNPU01. The sequence goes on from JAGOQM010000009.1 coordinate 6,014, forward strand.
GTACCGTTCCCCTTTTAGCCGCCGAGGCGGTTCGTGCGGGGCCGGGGCTTTGAGGCAAAGTTGTTTGAGTATTTGGCCAAAGGCCCAAATATGAGTTTTTGCCGCCGGCCACGTGCGGGCCAACGAGGGCACCCGCGTAGCGGGCGGATAAAGTGGGGTGGTTTTTCTTTGCTTCGTTTCTTTTTGACATCAAAAAGAAATGATGGCGCCCTACAGGGCGAAACCCAACGACGAATCAATAGCGATGTTGCCGAAGCATGAATGATTTTAAAGCGCTCACTTTAGGTGAACACTGTTTGAACTTGAGCGTTTGTTTCGCCGAAGGCGACGTCATTTCTTTTGCGTGGCCAAAAGAAACGAAGCAAAGAAAAGGCCACCCTGATCCCCGGTCACTTCGTGACTGCCCTCAGCAGAACCTATTGAGCCAGCGCAGGCAAGAGTGCTCCCCCTCCTATAAAAGCGTGGTCGGGCGCCACAAGCTTTTTGCCTGCTTCATCTGCCTCAATAGAACCTACTTCGGCGGCTCTACGGGACGGTACTTCACCTAAAGGAGACGCCGTCAGAGAATCGGCACCAGTGAAATACGTTTTAAAAAACACACAAAACCATGGTTTGGCAGTACTTTAGCTTAGGCCCCCAGCAGCCAAATAAACCCATTCAACGACGCCACGCCCACGATGACGCTGATGAATACGTTTCGCCAAAACACATAGGTGAGCAATACTGTTGCTAAGGCCAGCACCTCGGCGCTCAGGCGCGGCCAGGCGAAGGTATCGGCCTTGAGGCTGAGGCTGAGGCTGGCCAAGATCAGCACCACCATCACGCTAATCGGTAGGGCAAAATTAAGCGCGCTCAGCAGGCGCGAGCGCAGCCAAGCCTTGGGCACCAAGGTGGGAAACGCGCGCAACAGAAACGTAATCACGCCCATACACACGGTGCCGGCTAAAATTAAAGTGGTATTCACCTTAGGCCTCCTGTCGCAACAGCAAGGCGCGCAGCAAAATCACCCCCATGCACAACACCAAGGCCACCACCAATACGTACTGCGGCAACAACCAGGCACCTAGGGCAAAGGCCACGATGGCCAAGGCGCTGGGCCACCACACTTTTTTGGCTTTCACTTGCTCAAACCACAAAATCACAAACAAACAGGCCAGGGCAAAATCCAAATTGGGCACCAGGTGGGCCAACTGCTGCCCCACCACCAGGCCTAAAATCGTGGCCACAATCCAATAGCCATGCACCAACACCGCCATTTTAAAAAACACGGCCTTTTGTTGGGCTGAGGACAGGGTGGTCATCAGCGAAAAACATTCATCCGTTAGGGTAAACAGGCAATAGCCACGCTTGAGTCGATTGCTCGGCAAGGCGTCTAATAAAGGCAAGGCATAGAGGGCATGACGCAAATTAATTAACAACGTATTTAAACTGATGCTGAACAGGCCTGCACCGCTGGCAAACAGCGGAATGGCCGCATACTGGGCCGCACCGGAAAAGGCCACCACGCTGATGAACACACTGACCCACCAGGGAATGCCGGCCACGCTGGCCAAAACGCCAAATGCGGCGCCCGCTGGCACGTAGCCCATGGCGATGGGGAGGGAAACTTTAAGGGCCTGGGCCCAGGTATAACGAAGCGGCGCCACAGAGGCGGCCGCAGGTTGATCAACCATGAGAAAACTTTCAGCGGGACTTAGTAATGAGGGGGGATGTCGTCAAACAAAGAACGGGGTTCATCGCTGCCGTCACCGCCTTTATCCATGCCCTGTTGGTACAACAAGCGCAGCTGCGCCTGCTGTAGGTCTAACTGAGCCTGTAGCTCGGCCATACGGCGATTAAGCGCCTCCAAGAGTTCGTCTTGCAGGGCTAATTTGATTTCGGCTTCGATCAGCCGTTCGGTTACTGAGTGGGTGTCCATGTTGTTCATCTCACAATACCATCGCCGCAATCCATCCGGTGATCATAACAGGAATATTAAAATGTAAAAAGGTGGGAATCACCGTGTCGCGCATGTGGTCGTGCTGGCCATCTACGTTTAAACCTGCGGTGGGCCCAAGGGTCGAATCCGAGGCTGGCGAACCGGCATCGCCCAAGGCGCCAGCGGCGCCAATCAAGGCCACTGTGGCCAAGGGCGAAAAGCCCATGCTCAGGCACAGCGGGGTATAAATCGCGGCGATGATGGGGATGGTGGAAAACGAGCTGCCGATGCCCATGGTGATGATGAGGCCCACCACCAGCATGGCCAAGGCGGCCATGCCTTTAGAACCAGCAAACAGCGCCGCAGAGGCATCCACCATGGGTTTGATTTGGTCGGTGGCCTTCATCACTTCGGCAAAGCCTTGCGCCGAAATCATGATGAAGCCGACCAAGGCCATCATGCGCAAGCCTTGATTAAACACGTCGTCGGCGTCTTTCCAGCGCACCACGCCCGAGACCATAAACAGCACGAAGCCCACCAGCGCGCCCACAATCATGGAGCCGGTTTGCAACTGGATCACAAACGCCAACACCACGGCGGCCAAGGCCACGGCGGTGCGCCAAGGCGAGGCGCTAGGGCTAGGGCCGGCGCCCGCATCGGCATTCAATAAGGCGTATTCACGGGGTCGACGGTAGCTGACAAACACGGCGATGAACAAACCCGCCACCATCCCTAAAGCGGGAATCAACATGGCGTGCATGACGTTGATGTCGCTGACGTCGAGGCCCGATTTTTGAATGTTGGCGAGCAAAATTTTATTCAGGAAAATATCACCAAAGCCGTAAGGCAAGAACATATACGTGGTCACGAGGCCAAAGGTGAGGCAACAGGCGACGGCACGGCGATCCAGCTTAAGCTTGGTCATGGCCACCAATAAAGGCGGCACGATCAGGGGAATGAAGGCAATGTGAATGGGCAATATGTTTTGGCTGCTGATGCTGATGCCCACGAGGGCCAACAGCAGGGTCCATTTAATCATGCCGCCGCTGCCGGCCTGTTCGATTTTGGCAATCACCCAGTTGGCAATGGACTGCGGCAGACCCGAATGGGCAATCGCCATGGCAAACGCCCCCAGCATGGCGTACGACAGGGCGATGGTGGCACCGCCAGCGAGGCCTTCTTGAAACACCTGCACGGTTTTCACCACGCCGAGGCCACCGGCTAAGCCACCCACTAGGGCGCCGATCAACAGGCTTAACACCACGTGGACTCTGGCCACGGACAACACCAACATGACCAATACGGCCAGTAACACTGCATTCATTCGTCTGTCTCTTTATTTGATTCAGGTACAACACCCCGCTTGGGGCATCAAACTAAAAAAGCCGCTATGAAAGCGGCTTTTTTCGGTTTGAGTCTCTTACTTAGTGACCCGCACGTTTGCGTAAATATTCCAAAGTTTTCAGCTGGGCAATGGCAGAAGCCAAAGCAGCCTGAGCATCGGCGGTAGAGCGTTCGTCTTTTGCTTTGGCCAAACGTTCTTTAGCGGCTTTTTGAGCCTCTAAAGCGCGTGCTTCGTCCAAATCATCAGCGCGAACGGCAATTTCTGCCAATACGGTGACTGCATCAGGCTGAACCTCTAACAGGCCGCCAGATACCGCTACTGAAACTTTTTCAGCTTGACCTGGGACGGTCAAAACCAACACCCCAGGACGCACTTTGCTTAAAATAGGAATATGGCGTGGATAGATGCCCAATTCACCCTCTTCTGTTGGCACAACCACGAAGGTTGCTTCACCAGAATAGATGCTTTGTTCACTACTGACCACTTCAACTCGCATGGTAGTCATGCCTGTCTCCTTAGTTTAAGGTTTGTGCTTTAGCCACAGCCTCTTCGATAGAGCCGACCATGTAGAACGCTTGTTCTGGTAGGTGGTCATATTCGCCTGCCAAGATGGCTTTAAAGCCAGCAATGGTGTCGCGTAGTGACACATACTTACCAGGCGCGCCGGTAAACACTTCAGCCACGTGGAACGGTTGTGAGAAGAAACGTTGGATCTTACGGGCGCGAGCCACAACCAATTTATCTTCGTCAGACAACTCATCCATACCCAAAATGGCAATAATGTCGCGCAATTCTTTGTATTTTTGCAAAGTGTTTTGCACGCCACGAGCCACTTCGTAGTGTTCGTCGCCAATCACGGCAGGGTCTAGCTGACGTGAAGTAGAGTCTAGTGGGTCAACCGCAGGGTAAATACCCAAAGACGCAATGTCACGGCTCAATACCACGGTAGCGTCCAAGTGAGCAAACGTGGTGGCTGGAGATGGGTCAGTCAAGTCATCCGCAGGCACGTATACGGCTTGAATAGACGTAATAGAACCGGTTTGAGTTGAGGTAATGCGCTCTTGCAAGCGGCCCATTTCTTCAGCCAACGTTGGTTGGTAACCCACTGCAGAAGGCATACGACCCAACAGGGCAGATACTTCAGTACCGGCCAAGGTGTAACGGTAGATGTTGTCTACGAAGAACAACACGTCACGACCTTTACCACTTTCGTCTTTTTCATCACGGAAGTGTTCTGCCATGGTCAAACCAGTCAACGCCACGCGCAAACGGTTACCAGGAGGTTCGTTCATTTGACCATAAACCATGGCCACTTTGTCCAACACGTTGGAATCTTTCATCTCGTGGTAGAAGTCGTTACCCTCACGAGTACGCTCACCCACCCCAGCAAACACAGACAAGCCTGAGTGTGCTTTAGCGATGTTGTTAATCAATTCCATCATGTTCACGGTTTTACCTACGCCGGCACCACCGAACAAACCTACTTTACCACCCTTAGCGAATGGGCAAAGCAAGTCAATCACTTTAATACCGGTTTCCAGTACTTCAGAAGCACTAGACAGTTCATCGAACTTAGGCGCTAGTTGGTGAATACCACGTGTTTGCTCGGCATTTACTGGGCCGGCTTCGTCCACGGGGTTACCCAACACGTCCATAATACGACCTAGGGTGGCGGCACCCACTGGCACGGTGATACCGGCGCCGGTGTTGGTCACAGCCATACCGCGTTTTAGGCCATCAGAACTACCCATTGCAATGGTCCGTACCACGCCGTCGCCTAGCTGCTGTTGCACTTCTAGGGTCAGGTCGGTATCGACCAATTTCAAAGCATCATAAATCTTGGGCATGTCGGTACGTGGAAATTCCACGTCGACTACGGCGCCAATGATTTGTACGATTTTGCCTTGGCTCATTATCGTATCCTAAAGTTTTTTTAGCAGAAACAGCCGCTTATACAGCAGCTGCACCCGCTACAATTTCTGACAATTCTGTGGTAATTGCGGCTTGGCGTGATTTGTTGTACACCAATTGCAATTCTTTAATCGCTTCACCGGCGTTGTCCGTTGCCGCTTTCATGGCAACCATACGCGCGGCTTGCTCAGAAGCCATGTTGTCACACATCGCTTGATAAACCACAGACTCAAGATAGCGTCGCACCAAAAATTCTAATACCGACACTGGATCTGGTTCGTATACATATTCCATTGCGCTGGCTTCGGTGCCGTTTTGGTCTTCTGTAGACAATGCTTCAGAGCCAATCGGCAACAACGTTTCTAGGCTAGGCTCTTGACGCATGGTGTTCACAAATTTTGAGTACACCATGTACACTGCGTCAATTTCACCAGCCAAGTAACGCTCAATCAAAACGCGCACAGGACCAATAATACGTTCCGCTTTTGGGGTATCGCCCAAATCAACCGCGCTGGAAACCACGTCTAGCTGCGCGCGTTCGCACGCGGCCAGACCTTTGCTCCCGAAGCAACATACCTCAACACCGATGTTTTGTTCTTGGCATTCTTGCACTTTGGCAAACAATGCTTTCAAAACGTTGGCGTTTAAGCCGCCACATAGGCCTTTGTCTGATGTCACCACCAGAATGCCCACGCGACGAATGTGCTCACGCGATTCTAAGATAGGCAATGCGTCCGCCACATCCGCTTTGGCAAGGTGGGCCATTACAACCCGTACCTTGTCTGCGTACGGACGCGCTGCGCGCATCCGCTCTTGTGTCTTACGCATTTTAGAGGTCGATACCATTTGCATCGCACGTGTGATTTTTTGGGTATTTTTCACACTACGAATTTTGGTGAGAATCTCTTTACCTGCTCCTGCCATGTTCGACCCTTTCCTTTAGCTTTAAGCTTTGTAAGAATAGGCTGACTTGAAGGTTTCCATGGCTTTCGAAAGAACGGCTTCGTTGTCGCTAGACATTGCGCCACTTTCGTTAATTTGAGCCAATACTTCAGCGTGCTGGGTACGAACATGTGACAAGAATTCAGCTTCAAAATCCAAAGCCTTATTTACTGGCACATCAACGTATGATCCATGATTCACGGCCCATAGGGTCAAAGCCATTTCAGCAATATTCAAAGTGTTGAATTGTTTTTGCTTCATCAATTCGGTCACGATCTCACCATGCTCAAGCTGCTTACGCGTGGTTTCATCAAGATCTGAGGCGAACTGCGAGAACGCTGCCAATTCACGGTATTGGGCCAAGGCCAAACGAATACCGCCACCCAATTTTTTGATGACTTTAGTTTGTGCTGCACCACCTACGCGTGACACAGAAATACCGGCGTTAATCGCAGGACGGATGCCTGAGTTAAACAAGTCTGATTCTAAGAAAATCTGACCGTCGGTAATTGAAATCACGTTGGTTGGTACGAAAGCAGAAACGTCACCGGCTTGGGTTTCAATAATAGGCAACGCGGTCAAAGAACCGGTTTTACCTGTTACGGCACCGTTGGTGCGTTTTTCTACTTCATTCGCGTTGATGCGAGAAGCGCGTTCTAGCAAACGAGAGTGCAAGTAGAATACGTCGCCAGGGTAAGCTTCACGGCCTGGTGGACGACGCAACAACAAAGAAATTTGACGGTAGGCAACGGCTTGTTTAGACAAGTCATCGTATACAATCAAAGCATCTTCGCCGATGTCGCGGAAGAATTCACCCATGGTGCAACCAGCATAAGGCGCAATAAACTGTAGGGCAGCTGCTTCAGAGGCAGTTGCGGCCACAATAATGGTGTGATCCATCGCACCGTTGGCTTCTAGTTGGCGAACCACGTTGGCAACAGAAGACGCTTTTTGGCCAACCGCAACATAGATACACACAACGCCGGTACCTTTTTGGTTAACGATGGCGTCTAGGGCCACTGCGGTTTTACCAGTTTGACGGTCACCAATGATCAACTCACGTTGACCGCGACCTACTGGTACCATTGAGTCAATGGCTTTAATACCGGTTTGTAAAGGCTCATCAACCGATTGACGGGCAATCACGCCTGGGGCAATTTTTTCGATCGGGGCAGTTTGCGTTGCGGCAATCGGGCCTTTACCGTCGATAGGACGACCCAAAGCATCAACCACACGGCCAACCAATTCGCGGCCAACTGGCACTTCTAAAATGCGTCCAGTGCAAGTAACTTCGTCACCTTCACTAATGTGTTCGTATTCACCCAACACTACGGCGCCGACAGAGTCACGCTCTAAGTTCATGGCTAAGCCAAAAGTGTCACCGGGGAATGCGAGCATTTCACCTTGCATCACGTTTGATAGGCCGTGAATGCGAACAATACCGTCTGTCACAGAAATAACCGTACCTTTGGTATGGGTTTCTTGACTCACGTTCAAGTTCTCAATCTTGGCTTTAATCAAATCGCTGATCTCAGCAGGATTCAGCTGCATGAATTATCTCCTAACTTTTAATTGCCGTGTACAAGGCATTCAATTTACCTTGCACTGACATATCTAGCACTTGGTCGCCAACTTCAATTTTGACACCACCAATGAGCTCTGGTTTGATTTCGACTGTGGCTTGCAACTCAGTACCGAAGCGTTGTTTCAAATCGCTCACGATTTGCGCCAACTGCTCATCACTTACTGGATAAGCGCTGTACACAACCGCTTTTTGGGTACCGCTTGCTTGCAACATCAAGTCTTGGTATTGCGCCAAAATCTCGGGCAATACAACCAAGCGTCCATTTTCAGATACGACGGTCACAAAGTTTTGTAAAGCAGCTTCACCGTTGAAGTCGTTGCACAAGGCAAGGACTTCTTTGGTACGGGCTTCGCTGCTCAACTCAGGCTGGTCTAGATAAGCCTGTACTTTAGGTTGTGACACGATTTGTACCAGTGTCTCAAGTTCACTCAACCAAGGAACGAGTTTGTTACTTTCCTGAGCCAAACCAAACAATGCGTTTGCATAGGGCCTGGCAATTGTTGCGAACTCAGCCATAAGCGTTATAGCTCCTGTTTAAGGGTGCTAAGGATGTTCGCGTGTTGCTGTTCGTTAATCTCTTGACGCAAGATTTTCTCCGCACCAGCCACTGCTAAAGCAGCAACTTGCTCACGTAATACTTCACGTGCACGGTTAGCTTCTTGTTCAATTTCTGCTTGCGCAGAAGCCAAGATACGAGCGGCTTCAGTTGAAGCAGTTGTTTTTGCTTCGTCTAAAATTTGTGCTGCTCTTTTATCGGCGTTGGCAACCATTTCGGCTACCTGATTACGCCCTTCGGCCAAGATTGCTGCAACACGCTTTTCTGCCTGCTCAAAATCGCTCTTACCACGCTCAGCAGCTGCTAAGCCTTCGGCGATTTTGTCGGCGCGCTCGTCAAGTGCTTTCACAATAGGGGGCCACACAAACTTCATGGTGAACCACACTAAGATGAAGAAGACAATTAACTGCGCAATTAGGGTTGCGTTTAAATTCACGGATTTAGCCTTCGTGATTTGTCATGTTCAAAAAAAGAATGGTTCAAAATTAACCAGCGAATGGGTTTACGAATGCAAACAACAAAGCAATCGCAACACCAATCAAGAAAGCCGCGTCAATCAAACCAGCGATCAAGAACAATTTAACTTGCAATGGACCCATCAATTCAGGTTGGCGAGCAGAAGATTCTAGGTATTTAGCACCAACGGTAGCAATACCCAAACATGCACCAATCGCACCTAAAGCAACGATCAGACCACAAGCAATAGCAATTAAACCCATTTCCATTTACAGCTCCTTAAATATATAAAGGTAAAGATACAAAAAAAAGACAAAACTAAAAAATAAACCGAGCGACTTAAAAAGGTTTTTTTAAGTCGCCTAGTCAAAACTACTTAATGCGAATCATGTGCTTGGCCGATGTACACAAAGGTCAAGACCATGAAAATAAAGGCTTGCAAGGTAATAATCAAAATGTGGAAGATTGCCCAAGCAGAACCCGCTAAGATTTGCAATAAGAATAAGATTGGGTCAATCACCGCTACTGAACCGGTTGACGCCCAGGCGCCACCCAATAGGGCGATCAACATAAATACAAGCTCACCAGCGTACATGTTACCGAACAACCGCATGCCTTGAGAGATGGTCTTAGACGCAAACTCAAGCAGGTTCATGGCAAAGTTAACTGGGGCTAACCAAGGGCCGAATGGGGCGGTGAACATTTCTTTCATCCAGCCGCCAATGCCTTTGATTTTTAGGCTGTAGTACAAGCACACCAACAGGACGCCTACTGACAGGGCCAAAGAGCCGTTCAGGTCGGCGGTGGGTACCGCACGTAGATACTCAAGGCCAAACACGCCTGAAGCAATCATCGGGAATAGGTCTACGGGTAGTAAATCGACCGCGTTCATCATGAAAATCCACACAAAAACCGTGAGGCCCAAAGGCGCAACCGCTTTACGTGATGCTGGGTTGTGCACGATGTCTTTACACATGCCTTCCACGAATTCCGTCAGGATCTCAACCGCGGCTTGAAAACGCCCAGGCACGCCAGCATGCATTTTCTTAGCGGCACGCCACAAGAAAAAGCATGACACCACGCCCAATAGAATTGAGAAGAATAAGGTATCAAGGTTGATGTAAGAAAAATCCACAATATTGGTTTGTGGTGTGTCTTTTTGCGAGAGTTGCACCAAGTGGTGCTTAACGTACTCGGCTGCTGTAAGTGTTTGAGCGTCTGCCATAGTGCTTAAATTTCCAAAAAACAATAAAAATTACGTGACTAACCGCCAAGAACCCCAACAGAAAATAAGGCCATCTCAGCGTCGGATATACGATAAACACAACCACCATCATAATGATGGCTAAAATGATTTTTAAGCTCTCGCCTAGGACGAACCCCAGGGCCATGCGTTGAACATTACGGTTCGTGAGGCTCAAAAATAATGCCGCCACACAGGTTGGGAGCAAATAGCTCAACCCACCCAAGAGGGACGACCATACCGCTTCTAAATCTGCGACTAAGTACGTTAGCGCCAGTACCACCGCCAAGGTTAAGGCTTGGTAACCAACCAGTTTGGTCATTATCTTCCTTAAGTGTCGGGGCCCAGACAACCGCATTTAAGCGGTAGAGACTGCTAAAGCGCCGTAACTATAATAAACGTCACCGAAATCGTCAAGAACAACCCTACAATAAACAATGATTTCGGGCGTTAAAAAAACCGAAACCGGCTGTCAATTAGGCATAAACTGGCGCGATTCTATCACAGTATCTGGGCGCTCGGTGCGTTCTGAACGTAATCTATAGAACTCTTTTAAAAAAGCCCTTTATTTTACCCCTAATTTCTGCAACAAACCATCAAATTCGTCCAAATTATCAAAATGCAAAACCATTTTGCCTTTTTGCTTTTGGTTGCTTTTGATGTCCACGGTCACACCCAGCGTTTGGGACAACTGTTCCTGTAAAATAACTAGGTCAGGATTGGCTTTTTTAGGGGCCACGGTGGGTGTTGTTTTTTCGGCGAGTACGGCCTGAGCGCGCTTTTCAACCTCTCGCACCGACCAGCCTAATTTAGCCGCCTTATGGGCCAGATCTAACTGTGCCAACACGGGCAATGACAGCAAGGCGCGGGCATGACCCATCTCTAGCTGCTTGGCAAAAATTAAATCCTTCACTTCCGTTGGCAACGACAGCAGGCGCAGGCTGTTGGAAATACTGCTGCGGCTACGGCCAACCGACTTGGCCACGGTTTCGTGGGTCATGCCAAACTCGTCCACCAAGCGCTTGAGCCCTTCGGCTTCTTCGATGGGGTTAAGATTTTGACGCTGAATGTTCTCAATGAGGCCCATCGCCAACGCGGTTTCGTCGCTGATGGTTTTGATCACGGCCGGAATTTGAGTCAGCCCGGCCAGCTGGCTGGCACGCCAGCGACGTTCGCCGGCAATGATCTCATACTTATCCAAGCCTGATTCGCGCACGATGACGGGCTGAATCACGCCCTGCTCGCGAATGGACTGGGCCAAATCTTCCAGCGCCTCGTCGTCCATTTGCACCCGCGGCTGATAGCGCCCGGGGCGGATGTCGGCGATTGCCAAGGTGGTCAAACGGTCGCTGAAAGCGCCCTCCTCCACCGAAGACACCAATAATGCATCGAGGCCGCGGCCTAATCCCTTAGGTTTGGTCATGGTTGTATCCTATTGTTCGGCCACGCGGGCCATCACTTCGTCCGCCAGCGCTAGGTAGGCCAGCGTGCCACGCGCATTGGCGTCGTAGGCCAGAGCCGGCATGCCGTGGCTAGGCGCCTCAGCCAAACGAATGTTGCGGGGAATATTGGTGTTGAAGAGCTCGGCACCAAAGTGTTGGGTCAGCTGCTCTGACACCTGTTGCGACAGCTTGCTGCGCGCGTCGTACATGGTGCGCACAATGCCCAGCAGGCCCAGGCTAGGATTGATGGCCTGGCGAATTTTACGCAAGGTCGCCACCAGGTCAGAAATGCCTTCTAGCGCATAGTATTCACACACCATCGGCACGATCACGCCGTCGGCGGCCACCAGACCGTTTAAGGTCAACAGCGTCAGCGTCGGCGGGCAATCCAGTAATATGTAATCGTAGTCGTCGCGCACGGTTTGCAAAGCGTTTTTGAGGCGCATCTCGCGCGCCAGCTCCTGCACCAGCTCCACTTCGGCGCCAGACAGGCTGCGGTTGGCCGCCAAAACGTCAAAACCGCCGCTGGGACTGGCCAACTTAGCCTCAGCCACGCTGTTGTCGCCTAAGAGGACGTGGTACACGCCCAGTTTGACGCTGCCCTTATTGAGGCCGCTGCCGGTGGTGGCATTGCCCTGCGGGTCTAGATCGACGATCAAGACCTTTTTGCCTTTGGCCACCAATGAGGCCGCGAGGTTCACCACGGTGGTGGTTTTGCCCACGCCGCCTTTTTGGTTGGCCACTGCAATGACATAGGCGCTCATAGAGCCTCTTTCTTTTGCATAAACACCAAGTGGCGCTCTGCCGCGACTGCTGGCACAGACAGCGCCCTCACTGCCGTCACCTCAGCCCAATCAGGGAGGCGATCGATTTCTTGTTTGGGATACATGCCCTTCATCGCCAGCCATTTACCCTGCGGGTGTATCAGCTCACGGGTCAGGTTCACAAAGTCGGCCAGCTCGGCAAAAGCACGGCTGGTCACAATTTCGTACGACTGATCGGCCAAGGTTTCAACGCGGCAAGATTTTACCTGCACGTTGGTTAAACCCAGCTCAATCACCACTTGCTGCAAGAAGGTGGTTTTTTTACGGTTGGCGTCCAACAGCGTGATGTCCATTTCTGGATAGCTGATGGCGCACAGAATGCCCGGCATGCCGCCGCCTGAGCCCACGTCGATCATGCGTTTGCTGGGATCAAGATGGGGCATGAGCGACAGGCTGTCGAGCACATGATGGGAAATCATGCTGGCCTCATCGCGTAGTGCGGTGAGGTTATAGGTGCTGTTCCACTTTTGTAGTAAGGCCACATAAGCCAACATTTGCGCCTGCTGCTCCTCGCTAAACGACAAATTCATGGCGTCTATGCCCTGTTGCAGCTGCTGCTGTCCACTTACCTGACTAGTCATGTGTTTTTGCTCCTTGAAAGCCACGTTTTAAATGTACTAACAATAAGGCCACGGCGGCCGGTGTCACACCAGAGATCCGCGACGCTTGGCCAACGGTTTCGGGCCGATGCTCGGCCAGTTTTTGCTGCACTTCTTTAGACAATCCAGCCACCTTGCTGTAATCCGCATCGGTAGGCAACTTGGTTTCGTCTAAGGATTGACGTCGTTCAATTTCGACGTTTTGGCGGTCAATGTAGCCTTGATACTTTACCTGAATGGTCACCTGATCGATCACTTCTTCGGCCAGCGCTTCGGGCGCGGCCGACTCAGGGAACTGCATTAAGGTCTCATAGTGTACATTAGGACGGCGCAATAAATCATACAAACTGTATTCATGGGTCATGGGCTGCCCCAAAACCGACTGCTGCACGTCTTTGTCTACTTTACTTGGGGTGTACCAGGTGCTGCGTAGGCGCGCCACTTCACGCTCAACCGCCTCACGCTTGTCGCTAAAGGCGCGCCACTGGGCTTCGCCCACGAGGCCTAAGCGATAACCCTCTTCGGTGAGGCGCATGTCGGCATTGTCTTCGCGTAGCTGCAAGCGATACTCGGCGCGGCTGGTGAACATCCGATAAGGTTCGTTCACACCTTTGGTGATCAAGTCGTCGATCATCACGCCTAAATAAGACTCTTCTCGCTTCGGCGCCCAAGCGTCTTGCTCACGGGTGTACAACACCGCATTGGTGCCGGCCACCAGGCCTTGCGCCGCGGCTTCTTCGTAGCCAGTCGTGCCGTTGATCTGACCGGCAAAGAACAAACCAGCAATGGTTTTGGTTTCTAAGCTGGCTTTTAAATTACGCGGGTCGAAATAATCGTACTCAATGGCGTAACCAGGACGCAGAATGTGGGCGTTCTCTAAGCCCTTAATGCTGCGCACCAGGCCGATTTGAATGTCAAACGGCAGGCTGGTGGAAATCCCGTTCGGGTAATATTCGTGCGTGGTTAAGCCTTCTGGCTCCAAGAAAATCTGATGGCTTTCTTTGTCGGCAAAGCGGTTGATTTTGTCTTCCACAGAAGGGCAGTAACGGGGGCCCACGCCTTCGATCTTGCCGGTAAACATGGGGCTGCGGTCAAAACCCGAGCGAATGATGTCGTGGGTGCGCTCGTTGGTGTGGGTAATCCAGCAGCTGACCTGCTGTGGGTGTAGGCCAGCATGGCCACGCACCGAGAACACCGGCGTGGGCGTGTCGCCCTTTTGCTCGGTCATCTGCGAGAAATCAATGCTGCGCCCATCGAGGCGCGGTGGGGTGCCGGTTTTGAGGCGCCCCAGCGGCAAGGCCAGCTCTTTCAGGCGTTGGCCGAGGCCCATGGCCGCCATTTCGCCGGCACGGCCGCCCTGATAGTTTTCTAAGCCGATGTGAATTTTGCCCGACAGGAAGGTCCCTGCGGTCACCACCACGGCTTTGGCATGAAACTCAAGCCCAATCGTGGTCAACACGCCGCTGATGCGGTCGCCATCCAGCAATACGTCTTCCACCTGCTGCTGGAAAATGTCTAGGTGTTCTTGGTTTTCTAAGGTGTGGCGCACGGCCGCCTTATACAATAAGCGGTCGGCCTGCGCACGGGTGGCGCGTACCGCCGGCCCTTTAGAGGCATTAAGGCGGCGAAACTGAATGCCGCCCATGTCGGTGGCCAAAGCCATGATGCCGCCGAGGGCATCCACTTCCCGCACCAGATGACCTTTGCCAATGCCGCCAATCGAAGGATTGCATGACATCTGGCCTAGGGTTTCAATATTGTGGGTAACCAAAAGGGTTTTGGCGCCCATGCGGGCGCTGGCTAGCGCAGCCTCGGTGCCTGCATGGCCACCGCCGACTACGATCACGTCGTATGCTGTAGGGTAAATCATTATGTGTGTGCCAAAAGGTAAGTGCGTGTAAGTCGCTAATTGTACGCTACCATTGCCTGATTGTCAGTTTTCATCATGATGTTGCGCTGACGCAGACTATGCCACCATAACATGCTTTTTTAGCGTAACCGTGTCAAAATGATGCTTTACGATTAAACCTTGATTATTCTGAAGGATGGCCATGAATTGGCGTCAAAAATGTTTGCTGGGCCTCTTGCCCTTGTGCTGGGCTCTGGCCAGCCCGTTATGGGCCAGCACAGCCCTCAAAACCGATGAGCATGTGATGGTTCTGCCCGCCGTGGCGCACGACCTCAGCGGCCAGCCTGGGCGTGTCAGCGTGACCCTTAGCGTGTGGGTCTACGAAACCGAACGCCGCCCGGGCACCACCCGCCTATTGGCCCGCTACATGGGCACGCCCATCAGCGGCCTCAACAACGCCGAGCGGGCTCGCCTGTCTGAGCGCAGCCAGCTGTTCCGGGTCGACTCCGAACGCGGCAAGGTGGTGACGCTGGCACTGCCCGACGGCAGCCAGCACACCCTCCCCCCCACCGACGCCAGCGGCCGCAGCAGCCTCACCGTGACGCTGCCCACCGCCAGCGTGGCCCAACAGCCACAACCGCTGCCCATCACCTTGGTGACCACAAGCAGCCACAACAGCCCCGCCGGCAGCCTGTGGTATGTGCCCGCTCAAGGGCTGTCGATCATCTCCGACATTGACGACACCGTCAAAATCTCCGAAGTGGGCGACACCAAAAAGCTGCTGCAACAAACCTTTTTACAACCGCTGGCGCCCGCCCCCGGCATGGCCCAGTGGTATCAGCGCCTGACTCAAGCCGAAGGCGCGGCCGTACACTATGTGTCGTCCAGCCCGCTGCAGCTGTTGCCGCTACTCAGCACCTTCATTAACGAAGCGGGCTTGCCACCCGGCAGCCTGCACCTACGCCAATCCACCAGCTGGCGCACCGCCATTCCACCGAAAGGCGCGTCCCGCATCCACAAAACCGAGCAGATCAGCACCCTGCTCCAGGCCTATCCACAGCGACGCTTTATCTTAGTAGGCGATTCTGGCGAACTGGATCCTGAAATTTACGCCGACATGATTAAGGCGTTTCCACAGCAAATTGACCGGATTTACATCCGCGACGTGACCCAACAGCCACGCAGCGATGCCCGCTATCAGGCGATTTTTAAAGACTTACCGGCAAATAAGTGGGTGATTTTTGCGCCGACGGGGGCACCCACTGAATGACCAGCAGGGGTGGCAAGCGCATGATTTGCCAGCGAGCGGCTAAAATAGTCTAAAACCATGGTTTGTTGTTTGAGTAAAACCTGGCTTGGAATTAAAACACTTTAAGCTCACCACGCTTGCCTTTAGGTGAAGTACCGTTCCCCTTTTAGCCGCCGAGGCGGTTCGTGCGGGGCCGGGGCTTTGAGGCAAAGTTGTTTGAGTATTTGGCCGCAGGCCCAAATATGAGTTTTTGCCGCCGGCCACGTGCGGGCCACCCTGATCCCCGGTCACTTCGTGACTGCCCTCAGCAGAACCTATTGAACCAGCGCAGGCAAGAGTGCTCTGTCTCCTATAAAAGCGTGGTCGACAGCCACAAGCTTTTTGCCTGCTTCATCTGGCTCAATAGAACCTACTTCGGCGGCTCTACGGGACAGTACTTCACCTAAAGGAGACGCCGTCAGAGAATCGGCACCAGTGAGAGACGTTTTACAGCACACTAAAAACCATGGTTTTTTATTTGATGAAGAACTAATCCCTTTTTTGTACATATTGTCTCGTCGCGTATCCTTTAGGTGGCGAGTTTAAATAATATGGCATGCACCAAACCATGGCTTGATGGCTGACAGTCATTGAATTACAAGGCAATTTCCGGTTGACTAACCACGTCACCAAACCGCGTAAGGTGGGTCGTGGCCCACACGATTGTAATCTATCCGCACGATTAAAAATGGTGGGTAGGCAATGCTTTACCTACCCTACGGCTAAACGCCTCAGCTTATGTGATGACGCTGGCTTTTCTTAATCTTTAAACCCATCAGCTTTGTTTGCCGAAGGAGGCCGTATCAACACCAACGGCGTACGCGCCGCAAATAGGCCTCATAGGCGGCCCCAAAACGTTCGGTCAGCGCCGCTTCTTCCGGTTTGATTTGAAACTCGGTCAAATACCAGATAAACGCCATTACCCACAGCAGCCCCAGCGGCCAACCCAGATACACCGTTTGCGCCAGCAAGATGCCGGCAAACGCCAAATACATGGGGTTGCGCGTCCAAGCATAGACGCCGTGGGTCAATAAGGCGCTGCTGCTGTGCGGCTGGCGCGGGTCGACCGTGGTGCGGGCACGCCGAAACGCAAAGGCGGCGGCCAAAGCCACACCGCCGCTTAGGCCAAGCAAGGCCAGCGCCAGTAGCCATTGCCACACGCCACGCGCCGCTTGACTGGGGGCAAGCCAGCCTTGTAACGCCAGCGCCAAGGCCAGCAACAACAGGGGTGGTACGCGTAAAGTCAAATAGGCACGCATGATTTACTCCTTCATCAGAGGGCTACTGGCCGCCAGCGCCAAGCTCGCCCACAGTATTCGTTTTTGGACCGCGGTTTTTTTCTTCAGCTTCAATTCCAACGACAGCGCTTGGCCTTTACTACAACAGCAGGCCACAATCTTCATCTGCTCGGGCGGATGCATGCGGGTAAACTTCGCCCCCTTGCCCTGAGCGTGGGCCAGCAGCCGTTTTTCAGGCTGATTGCTGATGCCCGCATACAACCTGTCGCCCGCACATAAAAGCAAATACACCGACCAATCCCCTACGGGATCGATCGGTGTCGTCAATGCGTCTGCGACGACGGCTACCACATGACTTCCACCGCCTCAGGGCCCAACAGCTGCCCCAGAGACTTGATGAGATCGGACGCCGGCACGATTTGCCAGGCCCGGCCTGGGCGCAAC
Source organism: Neisseriaceae bacterium (assembly GCA_017991555.1). Taxonomy (GTDB): domain Bacteria; phylum Pseudomonadota; class Gammaproteobacteria; order Burkholderiales; family Neisseriaceae; genus JAGNPU01. Next base: position 23,654 of record JAGOQM010000009.1, read on the forward strand.
TCACCATAGGCGGTGCTGTTTTGATAGCTCAGCTTAAGGGTGACGCGGCTTTGTGGGTTTTGATAGGGTCGCAATAGCTCGGCCACCTGATGGGGGTCATCCTGCTCGGTCAGCTTGATGAACACGCTGCGGGCGTAATGTTCGCGCGCCTCGTCTAAGCTGTATACGGTGTCGCCCATGATGCGCAGGCCCGTGCCGCCACCGTAATCGTCGCGGTTGATCTTCACTTCCATCACCAACACCTGATCGGCTTTGAGCACGCTGGCGTAGGTTTCGTAGGACTGGCCCGCAAACATCACTTCCACCTTATCCTTCAGTCCTTCGCCGTCCTCCAAGGTGACAAACGCCATCTTACCGCGGCGGCCCATGATGACCCGCACCGCCGTCACAAAGCCGGACAGAGTGGCCTTGCCTTCACGAATATTGGCCAAGCGCTGCTTCAAGAAGCTGCGGATTTCTTTGGCGTAGGCGTCAAACGGATGTTTGGAGAAATAAAAGCCCATGGCCTGTTTTTCTTCCGCCAGCATGGTGGCGTCGTCCCACGGGGCGACGTCGACCATGTCGACGGTCACTTCTTCTTCACCCGAAAAGTCATCAAACAGGCCACCCTGATTGCGGTTGGCGGCAGCCTGATCGGCGTATTCCATGGCCAGGGCAATGTTGTCGAACATTTTGGCCCGGTTCGGGTCGATGGCGTCAAAGGCGCCCGCACGCACTAAGGCTTCCATAGTGCGCTTGTTGACGTGGCCTTTACCAATGCGCTCACAGAAATCAAACAGGCTCACAAATGGCCCGTTGGCCTCGCGCTCTTTCACAATCTCCTCGACGGCGCCCTCACCCGTGCCCTTAATCGCGCCTAGGGCATAGCGAATGTGGGTGGCGTCGGTGGGCACAAAACGATAGAACGATTCGTTGACGTCGGGCGGCAAGAAGGTGATGCTGTTTTTGTTTTTGGCGTCTTCATAAAACACCTGCAGCTGGTCGGTATTGTCCAGCTCGCTCGACATGGTTGCGGCCATAAACGCGGAGCAGTAATGCGCTTTTAACCAGGCGGTTTGGTAGGCCACCAGCGCGTAAGCGGCGGCGTGCGATTTGTTAAAGCCATAGCCGGCAAATTTTTCCATGTAGTCGAAAATTTCGTTGGCTTTGTCGGCAGGGATGTCTTTTTCAGCGGCACCGGCCACGAAAATGCCCCGATGCTCCACCATCTCCTCGACTTTTTTCTTACCCATCGCCCGGCGCAATAGGTCAGCGCCGCCGAGTGAGTAGCCTCCCACCACTTGGGCCGCCTGCATCACCTGTTCTTGATACACCATCACGCCATAGGTGGGCTCCAACACCGGCTCAAGCAGCGGGTGTAGGTATTCAAACTTCTCGCCGTGAATGCGGCGGGTAAAGTCGGGAATCAGGTCCATCGGGCCGGGACGATACAAGGCCACGAAGGCAATAATTTCTTCGAACTTGGTCGGCTTGGCTTCCATCAGCATGCGCTTCATGCCGGTCGACTCAAACTGGAACACGGCGGTGGTGTTGCCCGAGGCAAACACTTTATACGCCGGCGCATCGTCCAACGGAATGTGGTTCACGTCCACGTCTTCGTTGGTCAAATACTTAATGTAGTTTTGCGCCAGCTCGATAATGGTCAAGTTACGCAGGCCCAAGAAGTCAAACTTCACTAGGCCCACCTGCTCTACGTCGTCCTTATCGTACATCGACACCGTCGCCGTGGCGTCGGGCGCGCGATACACCGGACAAAAGTCGGTGAGCTTACCGGGCGCAATCAACACGCCGCCGGCGTGCATGCCAAGGCCACGGGTTAAATCTTCTAGCTTTTTGGCCAGATCCATCAGCTCATGCGCTTCTTCAGCGTCCAGCAGCTCGCCAATTTGCGGTTCGGCCTCCATCGCTTTGGCCAAGCCCAGCGGCTTGTTGGCTTCGACGGGAATCAGCTTCGAGAGGCGATCACACAGGCCAAACGGCAGGTCCAACACGCGGCCCACGTCGCGCACCACCGCCTTAGACGACATGGTGCCGAAGGTGACGATCTGGCTCACGGCCTCTTCGCCATATTGGTGACGCACATAGTCGATCACGCGGCCACGGTTTTCTTGGCAGAAGTCAATGTCGAAGTCGGGCATCGACACCCGTTCTGGGTTCAAGAACCGTTCGAACAGCAGGGCGTACTTCAACGGATCGAGGTCGGTAATCTTCAGCGCATAGGCCACCAACGAGCCAGCACCCGAACCCCGGCCAGGCCCAACCGGACAGCCGTTGTTCTTGGCCCAGTTAATGAAGTCGGCCACGATCAGGAAGTAACCGGGGAAGCCCATTTGGGTGATGGTGTCCAGCTCAAACTGCAGGCGCGCCGCGTATTCAGGCATGCGCTCGGCGCGCTCGGCCTCATCGGGATACAGCACGGCCATCCGCTCGTCTAAGCCTTCATACGACAGCTGCGACAGGTAGTCGTCTAGCGACAGGCCGTCTGGGGTGGGAAACTGCGGCAAAAAGTTTTTACCCAACACAATGGTGAGGTTACACCGCTTGGCAATCTCCAAGCTGTTTTGTAAGGCTTCGGGGATGTCGGCAAAGCGCGCGACAAAGTCGTCGTGGTCGACGAAAAACTGGCTCGGCTGGAAGTCTTTGGGCCGACGCTTATCGGCCAACACGTAGCCGGCGGCAATACACACGCGCACTTCGTGGGCTTCATAATCGTCGGCCTGCCAAAACTGGGTTGGGTGCGTGGCCACCACCGGCAACGACAGTTCATCGGCCAGTTTGAGGCTCCCCGCCACGCAGGTTTCTAGCTGCGGCAGCTCTGGCAACCGCTGTAATTCTAGGTAAAAACGATTCGGAAACAGCCCCGCCAAGGCCTGTGCGGCCTCTTTGGCTTCGGCGTCTTTGCCGGCCATTAAGGCCACGCCCACGGCGCCCAAATGGGCACCCGACAGGCAGATCAAACCGCTGTTGTCCCCTTCTTGCAGCCAGTCCCAATCAAGCTGGGCAATGCCCTTATGCTTGTCGTCATCCAGATACGCCTGAGTCAGCAATTCGCACAGGCGTAAATAGCCAGCGTCGTTACGGGCAATCAGCATCAGACGATAAGGCTGATCGAGCTGGTCGTGGTTTTTAATCATCACGTCCACGCCCATAATGGGCTTGATGCCTTCGCCGCGACACGCTTTGTAAAACTTCACCAAGCCAAAAAAGTTCATCAGATCACTGATGCCTAAGGCGGGTAACCCCTGCGCCTTAGCGGTTTTGACCGCTTCTTTAATGCGCACGGTGCCATCGGTAATCGAAAATTCGGTGTGCAGTCGTAACGGAATGTATTGGGCTTGATTCATTTATTGGCTTCGTCAGGATTTTGGGTGGGGGCTTCAGAGGCGGCCATGGCTTCAAAAAGGGCCTGTTGCTGCTGCAACACGGCTTTTTGCGTGGCCAAGGCCTGGAGGTGGAAACGCAACCAGGTTTCCACATTGTCTAGTTCAGACAGCTTGCGGTTCACCTCGTCGAGCGAGGTGGGCGGCATAAATGATTTCAGATTCGGTTGGGCGTCTTGCCAAACCTGCTGCCAAAAGGCAAAAGGGTTTGCATCATCGTTCATTTTGTCGACCTTTGTTCCAGCTTCTTCAAGATAGGCCCATATTGTACCGTGTTTGCGCGGGCTGCGCTCGGCCTTTGTGTTTGCTTAAGAGACACTGTGGCCGTCCACAGAAGCCATCAAACTTGCGGCGCGAAACCCAAATCCGTACCATGATGCCTTATCTTTTCACCCTTGCGATTGAACTGCCTTTATGACCGCACCCACGACGCCCATCACCACCCAACAAACGTTTCCCTTAAGCGGCTGGCCCACCGAGCTGGCCCAGTTCATCGGCTACCATGCCCCAACCCTATACCTCACCCTGCTGGCCTTGGTTTTACTCGGCACCCTGCTGGCCTTTTTTGGCTGGCGCTGCTTGGGCCCTAACCGTCGCCGCCGCATGAAGCGCACCTATGCCGTGCTGGGCATGATCGGTTTTGGCTTCATCGCCTATCAGGTGATGGCCTTCAAAGACTTACCTAAATTTGACGCACTGACGGCGTTTTACATCAGCGTGCACGCCTCATTCACCTACTTAGACCTCGCCGCCAAGCTGTCATACCTGGCCCAAGGCTGGGTGATGGCGGCCTTGGCGGTACTGATTGGCGCCTTGCTGTGGTGGCGTCACTTTCGCACCGAAGCGGTGGTGTACGTGCTGTCGATCGCCGGCAACGGCGCCCTCAACACCGCCATTAAAATCATGGCACAGCGCGCCCGCCCACCGCACCTGCACGGCGTTGTGATCGAAACCGGCTACAGCTTCCCCAGCGGCCACAGCTCTGGCGCCATGGCCACCTACGCCATGCTGGCCTTTATCCTGTGCCAAATCACCGCCAAACGTTGGCACCTTTTATGGGTGCTATTGGCCAGCGCCCTAATTGTGAGCATTGGCTTTAGCCGCATTTACCTACAGGTGCATTTTATCAGCGACGTCATCGCTGGCTTTACCTCTGGCTCGATCTGGGTGCTGCTGTGCGTGGCGATTTATCAGCAGCAAAAGCGCTTGGGAAAATAAGCTTTATCGGACGATGAACAACCATAAAAAGATGGTTTGGTGTGTTTTTTAAAACGTATCTCGCTGGTGCCGATTATCTGACGGTCTCTCCTTTAGGTGAAGTACCATCCCGTAGAGCCGCCGAAGTAGGTTCTATTGAGCCAGATGAAGCAGGCAAAAAGTTTGTGGCGCCCGACCACGCTTTGATAGGAGGGGGAGCACTCTTGCCTGCGCTGGCTCAATAGGTTCTGCTGAGGGCAGTCACGAAGTGCCCGGGGATCAGGGTGGCCTTTTCTTTGCTTCGTTTCTTTTGGCCACGCAAAAGAAATGACGTCGCCTTCGGCGAAACAAACGCCCAAATTTAAGTCATGCCTGACTAAAAGTCAGCCTTTCAAAACCATTCATGCTTCGGCAACATCGCTATTGATCAGTCGTTGGGTTTCGCCCTGTAGGGCGCCATCATTTCTTTTTGATGTCAAAAAGAAACGAAGCAAAGAAAAACCACCCCTGTTTGCCGCCCTAGCGGGTACCCTCGCTGGAACCTATCGGGCCGGCGCGAGCAAGAGTGTTCTGCCTCCTATCAAAGCGTGGTCGGCAGCCACAAGCGCTTTGCTCGCTTCATCCGGCCCGATAGAACCCAACTCGGCGGCTGCAAAGGGGACGGCACTTCACTTAAGGGCAAAAGTGGAGAGTTTAAAGTATCCGGCTATATCCGCTGGGTTTTTAGTCGAACACAAAACCATCCTTTCATCACCCATCAAAAAAGCGCCCTAGGGCGCTTTTCATTCAATCAAACCGAATGCCTTAATCCAAACACACCTGCTCGTTGGCCAACAACTGGGCGATGGTTTCACGTTGACGCACCACTTTCACGTCTTTGCCATTCACCATCACTTCTGCGGCGCGCATGCGCGCATTGTAGTTGCTGGCCATGCTGCTGGCGTAGGCGCCGGCGCTTTTGATGGCCAATAATTCGCCTTCTTTAACCGCCAATTCACGATTTTGACCCAAAAAGTCACCGGTTTCGCAAATCGGGCCCACCACGTCGGCCACGATGGCCTTCACGTCATCGTGGCGATTGACGGCCACGATTTCATGGTAGGCCGCGTATAAAGACGGGCGCAGCAGGTCGTTCATGGCGGCGTCGACGATGATGAAATTCTTCTCTTCGCCAGCCTTAATGAATTCCACCTTGGTCAGCAACACGCCGGCGTTACCGACAAGGCTACGGCCAGGCTCCATCATGATTTTCAGGTCGCGCTGGCCCAAGCGTTTATGAACCGCATCGGCGTACTGATTTAAATCTGGGGTGGGCTCATCGTGATACACAATGCCCACGCCACCGCCAATGTCGACGTGGCTAAGATGAATGCCCAATTCGGTCAGCTGGTCGACCAGTACCAACAAGCGTTCAAACGCTTCGACTAACGGCGACAGGTCGGTCAACTGCGAGCCAATGTGGCAATCAATGCCGACAATGTTTAAGTACGGCAACGACGCTGCATGTTGGTAGGCCTTGATCGCGTCTTTAAAGGCGATGCCAAACTTGTTCGCCTTAAGGCCGGTTGAGATGTAAGGGTGGGTTTTGGCGTCCACATCAGGGTTAATGCGCAGCGAAATGGGCGCTTTCTGACCCATTTTTTTGGCCACATCGTTGATGCGCTCTAATTCATTGATGGACTCAACGTTAAAGCACAACACGCCCTGTTGTAGCGCATATTCGATCTCAGCCGCGCTTTTACCCACGCCCGAGAAAATGGTTTTGGCCGCATCGCCCCCGGCCGCCAATACGCGAGCGAGCTCGCCGCCTGAGACGATGTCAAAACCGCTGCCTAGGCTGGCAAAGTGTTTCAGCACGCTGAGGTTACCATTGGCCTTCACGGCATAACAGATCAAAGGGGTGAGCTTGGCAAAGGCCTGCTCGTAGTTGTGGTAGGCCTTGGTTAGTTCGTTTTGGCTGTACACGTATAAAGGGGTACCGTGCTCTTTGGCCAAGTCGTTTAAGGCCACGTCTTCAAAATGTAAGGTTTGATTCTGGTAGGTCAGCGCACTCATGATGGTTTATCGTCTCTCTAGTCTATTGTTATGATTGTGTCGCTGCCGCAGCGCCAGCGTCGGGGTCATCTTGGTCGTCAGCCGCCGCGGCCGGCGTGGCAGGTACAAGGGGAACTGCGGGGACGGTGCTTTGCTTCGGCGTCGACTCGGCGTCCGGCAAATACAGCGGTCCTTGGTAGCCACAGGCAGACAATATTAAGGCACTTAACGCGCCGATTGTGATCAATCGCATATCGAACTCTCTTTTGTGGCAAAATAAAGATATTATCAAAACCACTGTGAAGACAAAAGGCCAACATGACTGAAAGCGAATTTTTAAATTATTCCGACCAACTCTTTGATCATATTGACAGCCAAGTTGATGACTTGGATTTAGACTTAGATTGCCAAAGCTCTGGCAACGTCTTGACCCTAGAAGTGGACGACAGCGGTGAGCAGATCATCATCAACCGCCACACCCCCAACCAAGAACTATGGATTGCCGCCAAAAGTGGGGGCTATCACTTTGGGTACAAAGACGGCCAATGGCTGGCGACTCGCGACAGCGCCGAATTCTTTGCCGTCCTAAACGAAGTGTTGAGTACCGCCCTAGGCGAAACGGTGACCATTGCCCCGTTCGCGCATTAATTCACCCTCAGGCAGCCTCGGCTGCCTGTTTTGTTTGCGACCCCAAATACTGATGACCATGCCTTCGACCCAATCTATTGCCCTGTACGCCACCTGCCTCATTTTGGGCTTCGGCAACCTGAGCCTGGCTGAGCCGGTTCAAGCCCCATCCGCATCCACGGTACACAAGCCTAAGGCCAGCACGGCGACCCCAGAGCTCGACCAGCTGATGGCCGCCGCCGATGCTGGCTCTTCGCGGGCACAATACCGCTTGGGCAGTCAGTATTATCATGGCAAAGGCCGCCCAAAAAACCTCAATCAGGCCTTGCGTTACTTTGAGCTGGCCGCCAAACAGGGCGATGGCCGCGCCCAATATGCGCTGGCGCTATTGTATCACCGCGGTGAAGGCGTGCCGCAAGACATGCTCAAAGCGATTGAATACTATAAGCGCGCCGCTGGCCAAGGCCATGCCGAATCCCAATACAGCCTGGGCGCCATTTACTATCACGGCGACGGCGTGCCCAAAAACAAAGAAGACGCGCTCCAGTATTACCAAGAGGCCGCTGCACAAGACCACGGCGAAGCCTTGTATGCCTTAGCCACGCTGTATTACAACGGCGAGCTGGTCACAAAAAATATGGACCAGGCCATCGACTACTATCGCCAAGCCGCCATTGCCAACAACCCACAGGCACATAGCCAATTGGCCGCACTGTATTATCACGGCAAAGGCCTGCCGCAAGACACCGCGCAAGCAATTGCCCACTACCGCATGGCCGCCAAACAGGGCGTGGTTTCGGCCCAGTACAGCCTAGGCTTGCTGTATTACAAAGGCGAAGGCGTGCCCAAAGACCTTGCCCGCGCCGCCAGGCTGTATCGCCAAGCCGCCGCCAAAGGCCACGCCGCCGCTCAATTCAACCTTGGCTTGATGTATCTTGCGGGGGAGGGCCTCGACCAAGACCCCAAGCGCGGCCGCCATTATCTCGAACAGGCAGCGGCGCAAGGTTTTGAAGAAGCCAAAAGCGCCCTAACCAAGCTGAATCGCGCCCCCAACTAGCCCTATTTTTTCTGTTTCATCACCACTGAGCCTGTTTCTTTCAGCCCATCGCGCCCAACTGCCGCTGGGCTGACATGCTGATGGGTGCTTGGCTAGGCCCACTTTAGGGCTGAACGCTCATCCTATTACTTTGTATTAATTCTTATTATTCGAGAATTCATGTATACAAAGCACTGGTTTTTATTTAATTTATAATAAACAATACCACCCAGTGAGAATAGAGACATGAGCAGCACCGACCGAATTTTAAGCGTTCTGGCCTTTGTGGTGTCGGCCAGTAAACCGGTATCGCCGCAGGACATTGCGGCGGGCCTAGACCTCCCCATTTCCACCGTGTATCGCCTGCTGTCCCACCTTAAAACCTGGGGCTTCATCAGCGACAGCACCCAAAAATCACGCTACTCGGCCGGCGCCGTCAGCCTGCAAATGTCGCAGCAATTCATGGCCCATTCGTTTTTATTTGACGCCGCCAAACCTGCCCTGCAACGCTTGGCCAGCCGCACCCAAGAGACGGTGGCCCTGATCGTGAGCAACCAACACCAAACCATTTGCGTGGACATGATCGAAAGCCCACAGGCCTTACGCTGCTCGTTCTCGATTGGCCGAGGCCAATCGCTGACCCGCGGCGCCAGCGCCAAAACGCTGTTGGCGTTCAGCACCCCCGCCATGCAGCAGGCCATCCTGGCCAAACACCTGCCTGACCCCACCCAACAAGCCGACCTCATCCAACAGCTCACCCGCATTCAGGCCCAAGGCTATGGCGTCAGCGTGGGCGAACTTGACCCCGGCGTATGGGGCGTGGCGGCCCCAATTTTAAAGCGCAAAGCCCTACAGGGCATCATCGCCATCATGGCACCCCATTCTCGCGTGATGGGAAAAGAACCGATTTTGATTCAGGAGGTGCTCGACTGCGCCGCCTCGATTAACGAATACGTCGAACTCCAACAATAGCAACCGACGCAGCCATCTGCATGACAAGGACACACATGAACACTGACTACCACTGGACGGGCCGCCAAGACGGCACCACCACCGAGCATTTACGCATTCACCAAATCATCAGCGCCGTGGATCACCAAGCCCCTGGTGTGGCGCTGGTGGGCTTTGCCTCCGATGAGGGCGTGGCCCGTAACAACGGCCGCGTGGGCGCCAAAGAAGCCCCTAATTTAATTCGCGCCCAGCTCGCGGGCCTGCCCATTCATCAGCCCACCCGCCTGTACGACGCAGGGACCGTGGCATGCGAGGCGCATGATTTAGAAGGCGCGCATCAACAACTCAGCGACGCCGTCAGCGGCCTGCTTGCCCACGGCCACTTCCCCATCGTGCTGGGCGGCGGCCACGAAGTGGCCTTTGGCAGCTTTTCTGGCGTGTTTGACTACGTCCAAACACACCAGCCTGGCCGCAAAATTGGCATCATCAACTTTGACGCCCACTTTGACCTGCGCGAAAACGACGTGGCGTCTTCAGGCACCCCTTTTTTACAGGCGGCAAACCTCAGCAGCGCCCACCAACAGCCGTTTCATTATCTCTGTTTAGGCGTGGCCGAACACGCCAATACCGCCGTGCTGTTCCAGCGCGCCGAAACTTTGGGCTGTGAATACGTGCTGGACCATGACATGACTGAACGCAACTTGGCCGCCATTCTGGCCAAAATTGACGCTTTTATCGCCCAAGTCGATGTGCTGTACGTCACCATTGATTTAGACGTGTTCCCCTATTACCAAGCGCCTGGCGTCAGCGCGCCCGCGCCTTTAGGGGTGGACTTACGCCTGGTTCAAACCCTACTCAAACACATTGTGGCCTCGGATAAAGTGGCCGTGTTTGACGTGGCCGAATACAACCCTAAATTTGATCAAGACCACCACACAGCAAAGCTGGCGGCTTTTTTAATCTATCAGGTCATGACCCAAGTGACCGCCCAAACACCCACATAAGTAGAAAAAACCTTAGGAGATGATTATGGCAATTCAGTTTGACTCGCTCACCACCCTCATGCTGGCCGTTTTGTGCCTGCTGTTGGGCACCTTCCTCAAAGGCCACGTTAGATGGCTGCAAACGTTTTGCATTCCCTCACCGGTGATTGGCGGTTTCTTGGTCAGCCTGTTGATGTGGTTTTTACACACCCAAACCAGCGTGCGCGTGGCCTTTGACACTACCTTGCAAACCCCTTTAATGGTGGCTTTTTTCACCACCGTCGGCATTGGCGGCAGCTATCAGCTGCTCAAAACCGGGGGCAAAACCTTATTCGTGTATTTGTTTATCTGTTGGGGCTTGGCGCTGTTTCAAAACGCCTTTGGCGCCGTGCTGGCGTCGGCGTTTGGGCTGAACCCCGTGCTGGGCGTGATGGCAGGCTCGGTGGCGCTTGAAGGCGGCCACGGTGCGGCCGCGGCCTTTGGCCAAATGGCAGAAGGCCTGGGCGTTCAGTCGGCCACCACCGTCGCCATTGCTGCCGCCACCTTTGGCCTGATTTCAGGCAGCCTGATTGGGGGCCCCTTAGCCAACTTCTTGATCACCCGGCATAAAGTGGCGATCAAGGCCGACGACATTGAAGAAGTGGCCGTAGACCAGGCCAAAGTAGATGAACCCATCAGCAACAGCAGCTTTTTTAAAACCTTGGCCGTGGTGTTGGTGATTATGGTGGCCGGCTTGTACATTGCCACTCGCTTTACCGACAGCACCGGCTTTGCCCTACCGAGCTATGTGGGGGCCATGCTGGTGGCCATCGTGCTACGTAACGTCAACGACCACACCAAAACCGTGGCAGTACATCAAAAAACCGTGGACTTAATCTCGGACGTGTCTTTAGGCGTGTTCCTGACCATGGCCATGATGTCCCTTAAAGTGTGGGAGCTGTCGGCTGTGGCCTTGCCGCTGTTGATCATCTTGGTGCTGCAAGTCTTGGCCTTGGTGCTGTTCACCATCTTCATTGCGTTTAAAGCCTTGGGCAAAAACTACGACGCCGCAGTGATGTGCGCCGGCCTATTGGGTCATGGCCTAGGCGCCACCCCGAACGCCGTGGCCAACATGGCATCGGTATCGGAAAAATACAAACTGGTGTCGAAAAAAGCCTTTTTGATTATTCCATTGTGTGGTGCTGTGTTGATCGACATTGTGGCGATTCCTTACCATACCTGGATCATCAACTTCTTGGTCAACTAAACGGTTGTCCTGAACAGCAAAAAGCCTGCGCTCACGCGCAGGCTTTTTTAACGTCAAGGCAGGCCTTAAGCGCCGGCGTAGGGCTGTGCCCGCTCGCCGGCAGCGGTAATCGCCGCCCACTCACCTTCCGAAATGCGGATGCCTTCGGCCTGGCGCTGTGCTTTACGCGCCAACTCTGGTTCGCCTGCCATCAAAATGGGCTCGCCGGGGGCCGGTGATGACTTAATGTAGTCGATCATTTGGTCGTATTCGTGGTTCAGCCAGTCTAGATCGGCCAAGCGCGCTGGGTCCACAATAAATGCCGTCATGTGGTTCACAATGCCGTCTAAACGCTCATGCTCGGGCTGATTGGTGCCACCGCCCGACAGCATGCCCGACAAAAACTCTACCGCGCTGATCAAACCACCGCCTTTGTGTTCGGCAATCGGACGTAAAGCGCCCAATGGCGCCTCGTGCATGGCCTTAGGATCATTAGTGGGGACGCCGTTGGCGTCTAACATCACGTCTTGATCAAATTTGTCACCCGCCAAATACGCCACGCGGGTTTTGCCATAGGCCACCATGCTGGTGGCAAAGTCCAAAATGAACGCGGGGTTTTTCTCGGTAGCGGGGAAGGTCACGCACACCGGGTTGGTGCCAAAGCGGGCGGCAGAGCCGGCAAACGGCGCCACCAAGGCTTCTTTATGGTCAACCACGTTGACAAAAAACAGGCCCACTTTGCCTGCGGCCGCCACTTGCTCACCGTAGGTGCCGATGCGGCCTAGGTGATGGGCATTCTTGATCGTTAACAGCACCACGCCGGTGTCTGCCACCCGTGTCAGCGCCGCGTCGACGGCTTCTTTGCCAATGCGCTGGCCAAAACCGCGCTGGGCATCGTATTGCATGATGGCGCCAAAATCATTCACGCTCACTTTTTGTTGGTTCACTTTTAGGGTGCCGCGCGCCACGCTGTCGACGTAAAACACCAGCATGCCCACGCCATGACTGTCATGGCCTTTTAAATTGGCTTCGACTAAGTGTTCGGCCACAACGCTGGCTTCGTCCTCGGTTGACCCTAGTTTTTGTAAGATGGCCACGGCCGTTTGTTGTAACGTTTTTTGATCAATGTTCATGATGCCTCTCTTATGACCCTTTCTCAATTCTGATGTGCGGCAACCGGTTGCCGTAGGAAGTTTAAATCCTAGCCCAACCCATGCCAGATTGCATCTATAATTTTGCGCAACGCGGTTAAATAGGGGCTTAGCCAAGCAAAAACAACCTGTGCACGCACATTACCGCGTGACCTACAGCCGCAAAAGCCGCCGCCTTGAATGCACCAAGACCACGCCAGCTAGGCCATTCTACGCGCCTATGGCTGGGGACACATCAAATTTAGAGTAAACATACTGGCGCCGTACCCCATCCTCGTTTATGATGAATCCATTAATAAAATCATGCTGATGTCACTAGCGCCTTCCAGACAGACAGCATGGCCCATCAGGTTGTCCAAAGGAGATTTAAATGAAACCCAACGCATTAAAAAGCAGCTTGGCCATTTTGGCCCTGTCCGCCTTACTCAGCGCCTGTGGCGGACAAAGCGGTGGCTCAGCCGCCACGGCAGAAGGCGAAGGCCTTGACGCCACCATTGTCACCATCGCCACCGGCGGCGCTTCTGGCCCCTACAACATCATTGGCACCACCTTGGCCGAAGTGTACCGTGACCTCTATGGCGTCAACGCCAAAACCCAAACCACCGGCGCCTCGATTGAAAACATGAACCTACTGGCTCAGGGCAAGGCCGAGCTGGCTTTGGTCATGAGTGACGTGGTCACTGAGAGCATCAACGGTTCGGAAAACTTCCCCAACAAGATCACCAACGTGCAGCAAGTCGCCGCCATTTATCCCAACTATGTCCAAGTGGTCAGCAATGCCAACAGCAACATCAACAGCATTGAAGACCTACGCGGCCGCCGCGTGGCCGTGGGGGATCAAAACTCGGGCACGGAATTTAACGCCCGCCGCCTGCTCAACGGCCACGGCATTACCTACCAAGACATTAGGGTCGACTACCTCGGCTTTGCCGAAGCCGCCGATGCCCTCAAAGCCGGCAAGGTCGACGCGATTTTCATCACCAGCGGCATGCCCAATGCCTCGATTATGGAACTAGAGCGCGGCTTTAATCTGAAAATCGTGCCCATTAGTCCAGAAAAAATCAAAGAAATCGCGCAAGATCAGGCCTACTTTGTGTCCTTAATCATCCCCAAAGACACCTACGGCAATGAGGCCGACATTCCCACCGCCGCCATCATGAACGCCTTGATGATTCGGGCCGACCTCAGCGAAGACGATGGCTACAAGCTGACCAAAGGCTTTTTTGAAAACCTACCGCAGCTGGTGAATGCCCATCAGGCCGCTAAGGACATTGCCTTAGACAAAGCTCAAGAAGGCGTGGTGGCGCCACTGCACCCTGGCGCCCAAAGGTACTACACTGAGCAAGGCCTATAGCCACACACCGACGGCTGCGCTGGATTGAAGATCGTGAACAGGCCACTTGGCCTGTTCATTTATGTATCCTTTAACCTTAATCAAAGGAACCTAGGAATATTTTAAGCCAAAACTTATAAAAATACTGGTCAGGCATAACCGCTTCCTCTATATTAGACTTTCATAAAAACAACATGGGCACTATAGCCAGCCATTTAGCCCAGTACACCACATAAATCATTTAAGTCATTCCCTTAGGAGAAATCATCATGAGCAGCCCTCTATTTAAAAAAAGTCTGTTAACCCTCGTTTTAGTTGGTGCCCTAAGCGCCTGTGGCCAAAGTAATGACGCTGCTGCCCCCGACGCCAACGCGCCGCAGGCCGCCGTAGCCGCCGACAAGCTAGAAACCAACTTTGTGACCATCGCCACCGGCGGTGCGTCTGGTCCCTACAACATCATCGCCACCACCTTAGGTGAGGTGTATGCCAAGGCCTATGGCGTCAACGCCAAGACCCAAACCACCGGCGCTTCGGTTGAAAACATGAACCTGTTGAATCAAAACAAGGTGGAAATGGCCTTTTTAATGAGCGACGTGTTGAGTGAAGGCCTAGAAGGCATTGGCAGCTTCACCAAGAAAATCGACAACGTCCAACAAATCGCCGCGCTGTACCCCAACTATGTACAAGTGGTGACCTCGAAAAAATCCGGGATTAAAACCCTAGACGACCTACGCGGCAAACGCATCGCCGTGGGCGCGCAAAACTCTGGCGTGGAAGTGAACGCCCGCACCCTATTAAACGGCCACGGCATCACCTACGACGACGTTAAAGTCGACTACTTAGGCTACGCCGAAGCCGCCGATGCGCTTAAGTCTGGCAAATTAGACGCCGCCTTCTTGACCAGCGGCTTACCCAACGCCTCGCTGATGGAATTAGAACAGGGCTTCGACCTGCAAATGGTGTCGATTAACCCGGACAAAGTGAAAGAAATTGCCCAAGACAAGGCCTACTTTATCTCCATGACCATCCCCAAAGGCACCTACGGTAACGCCGAAGACATTCCCACTGCGGCCATCATGAACGCCTTGGTATTGCGCTCTGACATCAGCGAAGACGATGGTTACAAGCTAACCAAAGCCTTTTTTGACAACCTTCCTCAGCTAGAAAATGCCCACCAAGCGGTCAAAGACGTGTCGCTAGAGCACGCCCAAACCGGCCTAGTGGCCCCGTTGCACCCTGGTGCCAAAAAATTCTATGACGAGCAAGCGGCCAAATAAGCCCCGTAACTTAATGCTGCGCCCCCCCATGGCCTGGGTCATGGGGGGCTTATTGGTGAGCACCGCCGCCATCCTGTGCTGGCCGGTTTCGGTCACCCAGCTGGATTTGGCCACGACGCCGCCACTGCAATGCCGCTTTACCCAGCCCACCTGGCGTTTAGTCTGGCGCCATTCGGTTGAAAAAACCCCTTGGGCAGAAACCTACCAGCGCCAAGGCCAGCGGCTACGCTTACTCAGCACCGAATTTAAAAGCTTTGGTGCCGGCACGCCCAGCAGCGGCACGCTCTTACCCGCCCCGCCGGGCTATGTGGCTTACGCCATTAATTTAGACATGCCCGAGCTTAATTGGGTGGTGTCGCGCCGCGTTCGGTCCACGGTATGGCTAGGCGATCAAGCCTGGCCACTGTTTGAGTGGGTACCTGACTACACCGAAGCCCGCTTTACGCCAACCCATACGCCCTTTTGGCGAACCCTAACTAAGGACTTTTGTCATGCGCAATGAAGACAAAAACGACGTGACGCTTCAGGCCCATGAGGCTTTAGACGCCGAAGCGCAACAGGCCATCTTAGAGAAATTTGACCGTGAATCGGTGACGCGCCACCCCAGTAATAAAGGCGTGCATTACTTAATCATGGCGCTGGCCATTTTTTACTCGCTGTTCCACTTATACATTACCTATAACCCCATTCCCGAACTGCTGCAACGGGCGACCCACGTGGCGCTGGGCGTGACCCTGATCTTTTTACTGTATCCAGCGCGCAAGCGCTCATCGCGCAGCAGGGTTTCTGCCTTAGACTGGCTCTTGGCGCTGGCGGCCTTGGCCTCGATGGGCTATTTATTCTATGAATATCAAGCCATTGTCACCACCCGCGGCGGCATTCCCAACGTGCTCGACATCACCATGGCCATCATGACGGTGGTGCTGGTGATCGAAGCCACGCGCCGCGTTATGGGCTGGATCTTGCCGATTTTGGCGCTGATTTTCTTGACCTATCCCTTCATCAGCCACTTCAGCTGGATGCCGAATCGCCTCTTAACCCGGCCTTTTGACCTAGGCGATATTTTTGGGCAGATGTACCTCAAAACCGAAGGCCTATATTCGACCGCCATCGGCGCGTCGGTGACGTTTATTTTCCTGTTCATCCTGTTTGGCGCCTTCTTGGCCAAATCGGGCATGGGCAAGCTGTTTAACGACTTGGCCTTGGCCTTGGCTGGCCACAAGCAGGGCGGCCCCGCCAAAGTGGCGGTGATCTCCAGCGGCTTTATGGGCAGCATCAACGGCACCGCCGTGGCCAACGTGGTCGGCACCGGTGCGTTTACCATTCCGCTGATGAAAAAAATTGGCTACGACAAAAACTTTGCCGGCGCAGTCGAGGCCAGCGCCTCGGTGGGCGGCCAGATTTTGCCGCCGATCATGGGCGCCAGCGCCTTCATCATGGCCGAAACCACCGGCGTGAGCTACGGCACCATCGCCTTGGCGGCCCTATTGCCAGCGTTGCTGTACTATTTGGGCGTGATTGCGCAAGTGCATTTTCGCGCCGGTAAGGACGACCTCAAGGGCGTGCCCAAGGCCGACCTGCCTCGGGTGAAAGAAGTTTTAAAAGAGCGTGGCCATTTATTACTGCCGATTTTTGCCCTAGTGTGGTTTTTGGCCGAATCGGTGCCGGTCAGCTACGCCGCGTTTTACACCATTATTTTGACCGTCATCGTCAGCGCCTTACGCAAAACCACGCGCATGTCGTTCCGCGACATTTTAGGCGCCCTAGAAGACGGCGCCAGGCAGTCGTTGTCGGTGATGGCCGCCTGTGCCGTGGTCGGCATCATCATTGGCGTGGTCAGCCTCACCAGCTTTGGCACGGTGATGACTTCATCCATCATGAGCTTGGGCGCAGGGTCTTTATTCCTGACCCTGTTCTTCACCATGATTGCGTCAATGATTCTGGGCATGGGCCTACCGTCGATTCCGGCCTACATCATTACCGCCACCATGGCGGCGCCGGCCTTGGCCAACTTTGACGTGCCCATTCTGGTGGCGCACATGTTTGTGTTCTACTTTGGCCTGTTCGCCAACATTACCCCACCGGTGGCTTTGGCGGCGTTTGCAGGCGCGGGCATTGCCGGGGGCGACCCGATGAAAACCGGCTTCCAGGCTTTAAAGCTATCGCTTGCAGGCTTTATCGTGCCGTTCCTATTCGTTTACAACCCAGCCATGCTGATGATTGACGTGACCAATGTGGCCACCACGGCGAAAGAATTTGCACTACCGCCGGTGGGCGTCATTGTCTCGGTGACGCTGACCTCCATCATTGGCATCATCGCCTTAGGCGCCGCGGTTGAAGGCTACTTTAAAACCAACATCAACCTGATCTTGCGGGTGATCTTGGCGGCGGGCGCGTTGATGCTCATCGTGCCCGAAACGGTGACCGACATCATCGGCATTGTGCTGGTGGCCTCGGTGGTGTTGCTCAACTGGCGTTTGGCCAAGAAACAGGCCACCGAACCGAAGGCCATGGCCTAGTTAAACGATGGATGGCTGCAAACCAAAACACCGCCCAAGGGCGGTGTTTTTTATGGCACAGACAAAGAATCGTTACGACACGGCCAACAGTTTTTTCAGCTCATACAAGGCCGCCAGGGCATCGCGGGGGCTGAGCTCATCGGGTTGTAGCTCGGCCACGGCCGTTTTCAGCGCGGCGGCCGCGTCATCCACCACCGTCGCTGCACTCATCAATGGCGTGTCCTCTTCTTCCGGCAAAATCTGCCCAAAAATGTCCAATTGACGCGCATTTTTATTGGCATCTTCCTCCAACAAAGCGAGGTATTTTTGCGCCGTGCGAATCACCCGAGCGGGCACGCCGGCCAGCTTCGCCACCGCAATCCCGTAGCTCTTACTGGCTGGGCCCGCTTCGATTTGGTGCAAGAACACGATGTCTTGCCCCTGCTCCAAAGCGGCCAGATGCACGTTGGCGGCCAGAGGGAACTGCTCTGGCAGCTTGGTCAGCTCAAAATAGTGGGTGGCAAACAAGGAGAAGCTCTGGTTTTTTTGAATCAGGTGTTCGGCAATGGCGTGGGCCAAGGCCAGGCCGTCAAACGTGGACGTGCCGCGGCCGACTTCGTCGATCAACACCAGCGACGAGGGCGTGGCCTGATGCAAAATGTGCGCCGCTTCCGACATTTCCACCATAAAGGTTGAGCGGTTACCGGCCAGGTCGTCAGACGCGCCAATGCGGGTAAAGATGCGGTCGATGGGGCCAAGGGTACAGCTGTTGGCCGGCACAAACGAACCGGTGTGGGCCAGCAGGGTAATCAAGGCCACCTGCCGCATGTAGGTCGATTTACCGCCCATGTTGGGGCCGGTGATCATCAGCATTTTGCGCTGGGTGCCCAGCTGACAGTCGTTGGCAATAAAGCGCGACACCTGCGCTTCCACCACTGGGTGACGGCCGCCTTCAATGCTCAATTCGGGATAGGCCACCAGCTTCGGCGCCACGTAGTTTTGCTGCGCCGCCATGGCGGCAAAGCCAGACAAAACGTCGAGGCTGGCCACGGCTTTGGCAATGCGCTGTAGCTCAGGCAAATGGGTTTGCAGCTTGGCCAACAGTTGCTCATACAGCCATTTTTCACGCGCCAAGGCCGCGTCTTGTGCCTGTAAGGCTTTGTCTTCAAACGCCTTGAGTTCGGGAGTGATGAAGCGCTCCACGTTTTTTAGGGTTTGGCGGCGCTGATACTCGGCCGGCACCTCGCCCGCTTGGGCCTTGCTGATTTCGATGTAAAACCCATGCACGCGGTTGTATTCCACCTTCAGCGTGTTGATGCCGGTGCGCGCCTTCTCGGCCGCTTCGAGCTTTAATAAAAACTCATTACCGTTGTTTTGTAAGTCGCGGCACTCGTCTAGCTCAGCGTCAAAGCCGTGGTTAATCACCCCGCCCTCGCGCAGCACCACGCTCGGTTCTGGCAATACGGCGGCGCTTAAGTAATCGGCCACCACTTGGCCTTCGGGCAAAACGTCGAGCAACGTTTGCAGCAGGCTACTGGCGCTGGCGTCGGTGACCGGCAGGCTTTGCAAGGCCAAGAGGCTGTCGCGAAGCGCCGACAGGTCGCGCGGACGGGCGCTGGCCAAGGCTATGCGCGCGGCAATGCGTTCGATGTCTGCCACCGGCTTTAAGGCGCTTTGTAACCCGGCGTATTGGGTCAACAAGGCCGCCACCGCCTGCTGACGCTGCTGAATGTGGGCGTGCTGACACAAGGGATGGTGTAGCCACATGGCCAAGAGGCGGCTGCCCATGTGGGTGGCGCAGCGGTCTAGGGTTGAAAATAACGTCGGTGCGGCCTTGCCGCTGATGGTTTGGGTTAGCTCGAGGTTGCGACGGGTGGCGGCATCCAGCTGGATAAAATCGGCGTCGCTTTCCAATACCAAGGCCTCAAGGTGTGGCGGTATGTGCGATTGGGTCAGCTGAATGTAGTTGAGCAAGGCACCGGCGGCGCCAATGGCCACGCCGTGGTCTTCTGGGTTCAGCCCAAAGCCCAATAGGTCTTGGCTGCCAAAATGGCGGGTGAGCAGATTCATGGCCGAATCAACGTCAAACTGCCATGGATTGATTTTGGTGACGGCCTGTTGATAAGCCCCACCAATGGCCAGCTGCTTTTCATGGGCGCATAAAATTTCGGCCGGATGCAGGCGCTCTAACTCATGCGCCAGATCGTCGGCGGCGATGATTTTGGTTTTGAACTCGCCGCTTTCTAACGAGGCCCAGGCCAGGCCCAGCTGTTTTTTTAGCGGCAAGATGGCCAACACGCGGTTGGTGGTTTTGTCTTCCAAGAGGGCACTGTCGGTCAGCGTGCCGGGGGTGATGATGCGCACCACTTTGCGTTCTACTGGGCCTTTGCCAACGCCCACTTCGCCCACCTGCTCGCAAATGGCAATGCTTTTACCAAATTTCACCAGCCGCGCCAAATACTGTTCGGCGGCATGATAGGGCACGCCCGCCATTTTAATCGGCTCGCCGTTGGCGTTGCCGCGTGCGGTGAGGGTGATGTCTAACAGCTTGGCCGCTTCGATGGCGTCGTCAAAAAACAGCTCATAAAAATCGCCCATCCGATAAAACAGGAGTTTGTCTTGATGATCGGCTTTGATGCTGAGAAACTGCGCAATCATCGGCGTATGAGTGGGTTTTTGGGTCATGGTACGGCTTTCACGAAAGACAATCAAAGCCTTATTCTACCGAAGAAGTGACCATCTGCCTAACGCCAAGCTCAGGACAACACAAAAAAAAGGCCGCCACGGCGACCCTGTCTTTTTCATGCCAATGGACTGGCACAAGCAGCCCAAAAAACTACATCACCTGACCATTGGCATTGGGGCCAATCGGCTCGGGCACCGGCTCGCCCAACTGCGCCAGCAGGCTGATTTCAATGTTGCGACAGATCGAATCCAAGGCCAAGGCATTGGGTTTGTCGGCAAAGGGGTTGCTGATCTCGTCGCCCAAGGCGTCTAAACCAAAAAAGGCGTAGGCCATAAAGCTCACCACGATGGGGCTCATCCAACCCACCGTGGCCACCAGCCCAAACGGCAATAGGTAACAGTACACGTGTACGCTTCGGTGCAGCATCAGCAAATAGGCAAACGGAATCGGGGTGGAGCGGATGCGCTCACAGCTGCCCAAAATGTGGCTTAATTCGTTGATCAAGCCTTCGGTGCTGGCCATCAGCGGCGCGGCCAAACCTTGTTCGCTGTGCAGGGTGTAAAAGGCTTGGCCAATCAGGATCAACAGTTGATTAGGGCGATGGGGGCTGGCCAACACCTGTGCCAGAGTCTCTTGGTCTAAAAACCGCGCCAGATCAGGCCCGGGGTCGGTGTCGCGCAGCTGGTGGCGCAGCGCATGGGCAAACGCCATCAACAAATACAGCCGCCGCTGGGTTTGCTCGGGTGGCTCATTCGCCCCAAACACCACCGCTTGGCGCGCCAAAGAACGGCAGGTAATCAAGCAGCTTCCCCAGTGGGTCCGCGCTTCCCAAAAGCGGTTATAGCTGACGGTGTTGCGAAACGACAAAAAGATCCCCACCACCAGGCCAATAATGGCGAAGGGGGTGATGGTCATGTCCAGGAACGACCAGCCTAAGCCTAAGTACAGCACGCACACCAGCACCGCCAGTGCATCAGTACACAGTACCCGTTTGAGAATACGGGGCACAATCGAGCCTTGCATGGTGGTCCAAAGAGACCAAAAAGAAGGCGCGTTTTCAAACACAATCATTGCATCGGGTCCATAAAAAAAGAAGCCCCCAAAGCCGCAGGCCAAGCGCTTATTACCGTCAATACGGTGGGGTTTAAACGTCTATTCTACTGCTTTTTGTGGCCTAAACCAGCTTTTAAACCAACATTAATCAATTCCACCCCCGCGCCGCCGCCAGCAAATTCTTTTTCGCCACAATCCCCTAAGCGGCTCATTTTCATGGATAATGACAAAATCATAACGCCCGTAGGCCCTATATGTCCCGCCCCCTTTTCATGAGTCACGCCCAAATCGCCGTGACATGCTCCTCCTAAGCGCCTACAGCCCCTATCTAGGCGCCATTTACCTCATTTTGGCCATCGGCGCCGTCGAGGTCTTGTCGATGGTCGCCGGTGTCAATGCCTTGGGCCTGTTTGACAATGTGATCAGCAACCACATCGACGTCGCCAAAAACAAAGGCCTGTGGGGCAAGATGCTGGCGTGGTTTCATCTGGGCCGCGTGCCGCTGTTGGTGTTGCTGATTGTGGCGCTGGCCGCCTTTGCCATCGCCGGCATTGCCCTTCAAAGCCTCATCGGTGCCTATGTGCCTGCCTACGCCCCGCCGTTGGCCGCGCTGGCGATTGCGCTCACCACCCTGAGGCGAAGCGGCCGCCTACTGGCGCGGCTGTTTCCCAACGTCAACACCAGCGCGGTGTCTGAAGCCAGCTTCATTGGCTTAACCGCCACCGTGGTCGGCCATCTGGTCACCCACAGCACCGCCGCCGAGGCCAAGCTCACCGACGAGCACGGCCACACCCATTACATTCTCGTCACCGCAGCCCAACCCCAAACCACCTTTAAAAAAGGCGACGTCGTCATCGTGAACGCCCGCGTCGACCACTTGTTTACGGTCATTCACCCCTCCTCCCCGCTTCATCCTTCCTAAGGAACGCCATGTTATCGAATCCCCTCATCATCATTGCTGGCACAGCCGTTGTTGCTCTGGTCATCATCGCCGTCATTTTTGCGCGCCTGTACCGTCGGGCCTCGGCCGAACGGGCCTTTGTGCGCACCGGCCTCGGCGGTCAAAAAGTGGTCCAAGACGGCGGCGCCATCGTCTTGCCCATTTTTCACGAAGTCGTGCCCATAAACATGAACACCCTCAAGCTTGAGGTTAACCGTAACCGTAAAGACAGCCTGATTACCCGGGACCGCATGCGCATTGATGTGATTGCGGCCTTTTTTGTGCGGGTCAATTCCACTTCAGAAGGCATTGCCGCCGCAGCGAAAACCTTAGGCAAAAAAACCCTAGACCCTGAACAGCTCAGAAACCTGGTCGAAGACAAATTTGTGGATTCTTTGCGCTCCACCGCCGCCGAAATGACCATGCAAGAACTACAAGACAGCCGCGGCGAATTTGTCAGCAAGGTCCAAAGCACGGTGGCCGAAGACTTAACCAAAAATGGCCTGGTGCTGGAAACCGTGTCGCTGACCAACTTCAACCAAACCCCGAAAGACTTCTTCGACCCGGACAACGCCTTTGACGCCGAAGGCCTCACCAAGCTCACCGAAGAAACCGAACACCGCCGCAAACAACGCAACGTGGTGATCCAAGAAACAGAAGTGGCCATCTCTGAAAAAAACAAGGACGCGCTCCAAGAAAAGCTCACCATCGCTCAGGCCGAAGCCTTTATGTCCTTGGCGCAAGCGCAAGAGATCAACAACAAAACCGCGGAGCAGGCCGCCACCGTGGCCACCTACGAAGCGCAGCAGCGCCGCGAATCAGAAACCAGCATCATTTTGGCCGATCAGGCCATTAAAGCCACCCAAATCAACACCAATCTAACCTTGGCCACCCAACAGGTTGAAGCCGACAAAGCGGTGGAGATTGCCCAAACCAAGCAAGCGCAAGCGACGCAAATCGCAGTGCAGGAGAAAAACATTGCCCTAGCCAAAAAGTCTGAGGAAGAATCGCAGGCCCAGGCCATTGCCGACTTGGCCAAAGCCAAAGCCGTGGACGCAGAACAGGCCGTCATCACCACCGAAGAAACCGCCCGAGCCAGCCGCATCAAGCAGGTGGCGCTGATTCAGGCCGAACAGGTGGCCGAAACCGAAGCCATTTCCATCACGGTTCAGGCCCAAGCCGAGCAAGCCGCCGCCGCCATGCAAGCCAGTGCCATTACCGAACTTGCCGATGCCGACAAGCATAAAGGCCTGGCCGAAGCCGAGGCCCAGGCGGCCCTAAATCAGGCCCTCAACACCCTCTCTAGCGCCCAGGCCACCCTGAAGTTTCAGCTGGCTCTATTGGTCAACCTGCCCAAAATCATGGCCGAGATCGTGAAGCCGATGGAGCACATCGACAGCATCAACATTGCCCAAATTGATGGCCTTAACCGCAGCAGTGGCGGCAGTGACGGTGGCGGTGCGAAAGGCCAACCCAGCGGCGCCAACTATGCGCAACAGGCCTTGGATGCCGCCCTTGGCTACCGCATCCAGCTGCCGGTGATTGAAAACCTCATGGCCGCCGTTGGCTTAGACGGCACCAGCTTTAGCGGCCTCACCGCCCCCTTAACCCAACCCGCCTTCCCAGACGACGGCCTCACCCCCGCACCCGAAAACGCCGCCGACCTGCCGCAAGCGGCGGCCGTTTTGGCCCCCATCGCTGAGGCAGACTTGACCAGCATTGAGATGGCGGCCGACGCCAGCGCGACAGCAGGCCCGGAAGCAGCCAGCCCCACGCCTGAACCGGCCTAACAAACGCCGCGGCCAGACGTCAAAACAGCCACTGACAAAGTCAGTGGCTGTTTTTATGATCCCTAAGCAAACAGGGCACTTACAGGCTGAGCATCCGCTCCACGTCGGCCACGCACTCATGGAAGCCACAGTGCTCGTAGTGGTCAAAGATGGCCGCCACAATTTCGTCAGGATCGTCGATGATTTGAATCAGGTCCATGTCGGTGTCACTGATGAGGCCTTTGCCCGCCAGCTGTTCCTGGATCCATGTCACCAAACCGCCCCAAAACTCGCTGCCGCATAAAATCAGCGGAATCTGGCGCGCCTTACCGGTTTGCACCAGGGTTAGGCTTTCAAACAGCTCATCCAACGTGCCAAAGCCACCGGGCATGACCACGTAAGCAATGGCGTGTTTCACAAACATCACCTTGCGCGGGAAAAAGTGCTGAAATTTAACCGACAGGTCCTGATAGTCATTGGGCTTTTGTTCATGAGGCAGTACAATGTTCAAACCAACGGAAGGGCTCTTACCGTAAAAAGCGCCTTTATTGGCGGCCTCCATAATGCCTGGCCCACCGCCAGAGAGGACGCTAAAGCCTGCGTCTGAGAGCAGGCGCGCCAACGCTTCTGTGCGCTGATACATAGGGTCTTCCGGCGCAATACGGGCACTGCCAAAAATGCTGACGGCCGGCTGGATGGCGCGTAACTCTTCGCCTGCCTCCACAAATTCAGAAATAATTTGCAACACATGCCATGATTCGCGCGAACGAAGACTTTGTAGTCGATCTGCAGGCAACATGGGATTGGGTAATTTATTGGATAAACTCATAGCTGGCCTTTAATAGCAACGGTAACAACGCTCATTTTACACACCCGAATAACACAGTCTGTTTGCTGTATTGACTAGGCGAACAGGCGTACGAAAATGACTAAACTTATGAAAACACTTCTGTTAGTGGATGGTTCATCTTACCTTTATCGCGCCTTCCATGCCATGCCTGATTTACGCAGCCCTGATGGTTTGCCCACGGGGGCGCTATACGGGGTATTGAACATGTTACGACGCTTACAGCAAGACGTGCCGCACGATTACGCCGCCTGCATTTTTGATGCCAAAGGCAAGACGTTTCGCAACGACATGTACCCCGAGTATAAAGCCAACCGTCCACCTATGCCAGATGACTTACGCCTACAGGTCGATAAAGTGCATGAATTAGTGGCCCGCATGGGCTGGCCCATCATCGTACTGCCGGGCGTTGAAGCCGACGACGTGATTGGCACGCTGGCCTGCCAGGCTGACCAAGCGGGCTTTAAGGTGGTGATTTCGACCGGCGACAAAGACATGGCGCAATTGGTTACCGACAACGTCACCATCGTGAACACCATGACCAATGAAACCTTCGACGAAGACGGCGTGGTGGCCAAGTTTGGGGTGAAACCCAACCGCATCATCGACTACTTAACCCTGATTGGCGACAAGGTCGACAACGTCCCTGGCGTGGACAAATGCGGCCCCAAGACCGCCTTAAAATGGCTAGAGGCCTACGATACGCTGGACGGCGTGATCGAACACGCGGCCGAGATTAAAGGCAAAGTGGGCGAACACCTACAGGCCGCCATTCCCCACCTACCGCTGTCATACGAGCTGATCACCATTAAATGCGACGTGCCGCTCGAAGAAACCCTGCCCAAAGGCTGGGATGACCTCAGCCCCACCGAACCGCAGTGGTCACAGCTGGTAGAAGCCTACAAAAACTTTGGCTTTCGCACCTGGCTCAAAGAAGCCGAGAAAAAAGTGGCCACGCCGGCCGCTCAGGCCAGCCAAACCGCCGATTTATTTGGCAGCGACGACGACCAATCCGCAGCCGCAGCGGTGACTCGCGCCGATGCCGAACAGGCCGCCTATACGCCACCTGCTCCGGTTGAACAGCACTATGCTGCCATCACCACCGACGCCCAGCTAGACGCGCTGTGCCGCCAGCTAGAGGACGTCGCCGAAATCGGCTTTGACACCGAAACCAGCAGCTTAAATACCCAAGAAGCCAAGCTGATCGGCATGAGCATCGCCACCGCCCCAGGCGTGTCGGTGTACATCCCGCTGGGCCACAGCATGACCGCCGTACCCGACCAGCTGCCGCTGGCCTCGACTCTGGCCAAACTGAAACCGTATTTAGAGAACCCCAAGCTGGGTAAAATTGGCCAAAACCTCAAGTACGATCAGCACGTTCTGGCCAATTACGACCTCAAGCTCAACGGCATCGTTGGCGACGCCATGCTGGCCTCGTACCTGGTAGAAAGCCACCTCACCCACAACCTCGACGACTTGGCCATGCGCCACCTCGGCCTCACCACCATCACCTACGAAAGCCTGTGTGGCAAAGGGGTGAAACAGCTGAGCTTTGCCGACGTGGCCTTAGACGACGCCATGGACTATGCCTGTCAAGACGCCGACTTTGCCCTACGCCTGCACCATGCCCTAGTGGCGCAGATGAACGAGGTGCAAAAATCGCTCTACCACGACATGGAGCTGCCGCTGGCGCAGGTGTTGCTGACCATGGAGCAAAACGGGGTCTACATCGACAAAGACGTGTTGGCACGCCAAAGCCATGAACTGGGGCAAAAGCTGATTGACCTAGAGCAAAAGGCGTATGAGATTGCTGGGCAGCCGTTTAACCTGAACTCGCCCAAGCAGCTGCAAGAAATTTTATTTGAAAAACTAGAAATCCCCACCAAAGGCTTGAAGAAAACCGCCTCAGGCGGCATTTCCACCAACGAA
Source organism: Neisseriaceae bacterium (assembly GCA_017991555.1). Classification (GTDB taxonomy): domain Bacteria; phylum Pseudomonadota; class Gammaproteobacteria; order Burkholderiales; family Neisseriaceae; genus JAGNPU01. Next base: position 50,570 of record JAGOQM010000009.1, read on the forward strand.
AGCGTGCTGGAAAAGCTGTCGCTCGACTACCCCTTGCCCAAGCTCATCCTCGAATACCGCGGTTTGGCCAAGCTTAAGTCGACCTATACCGACAAGCTGCCGACGCTGATCAACCATCAAACCGGGCGCGTACACACGACTTACTCTCAGGCCGTGGCCATCACCGGGCGCTTGGCCAGCCGCGACCCCAACCTGCAAAACATTCCGGTGCGCACCGAAGAAGGCCGCCGCGTGCGCAAGGCCTTCTGCGCGCCCGCCGGCCACCAAATCATCTCAGCCGACTATTCGCAAATTGAGCTGCGCATCATGGCCGAGCTGTCGCAAGACGCCACCTTAATCGATGCGTTTAAGCAAGGCCAAGACATTCACCGCCGCACCGCCGCCGAAATCTTTAACGTGCCGCAAGATCAGGTGACCTCAGAGCAGCGTCGCTACGCCAAGACCATTAACTTTGGTTTGATCTACGGCATGGGCCAATACGGCCTGGCCCAGTCTTTAGAAATTAGCCCGATGGAAGCGAAAGACTTTATCGAGCGCTACTTTGCCCGCTACCCTGGCGTGGCGTCGTACATGAGCGACACCAAGGCCAGCGCCATGGACAAAGGCTATGTCGAAACCCGCTTTGGCCGCCGTCTCTATTTACCCGACATTCACAGCAGCAAGGCCATGATGCGCGCCGGCGCCGAACGCGCCGCGATTAACGCGCCGATGCAGGGCACGGCCTCGGACTTGATTAAAAAAGCGATGATTGCGGTGCAGGGTTGGCTGGAAGCCGAAAAGCTAGACAGCCTGTTGATCATGCAGGTGCATGACGAACTGGTGCTGCAAGTACCCGAACATGAGGTTGAGCTGGTGAAGGTTCAGCTGCCAAAATTGATGGAACAGGTCGACACCTTGTCGATACCGCTGGTGGCCGACGTGGGCATCGGCGCCAACTGGGACGAAGCGCATTAGGCGTATTTGCACCTTAATCGCCACAAGGCTTAATCACAAGCAGACCCAAACCAGCATGAGATTGAGCCTTGTCCCAAACGCCTGTATCCTGAAACCCAGATACGTCGTTATTTATGCTTATTAAAGGCGAACTTATGAGTGTAGTGTCCCCTAAACGCAGCAAAGGCTCTTCTATTACCCGCGTGCTGGAAATCATAGAAGCCATTTCACAGGCTGAACGGCCACTGTTTCCATTTGATTTAGCGGTTCAATTAGACATACCCAAGCCCAGCATTCACCGCCTATTACAGCAATTAGAGAGCGAAGGCTTTGTTCAAATTGACGTCCACGGCAGCATTCTGGCGGGCGACAGAACCCATGCCATGGCCATGGGCCTATGGCATAACCGACAGTACAAAGTCGAACGCTTGTCCATCTTGACTAAGCTGACCCAACAAATTGGCGAAACGTGTGGCATTTCCATCCTGGATGGCATGGAAATGTTGTATACCGATCGGGTTCAAACCAACTGGCCATTACAAATTTATTTACCCCATGGTTCTCGCGTGCCCATTTGGTGTACGGCCAGCGGTAAACTATGGCTCAGTAGCCTACCAACTGCCAAACGCCAACGCATTCTTAAAAATCTGCCCCTCACCCCCATGACCCGCAACACCTTAAGTACGGTGCCGGCCTTAGAGGCAGAAATCAACCTAGTGGGGCAATCTCAGCTGGGCACGGATAACGAAGAGTTTATCGCAGGCATGGTGGCCTGCTCGGTGCCCATTTTTGACCAAAAACAACGCTTGATTGCTTGTTTGTACACCCATGCGCCAACCATCCGTAAAAGCTTAGACGACCTGAAACAGTTTGAACCTGATTTAAAACTGGCGGCACTGGCCCTCAGTCGTTTATTCGAATAAAAAACCGGGTGGTTACGAACGTAACCACCCGGTTTGTCTAATACGGCATCAGTTTAAAGTAGGCATTGAAAACTGGCTGCCTTCACGTAAGTCGGCACTCGGCCACCGTTGCGTAATGGTCTTGCGGCGCGTATAAAAACGGACGCCATCTGGGCCATAAGCATATAAATCACCAAACAATGAGCGCTTCCAGCCGCCAAAGCTATGATAAGCCACCGGGACCGGCAGCGGGACGTTAATCCCAACCATCCCGGCTTGAATGTGATCACTAAAATAACGAGCGGCTTCCCCGTCACGCGTATAGATACAGGTCCCGTTACCATATTCATGCGCATTGATGATGGCCATCGCCGCTTCCATGCTGTCAACCCGCACGATTTGCAGGACGGGGCCAAAAATCTCGGCGCGATAGCTGTCCATGTCCACGCCCACATGATCAATTAAAGTACCCGCCACAAAAAAACCATCCTCATACCCTTGCGGTTGAAGCCCTCGTCCATCCACCACCACGACCGCCCCCTGGGATTCAGCGCTGGCAATATGGGCCTCAATTTTTTGCTGGTGGGCACGGGTGATCACGGGACCAAAGTCATTGGTTTGATCACGATACTCGCCCACCTTTAGGTCGTGCATGGCCGTGGTCATTTTAGCCACCAATGCGTCAGCCACCTCATCCCCAACCGTCACCGCTACCGACAGTGCCATGCAGCGTTCGCCTGACGAACCAAATGCCGCCCCCAAGAGAGAAGACACCACATTGTCTAAATCAGCATCAGGCATGACAATGGCGTGATTCTTGGCGCCGCCCAATGCCTGACAGCGCTTGCCATTGGCACTGGCTGTCGTGTAAATGTACTCTGCCACCGGGGTCGACCCCACAAAGCTGACCGCTTGTACCCGTGGGTCATGTAATAAAGCATCAACCGCTTCTTTGTCGCCATTGACGACGTTAATGACCCCATCAGGCAAGCCAGCCTGATGCAACAGCGACGCAATAAATAAAGTCGCGCTGGGGTCACGCTCTGAGGGTTTCAGCACAAAGCAATTACCACACACGATCGCCATAGGGTACATCCACAACGGCACCATGGCCGGAAAGTTAAACGGTGTGATCCCCGCCACCACGCCTAAGGGTTGAAACTCGCTCCATGAGTCAATATTTGGCCCCACGTTTTTGCTGTATTCACCCTTTAGAAATTCAGGGGCTCCGCACGCATATTCAACGTTCTCAATGCCCCGAGTCAATTCGCCCGCTGCATCGTGTAAAATTTTGCCATGCTCAGCCCCAATCAAAGCACAAATCTCATCACTGTGCTGTTCAAGTAACTCTTTAAAACGGAACATAATCCGTGCCCGACGTAATACCGGGGTATGACGCCATGCGGGGAAAGCAGCCTCTGCGGCCGCCACGGCTTCTGCCACGGTCTTCGCGCTGGCCAAAGCCACCTGTTTGCTCACGGTTCCCGTGGCGGGGTTATAAACCGCTTGAGAACGCCCTGTGTCTGCGACCTGCTGTCCATTGATAAAGTGACCGATGGTCTCCATATTTAACTCCTTTATGTGTTATTTATACCGCAACGGTTTGCGGCCATAATGCCTGATACATCGCCACCAGTTCTGAAACCGTTGGCACCCGCGGATTATTTGCTGGAGAGCCAGACGCCAGCGCCTGCTCTGCCATGATGGTCACCACCTGATCGAACTCGGCTTGACTGACGCCAAAATCCGCTAGAGTGGGCACTTTTAATGCCTGATTCAACTGCCTTAAGGCCTCTAAGAGTTTTTGATTGGCGCTCGCCACATCCTCATCTACCGACGCCACCCCCATGGCTTTCGCACACTGTGCGTATCGCTCTGGCGCAGCACTTAATGAATAAGCCGTCACGCTAGGCAACAACATGGCATTAGACAGGCCATGAGGCACATGGAAAAATGCCCCGATGGGTCGGCTCATGCCATGCACCAACGCCACCGAAGCATTGGAAAATGCCAAGCCCGCTAAGGTTGAACCCAACATCATGGCTTCGCGAGCCGCCTCATCGCTGCCATCATGATAGGCGCGGGCCAAGTTTGGCCCAATCAACCGCATGGCAGCCAAAGCCTGCTGGTCGCTAAACAGGTTGGCCTTACGGCTAACATAGGCTTCAATGGCATGCGTTAAAGCGTCAATGCCGGTGTCGGCTGTCGTGCGCGCGGGCACGCTCAGGGTCAAGCCATAGTCAACAATGGCGGCCACCGGCATAAAGCCCGTGCCCACACACAGCATTTTCTCCTGGCTGTCTTCATCGGTAATGATGGTGAATCGAGTGCACTCCGAACCGGTGCCTGCCGTGGTGGGAATGGCCACAATCGGCAAGCCTTGTTCATTCACCTGTCTGGGAAACTTATAATCCCGAATGTCGCCACCAAAGCGACCTAAAATCGCAATCGCCTTCGCGCTGTCGATGGGGCTACCGCCCCCTAACGCCACCACAACATCAAAATCGCCGGCCGTAACCGCCGCCACTCCGGCACGAATGGACGCCGCTGTGGGCTCAGGCATGGTGTCAGAAAACACCGTACAGCGTATGCCGGCCGCCGCCAAAATGGCGTCAATTTGGGCCGCATAGCCCAGCGCCACCATGGTGCTGTCAGTCACCAGCAGCGGCTTGCGACAGCCAAGCAAATTGAGGATTTGCGGTAACTGGGCACTCGCGGCGCGGCCTACCTGCATGAATCTGGGCATAATAATTTGATGAGACATAATGCATCCTTATCGTTACGATTAAAAAGAGCCAAACGCGGTACCTAAGCCAATCACCGCCACCAACGCCACTAAGGGCACCAGCACAGCCACCACAAATATGTCTAAATAAGACGTTTTGTGCGTCAAGCCACAAATCGCGAGAATACTGATCACCGCACCATTGTGCGGCAGCGAATCGAGGCCACCGGAAGCCAAGGAGGCCACTCGGTGCATTAACTCTGGTGAAATATTGAATTGGCTGCCCAAGGCCAAGTAGGTCTCGCCCATGGTGTTCAAAGCAATGCTTAAACCACCAGATGCCGACCCGGTAATACCGGCCAACACATTGACCACAATGGCCTCAGAAATTAGTGGGTTACCGGGTGACAACCCCACTAAAAAAGTTTGCATCATGCTGAAGCCCGCTAAAGAAGCAATCACAGAGCCATAGCCCACTTCAGAAGCGGTGTTGAAAATAGGCAATAACGAACCCAACGCCCCTTGGTTAATGGTTTCTTTCAAGTTACGCCAGCGCCGCCAGTTGGTGGCAATCAACACCACACAGGCCAATAACAACGCCACAATAATCGCCCAAAGGCCAATCACCGCACTCAAGCTACTGTTGCCAAATTTGGTTTCGGCCAGATAAGCCGTATCCATGCTCGGAATCACCCATTTCGTTAACATAAAGTTGCCAATGATGACCAATACGATGGGCAGTAAGGCCAAGGCAATCGGTGGATCATTGTGCTGGCGTTGTGTTTGAACGACTTCCTGTTCATGCTGACCATAGCCTTCACCAGCCAAAGAAGCCTGTTTGAGGCGATAACGAAACCACAGCATCCCGCCCACAAACATCACCACGCCCGCAATCACCCCCAAGCCAGGCGCCGCAAACGCATCGGTTTTAAAAAAGGGCATGGGAATCGCATTTTGAATGGCGGGCGTTCCAGGTAAGGCCGTCATGGTAAAGGTTAAAGCGCCCAAAACAATCACACCGGGAATCAACCGTTTAGGAATGCCTGCCTCTCTAAACATGGCCGCTGCGATGGGGAAAACAGCAAACCCCACGACAAACAAAGACACGCCGCCATAGGTCAAAATGCCACACGCCAAAACAATAGACAACAACCCTTGCTTTGGGCCTAAGCGGTTCACCAGCCAATACGCAATGCTGCGGGCGGCGCCCGAATCGTCCATCAACTTGCCAAAAATAGCGCCCAATAAAAATAAGGGGAAATATTTGATGGCATAGCCCCCTAAGCCTTCCATAAAAATCTGCGTGTACACGCCCAACATCATGTTGCCTTCGCCGCTCACCACAACCGCCACCATGGCCAGTAAGGGTGCCAACACAATGACGCTATGGCCCTTGTACGCTAAGTACATCAACAGCCCCAGTGACAGCAAGATACCGAATAATCCCAACATGGCCTGCTCCTCTAATCTTTTATTTTAATATAAATCTCCTATAACGATACAAAACGTATCGTTATGAACAAGCTATCAAGAAAAAAGCCCTAGGGCAATCACTTTAAATTTAGGGTGGCGTTCACGCTCGAGCTTAAAAAAAATGAAAGCCCAATAAAACGATGGAATGCGATGCACCAGGCCCCATTCATCAACCTTTTCGCCCCTATTTTTTCTGTAGCCTATTTACGACAGCCCAACCAAGCGGGCCTTTTAAAAATAAAAAAAGCGGCTTGCCTAAGCAAACCGCTTTTTTTAATGTCCCCCTGCTTCAGTCAAGCCCCATGCGCCCACAATCGAAACAGACGCTAACAAACTGATTTATTAATCTATTTAAATCCTAAAGTGTCACCCAGCGTGCCATCATCGCCATTGACCACGCCCCCAGCCAGCAACACATGATCAGCCGCATTATGTATTGCGCTTTAACCGCACCGGCACAGCGTCATTTTGCGGGGCCACAGGCATTGCTTCGCCCTTAAGCAAAGCGTTAGAATACGATTTGGCTGTAAAAAACCTTTATTAAACACCGCCCAAGCGGCGGCGATGGCGACATCGAAACCTAGGATAAGCAAACGTGTTAGCAGAATTCGGCGTCGTCAATTTATGGACTTATTTGGTCGGGGTGATTTTCATCATTATTTTACCCGGCCCTAACTCTATTTACGTCCTTAAAACAGGAGTCAGCCACGGCGTTAAGGCTGGCTACACGGCGGCTCTGGGCGTGTTCATTGGCGACGCCATTTTAATCTTTTGCGCCTACATTGGCATCGCTTCGCTGATCCGTACCTCGCCCCTATTCTTCACCCTCATTAAATTCTTAGGGGCCTTGTACTTGCTGTTCTTGGGCCTCAAGATTTTATACGCCAGCTTATTTAAGCCACAGCAGGCAGCGGCGCCGGTGATCGAATCTGGCCACAGCATCATGCGTAAATCATTGACGCTGAGCCTGACCAACCCGAAGGCGATTCTGTTTTATGTGTCGTTTTTTGTACAGTTCATTGATTTTAACTACGCCCACACCAGCGTGTCGTTCTTGATCTTGGCGGCCATTTTAGAAATCGTCAGCTTTGTGTATTTGACCACGCTGATTTTTGCCGGCGCGCTGTTGGCCAAATTTTTCAGCCACCGTAAAATCTTGGCCAAGCTCGGCAACAGCGCCGTGGGCGTGCTGTTCTTGGCCTTTGCGACGCGTCTGGCCACCCTATCCAACTGAGGCTGAAGCCAACTGGCCCAGCATGGCGCGGCGCTGATCGAGCGCGTCCGTCACCACCGCATGAGCGCCCCAAGCCAGCAACTGCTGCGCTTGGGCCACGTCATTTACCGTCCAAGCCAACACCTTAAAGCCGGCATCGCGCACGGCCTTAATGCGCGCGCGCGTCCACAGCGACGCTTCGGCATGTAACGACACACAGCCCAACTCGTGCAGCAACGCCAACACGTCGTCGGGCCAGGTTTCGATCAGTAGGCCGCGTGGCACTTCAGGGGCGGCTTCTTGCGCTGCCTGTAAGGCCACCACCGAAAACGACGACAGCAGCGGCAACGGCTGCCCTCTGAGCGCCGGCGTGTGCCAGTGAGCGCCCACCTTCTTGGCCACGGCGCGCCCGGTCGCGCGCTCTTCACCCAAGCAAGGCTTGAGTTCGATGTTCATCTGTAGGGCATGCGCCAAGCAAAAGGCCACCACCTCATCTAGGCTCGGCACCCGCTCGCTGGCAAAGTCGGCGGCAAACCAGCTGCCCGCATCTAAGCGACTTAAATCGGGCCAGTTCAGGCCTTTGGCCAGACCATCGCCATTGGTGGTGCGGGCCAAATCATCATCATGCAATAAAAACGGCACCGTATCGCGCGACAGCTTAACGTCGAATTCGACGGCGTTAAAGCCATGGTCTACCGCGGCTTGCATCCCCGCCAGCGTGTTCTCTGGTGCCAGCTGGCCGCCCCCACGATGTGCGACCAGGGTCGGTAAAGTCCAAATCGGTTTCATGTCCTGCTCCTTAAGCTGGGCCAAGCACTCACCGGCAGGCCGATGCCTGCGTTTGGCGATGGCCAAAACTAAAAATAGGCCAGCCTTGCTGCTGGGCCACTTTCTGTAGGCGCGCGTCGGGGTTGACGACAACGGGATGGGTCACCTGCTGCAACAAGGGCAAATCATTGTGTGAATCGCTGTAAAAATACACCCGCTCAAAGTCTTGTAACGACTGCCCCCGCTCGGCCAGCCAGGCCTTTAATCGCTTCACCTTCCCCAAGCTAAAGCTGGGCTCGCCCACGTAACGACCGGTATAATAGCCTTGGGCATCCTGTTCGGCGTCGACGCCGATTAAGTGGTCGATGCCAAAATGGGCCACGATGGGCCAGGCCAAGAACGTGTTGGTGGCGGTGATCACCATCACCACATCTTGCGCCCTTTGGTGCAATGCCACCAGCGATAATGCAGTGGGGCAAATCATCGGCAAAATTTCCGCCGTCATATAAGCTTCATGTAGGTTGGCCAAGGTTTCTGGGCTAAATGCCGCCAGCGTGGCCAATTGAAAGGCCAAATATTCTGGCATGTTCAAGCACCCTTTCTGGTAATCTTGATAATACGCCAGCCGTTTTTGATAATGTTCTGGACCATACAACCCCTGCTCGACCAAGAAACGCGCCCAGGCCATGTCGCAGTCGCCCAGCAATAAGGTGTGGTCTAAGTCAAAAATCGCTAAGTTCATCACTTTGCCCTCTAAGTGTGTGCCAAATAATCAATGTCATGCGCTGTTGTCTATGCCGTTCAGTATAGACACCCTAATTGACAATATGATGACAAACAAAGACTTAGCCTAAAAGCTTCGGTTTTTTTAATCGCGCCATTTAAAAATAAACCACCATTAACTCAAAGACTTAAATAAATTACCCTACAGACATACGGATCTTATCCCATAATCTCATGGTCTTTGCTAAACTAATCGGACCGTACGGGGTCAGATTCATCATCCCTCGATTGAACGCTTCGAACACCTTAAACTCAGTGGCCTTGCCTGCCTTTTAACCAGACGAAAGACCAAACGCCTCCCATGAAAAAACTGCTTTTATCCGCCTGTATGATCGCGTTTTTAACCAGCTGTGCGGTTAAATTACCGACCACCCCCACCACGCCGCCTAAAAGCAGCACCCTCCCACCCCCACCGCCTGCCCAACAGCTGCCGCCTGCCGTCACCGACCCAAGAACCTCGGTTAAATACGTGCCTGCCGCCCACGCGCAGTTGCCCAACTGGGCACAGCAAAATTTCAGTAAAAGCTTGGAATCATTTAAACGCAGCTGTGAAAGCCTGAAAAACCAGCCTAACTGGGCGTATACCTGTCAGGTCGCCAACCAAATCGACCCCACTAATCAGGCGCTGGTGAAACAGTTCTTTGAACAGTATTTTGTGGCGTGGAAGGTCATTGATAAAGAGCAAGACAAAGGCACCGTCACTGGCTATTACGAACCGGTGCTACACGGTGCGGTGAATCCGTCGATGACGGCCAAGTTCCCGATTTATGGCGTGCCCAATGACATGGTGACGGTAGACCTACCGGCTTCGGCGCGGGGCCAAGGCCAGGTCGGCATCCGTAAAGTCAGCGACAACCGGGGCCAAATCGTGGCCGGCGGCGAATACCAGGCCAACCTGGCCGAATTTCCCATTACCGAACGCTCTAAGGCCTTAAAAGGCCGCTTTGAAGGCAACCGTTTCGTGCCTTACTACACCCGTGGCCAAATCAATACCGGCATTTTGAACAATCGCGCCCCCATCTTGGGCTATGCGAACGATGCCGTAGAGCTGTTTTTCTTACAGGTTCAAGGCTCTGGCCGCATGCAAACGCCGGATGGTAAGTTTGTGCGCCTCAGCTATGCCGATAAAAACGAACACCCGTATAAATCGATTGGCCGCTACTTGGCCGACCGCGGCGAGCTGCCTTTAGCCCAAACCTCAATGCAAGGCATTAAAGCGTGGGTACAGCAAAACCCGACTCGCCTCAATGAAGTGTTGAGCCACAACCCCAGCTTTGTGTTCTTTAGGGTCTTGCCCGAAGCCGGCAACGCCGGCCCCATCGGTGCCCTAGGCGTGCCGCTGACGGATGAATACTCGGGCGCGGTAGACCGTCACCACATTGAACTGGGCGCGCCGATTTTCCTATCGACCACCTACCCCGTGACCTATCAGCCACTCAATCGCCTTATTATGGCGCAAGACACTGGCTCAGCGATTTTAGGCGGCATCCGCGTCGACTTCTTCTGGGGCTATGGCGACAAGGCTGGCGAAGTGGCCGGCAAAATGAAGCAACAAGGCCAAGTATGGCAGCTGCTGCCACACGGCACCCTGCCAAAATACCGCCCCTAAGTAACAGACAGCCACACCCAACCTTGCCTCGGCAAGGTTTTTTTTCGCCCACTGCCGCCTCAGCCACGGCGTCTGACACCAGCCATAACCTTCCTGGTATCGGTGTTTAGGGCTTGCCCCCGTTTGGTTTATGAAACACAAAACTTAAATGGCATAAAAAAGTGTTGCATAAACCTTGGTTTGCCGTTATATTTTATGCTAATGGATTATTCAATAGGTACTTAACGGCTCTAATCATGCCCAGCACCAGACAAAATGCCCTTCATTACAGGCGAAACGACTTACCCCAGTGCTTCGAAACCAGCAGTTAGGGTTTTGAAGCACTTTTTTTATGCCGTTTGGCCGAATCTGGCGCCAAATGCGCCAACAGCCTGACATGCCAATTCTCTATTTTGGCTATTTTATGTCCATAAGATACGCTATATCCATAATGAATAAATCATTAATTTAAACAACGAACACTTTGTCCAATGGCCTCAAACCCTGTTCAATTGCCGCCCGGGTCGCCACCACGCCCAGCATTAATCTGCCCTTTTAGACAAGCCTTATTGCCAAGGCATGGGGGTTTCCCTACCATTCGCCGGCTAGCCCATAACCATAATAATGACATGGGCGTGTTCACTGTTTTCATCATACAAAGGCTTAAATATGACGCAAAAACCTGTCCCGACCCCGCCCGCAAACGCGGGCGCTCGTAAAAGTATCTTTAATCGTTTTTTAGACACCGTTGAATGGCTCGGCAACCTTCTGCCCCATCCAGTCACCTTATTTGCTTTATTTTGCGTGGTCATCGTGTTGGCTTCCGGCGTGGCCGGTTATTTTGGCCTGTCCGTGGTTGACCCCCGTCCCGAAGGCGCCTCTGGTCGCGCCGCCGATGGCATGATTCACGTGGTCAGCCTGTTCAACGCCGAAGGCCTGCAGCGCATTTTGACCGAAATGGTCAAAAACTTTACCAGCTTTGCCCCCTTAGGCACGGTTTTGGTGGCCCTTATGGGCGTTTCCCTGGCCGAGCATTCTGGCCTACTGTCGGCGGCCATGCGTCGTCTCGTGATGGGCGCCTCTAAGCGCATGGTCACCCTAGTGGTGGTGTTTGCCGGCATTATGTCCAATACCGCCGCTGAGTTAGGCTATGTGATGCTGATCCCCCTGGCCGCCATGCTGTTCCATTCCCTAGGCCGCCACCCCTTAGCCGGCCTTGCCGCGGCGTTTGCCGGCGTTTCTGGCGGCTACAGCGCCAACCTGTTATTGGGCACGGTCGACCCCTTGCTGTCCGGCATTACCGAAGCCGCAGCGCAAATGCTAGACCCTACTTATATGGTTGGCCCTGAGGTCAACTGGTATTTCATGGCCGCATCGACCTTTTTGATCACCGGTTTGGGCGCCTTTATTACTGAAAAAGTTGTGGAGCCTAAGCTGGGCACCTACAACAGCGACGACGCCAGCGAACCGCTGAGCACCAATATGGAAAAGCTCACCCCACTGGAAAGCCGTGGCCTACGCAATGCCGGCCTAGCCGCGCTGGCCGTCATCGCCATCTTCGCGTTAACCATCGTGCCCGAAAACGGCATTTTGCGTCACCCAGAAACCGGCACCATCACCGGCTCGCCCTTTCTAAGAGGCATTGTGGCGCTGATTTTCGTGTTCTTTGCGGTACCCGGCTATGTGTATGGCCGCACCGTGGGCACCATGCGTCGCGACACCGAAGTCATTCAAGCCATGTCCAGCACCATGAGCACCATGGGCACCTACATCGTGTTGGTGTTTTTTGCGGCACAGTTTGTGGCCTTCTTCGACTGGACCAACTTTGGCCAAGTCTTTGCCGTGGGTGGGGCAGAATTCTTGCAAAACATCGGCCTGACCGGTCCCTTCTTGTTCTTTGCCTTCATCGTCATCTGCGCCATCATCAACCTGATGTTGGGCTCGGCGTCGGCGCAGTGGGCCATTACCGCGCCTATTTTTGTGCCGATGCTGATGCTGGTGGGCTATGCACCGGAAGTGATTCAGGCGGCCTATCGGATTGGCGACTCGGTCACCAACATCATCACGCCAATGATGAGCTATTTTGGCATGATCATGGCCGTGGCGATTCGCTACCAAAAGAACCTCGGCTTGGGCACGCTGATTGCCACCATGCTGCCGTATTCGATCACGTTCTTAGTGGGTTGGAGCCTGTTGTTCTACATTTGGGTCTTCCTCCTGGGCCTGCCCGTAGGCCCAGGTGCGGCGACTTACTACACGCCTAACTAAGCGCCCATTCGCACTGACCACACCGGCCAAACGTCACTCGTTGGCGCCGGTGTGGTGCGTTTTTAACCGTCCATTTAAATAGGGATGGTTTTTTTTTGCTAATCATTGGATAATAAGCCTTAGTTAAGCGTTTGATTCCGAACCAAAACATTGAAAAACAACCCGAATTGATGCCCGAGCAAATGACCAGCCCCGTGAAACCATCGGCGTTAATCACCTTGCCTGATGACGCCCACCATCACCACCATGAGTATCATCAGGTGGTTATTGGCATTTCTGGGCAATCGCGCTTTGACGTCACCGGCAAGCAACGCCTCATCGGGCCGGCACAAGGGTGTTTGGTGTATTCAGAAGCCGAACATGAATTTTTAGGCATCGGGCAAAACCAAATGCTGATTCTAAACGTCCAGCTCAGCGAATCGCTCGGCCAGCAAACCCTGAATCAAGTGTCTAATTTATTTGAGCAAAACCCCTTTTTCCAGCTCAATCACAGCAGCCAGCAACTGACCCAGCTGTTGGCCAACCAAATTGCCCTGTATCCAAACGACCCTTTGCTCAATCAAGCCTGTACCGACACCCTGATCTGTATGCTGCGCCATCATTTACCCGATGAAGGCCCAGAGCGACCGCTGAGCCGTTTAAACATGGACATCATTGATGCCTACATCGACGCCCACTTAGAGCGCAAGATCAGCGTGGCACAGCTGGCGGGCCGAGTCTTCTTAGGCGAAAGCCAGTTCCACGCCCTGTTCAAACAGCAAACCGGCGTCACGCCCTACCAGTACGTGTTAAGAAAACGTTTAACCAAAGCCTTAAGCCTGATCGAAACCGGCCAGCGTAGCCTCAGTGAAGTGGCCCACATGGCCGGCTTTGCCAACCAAAGTGCTTTTACCCACGCATTTTCAAAGCACTATGGGGTTTCACCCTCAAAATACTTAAAATAAGCCCAACACAACCACCACTTCGTACTTTTCGACAAATCTTTCGGGGTTTTTGGCAAGACTGATGTGGAAGCAGAGCCATAAACTACTTTGATTGGCCTTCGTGCCTGTATAACTAATGCTTAATCATTAAGCCTGTCTCAAAGGATGTCATATGTTTCATGCGATTGATGTGTTACGCCCTGATTTTCTTAAACAACCGTTGTCGGCCCTATGGGACAACATCTCACCGCTTTACTGCGTAGATGAAGACAGCTGGTTAACCGAATTATTGCCTTTGGCCACGCCCTCGGACGCCGAGCTGACCAAAATCACCCAGCGCACCCGCGCCCTCATCGAAACCACCCGTGCCGACAAAAACGCCATCCAGCTGATTGATGCGCTGTTGTTGGAATACAGCCTCGACACCCGCGAAGGCGTGTTGCTGATGTGCGTGGCCGAAGCGCTGCTGCGCATTCCCGATGTGGCCACCGCCGACGCCTTAATTTACGACAAGCTGAGCGTGGCCGACTGGCAGGCGCACTTAAAGCAGTCTAAATCGACCTTAGTGAACACTGCGTCTTGGGGCTTAGCCTTAACCGGCAAGGTATTAAAACTCAGCGATGAAGAGCAACAACCGGCTTCGGCCTTGGCCAAGCTCACCACCAAACTGACCGAACCGGTGATCCGCCACGCCATGCTGCAAGCGATGAAAATCATGGGCCACCAGTTTGTTTTGGGCCGCACCATGGAAGAGGCTTTGAAAAAAGGCCGCCCTAACCGCGCCAAAAACTGCACCTACTCGTTCGACATGCTCGGCGAAGCCGCCTTAACCGCCGCCGACGCACAAAAATACTATAACGACTACCGTCAGGCCATTCAAACCGTGGGCCAAGACATTGTCGGTAACCCTGCCGCCTCACCCACGCCCACCGTGTCAATTAAGCTGTCGGCGCTGCACCCGCGTTATGAAGTGGCCAACACCGACCGCGTCTTGGACGAGCTGTTCGACACCGTCCTGACCCTATTGAAACAGGCGCGTACCGTCGACGTGGGCATCACCATTGACGCCGAAGAGGCCGATCGCCTAGAGCTGTCTTTACAACTGTTTGAAAAGCTGTACCGCGAGCCTGCCGTACAAGGCTGGGGCAAGTTTGGCCTGGTGATTCAAGCCTACTCCAAACGCGCGCTGCCGGTGTTAACCTGGCTGGCGGCTTTGGCCGCCGAGCAAGGCGACGTGATTCCGCTACGCTTGGTGAAGGGCGCCTACTGGGACACCGAGATCAAGATCAGCCAACAGCGCGGTCTGCCTAGCTACCCTGTATTCACCCGCAAAGAAGCCACCGACGTCAGCTACCTAGCCTGCGCCCGCTTCTTGCTGTCTGAGCCCGTTCGCGGCCTGTTGTACCCACAGTTTGCCGGCCACAACGCCCAAACCATTTCCGCCATCGCCGAGATGGCCAGCCACCAAGACTTTGAATTCCAACGCTTACACGGCATGGGCGCGGCGCTGCACCTGCACGCGATGGCCCAGCACGGCCGTCCGGTACGCATTTACGCCCCCGTTGGCAGCCACAAAGACTTGCTGCCCTACCTGGTGCGGCGCCTGCTGGAAAACGGCGCCAACAGCTCGTTTGTGCACCAATTAGGCAACCACGACATTCCCGTGGCCGAGCTGTCTGAGCATCCGGTTCAAACCCTATTGGGCCACCCCACCCTCCACAATGCCCGCATTGCGTTACCGCCCGCTATTTTTGGGGCCAAGCGCAAAAACTCGCTCAGCGTCAACATCGACATTGAATCAAGCTGGGCGCCGATGGGCGCAGCCTTAGCGCCGTTCTTAAGCCACCAATGGCAGGCCAGCTCGCTCATCAGCGGCCAAGCCGGCACGGGTGAAGCCCAGCCGGTGACCACGCCGTACAACCATCAAGAAGCCATTGGCCAAGTGATCTTCGCCCAGGCCGAAGACGCTCAGGCCGCCATTGCCGCCGCCAAGGCCGCCTTCCCTAGCTGGCGCGACACGCCGGCCAGCACCCGCGCCGAAGCGATTTTGCGCTTTGCCGACCTGATCGAAACCCATTACGCCGAATTCATCGCCTTGTGCCACCGCGAAGCAGGCAAAACCGTGCAAGACTGTATTGATGAAATCCGCGAAGCCATCGATTTTTGCCGTTACTACGCCCAACAGGCCAGCGACCATTTCAGCCAGCCCTACGCCGTGGTAGACCATCAGGGCCAAAGCGTGCAAAAACGCCGCGAAGGCCGCGGCGTGATGGTGTGCATTAGCCCTTGGAACTTCCCCTTAGCCATTTTCCTCGGCCAAATCACCGCCGCATTGGCCGCTGGCAATACCGTGGTGGCCAAGCCCGCCGAGCAAACCTCGCTGATTGCCCACCGCGCCATTGGCTTGCTGCATGAAGCCGGCGTGCCCACCGACGCCGTGCACTTGGTCTTGGGCACGGGTAAAGAAGTGGGCTCAGTGCTGACCCACAACGCCGACATTGCCGGCGTGGTGTTTACTGGCTCGACCCAAACCGCTCAGCACATTAACCGTGCCCTAGCGGCATCGAACACCGACGTGGTGCGCCCCTTAGTCGCTGAAACCGGTGGCCAAAACGCCATGATCGTCGACAGCACGGCCTTGCCAGAGCAAGTGGTCCGCGACGTGGTGCGCTCATCGTTCGCCTCGGCCGGCCAACGCTGTTCGGCCCTGCGCGTACTGTACGTGCAAGAAGACGTGGCCGAACGCATGATCACCCTCATCAAAGGCTCGATGGCCGAGCTTAAAGTGGGCAATCCGGTAGACCACAGCACCGACGTCGGCCCCGTCATCGACAAAACCGCGCAAGACAAGCTGCAGGCCCACATTGCCAGCATGAGCCAGTCGGCCCAGCTGATCGCCCAAACCAAGCTGCCAGAGGCCTGTCAGCAAGGCACCTTTGTGGCCCCGACCGCGTTTGAGATCAAGCACATGAATGAGCTAAGCGAAGAACAGTTTGGCCCGATCTTACACATCATTCGCTACCGTGCGGCCGATTTGGACAAAGTAATCGACGCCATTAACCAAACCGGTTATGGCCTCACCCTAGGCGTCCACAGCCGCAACGAACACACTTACCAGCACGTTGATGCACGTGCCCGCGTGGGCAATAGCTACATTAACCGCGACCAGGTCGGCGCCGTCGTGGGCGTACAGCCCTTCGGTGGCCAAGGCCTATCCGGCACCGGCCCCAAAGCCGGCGGCCCACGTTACTTGTTGCGCTTTACCCACGAAGTCGTGGCTTAATTGGCCACCCAGGACAAAGGACAGATCATGAATCAAACACACGTCATCAACCATGCCCTACAACTGTGGGAAGCGTGGAATGCCTTAGGCTTCGCCCAACGCGACGCCATTGTGGCCCGCTGGGCCCAAAACCTGAACGACACCGCGGCACAGCACATGATTGCCTTCCAACGCCAGTGTGCGGCCGAACACATCGCCAAAGTACAGGTCATGCCTGGCCCCACCGGCGAATCGAATGAGCTGTACTGTAGCGGCCGCGGCGTATTCATCGTCCACGCCGACGCCGACGCCCCGTTAAGCGCCACCGTGGCCGCGCTCAGCGCCGCCCTACTGGCCGGCAACACCGTGGTGCTGGCGTTACCAGAAGGCCAAACCCCAGGCGCCAACGCCATGGAACAGGCCTTGGTACAGGCCGGCTGCGCCCGCGGCGTGGTGCAAGTGGCCCAGATCGCCGACCTAAACCAGCTGATCACCCACCCCTTATTGGCAGGCTTTGCCTATGCCGGCAGCAGCGCCGGCGCCCACGACTGGCTGAATCAGTTGGCCCAACAGGACGGTGCCCTCACCCAGCTGGTGGCCGAAACCGACTTTAACGGCCTCAGCACCGTTGGCGAAAGCACCTACTGCCTGCGCTTCATCACCGAGCGCACTCGCTCGATCAACCTCACCGCCATTGGCGGCAATGCGTCTTTGATGGAGCTCAGCCACGAATAAGCCTTTTGGCCCGGCTCAATGCGCATGAACTAGTGCCCCGCTTAGGCGGGGCATTTTTATGCCTTTTTCATTTAACTTCTTGACAGCCCCTTCCTTCATGATGCAGCCTGAAATCGTGACCAAAGCAGCACCATAAAGGAGACGACCTCATGTTAACCTATTTGAAGTCCACGCTTACGGGTAGCCTTCTACTCAGCCTACTCTGCCTTAGCTCAATCACCCACGCCACCCCTAACCCAAAACCCAAAGCACAAGTCCCCGGTTACCAACGCCTAATGATCGGTGACATTGAAGTCACCGCGCTCTATGATGGCCATGCGCCGGCAGCCACAAACGTGTTTACCGGCATTGACCAAGCCGTTGCCGAACAGATACTCAGCGACGACTTTGTGCCCAACCCCAGCAGCATCGACATGACCATCACCGCCTATCTGGTTAAGACCCGCACGAACTTGGTCTTGGTGGATGCGGGCGCGAGCCAATGCCACGGCGACAACGCTGGTAGCCTGATTCAAAACCTACGCGCAGCAGGCTATCAACCCCGCCAGATCGACACCATCCTCATCACCCACCTACATGGCGATCACGTGTGCGGCATCAGTCAACAGGGCCGTCGCCTCTTCCCTAACGCCACCGTGTATCTGGCCGAGGCCGAAGCTGATTTTTGGCTCAGCCAAGACGCCAATGATGAAGACCTTGTGGCCGCTCAACCCTCAATCAAAATGGCGCAAGAAGCCTTAGCCCCTTACATCAGACGCCAACGCCTGCAAACCTTTGGCCCGACACAAACCCACATCAGTGGCATCCAGATTGTGCCCACCGCGGGCCATACCCCAGGCCACACCGTCTATGCCGTCAACTCAAACAATGAACGCCTATTTTTATGGGGCGACCTCCTCCACAATAACGCCATTCAGTTTCCCAACCCCGAAGTCACCCTCAGGTTTGACATCGATCCAGCCCAAGCGCGCGCCACCCGCCTCGCGCTGTTAAACACCTTGGCGGCGGAAAAAATATGGATCGGCGGGCCCCATTTGCCATTTCCCGGCCTAGGGCGCATCCGCGCCGAAGGCTCGGGCTATGTCTGGGTGCCGGTGAACTATGAGCCCCTACCAAACCCGACCATCCACTAGTACGTTTACGGCGTTGAGTCACTGACATGGCCGCCTTAGCCATGTTAAAATCAACGCCAACTTTGACAGGATGAGTACTATGGACGCAATGCAACAACACTTGGCCTTGGCCGAACACCAACGCATGGAAACCGAACGGTTAATCTTACGCCCCGTGACCTTGGCCGACGCTGAAGACATGTACGCCTACGCTTCGGACGAAGCCACCACCCAGCACATGCCGTGGCCGCGCCACACCAGCTTGGACGACACCAAAAGCAACATCGCCAACTTCTTCATGGCCGTGCCTTTGGGTAAGTTTGGCATTCAGCTCAAAGGCACCGACACCTTAATCGGCACCTGCGACATCCGCATCAAGGGCAATGGCGTGGCCGAAATCGGCTACATCATTCACCAAGACTACTGGGGCAAGGGTTACGCCACCGAAACCGCAGCGGCCTTAATCGCCCTAGGCTTTAACCACATGGGCATGGACAAAGTGATGGCCGTCCACCACGAAGACAATCAAAGCTCGGGCAAGGTCATGACCAAGCTGGGCATGCAGCTTGAAGGCGTGTTGCGCCGGGGCGAAGCCCTGATGGGCAAGGTGTACTCACCGCACGTATACGGCATTTTGAAAAGCGAATACAAGGGCTAAACCCCTTATGGTTAAAAAGCCGATCGTAACCGATCGGCTTTTTATAAACTCACTCACCATCATCAAGCGCGCGGTCATAAAACCCTATTTTTTGCCAAACACGCGGTAATAATCGTCGATGGTGTTGATCACCGGCCGCGCCTTGCACAACTTTTGGCTTTCCTTAAAGCGCGCAAAGTCGGCCTTAATCGCCGCCTGCTCGTTGAGCTCACCACAGCCAAGATCCACATACACCTGCTCACAGGCCAAGAAATGCACCGTGACAATGCACACCGGATTGTCTGCATCAAATTTAGGCACCGGGACCACGGCGCTGTGCTGTTCATAAGTGGCCTGCTTCAACGCCCGGTCTTGCGGATTCAACACCACCCCCCCCCAGGCATCAACCTAGAGGTCCAAAGAGGATAGGGGTCTAGCTTCCAGCTCACCCTCACGGTGAGGTCGGGCGTCCACTGGCGCGGCAGCATCATGCCGCCGCACTGGCTGCCGCCGCCCCAGCGCATCTTGCCCACCTTGTCTAAGTCAACACCCGACGTATTGGGCCCGCAGCCGCCGTTGACGTTAAAGCTGAGAATACCGGTATGCTCATAATTCAGCCCTTCGATTGGGGTGTAGGTGTGGGTGTCGTTGCCCATAAACGACGACGAACCGGCGCAGCCGCTCAGCGCTAGGCTGGTCACCAGGGTTAAAACCACATTGTTAGCCTGCATCGTCGTCCTTTCTCACCCCACCGGGTTGATCAACCAGCCCTATTTTTTGCCAAACACGCGGTGATAGTCGTCGATGGTGTTGATCACCGGCCGAGCCTTGCACAGCTTTTGGCTTTCCTTAAAGCGCGCAAAGTCAGCCTTAATCGCCGCCTGCTCGTTGAGCTCACCACAGCCAAGATCCACATACACCTGCTCACAGGCCAAGAAATGCACCGTGATCGCACACACCGGCACGCCGTCGCCATATTTAGGCACCGGCACCACGGCGCTGTGCTGTTCATAGGTGGCCTGCTTCAGCGCCCGGTCTTGCGGATTCAACACCACCCCTCCCCCAGGCATCCGCCTAGAGGTCCAAAGAGGATAGGGGTCTAGCTTCCAGCTCACCCTCACGGTGAGGTCGGGCGTCCACTGGCGCGGCAGCATCATGCCGCCGCACTGGCTGCCGCCGCCCCAGCGCATCTTGCCCACCTTGTCTAAGTCAACACCCGACGTATTGGGCCCGCAGCCGCCGTTGACGTTAAAGCTGAGAATACCGGTATGCTCATAATTCAGCCCTTCGATTGGGGTGTAGGTGTGGGTGTCGTTGCCCATAAACGACGACGAACCGGCGCAGCCGCTCAGCGCTAGGCTGGTCACCAGGGTTAAAACCACATTGTTAGCCTGCATCGTCGTCCTTTCTCACCCCACCGGGTTGATCAACCAGCCCTATTTTTTGCCAAACACGCGGTGATAGTCGTCGATGGTGTTGATCACCGGCCGCGCCTTGCACAGCTTTTGGCTTTCCTTAAAGCGGTCAAAAGCCGCCTTAACCGCTTCATCCGTCCACGTATACTTACAACCAGAATCCACATACACCTGATTACAAGCCAAGAAATGCACCGTGATCGCACACATCGGCCGACCTTCGCCATATTTAGGCACCGGCACCACGGCGCTGTGCTGTTCATAAGTGGCCTGCTTCAGCGCCCGGTCTTGCGGATTCAACACCACCCCTCCCCCAGGCATCCGCCTAGAGGTCCAAAGAGGATAGGGGTCTAGCTTCCAGCTCACCCTCACGGTGAGGTCGGGCGTCCACTGGCGCGGCAGCATCATGCCGCCGCACTGGCTGCCGCCGCCCCAGCGCATCTTGCCCACCTTGTCTAAGTCAACACCCGACGTATTGGGCCCGCAGCCGCCGTTGACGTTAAAGCTGAGAATACCGGTATGCTCATAATTCAGCCCTTCGATTGGGGTGTAGGTGTGGGTGTCGTTGCCCATAAACGACGACGAACCGGCGCAGCCGCTCAGCGCTAGGCTGGTCACCAGGGTTAAAACCACATTGTTAGCCTGCATCGTCGTCCTTTCTCACCCCACCGGGTTGATCAACCAGCCCTATTTTTTGCCAAACACGCGGTAATAATCGTCGATGGTGTTGATCACCGGCCGCGCCTTGCACAGCTTTTGGCTTTCCTTAAAGCGCGCAAAGTCAGCCTTAATCGCCGCCTGCTCGTTCAGTTCAGAACAGCCAAGATCCACATACACTTGATCGCAGGCCAAGAAATGCACCGTGATCGCACACACCGGCACGCCGTCGCCATATTTAGGCACCGGCACCACGGCGCTGTGCTGTTCATAAGTGGCCTGCTTCAACGCCCGGTCTTGCGGGTTAGACACCACCCCCCCCCCAGGCATCATCCTAGAGGTCCAACGTGGATAGGGGTCTAGCTTCCAGCTCACCCTCACGGTGAGGTCGGGCGTCCACTGGCGCGGCAGCATCATGCCGCCGCACTGGCTGCCGCCGCCCCAGCGCATCTTGCCCACCTTGTCTAAGTCAATGCCCGAGGTATTGGGCCCGCAGCCGCCGTTGACGTTAAAGCTGATAATGGCGGCGTGCTGGTAGTTCAGCCCTTCAATTGGGGTGTAGGTGTGGGTGTCGTTGCCCATAAACGACGACGAACCGGCGCAGCCGCTGAGCGCTAGGCTGGTCACCAGGGTTAAGGCAATAAAACGAGGGTTCATAAAGCGTTCCTTTTTCGGTTAGGGCTGGCTTATGCCAGCGCCTTCTGCGCCGCACGCAGGCGCTGTATCTGTTCCGGCGGCAGGCGCCGCCATTCTGCCGGCGACTGCCCGTCCTCTAGCTGCTGCAACAGCTTGGCCACGTCGCCGCGGCTGGCCTGCTGTAGCTGCGACCACAGGTCGACATCGGGGCTGGCCGGCAGGTTTAAGGCCGTCAGCGTTTGCTGCAGCAGGTCGGCGTGTATCTCTGCCGTCAGCTGCGTCATGCCCACGTCGTAGTCGGCCGCCACCGCCTCGGGGCTGAGGCCCGGCGTGCGCAGCGCCGCCGCCGTCTGTGCGGTTTGCGCCTGCAGGCCGGTGCCGTAGGCGGCCAGCTGCGCCGACATCCGCGCCGCCAGGGCTTGGGCACTGGGCGCTTCCAAGGCCGGCAGCGCCATCAGCGCGCTCATGCCATTGGCCGGCTGCGCCGCCAACACCGCCAAAGACGGCGCCTCTAGCGGCGCCAAGGTTTCGCCCGCGGCCAGGGCCTGCACTGCGGCGGCGCTGGCCGCCTCGGCATCGGCCTTGCTCGCTTGCACCTTGTCTAAGAGGCTTTCGGCGGCGGCCTGTTCTTCTGGCGACATCACCGCGCCACTAAGTGCCAGCTGTTTTTGCAGCAGTATGATCACCTCGGTTAAGTCGCTTAGGGTTTGGTCGAGGTTGCCCTTCACCGCTTCTAATAGCTGCTGCTCTGGCGTTTTGTCCCACACCACGCCCTGTTCAATTTCCTTGGCCACCGCATCGGTGACCTTGCTTAAGTCTTGGCCAAAGGCCCACAGGGTTTTGGCATTGGCCTTGGTGGGCAGGATTTTGCCGGTTTTGGGGTCGACCAGAATGCGGTCGTATTGACCGGCCAAGGCCGCCAAATACGCCTGCATGTCGGCGCCGACAAAGGCGCGTGGGTTGCTTAAGCCCAATAAAATATAGGCGGGGTTGCCGTAGTTAATCGCCATGTAGGCGCTGCGCGCCACGCCGGCGAGGCCAACAATGCGGTCCATGGTCATCAGCGTCGACAACGGCTTATTCGAATAGGAACCGCTGAACACCAGGCGATGACGGTAATAGGTGGTCCACGGCTCGCGCGACATCAGCGCGCTCTCGTGCATGAACCAGGCGCGCGAATCGTGCACCTGCTCGTCGTAGAGCGCGGTTAAGAGCGGCTCTTGCTTGTCGTAGCCAGACGGCTGGGTGGCGATTTTTTGCTTGACTTCGCTCATGCCCTGTTTGTCCATGGCCTCAAGGCGGGCCTGCACCAGGGCCAAGCCGGCCTTGCCATTGAGCTCGCCGGCCGCCTTGGCCACCAGCATGTCTTTGGTGACGCCCACGGCCAGCGACAGCTTGTCGGCCTTTTCTAAGGCCCCTTTCCAGTCAGCGAGGGTGTGCAAGCCGCCTTGTGCTTGGTCCTTACCCTCGCCCACGGCAGCGGGCGTGGCGCCTGGCTTGCCTGCTGGCTGGGCGGCCCCACCGCCAGCGAAATACAGCGCCGAGCCTTGGTCGTGAATGTCTTGAAACTCCTTTGCCTCGTCGTCGTTGTTGAGCATGTAGATGGAACCGCTCATGGCCACGTTCAAGAGCGCGCCGGCGGAAAACAGGGTTTCCAAAGAAAACTCGTGGTAATAGTCGGCCCTAAACTCCTGCGCCGCGCGCACGAGGTCGTGGCCGTCGTTGCCGGGCACGTAGTTTTTATTCATCACCTTACTCAATAACTCGGCCTGCGCCGCCGGCGCCACGGCCGTCTGGTCAAACGCCGCCGCCGACAGCCCGGCATACTCTTCTGGGTCCAAGCCAAAGCTGTCAAAACGCTCGGGCTGTTTGGGGTTAAAGCCTTGATTGGCCACCTTGCGCGCCGCCGCAATCAGCCTGGCGCGGGCCTTCTTTTTGTCAACGGCCTCTTTCCCATAGCCTTCCAAGCCCAGGTATTGGCCGTAGTCGCCCTTGACCCAGCGTAAAATCCGCCACGCGGTGACGTGGTGCACCTGCTCGGCCAGCGCCTCCGGCAGCTTGGCCTCGGTTTGGCTGGCCTGCCAGCGGTTATAGCGGGCGACGAGTTCGGGGTTAACGTTGTACTCATCTACCGTACTTTCAATCATGACTTGATAAGACGCCAGCTGTACCTGAGGGTGTTTTTTTAAGGCTGCAGCCAACTTGGGCAATTTATCCGCCACCTGCAAGGGCATGCCATGCTCCCAGGCCTTGGCGTACATGTCGTGTAGGGTGATTTGCGACAGCACGTGGCCCATGCCGAGGCTGGCGCGGAACTGTTCGCCCGGCGGGTAGCCGCCTCCGACGTCGGAATGGACGCCGGGATAGAGAAACTCTTGAAAATTGCCGCGCGGGTAGCCACCGCTGACGCAGAGGCTGTCGACGGAAAAGCTTTTGCGCTGCTCGTGGGCGGCCACAAAGTGATAGCAGTTTTTGACCAGGCCGGCCGCGGCCGCCTGGTCTAAGGGCATGGTGCCATTGGCCCAGCCGCAGTGGCCGGCGGTGAACGGCACCGCCGGCGACAGGCCCACCGAAGCCACGGTGTCGAACAGGCCCAGCATTTCCACCCAAATCGGCACGCCGTTGAACAACAGCGGCGCCGGTTCGGCTTCGGCCTCTGCGGCTTCCCCCTCGGTTGGCTGGGCCGGTGGCTGCTGCCCGGGCCCAGCCTCGGCTTCGCGTATGGCCCGGCTCAGCGCCTCAATGCTGCGCAAGCGTTCCACTTCGGCCGCGCTGGGCGGCACCTGGCTGGGCCGCGGGGCCTGGCTGGTGGCCGTGGCTTTGCCACCGGGCTCGGGGGCGGGCTGGTTCTGGCTGGCGGCGGCGCCTTCGCGCTGGCAGTAGTCCAGCAGCCAGTTAACAAAAGTGCGCGCCTGGGCCGCGCCGCGAGAAAACCCCACCACGTACAGCTGGATGCCTTCGAGCTGCGGCAGGTTGTCTTGAGGCTTTAACGCCGTTAAATATTTTTTTAAGGTCGCGTGGCGGGTTTCGGCCGTGTTCATGGCCTCGACCATTTCCCGTGCTTTTTCGTTGTCTAGCCGTTTTTTAGGGGTATAGCAGCCACTTTGGGATAAAGCGTCGCACAGCCGGGTCAGGCCCCAGTTAATCCGCGCCTGGCCAAACTTGGCAAAGGCCTCACCGGCCATGCCGGGGTCGTCGTCGCCCACTTCTTTAAAGCGCGTGCCCACGCCCTGCATGTAGTAGCGAAACCAGCCTTTGTCAATGAACACATCATCATGCTGACTGTCGTTGCCGCCGCTGGCGCGCCCGCCCGCCCCCATACTGGCGTGAAACAGCCGCGCCACGTTGGTGGTGCGCGGGTATTGGTAGGGCTGAATGGCTTGGGCCTGCTCGTAGGGCGTGAACGCCGCCATGGCCTCTGCTTTCTCATTCACTGGGTCGGCCGCCGCCAGCACGGCGGCGTCGGCCTCTTCGTGGTTGTTGGTGCCGTCAAAAAACAGGCTGATCTTCAACACCTTGCGGCAGGGCTTTTTGGCCTTGCTGGCGGCCACGCCGGCATAATCGGCGTTGTTGTGCTTGGCCAAGACGTCGTTTAAATCGGTGGGCAGGCGGCCGCCTTCGGGAAACGACGGCGCCTTGTGCAGCGTCGGCCACTCAAACGGCACGCCCTTCAGCGCCGGCAGCTCGTCCAAGGCGGCCTTGCCCAGCGCCTCTACCTTGTCGACCACTTTGCCAACGGCGCCCACGGCCTGATCGAGGGCCTCATTCACCGTGTCGCTAAAGCTGGCGCCAGCGCCTGACGCCGCCGCACCGCCCCCATCGACCGCCGTCGGGTTGGGCCGGCCGCCGTTCCAGCGGGCGTGCTCGCTCATGTTTTGCGCGGTCTGTTTGAGGCTGTCGACGCTGATGGTGCCGCCCTTAAATGCCGGCGGCAGCGTGGCCGGTGCGCCTTTGTTGTTGTCGTCGCTCATGCTGAATCCTTTCTTCGCTCAGGCCGCCCGGCCTGGCCGTGGTTACCCGCGGTCATCTCGCCTATGGTGTTGATCACCGCCCTATTTTTTGCCAAACACGCGGTAATAATCGTCTATGGTGTTGATCACCGGCCGAGCCTTGCACAGCTTTTGGCTTTCCTTAAAGCGCGCAAAGTCGGCCTTAATCGCCGCCTGCTCGTTCAGTTCAGAACAGCCAAGGTCCACATACACTTGATCACAGGCCAAGAAATGCACCGTGACCGCACACACCGGCACACCGTCGCCATATTTAGGCACCGGGACCACGGCACTGTGGCGTTCATAAGTCGCCTGCTTTAACGCTCTGTCTTGAGGATTTGTTACCACCCCCCCACCAGGCATCCGTCGAGACTTCCATTCTGGGTAAGGATCTAACTCCCAGCTCACCTTCACGGTGAGGTCGGGCGTCCACTGGCGCGGCAGCATCATGCCGCCGCACTGGCGGCCACCGCCCCAGCGCATCTTGCCCACCTTGTTTAAATCAATCCCCGAGGTATTGGGCCCACAGCCGCCGTTGACGTTAAAGCTTAAAATGTGGGCGTATTGATAGTTCAGCCCTTCAATCGGGGTGTAGGTGTGGGTGTCGTTGCCCATAAACGACGACGAACCGGCGCAGCCGCTGAGCGCTAGGCCGGCCAGAACAGGCAGCCACAAACGAGGGGAAGTCATGGTGTTTCCTTTGTTTAGATAAAAGTCGGCCTTAGCCTGATGACGATGGTCAGGCCTCACCGAAAACAAGCTCATTGTCATATTAGCAATTAAAACAGAATAAAAATATTTGCCATACATAACTTTACACAGCCATCTAACCAAATAAGGTATTCAGTACGTTTCGAACCCTTTTTTACCTGCACTCAGCCACAAAAAAACCAGCCTTAGGGCTGGTTTTTAATGCTGGCACGCTTAACAAGCTTACTCGTAAGGAATGGCGTAAATCTTCACCCGTTCAATGCGCTGGTTGGCCATTTCAATCACTTCAAAACGCCAATCTTGGTAGTCGACGCAGTCGCCCACCTTAGGAATGCGCTGTAGCTCTTCCATCACGAGGCCAGCCACGGTGTGGTAGTCGACGTCTTCTTCCAATACGGCTAAGCCCAATTGCTGCTCTAAGGCCGAGTATTCTAAGCTGCCGTCGACGGTAAAGCTTTCGTCGCCGTTGGCCTGAATGCTGGGGCTTTCTTCGCTTTCGTACTCTTCTGGGAAGTCACCGGCGATGGTTTCCAACAGGTCTTTCATGGTCACCAAGCCCAAGATGGTGCCGAACTCATCCACCACAAAGGCCAAGTCGGCGGTTTGGCCTCGGAACTGTTCCATCGCCCTAAGGGCGGTGGTGTTTTCCAACAGGATCAGCGGTTTGCGGATGGCTTCATTGATGTTCATCTGCCCATCGGTCAGATACTGGGTCAGCAAGTCTTTTTTGTTCACATAGCCCAACGCTTCATCAATACCGGCCTTGCCCACCACCACCAAACGCGAGAAGGGCGTGACCTTAAGCTGACGGATCTGCTGTTCTTTGGTTTGCGAAATGTCCAAGCGCTCGATGTCTCGCCGCGGCGTCATCAGGCCCAAAATTGGGCGTTCCGCTAGGGTCAACACGCTGCGGATCATGCTGCGTTCGTTTTCATCAAAATGTCCGTCGTCGAGCACGCCTTCAGCCATGCGTTCTTTGGCCAATAGCTGATCGCGCACGCCCATGGCGCCCAACACGTTGTCGGCCAAACGGTGGCGCCACGAACGGCTAATGTACATATTTTTTTTGCTGTTTTTTTGCGCAATCTGGTTAAACACTTCAATCAAAATAGAGAAACCAATGGCCACATACAGATATTCTTTCGGAATGTGATAGTGCAGGCCTTCCACAATCAGGCTAAAGCCGATCATCAATAGGAAGCCCAAACACAGCATCACCACGGTCGGGTGACGGTCCACAAACGCGGTTAGGGGCTTACTGGCCCAAATCATGATGGCCATCGCCACCGCCACCGCCAACATCGCCACGGTGATGTGGTCCACCATGGCCACGGCGGTGATCACCGAGTCAATCGAGAACACGGCATCCAACACCAAAATTTGCACCACCACGGCACCAAAAGCAGAATACACACGGGTTTCTTTGGTTTGGGCGTGGCTGTTGTGGCCTTCAAGACGCTCGTGCAGCTCCATCGTGGCCTTATACAGCAAGAACAGGCCACCCACCATCATGATCAAATCCTTCACCGAAACGGCAAAGTCGCCGACGTGGAAGAGCGGATTGGTCAAGGTAATAATGTACGACACAAAGCCCAGCATCACGACGCGGATCACGATCGCCATGCTCAAGCCCATCACGCGGGCACGGTCCCTCAGTTCAGGACGCACTTTGTTGGCCAAAATGGCCACGAACACGAGGTTGTCGATCCCCAATACAATTTCTAGTACCAACAGCGTCACAAACCCCACCAAAATGCGGGGGTCCATGACCCAACTTAAATCAATATCCATGATTATGTGTTTTCACCTTTTTTTGAAAAAATCATGTTAAAAAAACGAACAAAGGCAACCTGAATGAATTCAGGTTGCCTTTTAAATCTTACCTAACACAGGCACAGTACGCCGTTAGCGCAGTGTGTTGCGGCCTAATCGTCCTCGTTCGGGGTCCAGGGTCGTCGTCCATGTGTTATCTAAATACTCTTAAAATAAAGCCAAATATTATCATAATTTATTCAAAAATGACAAACTCGTCCGACATTTATCGCACTTTTACTACAAAGTCCCGTATGAATGCAGGCCCGATAGGAAAATATTCACCCCAATGAAGGCAAAGGCGGTAATGAATAGGCCAATAATCGCCCACCACGCCAAAATACGGCCGCGCCAGCCCGCCACTAGGCGTAAATGCAACCAAATGGCGTAGTTAAGCCACACGATGAGGGCCCAGGTTTCTTTCGGGTCCCAGCTCCAGTAACGGCCCCACGCATCGGCGGCCCAAAGCGCGCCCAATACGGTGGCAATGGTAAAGAACAGGAAGCCCACGGCAATGGCTTTATACATTACTTCGTCGATGATTTCGGCAGAAGGCAAGAGGCTGCGGCCTTTGTTGTTCAATACCAGCAGTTCGGCAATCCCCAACATGGCGGCAATACAGAAGGCGCCATAGCCCACAAAGTTAGCCGGTACGTGAATTTTCATCCACCACGACTGTAGGGCGGGAATCAGCGGTTGAATCTCATGCGCGTCTTTTTCGAAGCTGTACCACAACACAAAGCACATGGTCACCGACATGAACAAGTACACGAAGGCACCCAGGCGCTGTACCTTGAACTTGCCTTCATAGTATAAATACATCAAAGCCGTGATCACCATGAACAACACGAACACTTCGTACAGGTTCGACACGGGGATGTGGCCGGCGTCGGGGCGCAGCAAATAGCTTTCGTGCCAGCGCACCAATAGGCCGATCATGCCCATCGCCGCAGCGGCCCAGGCCATGCCCGTACCCATGCTCAACAGCACGTTGCCAGAGGCCATTTCACCCGCTTTCGGGCGATTCACAAACAGGCCAATCAAATAGCAGCCAAACGCCAAGAAGGTCAGCGCCGACTGCCACATGATGGCCGCTTGGCTAGACACCAAGTACTGTAAGAAGAAGTTGCTTTCGGCGTTGGCGATGGCGCCTTGATAGGAATACACCCCTAGGTAAGCGGCCAGCCCACAAATGATGGTGAACAAGCGCAACGGCTTATCAAACCAGCCCAGTAGGATGATGCCCACGGTACTGCCCCACAGGATCGCCACTTCATACACGTCCATGTGGTGGGCAATGACTTTTTGCGCAAACAGCGCGGCGCCGATGATGAGGGCAGCAAACACCCAGTCAAACCAGGTTAACGACCCCAGTAACGACTTTTTGGTAAGCAGTGTGTGGGCCTGTGGTTTATTATTTTGGTTGGTCATGGTTTAAATCCTTAGCCAATTGGTTTAATTTTTCTGCGTGTTCCGGACATTCTTTATCTAAATCTCGAGCATGACGCGTGGCGCTCATGGCCATACGGACGCCATCTTTACCAAACCAGAGCCATAGGCGTTTTTCGCGCATATAGAACATAAAGATGGTGCCTAAAATCAACAATACGGAACCGACATACACCCACGTTTGACCGGGGGAGCGAGCCAATTGTAAGCCTGACGACTCTAATTGTTCAAAGTTTTCTAAATGCATATAAACCGGCGATTTAATTTCTTGCAATGCGGTTAGGGCCACAAACGCATTCACCACAAACTGACCGCGGCTGGCGTCGTTAGGCCAAATATCTTGGCCATTGGCGGTCATCGACACGTCCAGTAAGTCCGCCCCAACGCCGTGTAAAATGCTCACAAACAGCGCGCCCATGTCTTGCTGCTGCTCGGGCGGGATGTTTTGCTTCACAAACTCATCAATGCCTAAATAGCCTTTATTCTCGACAAACAAACGCATCACGTTTTTCACCGCCAGAATAAACTGTGGGCGCATCCGCGGTTCCACCTTGGCGGTCGCGCGGTC
This sequence comes from Neisseriaceae bacterium, assembly GCA_017991555.1. Classification (GTDB taxonomy): domain Bacteria; phylum Pseudomonadota; class Gammaproteobacteria; order Burkholderiales; family Neisseriaceae; genus JAGNPU01. The sequence goes on from JAGOQM010000009.1 coordinate 81,129, forward strand.
AATCGCGGCGTTTAGCTGAGCCGGATCGGCCAGGCTTTTACGGAAGTTCATGAACGTATCGATGCTGCCTTCACGGTCGGCGGGAATGCGCATCCAGTTATACGGCTCGCTCACCACGGTGCGCTCACCCAGAACAAAATAGTCTACGCCTTCTTGCGTGATCGGCAACATGTACTGCATGTATTCTTGCGCTTGACCTGCGGCATCCCGAATTTTATAGGTGATGCTGGGGCCAATATTGCTCATGGTTTTGTCTTTGGTCACCGCCCGCACGTCTTTAATTTTTTCATTCAACGACCGTGCTTTGGGGTCTTTTTGATCAAAGTCTTCCACGTTGATCATGCTGAATTCGGCAAACTCAATGGTGTATTTTTGATCACCTAAGGTCAGCGGAAAGGCGTTCATCGAGGTGGCGTTCATCACCGTTGGCGCCAAGGCCGGCTGCTTTAAATCCCAGGTGCGTAGGTTCAGCTTGGAGCCGCCGTCGCCAAAGCTCGATTGGTAGATGGTGATGCCTTGCACCGTGAGCGGATGGTTCACGCGAATGGTGGCCTCATGCTTTTTACCACTTTCGGTTTCGGTCACCTCAATGTCACTGGCAAAGTTTTTCGGCATGCCGGTATTATAGTAATCGACGTGGAAATCTTTGAGCTTGACGGTAAACGGCAGCTCTTGCACAAAATAGCCTTTGTCGGCGTTCAAGAACACCACGTTGGCGCTGCCCCCTTCGGGCAACATCACGTCGCCACGAAACGATAGGGCATCAGGGCCAATACGGCTTTCGGGCTTAAATTCACTGGCCAAGAGCGTGGTCGGGTCGGGCACCAAGCGCCCGGTTAACATGTTTATTTTTAACAACATATTACTATCGATCAAACCACCCAGGCAAATCACCACCAAGGCGGCGTGGGCAAAAACATAGCCCAACTTGCTGGCACTGCCCTTTTTGGCCGCCACCAGAATGTCGCCGTTGTCCTGCACTTTTTCTTTGTAGCTAAACCCTTGCACTTCTAGGTATTGTTTGGCCACGGCGGGGGCTAAGGCACTGTCCAATACCACGGAGTGCTTCATGGCCTTCAGCGATTTTTCAGTCGCCTTAACGCGGTATGAGCGCATGTCTTTTAAAAACTGAGGCGTATTTCGGATCAAACACAGCGTCGTGGAAATCACCAAGAACAGCATGATTAACACAAACCATGCCGACGCATACACGTCATACAGGCCTAAGAATTTAAAAATTTCAAACCAGAACGGCCCAAATTTAAAGGCGTAATCCGTCATGGCCTGAGCCTGTTGTAGAACGGTACCGATGACAGAAGCAATGCCCAATACTGTCAATAGTGCGACGGCAAAGCGCATAGAGCTTAAAAACTCATAGACGGCTTTGCCCTTAAAAGAAGATTTTTTCGGTTTCATCATAGCTCAAAAGAAAAAAAAGGGACGCTCATTCGCGACCCTTTCAATTATACCTGAAATAACTGGAATCAACTGGTTATCACTGGATTATTCTAAACCTTGCACGTAGTTCGCCACCGCAGCGATCTCGTCATCGCTTAAGCGATTAGCAATGGGATCCATCATGTTGTGCGATCGTTGGCCCGTTCTAAACGCCTTCATTTGCTCAACAATGTAATCGGCGTGCTGACCACCGATACGAGGATAAGTGTCCGGCATGCCGGCACCGTTTGGCCCGTGACAAGACATACAGGCTGGGATTTTTTTATCCGCGACGCCGCCACGGTATACTTTTTTACCCAACGCCACATTCTTGTTTGGGTCTGTCTCACCAGGCTTGGCCTGTTGGTGTGAGAAGTACGTTGACACGTCCCAAATGTCTTGATCAGACAAACCTTGTACCATAGGCACCATGGTGGCTGACAGACCGGTCGTGCGTTTGCCATCTTTAATGGCAACCGTTTGGGCATGCAAATAAACCGCGTGCTGTGCTGCTACACGTGGGTAAATAGACAAGCCGCTGTTACCGTCTGCGGTATGGCAAGCCACACAAACAGTTTCGGCAATTTGCTTACCGCGGGCAATATCCCCTTTGGGTGTCGCGGCCAAAGCCACGCCAGACAACGCTAGTGACACAGCCACTAAGGTAAAACGTTTCATGAAGCGCTCCTAATTAGCAATAGATGAAGCGTAAGTCAGACAACCTAACCTCAAAATACTCTCAAAATACTCAACTTAGCCTAGTTTAATCTAAACTAACTCTATATAAACGTGATATTCTATACCAACTTCAATCAATTATTCTACCCATGAGCCTATTTCAAAACGCAAAATTTTTTACAACGGTCAATCATCTGAAAGATTTGCCGCCGACTTCTGCTGAAATCGCCTTTGTGGGCCGCAGTAATGCAGGTAAGTCTAGCGCCATTAATACACTCACCAATCACACTCGTTTGGCTTATGTATCAAAGACTCCGGGCCGTACCCAACACATCAATTTCTTTGAATTAAGAAACGGTCACTACATGGTTGACCTACCCGGCTACGGGTACGCTAAAGTGCCTGAGGCTATTAGGGCACACTGGGTTAATTTATTGGGGCAGTACTTGCAATCGCGTACTTCTTTGATTGGTCTGATCCTCATTATGGATGTACGCCACCCACTTCGAGAGCTGGATCAAAGAATGCTGGACTTTTTTGCCACCACCGGGCAACCGGTGCACATTCTGTTGTCCAAGTCTGATAAATTATCCAAGAATGACCAGATTAAAACCTTGTCTGCAGTCAAGAAAGCGTTAAAACCTTTCTCAGATCGTCAACAAGTGACCATTCAGTTGTTTTCTAGCCTCAAAAAACAGGGCATCGACGACGTCAACACCGTTGTCGAAGCCTGGTTTCAAGCGCACGATGCCGCCATCAACGCCCAAACCGACGCTGAAACCGACGCTGAAACGGCCCCAGACGCCGAATAAGCCGGCCTGAAACCACGAAACAACGCCCCTGCCGCTCACATGCGGCAGGGGCGTTTTGTCACTTTATCGTCCTAAGATGAGGCACCACGATCAATTCATCCACGCGTCCAGTGCGATTCTAACGCCACGTTGGCCTCACGCAGTAAATTATAAATCGGGCAACGGGTGGCCACCGCCTCTTTTAACGCCTGTAAACGCTCGTCTGATTCATCGGTTTTAATCTGCACCGAAAAAATCAGGCTTTGAAAATGCGTGGACACGTCGGGCTCGCCCATGAGGCCGCGTAAATCAATCACCCCCTTAGTGTCAAACGACAGTGCACTAAACGCAAAATTCATTTCTTTGGCGATCAGCGGAATCATCACGCCCTTACAGCCGTTCAGCGACGCCACCAAATACTCCAAAGGATTAGGGCCTTGGTTGGCACCGCCTAAAACGGCGGGTTCATCCATCACCACGGGCGCAAAATCGCGAATTTGACTGTGGGTTTGTACGCCGGATTGCCAATGGCTACGGGCGGCAACGGCTAGTGTGTGGGTACTCATGTCGTTTCCTATCAGGGGATTTTATTGATTATTGTGTGGCTTCATATTAAAAGACATTAAGACGCCTGTCAATCTAGACGTCTATTTAAATTAATCCGCACGGCCGTCACCGACTTGACAGCGTTTAAACGTTTGATTTAACCTTAGTCTATGTTGATCCTACCCGCACACGCCCCCCTATTGTTTACTGCCCGTTGGCAAGGCCTGCACCTTTGAACCGTGCGGTCATCGTTTTGTGCGTGGTAGCCACCAAAGCTACTCACCGAATAAACAAAAAAACCGCCTGACAGGCGGTTTTTTTTATGATTAATGTCACCCATAGGACTCTTTAGCATCATGAAAACGATTTTTTCAGGCATTCAACCCAGTGGCACCCCTACGCTTGGCAACTACGTTGGCGCACTCAGCCAGTTCGTCGACATCCAACACGACTACGACTGCTACTTCTGTATCGTCGACCAGCACGCCATCACCGTGCGCCAAGACAAAGAGGCCCTGCGTGCCAACATCCGCTCGCTGGCGGCCTTATACCTTGCCTGTGGCCTAGATCCTGAACAAGTCACCCTTTTCATTCAGTCTGAAAACCCTGCCCACGCTCAGGCCGGTTGGATGCTGCAGTGTATTGCCTACATTGGCGAACTCGAGCGCATGACCCAGTTTAAAGACAAATCACGCTCTGGCCGTGCGGCTAAAGAAGGCGTCAGCGCTGGCCTACTCACCTACCCGCCGTTGATGGCCGCCGACATTTTGCTGTACGGCACCGACATCGTGCCCGTAGGCGACGACCAAAAGCAACACTTGGAGCTGACGCGCGACCTGGCCGAACGCTTCAACATGCAGTACGCACCGATTTTCACCATCCCCGAAGTCAAAATGCCTAAGGTCGGCGGCCGCGTGATGTCTTTGCAGGAGCCCACCAGCAAAATGAGCAAGAGCGATGAAAACCCTAAGGGCTTTATTTCTTTATTGGACACGCCCAAGCAAATCGAGAAAAAATTCAAAAGCGCGGTCACCGATTCAGAAGGCATCATTAAGTTCGACGTGGCCAACAAGCCCGGCGTGAGCAACTTGCTCAGCATCTACTCGACCTTAAGCAAAAAAAGCATTCCAGAGCTAGAGGCCCAATACGAAGGCTTGGGCTACGGTGCCTTAAAGCAAGACTTGGCCAATGTGGTGATTGACCTCTTAACGCCGTTGCAAGAAAAACGTGAACACTATTTGAATGCTCAAATTCTGGACGACATTTTGGACAACGGCGCCGAAAAAGCCCGCACCAAAGCCAATGAAATGCTGTTTAAAATGGAACACGCCATGGGCCTAGGCCGCCGTTAAAACTCACCCTAGACATGTTCAAGCCCAAGCACAACGCTTGGGCTTTTTTGATGCTGCCCCACAAACAGGCAGCGCACAAACAAAAACCCGAGCCAGGCTCGGGTTTTAATCGGGGACAACCAAGACGCTGCGTCACATAAACATCTGTGGAATCAACAACGATAGGCTGCCAATCAACGCCACAATCGGCATCATGATTTTACCCAACAGGCCGGTAATCAATAAGCCCAAAATAATCCAGGTACCGTAAGGCTCAACCTTTTGAAACTGCATCGACTGCTTGGCGGGCAAGAAAGTGTCTACAAAACGGCCACCGTCTAAAGGCAGAATCGGCAACATATTCAAGGCAAACAGCACCGCATTAATCAAAATGCCGTATTGCGCCATGCGGTATAAAGGCTCTTGATACTCGTAGCCAATGTGGGTCGACAGGCCCATCACCAAACCCCAAATCAAGGCCATCACCAGATTAGATAACGGCCCCGCAATCGCCACCATGCGCATGCCGATGCGCATGTTTTTAAAGTTGCGGGTATTGATCGGCACCGGCTTGGCCCAGCCAAAAATAAACGGCGTCGCCATCAGGGTAATCAGCGGCACCAAAATGGTGCCCACTGGGTCGATGTGCTTTAATGGGTTAAGGGTTAGCCGCCCCAGCATTTGGGCGGTATTGTCACCATAGTGCTTGGCGGCATAGCCATGTGCCGCCTCATGGACGGTAATGGCCAGCAGTACCGGTAACAAGGCCAATAAAAAGACGCCTAAGTCAAAATTTTGAAACATGATGGCGGTTCTCGCTCTGTGTCGTGGTTAAAATCAAGCAGGCTTATAGCCCAAAAATACTGCTGTCGCCCTTACCCTGACGCACCAGCTCGATGCCGTCGGTCATGTCAATCACGGTGGTGGGCTCCATGCCACACCAGCCGCCGTCGATGATGACGTCCACGGCATGATCGAGCCGATCCTTAATCTCATAAGGGTCGGTTAACGGGTCTTCGTCTTCGGGCAGCATTAAAGTACAAGACAGCATGGGCTCGCCTAAAGTTGCAATTAAGGCACGGGCAATGTCGTTGTCGGGTACCCGCAGGCCAATGGTGTTGCGCTTGGGGTGCTGGGTCCGGCGCGGCACTTCTTTGCTGGCCTGTAAAATAAAGGTGTAGCTGCCCGGCGTGGCCGCTTTGAGCATCCGGAACTGACTGTTGTCGACCTTGGCGTAGGTGCCTAGGTCGCTTAAGTCGGCACAAACCAAGGTTAAGTGATGCTTTAAATCGATTTGGCGAATGGCCAGAATGCGGTTCATGGCGTCTTTATTGTCTAGGGCACAGCCTAGGGCATAACAAGAGTCGGTTGGGTACACCACCACACCGCCCTTTTTAATCACCTCTGCGGCCTGATCAATCAGGCGTTGCTGCGGGGTTTCTGGGTGAATCGATAAAAACAGTGCCATAAGGCCTCCTTAATCAAACTGGGTCCAGATGGGCCGACAAATTTTCGGTAGCTCGGGCGGACAGCCCATTTTACGGCCACCTTCGCCTTGGGCATGAAAGTCACTGCCGGCGCTGGCATACAGCTCAAACTTATCCGCCATCAGGGCAAAATTAATCACTTCGTTAAGACTGTGGCTGCCGCTGCTGACTTCAATGCCGGTGCCACCCGCCTCTTTAAACTCACGCACCAGCTCACGCAGCGCTGTGGCGCTGACGGTATAGCGCCCTGGGTGGGCAATCACGGCCATCCCACCGGCCTCGGTAATCACCCGCACGGTGTCTTCTAGCGTCGCCCAGTCGTGAGACACATAGCCTGGTTTGCCTTCGCCCAGATATTTTTTAAACGCTTGTTGCATGTGCTTCACGTGGCCCGCCTGCATTAAATAGCGCGCCATGTGGGCACGACCCACCATTTCGGGGTTGCTGGCCAATGCCAAAGCGCCCTCGTACAGGCCATCAATGCCTTTTTTGGCCAGCTTTTCTGAAATGCGGGCCAGTCGCTCGATGCGGCCAGAACGGACGCGGGCTTGATGCGCCAACAGGGCCTCGTTTTGATCATCAAAATTAAGGCCCACAATGTGGATGCTGCGCCCACGCCAGGTAATGGAGGCTTCGGTGCCATTGATAAAGCGCATGCCTAAGGCTTCGGCAGCGGTACGCGCTTCGGCAAGGCCTCCGGTGTGGTCATGGTCGGTCAACGACACCATGGTGGTGCCGTTCTCGTGGGCCATGGTCATCACTTCGCTGGGACGATGTGCCCCATCGGAAATGGTGGAGTGGCAGTGTAGGTCAACGCTCATGGTTCGTCCTTAGCCGCAGCCGCGGCCACTAAGGCCTGCTGCTGGGCTTCGTAGGCCCTTTTTTCTTCGTAATAAGTGTCCCACACGCAGGGCGTACAACCGCTGCCGCAACAGGCCCACTCTTCTGGCGCAATCGGCTCAGCCAACAGCGGCGTTAAGGCAACAGGCTCACTCATCGAATCCGGCTCGTACTTCAATCTGAAAGCCGTCACCGCTGACGATACTGCCGGCCAAAATTTTCGCGGTTTTGCGCAGTTCCAACACGCCGTTCACGTGTACCATGCCTTCGGCCACCATCATTTTGCCTTGGCCGCCGGTTTCCGACACGCCCATCATCTTCAGTAAATTACACAAGGCCACATGGGGGTGGTCTTCTAAATAAAAAATCTCAGTCATTTGGGTTCTCTGTTACTGCAGACATAAGCCTTGCTTATGTCTTATCGGTTAAAGACGCTATTTTACGCCTAATTATTTGAATCACCTAATCAAAGCCAGCCGTGGGCAGCGCCCTTTTTACGGGGCTTTTTTAGGTAAAAAAGACAGGTCCATGACGTAATTTTCTGGTGCTTCGGGGATGACCTTCACCATAATCTTCTCCGGCAGGTACGGCTTAGGATCGATCTCAATCGGATCACTGCGGAACTGAATGATTTCCCGCGTTTCTGGGTTTTCCCAAACGGTAAAGATTTCATAGCGGGTCACGTAATTGTTCTCGCCCCGTTTACGCTCCCATGAACGCACATCATCGACGTAGGTGGGCACCTCGACGCCATAGGCCAGCGCCGCTTGCTCGTGCTTGTATTTAGGCCATATCAAAAAAGACGTCACCAACACCATGGCGCCGGCGGCAATCCAAGTAGCGGGATGGGGCAGCATGAGGGCCAGCACCAAAAAGATTAACGTCACCACGACGGCCACGATCAACATGGTCATTGTTTGTCCTTTACCAGACCTTTAAAACAACAATTGTACTGAATCAAGATCAAAATACAAACCCCATAAATACATAAACCCCAGCTTAGTTTCAAGCTGGGGTCCTGAATACACTTTCCCATTTTTGTGGTCGTGTTTTTAGTAGTTTCTCCGGTCTTCTCTATGTACACTTGACGTGTTTTTTATATGAATAATACACCAGTCTTATGTCACTGATTATTCAGGACTCTAGTATATTTATTCAATAACAGCAACCATATCACGAGCAAAGGTCTTTTCGCAATACTTGCACTGCATTTTTGTACCCGCTTGTGAACTTTTTACGTAAAAATAGCTCTTCACCGGCTCATTGTGCGTGGCACAATTTGAATTAGGGCAAGAAAAAATGTCTTCGATCACTTCGGGAGATTCTAGGTGTAATTTCTTAGAAACCTCAAAGTTTTCAATCACATTGACGGTCGCGTGCGGGGCAAACAGGGCCAATTCATTGGCCTGAGTGTCACTAAAATGCACATTCTCAACTTTAATCAAGTCTTTTGCGCCCATATGGCGACTATTTAGATTAAATCCAACAGTGACACGTTGTCCAAGCTGGTCTAACTTGAATAAGCGCAAAATCGTCAACGCCTGTCCGGCTGGAATGTGGTCAATAACGGTGCCTTCTTTTAAGGCTTCAACATTGCGTGTGTAGTCCATGTTCATTCCTTTATACCTCTTCATTCAATACTAAAGCCAATAGGGCTTGGCGCGCATACACCCCGTTTTTGGCTTGCTCAAAATAATACGCATGCTGGGTTTTGTCCACGTCGGGCGTGATTTCATCCACGCGTGGCAGCGGGTGCAAAATGCGCATATTGGGCTTAGCATCCACCAACATGTCGGCACGCAGCACGAACTTACCCTGAATTTTTTTGAATTCATCCTCATCAAAACGCTCGCGCTGTACGCGCGTCATGTACAACACGTCCACAATGGGGATGATCTCTTCTAATGATTCCACAATGGTGTAGCTGACATTGGCGGCATCCAACTCTTCGCAAATGTACTCAGGCATGGCCAGCTGACGCGGCGCCACAAAATAAAACTCACAGCCCCACTTGCTCAAGGCTTGGGCCAAGGAATGCACGGTACGGCCATATTTCAGGTCGCCTGCCAACGCCACTTTTAAGCCCTTTAACGTTCCTTGGGTTTCCACAATGCTGAACAGGTCTAACAGGGTTTGGGTGGGGTGCTGGTTGGAGCCGTCGCCGCCGTTAATCACCGGCACCACGCTGAACTCGCTGGCCACGCGGGCCGCGCCGTCTTTCGGGTGGCGCATAACGATGGCGTCGGTGTACGAACCGATGATGCGCATCGAGTCGGCAATGGTTTCGCCTTTTTTGGCGCTGGTATTGCCGCCGTCGGCAAAGCCGATCACGCGGCCACCCAAGCGTTGAATCGCGGTTTCAAACGACAGGCGAGTACGGGTCGAGGGCTCAAAAAAACAGCTGCCGATCAGCTTGTCTTTTAATAGGTCATCTCTTGGATTGGTTTTCAGAGATTGTGCGGTGGTTAATACCAATTCCAACTCAGGAACGGTAAGCTGAGCAATCGATAAAATGTTTTTTTGATAAAGTAGATTGGCCATTAGCTTTCCTTGCTTTCATTGTGTGCAGGCAAAAAAATACCCCGAATAAACGGGGGATTTTTCATAAATACGGAAAATGGGAGAACGCTGCGGTTTCAGCAGATGCAGCAACTAACACAACTCGGTCTCGCGTTGTCAGTCTTAAATACATGGTCGTTCTCTCCAATTAAACCCTCAGATTATGCCATGACTTTTCCGATTTGTCTCGATATTTTTAAACTACTTTCCGCTTAATGCTGACGGAATACGACATAACGTGCCACACTCTCTAGGGTTTGCGCCCGCTCGCCGAAGCCTGACAGCGATTTAATGGCCTGTTCTGCCAAGCCTTCTGCGTAAGCACGCGCCGGCGCCAAGCCTAATAGCTTCACGTAGGTTGGCTTGTCGTTGGCCTCGTCTTTACCCGCGGTTTTACCCAAGGTAGCGGTGTCTTGCTCAACGTCTAAAACATCGTCGATGACTTGGAAGGCCAAGCCTAAGTAACGGCCATACTCATCCAACTGCGCCAACTGCGCGTCGGTCAATTCTGGGCAGCTCAGGCCGCCCAACACCACCGCCACGCGAATCAAAGCGCCGGTTTTTAAGCCATGCATGTGCTCTAACTGCGCCTGCGTCAGCATCTGGCCCACGTTGGCCAAGTCAATCGCCTGTCCACCGGCCATGCCTTCACTACCTGAAGCCGCGGCCAGGGCCCGCACCATCTGCAACACCCGCGCCGGCGCTAGGCTGCTGGCTTGGCTCAGCACTTCAAACGCCCGCGTTTGTAAAGCATCGCCCACCAACAAAGCCGTCGCCTGGTCATAGGCCACGTGACAGGTTGGCTTACCACGACGCAATAAGTCATTATCCATCTCAGGCATGTCGTCATGCACGAGGGAATACACGTGAATCATTTCCACCGCCGCCATCGCGCGCGCCAACGCATCCGCATCGTGGCCACCCAGTTGGGCTGCGGCACAGGCCAACAAGGGCCGCACCCGCTTGCCGCCGTCGAGGGCGCTGTAACGCATAGCTTCATGCAGGCGACTAGGCACCACGTCGTCGGTAGGCAAAAACTGGCTTAACGCCGCTTCGGTTTGATCCTGTGCTGCTTGCATCCAGGCTTTAAAATCGTCAGGGGTCATTTACTCGTCCAAATCTAAATCAGACAGCTTGTCGCCATCCAAAACGCTTAATTTTTGCGCCACATCGGCCAATTTTTGCTGGCAAAACTTAATCAATTCGCCACCTTCCTGATAGGCCTTTAACGCTTCTTCTAGGGGCATATCATTGCTTTGCATCGCCTGCGTCAACGCTTCTAAACGGGCCATTGCGGCCTCAAACGTGCGCTCTTCGGCGGTATTCTGGGTATCGGTCATGGGTTTTTACTCTGTGTACGTCAATGTGCTTCATTGTAACTGATTCAATCAAAACGTGGGTGTCGTTTGATCCCCTTGATGGCCAAATGGCCTTCGTACTGCCAATCCGATGCTGTACCAACAGAACGACAAACCATGGTTTTGTGTTTTATGTAAAACGTATTTCACTGGTGCCGATTCTCTGACGGCGTCTCCTTTAGGTGAAGTACCGTCCCGTAGAGCCGCCGAAGTAGGTTCTATTGAGCCAGATGAAGCAGGCAAAAAGCTTGTGGCGCCCGACCACGCTTTTATAGGAGGGGGAGCACTCTTGCCTGCGCTGGCTCAATAGGTTCTGCTGAGGGCAGTCACGAAGTGACCGGGGATCAGGGTGGCCTTTTCTTTGCTTCGTTTCTTTTGGCCACGCAAAAGAAATGACGTCGCCCTCGGCGAAACAAACGCCCAAATTTACGTCATGCCTGACTAAGAGCAGCCTTTCAAAACCATTCATGCTTCGGCAACATCGCTATTGATTAGTCATTGGGTTTCGCCCTGTAGGGCGCCATCATTTCTTTTTGATGTCAAAAAGAAACGAAGCAAAGAAAAACCACCCCACTTTATCCGCCCGCTACGCGGGTGCCCTCGTTGGCCCGCACGTGGCCGGCGGCAAAAACTCATATTTGAGCCTTCGGCCAAATACTCAAACAACTTTGCCTTAAAGCCCCGGCCCCGCACGAACCGCCTCGGCGGCTAAAAGGGGAACGGTACTTCACTTAGAGGTAAACATTGTTAGTTTAAATTATTTTAATTACATGCTAGGTTTTATTCAAACACCAAACCATGGTTTTTTATTTGCTACAGAAGGGTCTCAACTTTACCGACCTTCTGACAGTGTATCCCTTAGGTGGTGAGTTTAAATAACCTGATCATCACCAAACCATGGTTTGTAATCGCCACTTTGGCGCCACACAGGCCCCTCACCCCACCACACTAACCTCTGCCAAGCAGGGTCGGTCAACATCGATACCCCATAGTAGATTCACCACCCCACACACGAAAAAAAACTGCTTCCGAAGAAGCAGTTTCGCTAAGCAGTCACTTCCTTAGGTCAAACTACACCTGACCCAACAGCTGACGTAAAACATAATGTAAAATACCGCCCGCCTTAAAGTAGTCCACTTCGTTCGCAGTATCAATTCGGCAAATCACCGGAATCTCGATCACGTCACCTGACTCACGCGTGACCACCACGGTCATCTTCTGCCCAGGCTTCACGTCGTCATTCAAGCCAGGAATCGACACAACCTCTCGGCCAGTTAAATCATAGGTGGCGCCACTTTCACCCGGTAAATATTGCAAGGCCAAAATGCCCATGCCGATCAGGTTCGAACGGTGAATCCGTTCGAAACTTTCAGCCAGTACGGCCTTCACGCCTTGTAAGTTCGGCCCTTTCGCAGCCCAGTCACGGCTAGAACCACTGCCGTATTCCTTACCGGCCAACACCACGGTCGGTGTGCCTTCTTCCTGGTAGCGCATAGCGGCATCGTAAATCGACATGATTTCACCACTTGGAATGTGCTGGGTGTAGCCGCCCTCTTTGTCCACCAACATTTTATTGCGAATGCGAATGTTGGCAAAGGTGCCACGCATCATCACTTCATGATTACCGCGACGAGAGCCGTACGAGTTAAAGTCGGCCGGCAACACGCCTTTAGACTGGAGGTATTGGCCAGCAGGGGAATCTTTACCGATGTTACCGGCCGGTGAAATGTGGTCGGTGGTAATCGAATCGCCAAAGTAGGCCAAAATACGGGCGTTGTTAATCGGTGCCAAGGGCTGAATCGGTTCTTCAATGCCTTCAAAGTACGGAGGATGCTGTACGTAGGTCGAATCAGCCTGCCATTCGTAGGTTTGACTATCGGGCACGGCAATGGCTTGCCAAGTGGCGTCGCCATCAAACACGCCATCGTAGCCCTTACGGAACATCGCGCCTTCAACCAGAGCCACCGCATCGGCGATTTCGGCGTTGCTCGGCCAAATGTCGCGCAGGTACACCGGCTGATTCTGAGCGTCCACCCCGATGGGGTCTTTAGCCAAGTCAATGCGAGTGGTGCCGGCTAGGGCATAAGCCACCACCAAAGGCGGTGAACCCAACCAGTTGGCCTTCACCTGGGGGTGAATCCGGCCTTCAAAGTTACGGTTGCCCGACAGCACGGCCGACACGGCCAAATCATGCTCGTCAATCGCCTGGCCCACTGGCTCGGCCAAAGGCCCTGAGTTACCAATACAGGTGGTGCAGCCATAACCCGCTAGGTTAAAGCCCAGCTGATCCAAGAACGGGGTTAAACCGGCCTTGAGCAAGTAATCGGTCACCACCTTAGAGCCAGGAGCCAAGGATGATTTCACCCAAGGCTTACGCGCCAGGCCTTTTTCAACCGCTTTTTTGGCCACCAAACCAGCCGCCATCATCACGCTGGGGTTAGAAGTGTTGGTACACGAGGTAATCGCCGCCAGCACCACTTTGCCATGGGTGAGTTCAAAATCTTGCCCATCAAGGCTCACCGGCACGCTGATTTCTTCATGGTTGCTTTGGGTTTTGAGGAACTCATTAAACGCCCCTTGCACCTGGCTTAAGGCCACCCGATCTTGCGGACGACGTGGACCCGCTAGGCTGGTTTCCACCGTGCCCATGTCGAGGTGTAAGGTGTCGGTAAATTCTGGCTCATCTCCGGGCTCACGCCACAAGCCTTGGGCCTTAGCATAGGCCTCCACGCGGGCAATCAGGTCTTCTTCGCGACCGGTCAGGCGCAAGTAACGCAAGGTCACGTCGTCAACGGGGAAGAAGCCACAGGTGGCGCCATATTCTGGGGCCATGTTGGCAATGGTGGCGCGGTCAGCCAACGGCAAGTCGGCCAAGCCATCGCCGTAGAACTCCACAAACTTGCCCACCACGCCTTTGGCGCGCAGCATTTGGGTCACGGTCAGCACCAAGTCGGTGGCGGTCATGCCTTCACGCAGGCGGCCGGTGAGCTTAAAGCCCACCACTTCGGGAATCAACATTGAGATCGGCTGGCCCAGCATGGCGGCTTCGGCCTCAATGCCGCCCACGCCCCAACCCAACACGCCCAGGCCGTTGACCATGGTGGTGTGAGAGTCGGTACCGACTAAGGTGTCTGGATAGGCCCAGGTTTTACCGTCTTCATCCTTGGTCCACACGGTTTGGGCCAAGTACTCTAGGTTCACTTGGTGACAAATACCGGTACCAGGCGGCACCACCCTAAAGTTATCAAACGCTTTTTGGCCCCAGCGTAAGAAGGCATAGCGTTCATGGTTACGCTTCATTTCCATGGCCACGTTGAGGTCAAACGCATTGGCCGTGCCAAACGCATCCACCATCACCGAGTGGTCAATCACCAGGTCGACGGGCGACAGGGGGTTAATTTTATTGGGGTCGCCGCCGGCTTTTTTCATGGCTTCGCGCATGGCGGCTAGGTCGACCACCGCCGGCACGCCGGTAAAGTCTTGCATCAAAACGCGGGCGGGGCGATATTGAATTTCACGCTTAGACGTTCGAGTAGCCAGCCAGTCTCGAATGGCTTCGATGTCGGCCAGCGTCACGGTTTTACCGTCTTCATAACGCAATAGGTTTTCTAACAGGACCTTCATCGACTTAGGCAAACGCGACACGTCGCCTAAATGGCCTTCGGCCTTGTGAATGTCATGATAGTGATAAGTCTTGCTGCCAACGGTTAAGGTGGCTTCGGTATTCAGGCTTTTTTGGTGCTGATTCATGGTTGTGACCTCCTATCATTATTTTTTATGGTGCTACTGTATTCAGATAACGACTTAAATCAATTGAACCGCATAAATGAAAACCAAAAAAGCACGCCTAACTTCGGCAAAAAATTAGGGGTGCTTCATGTTTTTTGTGATTTGGCCAAGGCATGATGGCGACGACGCTGAGACTCAGCGTAGGTGTATCAGCTTTCATTCCCGCCTCCTTGCCAAATGATTAATACCCCATCCAGCATACGCCATTTAACCTATTAAATCAAAGTGTACCCATTAAAAAGCCACCGTGCCTATCGGGTTCATAGCTATTTATGGGCGTACTGTTGGCTGAGTATTTCTGCCAGCTGACTCGGCTTTTCAGGAGTGTAATAAAGGTCGGTAAAAATCAGGCTGTCGGCACCGCGAAGATGGTGCCAATTTTTGTCGGTGTCGACGAGGTCGCTGAAAGTCCGGGCGCTGCTGTAGGCCCGTAGAAACGCCGTCGCTTGCGCTCGAGACAGCGCGATGTGACGCTTAGGCGACGCCGCGTATTGAACCAGCGGCTGCTTCTGGCCGGTGATGACAGATAAAGGCGACACTTGAATGTCTAGCCACTCTACTTCGGTGTGAGTAAACACTTTCAGCACCCCATACAGCAACGCTTGGTCGACCAGCGCCTGCTTGATGTCGTCCCGATCGTCGGGCAACACCAATGGGTGCAGCTTAATGACAAGGTTATGGATGTCGGCATGGAGTACTTCTAAGCTGCCGTCACTGCGTTCGTAGAGGCCACGTTCTTCAAACATCCGCACCGGATGTAAATAAGTCAGCACATCGTCATTATTGAAATAGTAACCTGTCACTTCCCGCACCACGGCGGGACTTGCAGGCTGAACCGCCCCTACCTCAGCCTCGTCTGTGCCGACAAGGTCACAGGCGGTTAAAGCACTCAGTAGAGGCACCAGCAACCCTATCTTTAAACGCGCAAGACCCATAGCTTAATAACCGTATCAATAATAAGGATATAACATGATAAGTGAGGCTATTGATTTTGTCGAATCCAGCGCAGCCACGGCCGAAACAGCTCGGGTTGCAAGGCGGCAATGGCCGAACGGTTCCAGACGTTTTCGCCACTCCAAAACGCATCCCCTTCCAGCGTGGCCATTAGCCCACCCGCTTCTTCCAAAATCAATGCACCGGCGGCGTAGTCCCACAGCTTTTGCCCCCCGTGAACATAAACATCATAACGGCCCGAGGCCAGATAACACCAATCTAAGGCACTGCTGCCCATGCTGCGTTGGCTACCACAGGGCGACAGGTTTTGAATGCGGCTGGCCAATTTACCAGACCGCAGGTATTTGACTTCTACCCCTGCAATGGCTTCATTCAAGGGGTTTAACGTGTGTTTAAGCGGCAAGGCTACCCCATTCATGAAGGCGCCTCCGTCTCGCTTGGCGTAAAACATTTCCTGCGTGGCGGGGTTGTACACCACCCCAATATGGCTTTTACCACCCTTAACGTAGGCGACAGACAGGGCAAAGTGTGGCAAGCCATTTAAAAAGTTGGTGGTGCCATCAATCGGGTCGACCACCCACACGCCACTGTCGTGCTGTTGCCATAAGTGATGCTGTTCAGCCTCAGTCATTTCCTCACCCAAAACGGGGCAGTCCACAATGGTGCCCAGTCGTTTAGAAAAGGCGGTTTGCGAAGCAATGTCGGCTTCGGTAAACAAAGAACCGTCTTCTTTCTTCCCTCTACCGACGCGCAAAAACCGAGGCATAACCTCGGTTTGTGCGACTTCTCTGACTAAATTAATCAGCTGATCTAACACTCACTCATCCTTTGGCTCCACGAGCCATATTGATTAACCAACCCAACACCAAAGCCACGCCTGCGGGCAGTAACCATTCCATCGAAATGTCACGGAAGGGCAAGAACTCAATGGCGCTAGGCGCAAACACGGACAACAAGCTTACCACTACTGTGGTGTACACCGCCATCTGCATCGCCAAACGGCTCACCGGCACCACTAGGTTGAGATAAACCAACGCAATCAACACGATAATAATCGGGTAAACCACCATCAACACTGGGATAGACAGGCTAATCACCTGATTTAAACCCATGGTGGCAATGCCAAAGCTTACCACTGTAAAAAGGACAGCGTAAGTCTTGTAGCCAATCTTTGAATAAATTGATTGGAAAAACGCACTCACGGCCACCACCAGGCCCGTGGCCGTGGTCAAACAGGCGAGGGTCACAATGATGCTCAGCAAGTAGCGACCAAAGGAACCGTACGTAATCGTGGCCACTTCGGTCAAAATGTAGGCACCTAGGTTACCGGGCACGGCCGCAGCCTGTTCGGTGGTTAACGCAAAATGATTGCCAACCCAGCCCAAAGACATGTACACCAAGGCCAAGCCGGTACCAGCCACCAGGCTCGCCAACACGGTGTATTTAAACAAGCCCGTTTCACGGGTGACGCCCGTGGCTTTCACTGCGCTCATCGCAATCATGGCAAATGCCACGGCCGCAATGGTGTCCATGGTTTGATACCCTTCCACAAAGCCGTGGAAGAAAGGCGCTTCTGCATTAAAGCTTTCCTGTGGCTCAGTAGCGCCGGTACCCAACACCATGAAGGCGCGAACGGCCAAGGCAAAAATCGAAATCAACAGCATCGGGGTCAAGATTTGCCCAATACGTTCCACCATTTTTGAGGGATTAATGCTTAAGAACAGCACCACCGCAAAGTAGATCGCGGCCGCCAAAGGCAAATAGTTGGTGTCTGGGTGACCAATAAAGGGCACCAAGCCCATTTCAAACGCCACGGTCGCAGTCCGTGGAATGGCAAACAAGGGGCCAATGGTCAAATACACCACCACCACCAAAATCAGGCCAAATACGGGGTGAACCTTACTGGCCTCACCCTGAATGCCACCCTCGTTAAAGGCGCCAGCAATCAGGCCCAAAAGCGGTAAACCCACGCCGGTGATCACAAAACCCAAAATCGCCCAGTTAAAATCGCCGCCACTGGCCCAGCCTAGACTGGGTGGAAAAATCAAGTTACCCGCACCAAAAAATAGGGCGAACAGCATAAAGCCAATCACCATTGTATTTTTAACCATACTAACTCCAAAGACCACAGGTCTTCTTTAAAACTAAATTAATTAAGCACAAAATTGATTATAATAAGACACCCTTCGTCTTAAGTAGAACATTATGCCCCGTTTTTATTGCTTGTTTCCCATCGAAGTCGCACAAACTTACCCATTACCCGATGCGGTGGTCCGTCATGTTCAGGTACGGCGCCTAGAAGTGGGCGACAGCCTCGAACTGTTTAACGGCGATGGCCATGCCTATGTGGGCACTTTAACCCATTTAGACAAAAAAAACGCCTCGGTGCACATTGACACGAAGCTGGCCACAGACAACGAATCGCCGTTGGACATTACGCTCATTCAAGCCATCTCAAGTGGCGAGCGCATGGACTTCACCTTACAAAAATGCGTTGAACTCGGGGTCAAACGCTTTTTACCGGTCATCAGTGAACGAACGGTGGTGCGCTTACAGGGTGATCGTGCGCAAAAGCGGGTAGATCGCTGGCAGGAAATTGTGATTTCTGCCTGTGAGCAATGTGGTCGTACCACAGTGCCTACGGTCATGCCCATCATCCCTTTTAAGGAACTGGGCCAGCATCCCTTTGAACGCGACGCCCTGAAATTTATTTTAAGTATCGCTAAAAATCAAGGATTAAAAGCCATTCAGCCCACCACGACTTCGTTTTACCTACTGGCAGGCCCTGAAGGCGGCCTCACCCAAGCGGAAGAAGACATGGCTTTTTCACTGGGTTTTCAACCGATTACCTTAGGCCCGCGGGTTTTGCGTACCGAAACC
Organism: Neisseriaceae bacterium; assembly: GCA_017991555.1. GTDB lineage: Bacteria > Pseudomonadota > Gammaproteobacteria > Burkholderiales > Neisseriaceae > JAGNPU01. The sequence continues at coordinate 99,779 of JAGOQM010000009.1, forward strand.
GCCGCCATGAGCGCCGTTTCGGCCATGCAACTGCTTTGGGGTGACTTCTGATTCAATGTTGTCCAGTATACGCATCAGCGGACAAATGCAAGCCAACTTTTGATAAAAATAGCCATAATGTCCAACATAATTCAAAATAAATGTTTGGATTGCTTAAATATTGTTCAAAACGGGTGGCTTTTTCGTACATTTTGTCTCTTTTTTACAAAAACAAGACACTTCGTCGAAAGTTATTTTCACCCTGACATCAGTAAAACGGGCTTCTTGACTAGATAAATCACAACAGAAGTTTTATAGTAAAGGCTCTACTCTATAGTTTAAAGGCGACAACACCCTCTATGTATGCAAGTGAACGCTTTAATGCTTATAGCCATTTGATTGGCACCGTCCTCGCCATTGCTGGCTTGGTGATTCTGGTGGTCAAATCCAGCCTCTACGGCGATGCCTGGCGCATCGTCAGCAGCAGCATCTACGGCAGCACGCTGGTGATCTTATACGGGTTTTCCACCCTGTATCACAGCATCCGCAGCACCAAAGCCAAGCAGGTGTTACAAAAATTCGATCACTGTTCGATTTATTTACTCATTGCCGGTAGCTACACCCCTTTTGCCTTGGTCACCCTCAACGGGGCCTGGGGCTGGACCCTCTTTGGACTGGTCTGGGGCCTGTGCGTGCTGGGCATCATTCAAGACGTCACCATTTTTCGCAAAAGCCAAACGCGCCTGCTGTCCTTAATCATTTATGTGTTGATGGGCTGGATCGTGCTGATTGCGATTAAGCCTTTGGTGGCGGCCATGCCGTTTTGGGGCCTGTTCTGGCTGGTGGCCGGTGGCCTGGCCTACAGCATTGGTGTGTATTGGTTTGTGAACGATGAAAAAATCCGCCACGGCCACGGCATTTGGCATCTGTTTGTGCTGGCCGGCAGCATTGCCCACTATATTTGTATTTTCCTTTACGTGAGTTAATCCATGACCCCCATTGCCCCCGACCAGGCATGCCCTTGTGGCCTGGCACACGCCTACAGCGCCTGCTGTAGCCCCTACCATCAAGGCCAGGCCGTAGCGCCTACCCCAGAAGCGCTGATGCGCTCACGCTACAGCGCCTTTGTGGCTCAGGACGCCGATTATTTAATCAAAACTTGGCACCCCAGCTGCGGCGTGGCCCAGTTCAAAACTGAATTAGTGGCCGACTTTGAGCACACCGAATGGTTAGGCCTCAACGTTGTGGCCACGGCCACCGATGGCGATGCCGGCATGGTCACCTTTGCGGCCCGCTTTCACGATGACCGCGACCACAGCACCCACCTCATTCACGAACGCTCACGCTTCGTGCGCGAGGCTGGCCAGTGGTATTACCTTGACGGCAACCAGCCCAAAGTAGGCCGCAACGACGATTGCCCCTGCGGTTCAGGCAAGAAATTTAAAAAATGCTGCGCTTAACCGCAGCAACCACACGAAGCCCACGCAATGCGTGGGCTTTTTTTATGGTGTCTTACCCTTGAGCCTGCGCATGAATCCAGTCACGACGCCAAACCATGGTTTATGGATGGACAATATGCCGTAGCGTGGGTAAAGCGCTACCTATCTGCGGCCTCATATCATCAATCTATTACCTGTAAGACCAGAGGCAAACCATGGTTTTTTGTGTTCTGTAAAACGTCTCTCACTGGTGCCGATCCTCTGACGACGTCTCCGTTAGGCGAAGTATCGTCCCGTAGAGCCGCCGAAGTAGGTTCTATTGAGCCAGATGAAGCAGGCAAAAAGCTTGTGGCGATCGACCACGCTTTAATAGGAGATCGAGCACTCTTGCCTGCGCTGGCTCAATAGGTTCTGCTGAGGGAAGTCACGAAGTGACCGGGGATCAGGGTGGCGTTTTCTTTGCTTCGTTTCTTTTGGCCATTCAAAAGAAATGACGTCGCCCTCGGCGAAACAAAACACTCAAATTTAAGCAATGCCTATCTAAAGAGAGCACTGCAAAACCACTCATGCTTCGGCCATGACGCTATTGATCCGTCGTTGGGTTTCGCCCTGTAGGGCGACAGACTTTACTTTTGAGTGGCCAAAAGAAAGTATGCAAAGAAAAGGCCACCCGACAATCCGCCCTAACGGGTGCCCTCGCTGGAACCTATCGGGCCGGCGCTAGCAAGAGTGCTCTGCCTCCTATCAAAGCGTGGTCGGCAGCCACAAGCGATTTGCTAGCTTCATCCGGCCCAATAGAACCCAACTCGGCGGCTTTAGCGGGAAATCGGCACTTCACCTAAGGGAAACGTGGTGAGTTTAAATAATCTGATATTCATAAACCATGGTTAGCTAACGATCTCAAACCATCGTCACTCAGTGACACCCAGCCTGTCCAGGCACCACGCAGGCACAAAAAAGCCCAGAGCAAGCTCTGGGCAATGGCCAACGGTTGGGTCGCGTTTACAGAACGTAACGCGCCAAATCTTCCTGTTGGGCAATGTTGTCTAAGCGTTCGTTCACGTAGGCAGCATCAATGGTGACTTCGCCAGCTGGGGCACTAAACGACACCTCTTCCAGCAATTTTTCCAATACCGTGTGCAAGCGACGGGCACCGATGTTTTCGGTTTTTTCGTTCACCTGGAAGGCAATTTCGGCCAGGCGCTGAATGCCTTCGTCTAAGAACTTAAGCTCAACCCCATCCACTTTCAACAAGGCTTCATACTGATGCGTCAAGCAAGCGTCGGTGGCGGTGAGGATTTCTTTGAAATCAGACACGCTGAGGCTGTTTAATTCCACCCGAATCGGGAAACGCCCTTGTAATTCAGGGATCAGGTCCGATGGCTTATTCAAATGGAAGGCGCCAGAGGCGATGAATAAAATGTGGTCGGTTTTGATCATGCCGTACTTGGTCGACACAGTAGTGCCTTCCACTAAGGGCAATAGGTCGCGCTGTACGCCTTGGCGAGACACGTCTGAGCCTTGGGTACGGTTGCTGGTGGCCACCTTGTCGATCTCGTCTAGGAACACAATGCCGTGCTGTTCTACCGCTTTCACGGCTTCTTCACGCAGGTCTTCGTCGTTCACTAATTTGGCCGCTTCTTCGTCAATCAGTAACTTCAAGGCCACAGCCACCTTCAGCTTTTGCTTCTTGGTTTTTTGGCTGCCCATGTTTTGGAACATGCCTTGCAGCTGCTGGGTAAAGTCTTCCATCCCTGGAGGGCCCATGATCGACATATTGGCGGCGGTTTGGGCCACGTCAATTTCAATTTCTTTGTCGTCTAATTGGCCTTCACGCAGCATTTTGCGGAATTTTTGACGGGTGCTGTTTTCAGCCGGCTTAGGCGCTTCTGGCTCGTCGGCAAAGCCCACTTGGCGTGGGGGCGGCAACAAGGCATCCAGCACGCGGTCTTCGGCGGCGTCTAAGGCGCGGTCGCGGTTTTTCTTCACGGCGATGTCGCGCACGTTTTTCATCGCCACTTCGATCAGGTCGCGAATGATGCTGTCAACGTCACGGCCCACATAGCCCACTTCGGTGAACTTGGTGGCTTCAATTTTGATGAAGGGGGCATTGGCTAGGCGCGCTAGGCGACGGGCGATTTCGGTTTTACCCACGCCGGTCGGCCCAATCATCAAGATGTTTTTCGGCACAATTTCGGTTTGTAAGGGCTCGGCCACTTGGCTGCGGCGGTAGCGGTTACGCAAGGCCACGGCCACGGCTTTTTTAGCGCCTTCTTGACCAATAATGTATTTGTTTAACTCATGTACAATTTCTTGTGGGGTCATCACACTAGACATGATTTTCCTTTAAGCGAGGTTTTTTTCAGCGTTAGGCGTTGTCGTCTAACACTTCTAAAATGTGGTTACCGTTGGTGTAAATGCAAATATTGCCCGCAACTTCGAGCGATTTTTTCACAATCACGTCTGGCGCCAGATCGGTATTTTCAAATAGGGCCGTTGCCGCAGACTGGGCAAACGCACCGCCAGAACCAATGGCCGCAATGCCTTGTTCTGGTTCTAGCACGTCACCGTTACCGGTGATGATCAGGGTGTTGTCTTTGTCGGCCACGATCAACATCGCTTCTAGACGACGTAGGGCGCGGTCGGTACGCCACTCTTTGGCCAGTTCAATTGCGGACAGCACCAGGTGACCCTGATGTTTTTGCAATTTGGCTTCAAAAAGTTCAATAAGGGTAAACGCATCGGCGGTGCCGCCGGCAAATCCTGCTAAAACTTTGTTGTTATAAAGTTTGCGCACTTTACGCGCTGTGGCTTTGATGACAATGTTGCCTAGGGTGACTTGGCCGTCCCCTCCGATGGCAACGTGATTGCCTCGACGCACAGAGATAATCGTTGTGCCGTCAAATTGTTCCATAGTGTGTCCTTTGTTTCTAGCAAGAGTCTCTTATAAATAAGGGCAATCACTTTTTTTTCAAGCCATCCGCCCAAACATAAAAAAGCCGCCTTCTCGATCAGAAGGCGGCTTTTTGTGGGTTGGGCTTATTCAGCCTGGGCGTGCACGCTTTGAACCGTATACAGTGGCATGCCCACTTCTTCGTTCTTGGCTAATTGAGCGCGTGCCAGGCCAGCAGGGGCACCCTGCTCCTCTGCGCTCACCCACTCAAACTCGCCCTGAAAGCGGCCCACTAAGGCCATTTGATCCAACGACACGACCTCAAACACCAATAGGCTGGTGCCGCCCTCATCGTCCCGGACCCAAACCACATCCCCTGGTTTAATGTCTTCTGCACTAAAGGCACGTGGACTTCTTTGAATTGAGACCATTGTTCACACCCCCTTCATTACACACTTGCTGGTTATTGTCAGACTACGTTCACGCGCCCTAACGGGCACGCCCTTATTTCGGGTCGGCGGTGGTCGCCGCCATCCAGCTGCTCACGCGGGCCTCAATGCCAGCGCCGTCTAAGCCTAGATCGGCCAACAGCACGCCATGATCGCCGTGTTCGCCAAAGTCATCCGGCAGGCCCAAGTGCAACACCGGTTTGAGCAAGCCTAAGGCGTGTAGGGTTTCGGCCACGGCACTGCCGGCGCCACCCATGATGGCGTTTTCTTCCACCGTCACCAAATAATCGTGGCTATTGGCCAATTCGCGGATCAACGCCACGTCGATGGGCTTCACGAAACGCATGTCGGCCACGGTGGCATTAAGGCCTTCTGCGGCGTCTAGGCTACGGCTCACCATGCTGCCAAACGCCAAAATGGCCACGCGCTCGCCCTGACGGCGAACCACCCCTTTGCCCACTGGCACGGTGGCTAGGTCGGCACCACAGCCTACTTCGGCGCCTTTGCCACTGCCGCGTGGATAACGCACCGCCGTTGGCTGATCCAGCTGATAGCAGGTGCTCAGCAACAGACGACATTCGGCTTCGTCACTTGGCGTCGCCACCACCATATTCGGAATACAGCGTAAAAAGCTTAAATCAAACGCGCCTGCATGCGTGGGGCCATCGGCCCCCACTAAGCCTGCACGGTCGATGGCAAACAACACCGGTAGGTTTTGAATCGCCACGTCGTGAATCAGCTGGTCATAGGCGCGCTGCAAGAAGGTGGAGTAAATTGCCACCACCGGCTTCATACCCTCACAGGCCATGCCGCCGGCAAAGGTCACCGCATGCTGCTCGGCAATGCCCACGTCGAAGTAACGCGTGGGGAAGGCCGCTTGAAACGCCACCAGGCCAGACCCTTCACGCATGGCGGGGGTAATGCCCACCAGTTTTTCACAGGCCTGGGCCTGATCGATGATCCATTGCCCAAACACTTGGGTGTACGTCGGCTGGCTTGGCGCTTTGGCCGGCGCTAAGCCATTACACGGGTCAAACTTGCTGACGCCGTGGTAGCTCACGGGGTCATTTTCGGCCAGCTTATAGCCCTGACCTTTTTTGGTCAGCACGTGTAAAAACTGCGGGCCTTTTTTCTGCCGTAGCTGGGTTAAGGTTTCCACCAGTTTCAACACATCGTGGCCATCCACCGGGCCGGTGTATTCAAAACCAAATTTTTCAAACAGGGTCGAACTACCGACCATGTCTTTGATGCGCTCTTCGACGCGATTGGCCACGTCTAGCGCCGACGGCACCTTGCCCAATACCCGCTCCGAGCCTTGCTTCACGGCGCGGAAAATGTCGCCCATGACGCTGTTGGCCAAATGCTTGGGTAAGGCGCCAACGTTGGGTGAGATCGACATTTCATTGTCGTTCAAGATCACCAATAGGTCGACGTCGGCCATGTCGCCAGCGTTGTTTAAAGCCTCAAAGGCTTGCCCTGCGGTCATGGCGCCGTCGCCAATGATGGCCACGGCCTTATCCGGCAAGCCTTGTAGTTTAGCCGCCACGGCCATGCCCAAAGCAGCACCAATCGAGGTGGACGAATGGCCCACCCCAAAGGTGTCGTAGGCCGATTCGGCCCGTTTAGGAAAGCCCGCTAGGCCGCCCTTCATCCGCATGCTGTCCATTTTGCCCCGGCGCCCGGTCAAAATTTTATGGGGGTAACTTTGATGACCCACGTCCCACACCAGCTTATCCTGTGGCGTTTGATACACATAATGCAGGGCCAAGGTGAGTTCCACACAGCCGAGGTTACTGGCCAAATGGCCGCCGGTTTTGCTGACAGAATGCAGTAAAAATTCGCGCAATTCCTGCGATAACTGTGGCAATAAGGTGCGATCTATCTGGCGTAAATCACTGGGGTCATTAATTTGGTCAAGCAAAGGTGTTGTGTTCATAGTGGGCATCTTAAGGCAACGGACTCAGGGTTAAGTGTACCCCTGAAAGCCGCTTAGGGTTTAATTTTTATTGTTTTGACAGCGTCCCTTCACTCGCGGTGATTCACTCGCGGTGATAGGGGTGGTTATTCATAATAGACACGGCACGATACAATTGTTCCGCTAACAGCACTCGAACCATGCCGTGCGGCATGGTGAGGTTCGACAAGCGCATCAACATATTCGCTCTTTTTTTGAGCGCATCGGTCATGCCATCTGCGCCGCCAATCACAAAGTAGACGTTGCTGTGGCCTTCATGCTGCCAGTGCTTGAGATGATCGGCCAGCTGCACCGATGTGGGCGCTTGGCCGCGCTCATCCAGCACCACCAAAAAGCATTGATTCGGTAAGGCGGCCAAGATTCGGGCCTCTTCTGCGGCCATGCCTTGAGCGGCATTCACCCCAGAACCTCGTTTTTCTGGTTTGATTTCTTTTAAGCTGAGCTTAACATCTTTGCCAAAGCGCTTGGCGTATTCATCATAGCCATCGCTGACCCAGCGCGGCATTTTGGTGCCCACGGCTAAAATGGTGATATTCATGGTGTTGTCTGTTCATAAAAAAACAGGCACTCGGTGCCTGTTAGATTGCGTCAACCGTCAGGCAAACTTAAACGTCTGCGGCGCTCCAAGGCTTGGCATGGCCCATGTGGAAGGAGGGCTTTTCACCGCCCCACAGCGCTTCTAAATCATAGTAGTCGCGTACGGCTGGCAGCATGGCGTGGACGATCACGTCGCCCGCATCCAGCAAAACCCATTCGCCAGAATCCATGCCTTCAACGCTGATCACTTCGTGACCGGCTTCTTTAAGCGCCAATTCGGCATTGCGAATCAATGACTTAACCTGGCGGTTACTGTCGCCGGTGATCACGATTAGCTGTTGGAACATTGAGGTTAATTCAGTGGTGTTTAAAACCACTAGGTCTTTGCCTTTGGTGTCTTCTAAAGCTTCCACCACCACTTTGGTGATGTCCGCTACGAGTTGTTCGATTTCGTTCATTCTGATCCTAAATATAAAGAGTGTGTTTGGATATAAGCCCACACATCTGGGTCAAGCACATCATTCACACGCTGCTGATGGGCAATTTTGTGACGAATTTCTGACGAAGACACCAACATCGGGGACAAATCTAATATGCGTATTGTACCTTGTGTGGGTTCTGCGTCTAGTTTATTTGCGCTTTTTTTTGCCATACAGGCCTGAATATCTGGATGTATTTGTGGCATTATGGCCGAATCGCGTGGCGCGACGGCAAAGTGGGTTAAAGCAAACAGTCGTTCAAAATGCCGCCATGTGTGCAGCTGTGCCAACGAGTCTGCCCCCATTAACCACCAAAACACCACCTCTGGCCCATGCTCGGCGCGCATGGCTGCTAGGGTGTCGGCCGTATAGGTGGGGCCAGTGCGCACAATGTCCACGTCGCTGACGCGGGCATAGGGCAGCTTGGCCACGGCCAGCTGCGTCATGGCCAAGCGGTCTGCGGCCGAGGCCTGTCCGCGCTGATCCTTATGATAGGCGGCGCCCGCTGGAATAAAAATCAGCTCGTCGAGGCCGCACTGCTCGCGAAACGCTGCGGCCATGCGTACATGGCCCAGGTGAATCGGATCAAACGTGCCGCCAAACAGGCCAATTTTTTTCATCCGCTTTACGCTTCTTCGTCGCTGGCTTCGGCCGCTTTTTCTGCCGCTGCGGCCACCACTGCATAGCCATCAACCACTTTATGCAGCTGCCCGGTGGTGGGGTGAATCACCAAGCCATGTATCGGTACTGCTTTAGGCATTAGTGGATGTTTCTTTATAATGTCGACGGTGTGACGCACGCTGTCGTCCACATTGTCGAAGCCTTTTAACCAGGTGTCTAAGTCAATCCCGGCGTTGCGTAAGGTTTCGATCGACTTTTCCGTAATCCCTGCGGCCTTGGCGCGCTCTAACAGGTGTTCTGGGTCAAAGCCACGCATGCCGCAGTCCATGTGCGACACCACAAAAATCTCTTTCGCGCCCAGTTCTAACACCGCCACCAGCAGGCTACGCATCACCGAACCCCAAGGGTGAGTCACGAGGGCGCCGGCGTTTTTAATCAGCTTGGCGTCGCCATTTTTTAAGCCCATCGCCTTCGGCAACAGTTCAACAATGCGCGCATCCATGCATGACAGCACGGCAATTTGTTTGTTGGGAAATTTATCGGTAAAAAACTGAACGTATTCACCTGAATCAACAAAGTCTTTGTTGAAATCCATGATTTCTTTTAGCACTGACATAATGTATGTGACCTTAACAATATAGAAAACGGTAGAAATCCAGCTTATGGCGCACTTTTAGGTCAAAGCGGATGTCAATCTAGCAAGCCCGTCATGCTATCACGTTTTGACGGTTAGAGTAATCCTCTTAAAGGCTGATTAGCACCATCATATCAAGGCCCTATCGACCTTGATCTGGGTTTTGGGCCTACATTTATGACGCGTAACACTGACCGTCTCGACCCCTACGCACAAGCATGCTCAAGTTAAGCCTATGAGTTATAATCAAATCAGTCCCCTTTGTGCCGCCAGGAGCCCCTTATGCCGCAACCCATGCCTGATCAAAAAGTCATCCTCATCACCGGTGGCGCCAAACGCATTGGCCAAGCGCTGGTGCAACACTTCCATGATCAAGGTTGGTGGGTGTGCATTCACTGCCACCAGTCCACGGCGGCGGCGAACGCCTTAAGCGCCAGTCTACCCAATAGTGCCGTGTACACTCTAGACCTAACCCAAGAATATGAGGCTTTTAGCGCCCTCATCGAGGCCATTTACCAACAGTATGGGCGACTGGACGCGCTGATCAACAACGCCTCCCGCTTTGAGCCCGATCACTTCTACGATTTTAAGCCCGATTCCTTCAACGCCCAAATGCAGGTCAACTTTAGGGCGCCGATGTATTTCAGTGCCGCCTATGGGGCAGCACTCAAGGCGCGCGAACAAGAAGGCGTGGTGATTCAGTTCCTAGACCAAAAGCTATTCAACCTCAATCCTGACTATTATGCTTATACGCTGTCTAAACTGGCGCTGAAAGAAAGCATCCGCATGAGCGCCATGGCCGCTGCGCCCTATTTGCGCATCAATGCCATTGCGCCAGGGCTGTCGCTCATCAGCGGCGACCAAACCCCAGAAAATTTTGCCAAAGCCCATGTAAAAACGGCCCTCGGGCGCGGCACTGAATGCGCTGACCTGGCGGCGGCTGCCGACTACTTGGTCAACGCCCGCGCCGTCACCGGCCAAACCCTCACCGTCGACAACGGCCAGCATTTGGTGCCGCTGGATCGAGACGTGATGTTTACCGTCACCGAATAGCCTGACGGTCCGTCAGCCCCCATATTAAGGAGTGGTCATGCAATCTGCCCTTTTCTTACGCGATTACGACGTGATGTGCTTTATCGGCATCCACGACTTTGAACAAGGCGTCAAACAGCGCGTGCGCTTTAACATCCGCCTCGACCTGCCCTATTTGATCCCCCAGCAGGACGACATCGCGCAGGTATTTGATTATGATTTTTTACGCACCGCCATTGCCGAGCTCACCGAACACACCGTGTTTCAAACACAGGAATACCTGCTCGGCCAGGTGATGAAGCTGTGTTTCCGGGCGCCACAGGTGCAAGGCGTCTGCATCGAAACCAATAAAATCGACGTCTATCCAGACTGCGGCGGCGTGGGCTGTCGCTTAGACATCACCCGCGCTGAATGGCACAATCACAGCACACACTCACCTTAAGGAACCCTCATGTCATTTTGGGATGAAAAATACGCCGTCGACGCCTACCTATTCGGCGAAAGCCCCAACGTTTTTTTACAAGAAATGCTGCCGCAGCTGCCTAAGGGCAAGGCCCTCGGCATTGGCGAGGGGGAAGGACGCAATGCGGTGTTTTTGGCCGAACACGGCTTTGACGTGGTGGGCATCGATGCATCGGCGGTGGGCTTGGCCAAGGCCGATGCGCTGGCAGCGCGCAGGGGCGTGCACATTCGCACCGAGGTCGCCGATCTACGTCAGTATGAGATGGCCGTCGACCACTACGACGTGGTCAGCCTGTTTTTCTGCCACCTGCCCCAGCCGCTGCGCACAGAGGTGCTGCAACAGGCCATGCGTAGCCTCAAGGTGGGCGGCATGCTGGTGATGATGCTGTACAACCCTGAACAGCGACAATACCAAACCGGCGGCCCCAAAGACTTGGCGCTACTGCCCACTTTAAGCGAAATCAGGGCCACCTTGGCGCCGCTGGAGGCCGTGGTGGCAGAAGAAGTGGTGCGCGAATTAAACGAGGGCATCAACCATCAGGGCGCAAGCTCGGTGATTCAATACTTAGGACGCAAACCTGTGGCCACAGCCGCCGCATCCTAAGCGCCTGACGCAAACCATAAAAAAGCGGCCACTGGCCGCTTTTTTCACGCTTTAATGACTCATGGCACTATTCGCCGCCAGTGCCGTCATCCACATGGCTCAGTTCGCCCAACACCGGTAGTTCTTTACCGCGGCGGGCGCGCTTGTTCAAGATGTCATTAACCCGCACCTTTTCCGTGCTCAAGCCACCACGCGGGCCTACGATGTGACAGGTCACCTGCGCTTGCTCAGTCACACAGGCCGACTTCAAGACTTCTTTGTCCACCATGCGCATCAGCTGGAGGCCCCGGCCCTTGCTCATCAGCTTCAACTCGCTGAGGCCAAAGGCCAACACGCGGTTGTCGCTCGACGCCAACACCAAGCAGGTACCTGATTCTGGCGCCAGGCTGGCCGCGCTCACCGCGATGGGGGCCAATAAGGTTTCGCCCGCCTCTAACGTCATGAAGGCCTTACCCGCCTTCACGCGGCTAATCATGTCTTTCAGCTTCGAAATGTAGCCGTAGCCGCCGGTGTGGCTCATCACATATAAATCTTCTGGCAACCCGGTCAACACGTGTGCCACCTGCGCCCCGTCTTGCAGCTCTACCAACGACCCAATCGGCGCGCCATCACCGCGGCCACTAGGCACGTCGGCGGCGTCAATGGTGTAGGCGCGACCCAGGGTGTCCAACACCACCACCGGCCAAATGGTCCGGCCTTCTAAGACCTGACGCAGGTCGTCGCCTTCTTTAAAGGTGGTCTGGCTTAGGTCTAAATGATGGCCAGAGCGGGCGCGCAGCCAGCCCTGCTGCGACAGAATCAGGGTAATCGGCTCGTCGGCCGTGCTTTGGGTCAAGACAGCGCGGTCGGCCGACTCAATCAGGGTACGGCGGGCGTCACCAAATTTTTTGGTGTCCTCGTTGATTTCTTTGATGATTAAGCGACGCTTGGCGTTGTCGTCACCCAGAATACGGTTCAGCTCGTCGCGCTCTTCTTTCAGCTTGTTCAACTCTTGCTCGAGTTTAATGCCTTCTAAACGCGCCAGCTGGCGTAAGCGAATCTCTAAAATGTCTTCGGCTTGAATTTCGCTCAGTGCAAACGCGCTCATTAAGTCTTGCTTGGGCTCGTCGGCCTCGCGAATCACGCGAATCACTTCATCGATGTTCAAAAAAGCAATCATGCGACCATCAAGAATGTGAATGCGCTTATCCACTTGGCCCAAGCGATGGGTCAAGCGGCGGGTCACGGTGAGGGTACGAAAATCGACCCATTCATTCAAAATGGCTTTGAGGTTTTTTTGAGCGGGCCGCCCGTCCATGCCCAACATCACCAGGTTGAAGGACACGTTGCCTTCCAAACTGGTTTGCGACAGCATGACGTTCATGAATTCTTCGGTGTCAATGCGGCTAGACTTAGGCTCAAACACCAAGCGCACTGGGTTTTGGCTGTCGGATTCATCGCGCACGCGGTCCAGCAACGACAGCATCAAAGCCTTGAGGTTTTGCTGCTCTTGATTCAGGGTTTTTTTGCCAGACTTGGGCTTGGGATTGGTTAAGTCTTCAATCTCGGCCAGTACTTTTTGCGCACTGCTGCCAGGCGGTAGTTCGTTCACGATGACGCGCCACTGCCCGCGCGCCAGTTTTTCAATGTCGTAACGGGCGCGCACGCGCACGCTGCCGCGGCCGCTTTCATAAGTGGCCAACATGTCTTCTGGCGAGGTGATGATCTGGCCACCCCCGGCAAAATCTGGCCCTTTCACATAGGCCATCAGCTCTTCTGTGCTCAAGCGGCGATTTTTCAATAAGGCCACGGCGGCTTCGGCCACTTCGGTGAGGTTGTGAGACGGAATTTCGGTGGCCAGGCCCACGGCAATCCCCGAGGCGCCGTTAAGCAACACCATCGGCAAGCGGGCCGGCAACACCTGCGGCTCAAAGAAGGCACCGTCATAGTTGGGTGCAAAATCCACCGTGCCCATGTCGATTTCAGACAGCAAAAGGTCGGCAATCGGGGTCAGGCGGGCTTCAGTGTAACGCATGGCGGCGGCACCGTCGCCGTCACGTGAACCAAAGTTACCAATGCCATCAATCAGCGGGTAGCGCAGGGTAAAGTCTTGCGCCATCCGCACCATCGCATCGTAAGCCGAGGCGTCGCCATGAGGGTGGTATTTACCCAAAATTTCGCCCACCACGCGCGCCGACTTCACCGGCTTGGCGCCGTGTACCAGGCCCATGTCTTTCATGGCGTACAAAATTCGGCGCTGCACTGGCTTCTGGCCGTCGGTTACTTCAGGGAGGGCTCGGCCCTTAACCACACTCATGGCATATTCTAAATAAGCACGCTCGGCGTAAGCGCCTAACGCCAAATAATCATCGCCCACAACCACGGGCTCTGTTGCTTCAGCAGAATGTTCAGGTTGGTTTTCTAACATAGTGTGGTCACATACCCTTCAGATTACTTTAAACTCGATTAAGCACTTCAAACAGTACTAGTGCGCATATTTAAGCATAATTTTGCTTCTTGAACACCATTTTGCGATCAACTTATGCCAAACGGCAAAGCCTGCCCTCTGTTTTACGCCTCTTCGGCGTGATGTTCGGCCAACAACGCCATCAGTTCTGGGCCAAACGTGTCCAGCTTTTTCTCGCCCATACCGTAGACGCAGGCCAGTTCGGCCTGAGTGGTGGGCATGGTTTGCACAATTTCGCGGAAGGTTCGATCGGCAAAGATCACATACGCCGGCACGGCGTCGGCCAAGGCTTGCTCACGGCGCCAGCCGCGTAACGCCTGCCACAGCCGCTCTTCGCGCTCGGTACGCAGCCATTTTTCGACCGGCCCTTGCGTTTGCGCCTTGTCGCGCTTGAGCGGGCGCATCGACACCTGCCGCTGGCTGGTCAGCACTTGGCGCGAGGCTTCGGTTAAAATCAGCGCCTGATTATGGGTGAGGTCAATGTCCAACAGGCCCTGCGCCACGCACTGGCGCACCACGGCGCGCCATTCTTTGTCGTTAAGCTGGTCGCCAATGCCAAAGGTGGAGAGCGTTTGATGATTTTGATAGCGCACGTAGTCGCTGTTCTTACCTTTCAACACGTCTATGACGTGAGAAGCACTGAAACGCTGACCGACGCGATACACGCACGACAATAGTTTTTGCACCAGCTCGGTGGCGTCAAACTGCTGCGGCGGGTGTTCACACTGGTCGCAGTGGCCGCAGGGCGTGCTTTCTTCTTCAAAGTAAGACAGTAAAGGCACGCGGCGACAGCCTGAGGTTTCACAAAAGGCCAGCATGGCGTCCAGCTTTTGTAGCTCTACCTGCTTTTGTAAGTCGGTTTGCTGGCCGTCCATGATCATCTGCCGGCGCATCACTAGGTCATTGAGGCCGTAACACAGCCAGCTGATGGCGGGCAGGCCATCGCGCCCGGCGCGGCCCGACTCTTGGTAAAAGTTTTCCACGCTGCTGGGCAGGTCTAAATGGGCGACAAAACGCACGTCGGGCTTGTCGATGCCCATGCCAAAAGCCACGGTAGCGACGATGATGACGCCGTCTTCTTGGGTAAATTTCTTTTGGTTGGCGTTGCGCACGTCGAGGTCTAGCCGAGCGTGGTAGGGCAAGGCGTCAAAGCCTTCGCTACGCAACAGCTCCGCCACCTCTTCCACGCGCTTACGCGACAGGCAATACACAATACCGCTTTGGCCCACGCCTTGTCGTTTCAAAAACGACACCAGCTGCTTTTTGCCGTTGTTTTTTTCCACCACCTGATAATAAATATTGGGGCGGTCAAAGCTGGCTAAAAACGTTTGTGCGTCCTGTAGGCGCAAATAATGCACCATATCCGCCTGGGTTTCCGAATCGGCGGTGGCGGTGAGGGCAATGCGGGGCACGTGGGGGAATTCATCGGCCAACACCCCCAGCTGTTGGTATTCAGGCCGAAAGTCGTGGCCCCATTGGCTCACGCAGTGGGCTTCATCAATGGCAAACAGGCTGATGTTGAGCGACTTTAAAAACCGAATAAACTTGGGGCTCACCACTCGCTCTGGCGCCACGTACAACAGCTTCAGGCTGCCATCATAAGCGTCGTCGGCAATGCGTCGTGCTTCTTCGCTAGACGTCCCGCTGTTGACGCTGCCGGCGTTCACACCGACCGCGCGCAGGCTGGCCACCTGATCGGCCATCAGGGCAATGAGGGGCGACACCACCACGGTGAGGCCTTCCTTCATCAAGGCTGGAATTTGATAGCACAACGATTTACCGCCACCGGTGGGCATCAACACCATCACGTTGCTATTTTGGTTTAGGGCCTGAACGATTGCGGCCTGATTGCCTCTAAACTCGGCATACCCAAAAACGTGTTGTAAAATATGTTGTGCGCTTAAGTCAGACATGTTGATACTGTTATCCCGATGACGACGGCCAAACCATTTGGCCTTCTGAATGAAAGACAAGGCGCCTACCCGAGCGGCAAAATTTGCCCCTCATGGTGACGACTTTTGTTACACTACTGATTTCTAATGCCGATTTAACCATACGAAGGATGTCCGCATGACCCTCAAACCTTATTTAGGCGTATTCGCTGGCGCCAGCCTGTTGTTTCTAGCAGCCTGTGGCACCACGACGCCCAGCAGCTCGGGTAAGAACTGGCTGTCTTTAGGGGTGTCGCAAAACAGCAATATTCTGCATGAGCTGGATCAAACCAGCATCAAGAAAAATGGCCAAGTGGTGACTTTTCGCGACAAAAAAACCTTTTCAGACATCAGCAAAGAGCATTTTCAATATTTACCTAAGCATAAATATTCTTTGAATACTTGGGAAATGAACTGCGCCAATAAGACCTATCGCCTCGTGGCCACAGAACTCATGGCAGAAAATGGTACTCAGGTTTGGCAAAAGACGTTTGATTTTAACACAGCCCCTACGCGTAAAATCGTGGCGGGCTCTTCTACCGACAAACAATATCAAGCCGTTTGTCGCTAGCCGGAGAAAGTAAGCCCATGAACCGTTCCTTATTTTGCCTCATTACGGCGGCCGCGCTGAGCAGCGCCGCTTGGGCGCAAACCCCTGTCGAAGCCGAACTGCTGTCGGCGCAGATGAACTATCAGCAAGCCTTAAGAGCGCAGCAAAACTTTAAAGGCCAAGTAAGCGAAACCGAAAGCCGCCTGCAAATGGCCAAACAGCGTTTACAAGGCCTACAGCAAGAGGTACAAACCTTGGAAACCCGAATGGGTGAACTGAGCCAGCAACACAGCAGCGCTCAGGCCACGCTCGAGCAGGCCGGTCAGCGGCTTGATGCCGCCTGGGCCGCATCGCGCTAAACGCCACCCCCGCAAGGGGGTTTTATTTTGCCTGACACTGCTGGCGTACCTTGGCCACGGCCTGATCTAGCTTGGTGCCATTAACCAAGCCATAAATGGGCTCACGAGCACGACAGCGCTCACTGTACACCAACGTAAACGGCACCCCGCCGGACACGTTGCCAATGGTTTTAAACCACTGTGCGCTGTCGCCCTTCAGCAGCCAAATCGGGTAGTTCACCGGCACTTCTTTAATGAATTTGGCAATGTTTTTCGGTTCGTCCAAGGCCACGCTGAGCACCTTCACCCGTGGGGTTAATTTGCTTTGCTGCTGTTTTTTTGCCCACTGATTTAACTCTGGAATTTCTTTACGGCAGGGCGCACACCAGGTTGCCCAGACGTTTAACACCTTAATGTCGGGCCCATTATCAAACAGGGTTTGGGGTTTTTGCGTTTGCCAATCCACCAGCTGTGGCGTGGCGCTCCATGCCGCTGAGCTCGCCAAAGCCAAACCCAAACCCAATGCTGCGGCCCGTAATGTGTTCATGCCGTATCCTTTAATGATTAAAAACAACCTTTTTGCAGGCTGCCTCATCATACCAAAGCCGCTTCTTGGGCACCACCGCCAGCCATCATAAACGAGCTCAATCAGCCCAATAAAATCCCATTGAGGTGTGCTTGATGAGGCCGAGCAATGTTATAATCAGGGCATTATTGATTTGATTTACCTAGGATGTTTATGGCCATTACCCTATTCCACAACCCACGCTGCTCGAAGTCGCGTGAGGCCCTCGCGGCGTTACAAGACCTAGGCCACACCCCAGAAGTGGTGCTGTACCTAGAGACGCCGCCAGATGCGGCCACGCTGACGGCGATGTTAGCCAAGCTAGGCCTGCCGGCCCGGTCACTGTTGCGCACCAAAGAAGCCGAGTACGCCGAACTAGGGCTGGCCGATGCGGGTTTGAGCGATGCACAGCTCATTGCCGCCATGGTGAGCCATCCTAAGCTGATCGAACGCCCTATTGCCATCGTCGGCGAGCGCGCCGCCGTTGGCCGTCCCTTAGACAACATTTTGGCCCTATTGGCGTAAACCATGCCCCTGCTGAAGAACCGCCCCTATCGTTTTTTTAAAAGCCTGCGCCGCGGCCTCTACTTAAGCCTGCTGCTGTCGCTCGGGGCCTTTGCCTACGCCTGCTATTCGGTGTACGCCTATGCAGACCTAGACACCGATGAGCCGGCCGATGCCGCCATCGTTCTGGGCGCCGCCGCCTGGGGCGATAACCCATCACCGGTGTTTAAAGAGCGCATCAATCACGCCATTGATCTGTACCATAAAAAACAGGTACAAATGCTGATCTTTACCGGCGGCACGCCCAAGGTCGGCTTTCCGACCGAGGCGGAAGTGGCCAAAAACTATGCGGTCAAAAAAGGGGTGCCCAAAAGCGACATCATCATTGAGACCAACTCGCGGACCACCTATCAAAACCTGGCTTTCGTGCAGCAGGAAATTAGGGGCATTACCCACTTGAATCGATTTATTTTGGTGAGCGACCCCTACCATATGGCCCGTGCCAAACTCATGGCAGAAGACCTTAACCTAGACGCCCAAACGTCGCCCACACCCACCTCGCGTTTTTCTCACGGCGAAAAACAGGCTAAGTTTTTCTTGACCGAAGCCTTGCTGACCTTCGCCTATTATGGCGTGCGGCTGACCCATTGGTTTTACTAAACCAGCCCCGACCGTTGGCGGCGTGACGCCGGGGTTAAATTATAAAGTCATGTGGTTAGATATTCGTTCGGAAAACCGTTAGAATGTTGGCTATCTTTCAATCTTCACAGAAATGACTGAATGACTTACCTCATCCTTAAATCCCTGCACCTCTTTTTCATCATTGCCTGGTTTGCAGGGCTATTTTATCTGCCCCGCCTCTATGTCAATTTGGCCATGGCCAAAGACCAGGCCACCTATGACCACTTGCTGCAGATGTCGAATAAGCTGTACCGCTTCATGACCCCTTTTGGCCTCTTGGCGTTGGTTTTTGGCCTGTGGGTGCTGTTTGCCATGGGCCTATGGGGCGCTGGCGTGGTGTGGCCCCACATTAAAATCACCATTGGCTTGGCCTTGGCCTTGTACCATTTTTGGTGCTACCGTATTCTGTTGCGCTTTCGTGCCAAAACCAATCAGCACAGTCATAAATGGTACCGTGTGTTTAATGAAGCCCCGGTATTGTTATTGATTTTGGCCCTATACATTGTGCTGTTTAAGCCATTTTAATCAGAAGGATTCGCATGAACATCGAAATCGAACGTCGCTTTTTGATCCACAGCGACGCCTGGCGTGGCCTAGGTAAATTTGAACTGTTACAACAAGGCTATTTGTCGGTTGACCCCGACCGCACCGTGCGCGTGCGTACGGCCAATAACCAAGGCTGGCTGACCCTTAAATCGGCCATCTCCAACGTGTCTCGACAAGAGTTTGAGTATGAGATCCCGTTTGAAGAAGCCCAAACCATCATGCAAAGCATGTGCCCGTTGACCGTGGCCAAATACCGACACCTGATTGAGTTTGGCGGCTTTACCTTTGAAGTAGACGAATTTTTAGGCGACAATGCCCCTTTAATCGTGGCCGAAATCGAGCTGCCCAGCGAAGACACGCCGTTTGAGCGCCCTGAGTGGCTCGGCGAAGAGATCACCCACGATCCACGCTACACCAACTCATACCTCAGCAAAAACCCGTATGCCAGCTGGCCAGAAAACCAAAAAGTTTCAAAATAACCGAAAGACCCTCATCATGGATAAAAATGCTCAACTGTTTGAACGCGCCAAAAAAGTCATTCCTGGCGGCGTGAACTCTCCCGTACGTGCGTTTGGCAGCGTTGGCGGCGTGCCCCGCTTCATCAAAAAAGCGCAAGGTGCCTATGTTTGGGACGAAAACGACAAAAAATACTTAGACTATGTGGGCTCATGGGGCCCCGCCATTGTGGGCCATGCCCATCCTGAAATCATTGAAGCAGTCCGCGCCGTGGCCTTAGACGGCCTGTCTTTTGGTGCGCCCACCGCTGCCGAAATCGACATCGCCGAAGCCATTTGCCACATTCTGCCCAGCGTTGAACAGGTGCGCTTAGTCAGCTCTGGCACCGAAGCCACCATGAGCGCCATCCGCTTGGCCCGTGGCTACACCGGCCGCGACGCCATCATTAAATTTGAAGGCTGCTACCACGGCCACTCCGACAGCCTGTTGGTTAAAGCAGGCTCGGGCCTCCTGACCTTCGGCAGCAACCCCAGCTCTGCCGGCGTGCCAGCCGACTTCACCAAACACACGCTGGTGCTGGAATACAATAACGTGGCCCAGCTAGAAGAAACCTTCGCCAGCATGGGCGACCAAATTGCCTGCGTCATCGTGGAGCCGTTTGCCGGCAACATGAACCTAGTACAGCCTAGCCAAGCCTTTATTCAAGCCATGCGCCACCTGACCGAAAAACACGGTGCGGTGTTGATTTACGACGAAGTGATGACCGGCTTTCGCGTGGCTTTAGGCTGTGCCCAAAGCCTACACGGCATTTCGCCGGACCTAACCACCATGGGCAAAGTCATCGGTGGCGGCATGCCTTTGGCCGCCTTTGGTGGCCGTGCCGACATCATGGCCCATATTTCGCCCATGGGCGGGGTCTACCAAGCGGGCACGCTGTCGGGCAACCCAGTGGCCGTTGCCGCGGGCTTAAAAAGCTTAGAAATCATTCAACGCCCAGGTTTTTATGAGCACCTCAGCGCCATGACCGAACGCTTGGCCGTTGGCCTTAAAGCGGCCGCCGATGCCGTCAACTTGCCGTTTAGCACCGCCGCCATTGGCGGGATGTTGGGCCTCTACTTCAGCAACGAACTGCCTCAAAACTACGGCGACGTGGCCAAAAGCAACGTGGCTTTGTTTACCCAGTTCTTCCATGGCATGCTAGAACATGACATTTATCTGGCGCCTTCGGCCTATGAAGCCGCCTTTGTTTCTGCGGCCCATACGCCCGAACTGATTGATCAAACCATCGAGGCCGCCAAGCAGGTATTTGCCCAAATGGCACAAGCCTAAGGCATGACCTAATCGCCCCAGCGTCATCCTCTACGCTGGGGCTTCTTTTTTGTTATTTATGGTATGATCAAATCACAGTATTTTAACAATGATTACAAGCAGATATAAAAAATAACGTTGAAATAGGCCCCCTATGACTGCACCTGTTCCGACTACGCCCACCTGGCGCCAACGGCTTTGCCGTTTCATCAGTACAGACTTACCGGCCACGGTACAGGCTGAAAAAAAATACGTCTGGTTGGCCCACGGTCTGTTTTTTATACCCGCCCTCAGCATGATGATTTGGATGGGCAACGACCCCAGCAACTTCGGTTTTTTTGCCAACGAGGCCACTAGCCGCACCAACTTGCTGACCCTATACCGGATGGTGATCGAAGCCACGCCAGCACAGTATGTATGGATGATCAGCATTCATTTAAACCACGTCCTGATGATGATGATTCAATTCCTCGTCGGGGGCTTTTTATTGGGTTTGGGCACCGCCGCCAGCTTGGTCAACCAAGGCCTTTATTTTGGCAGCATTCTCGGCCTATCCTTGGACCTGCCTTTGCCATGGCTGTTTATGTACCATACCTTTTATCATGGTGCCTTAGAGCTTTTGGGCATGATGCTGGCTGGGGCCAGCGGCCTACGCATTGGCATCACCTTACTGAGTACCTGCCTGCGCAAAACCGATTTCAAACCCGGCTTGGCCAGCGCGTTTAACCTATTTTTAGGCGCCCTGTTTTTCCTCGTCCTGACGCTGCCCGCGGGCGTGGTGTTTTACCCCTTAGCCGACGCGCACATCCTGATCAAAACCCTGTTTAATTTGCTGGTCTGGGTGGGCTGCTACGCCTATCTATTCTGGCCCAGAACCCCTTCATTCCCTCAAGACCCTTCTGTTAAAAACCACTCATGACTCTGTTATTCACCCACCCCACTGCCGACCCTTTAGAGGCCCAGCAGCTTAGCCAAACCTATGGCCTTACCGCCTCTAATTTCCTGCCAGAAGCGGGGGTTTACTTACACCTAGACGATCAGGCACTCAGCCTGCGGCACGCCCTCAAAAAAGGCGAAGTCAGCGTGAACTTTGTCAGCGGCAGCCTGGACTATCGCCGCCAAAAAGGCGGCGGCGAACTCATCAACAAAGCCATTAACCACAAGCAAAATCAAACCGTGTGGGACTTTACCGGCGGCCTAGGCCGCGATGCATTCATTATGGCCAGCAGCGGTCTTTGCGTGACCGTATTTGAACGCCATCCGGCCGTCGCGGCCCTATTGGCCGACGGCCTCAAGCGTGCAGCCGGCTCGCCTGAGCTGGCCCCGATCATGGCCAACATCACCCTACACCACCTCGACGTGTTCGACCCCAGCCTAGACTGGGCCAGCATTGGCCCACGGCCCGACGTGGTGTATCTTGACCCGATGTATCCTGACAGTAAAAAAAGCGCAGCAGTCAAAAAAGAAATGGCTTATTTTCATGAACTGGTCGGCACTTCAGGCGATGCGGGTGACCTATTGCCTCTGGCCTTAGGCCTGGCCAAAAAGCGGGTGATTGTCAAACGCCCACGCCTAGGCGCATGGCTTAACGAGGCCGAGCCAGCCTATCAATATCAAGGCAAAAGCACCCGTTTTGATGGCTACACACCACCGAAACAGGCCATTTGATTGTAATAGATGATTTAATTTAATATATTTATTTATAATAAAAACTGTTGTCGACAGAAACAGTAATGCTAGAATGGCTGCTTTGCGTGTGCTTGAGTTTGGCTCAGGCGCCCATCATTTAGCCCAAAAAAAGGATGCTTTATGGTTGTTTCTGCTTTTAATCACACGGTGCAAACACAACTATTACAACAAATGACGTCGATTTTTCATGTCCCGTTTGCAGACTACACGCCGTTGTTGTTTCGTGGCCGCGCCTTAGGTAGCATCGCGCCAAAGTGGAAAGTCCACATCCTCAACGATGCCAGCGAATGGATTGAAGACGCCGGCACGCACCTGGTGTTAAAAGATGAAGCCCCTCTTGAAGACATCGCCAACGGCCTCCAAAACATCGCCATGGACTGGTATTTCACTGGCTTACTGAGCGGCTGGCGCAATGAATTTTTCTTGGTCCAAGACCCCCAAACCCATGAAGCCCTGTTTCCACTAGAGCGTTCGGCCTTCCGTCCATTTGGGTTACTTAGCCAAGCGGTACACATCAATGGCTTGACCCTCATTAATGATGTGCCCCATTTTTGGATTGGCACCCGTAGCCCCTTTAAAGCGGTCGATCCCAACAAGCTGGATAATTTAGTCGGCGGCGGCATCAGCGCCGGAGAAAGCATTCAAGAAGCCATGATTCGTGAAGGCTGGGAAGAAGCGGGCATGTGTGAGGCCGATTTAAGCCATTTAGATCAGCAAAGTCGCTGCTTGAGCCTGCGCCCAGTGACGCGTGGCCTGCATCGTGAATACCTGCATATTTTTGATTGCTGGCTGCCAGAAGGCTGCACGCCTCAAAACCAAGATGGTGAAGTGGCCGAATTTAACCTTATGTCACCCGATGAGGTGGCGGTGGCCATCATCAATAAACGCTTCATGAATGACGCCACTTTGGCCACCTTAGACTGCTTTAAACGACTAGGCTACTTAAGCCCCGAACATCCTCTGTCCGCTTGGTTAGATCATTGCCAAACCATGCCTGCCTAAACGCGGGTTAGGCCCACCACTTTTGCAGCAACCACCACGCCAATGCCGTGGCCGCCACCGACAGCAATACATGGGCCAGCGCCAGGCTCAGCGCGCCAGCGTATTTTTGGCTCTGTAACAAGCCCACTAGCTCTAATGAAAAGCTCGAAAATGTGGTAAAGCCACCACAAAACCCAGTAATAAGCAGCACCCGCCACATGGGGTGCGCTTCGGGCTTGTGCAGCAACACAAACGCCACCGCCCCAATCACAAAGCCCCCCACCACGTTCACCAACAGCGTGGGCCACTGAAACCAGGCCTCTTTGCCCGCCAGCAGGCCCAGCCAATAACGGCCCAGCCCACCACTGGCGGCGCCAATCGCAACCCACAACCACAGCTGATTGAAGAGCGCCGTCACTGCACCGCCTCGGCCAAAAACGGCTGCAGTACCGCCACAAAATGCTCTAGGCCTAGCTGGTCTTCGGCACTGAAACGATTGACGCTGGGGCTGTCTACGTCCAAAACGCCCCATATCTGGCCCTGCACCACAATCGGCACCACCACTTCGGCACGGCTACGGACATCACAGGCAATGTGGCCCACAAACGCGTGCACGTCGGCCACTCTTTGCGTCATCTGAGTCCGCGCAGCGGCCCCACACACGCCCTGCCTAAAATCAATACTGCTACAGGCAGGCAGGCCTTGAAATGGCCCCAGATATAAGGTTTCGCCCTCGGCCAGATAAAAGCCAACCCAGTTCACATCGCTCAAAAACTGATTCAATAAGGCACTGGCCTGACTCAATAAGGTCATGACCCGCCCCTCACCAGTCAATAGGCCCTGTAGTTGCTGTGCCAGCTGCGCATATTGCGCCGTCAAATCGCCCTCATAGGCGCCTGCTTGAAAAGTTGACATTCCCGATCACATCCCACTATATACGTTAAATCATCGCCACATTGGCAACAAGAATAATCCTATTTTTGCTGCTTTTACGCTATCATGCAACTGAACTTTTAAGCACGTACACTATTCTAATAAATCAAGTAAGTCACTGTTATATATGGCTGCGCCTTAAGCATGCACGTTGGCTTCAGGCTCATAGACAAAAACAATCTGTTTGATGGCCTTTTTCTATACCTCAAACAAGTTGCTTTATATCAGTAAATATTTGTAATGTAACCCTTTTCTCTGGCTTTATCAAAACAGTCACATTATAATCATTTCTGTAATAAAGAAAATAACAGGCCGCACCGTAAAGCCATTTATGGGTTGCAGGCTAAAAGGCAAGGCATAGACCACGCCATAACCAGGAGCTAACCATGACCACCAGACGTACCTTTTTATTGAAGATTTTACCCGCAGCCGGTGCTGCTGCCCTATTAGGCAACCGCGCCATTGCGGCCCCTGCCGCAGTGAAAGAAACCGACCCAATGGCCGTTGCTTTGGGTTACAAAACCAAAACCTCTGCCGTAGACAAAAAGAAATACCCCAAGCACAAAGCAGACCAAACCTGCGCTAACTGTGCCTTATACCAAGGTGGCACCAAAGCCGTAGGCCCCTGTACCCTATTTGCGGGTAAAACCGTCACTAAAGACGGTTGGTGTATGTCTTGGGCCAAAAAAGCCTAAAGCACGCCCCCTTCGTAAAAAAACCAGCCGCGGCTGGTTTTTTTACGTCGAGTAACCCTATTGCCCGCATGGTGTGGTCTTCTTTTCATGAATCAGTTAGACTGTAAGGCTGTTTTTTTAGCTGATTTTGACCCCTAATGGCATAAGGTAACCGCATTGACCTCACCCTCTTACCCTGATGATCTCGCAACGCCGCAAGACCTAGCGATTGAAACCCACCGTCAAGCCTTTCGTAATGCCATGGCACAACTCAGTGCTGCGGTTAACATTCTGACCACCTCAGGCCCTGAGGGCGATTACGGCATCACCATGACCGCGATTTGCTCCGTCACCGACACGCCCCCCACCATTCTGGCTTGTATCAATGGACAAAGCACCCTCAACGGTATTTTGCGCGCGCAAAGTGACGTCTGCGTCAACATTTTGGGCAGTCATCAACAAGACATGGCCAATCACTTTTCTGGCCGTACGGGCTTAAATATGTCTGAGCGTTTTGCCACTGAAGGCTGGCACCAAAATGCCCACGGCCAATGGTATGTTGCCGGCGCGGTCGCACACTTAAGTGGCAAAGTCAGCGACCTCAAAGAGGTCGGCACCCATACCGTCTTTCTCATTGAGCTACACGACATTCAGTTTGATGACGCCCCTGAAGCACTGGTCTATTTTGATCGACAATACCAAGGCGTTGCCAAGCAAGCCAAATAAATGCCCCATCATGATTAAAGCCGCCTCCGCCCCAACAGCCAGGCGGTTTTTTTGTGCCTATTTAACCTTTTCTTGAGGGACATAAAAGGCCAATCGCATTAAATGCTTGCGCCTATTCAAAACTCATGCTTGAATGAAGCCATCCTACTATAAAAGTAGGAGCACATTAATAATGATAAATATTTTGGAGAAATAGCTCATGGAAGCGCTACAGTCATTCTTTGATTATGTGGGCGGCCTCGTATGGGGCCCTGTTATGTTGGTGCTGTTAGTGGGTACCGGCGTTTATCTAACCGTTCGGCTGGCATTCTTGCAGTTCCGAATGCTGCCTTTTGCATTAAAACAGGCCTTCTGTCCAGCAAAAAGCCAAGACCATCAACCCGGTGACGTGTCCCACTTCGCCGCCCTAATGACCGCCTTATCTGCCACCATCGGTACCGGTAACATCGCCGGCGTGGCAACGGCTGTGGTATTAGGCGGGCCAGGTGCCGTATTCTGGATGTGGATTACCGCTATTTTTGGTATGGCCACTAAGTACGCTGAAGGCATTTTGGCGGTTAAATACCGCATTAAAGACGCCCGTGGCGAAATGGCCGGCGGCCCGATGTACTATATCGAGCGCGGCTTAAACATGAAGTGGTTGGCCATTCTATTCGCCGCCTTTGCCACCGTTGCCTCTTTTGGCATCGGCAGCTCGGTACAGTCAAACTCGGTGGCCCAGTCGATTCACGCCAGCTTTGGGGTGGACACTTGGATTACCGGCGTGATTTTGACCATCTTCACGGCCATTGTGATTTTGGGCGGTATTAAAAGCATTGCCAAAGCCGCTTCTATCATCGTACCGGTGATGGCCGTGGGTTATGTATTGGGTGGCTTGGCCATTATTTTCTTGAACCTAGAAGCCTTTTGGCCTGCCGTACAGTTGATTTTCAGTGATGCCTTTACTGGCCAAGCAGTCGCTGGTGGCGCCTTAGGCACAGTGATTCGCTTTGGTGTGGCACGTGGTGTGTTCTCCAACGAAGCCGGTATGGGCTCTGCGCCAATTGCGGCCGCAGCGGCCAAAACCGACCACGCAGGTCGCCAAGCCTTGGTGTCTATGACTGGTACCTTCCTAGACACCATCATCGTGTGTTCTATTACGGGTATTGCATTGGTGATGGGTGGCTTGTACACCGGTGGTGAAACGGGCGCAGCCTTGACCACCATGACCTTTGACAAACTATTGCCAGGCCCTGGCGGCTACATTGTGACCTTCGGTTTGGTGTTCTTTGCCTACTCAACCATTCTGGGCTGGAGCTACTACGGTGAAAAATGTGCGGCTTACCTATTTGGCCCTAAGTCAGTGTTCCCATACCGCATTATCTATGTGATCACCGTGATGTTGGGCACCGTACTACACCTAGACTTGGTGTGGGCAGCAGCCGATACCTTTAACGGTCTGATGGCCATTCCTAACTTGATTGCGCTATTGCTCTTGTCTGGCGTGGTGGTTAAAGAAACCAACGAATTCATTGCCAAACGTAAGAGCGGCGAACTACCCTAAGCGGTCATTTAGCTTAAATCTAAAAACCCCAAGCGTGATGCTTGGGGTTTTTATTTTTTGGGTGCGTCACGGGCAATGAGGCCGATGGCCTCGCTTCAATCATGGTTGGCGTTAGCCACCACAAGGTGGCTTCCGTAGGGCTGGCCCTAACCCACATCGACTGGATTTTACAGGATGCGGTGTAGCAAGGCTGGTGGATAGGCTGCACTTGGCCCACGCTACGGCTATGTTGGCCATCACTAAACCATGGTTTGGTGATGGTCAAATTATTTAAACTCACCACCTTTCCCTTAGGTGAAGTACCGATCTCCCGCTAAAGCCGCCGAGCTGGGTTCTATCGGGCCGGATGAAGCTAGCAAATCGCTTGTGGCTGTCGACCACGCTTTGATAGGAGACAGAGCACTCTTGCTAGCGCCGGCCCGATAGGTTCCAGCGAGGGCACCCGCTAGGGCGGATTGTCGGGTGGCCTTTTCTTTGCATACTTTCTTTTGGCCACTCAAAAGTAAAGTCTGTCGCCCTACAGGGCGAAACCCAACGACGGATCAATAGCGTCATGGCCGAAGCATGAGTGGTTTTGCAGTGCTCTCTTTAGATAGGCATTGCTTAAATTTGAGTGTTTTGTTTCGCCGAGGGCGACGTCATTTCTTTTGAATGGCCAAAAGAAACGAAGCAAAGAAAACGCCACCCTGATCCCCGGTCACTTCGTGACTGCCCTCAGCAGAACCTATTGAGCCAGCGCAGGCAAGAGTGCTCGATCTCCTATAAAAGCGTGGTCGATCGCCACAAGCTTTTTGCCTGCTTCATCTGGCTCAATAGAACCTACTTCGGCGGCTCTACGGGACAGTACTTCACCTAAAGGAGACGCCGTCAGAGGATCGGCACCAGTGAGAGACGTTTTACAGAACACAAAAAACCATGGTTTTTTCCCTTGGCTTATCGCATGCCGATACCACTCATCTGCCCTAGCGTGGGTAAAGCACACCCTACTGCCACGGCTACCCTAGACGATTGAAGCCACAACAAACCATGATTAATGCACCCATAAGCACACCAGGACGCCGCCAACGCCAGTCAAAACCCATTCGCCAACGCCATAAAAAAAGCGAGCCCAAGGCTCGCTTTTTTACACAGAGTTTAATTACTTAACCAACTGCTTCAACTCACCACGCTCGTACGCCATAGACATCGCGTCTAGCGAAACCGGCTTAATTTTGCTGGCCATGCCTTCACAACCAAAGGCTAGGTAGCGTTCAACGCACAAATCACGCATGGCGTTGGTGCTTACCTGCAAGAATTTACGTGGGTCGAATTCGCTCGGGTTTTGCGCCAAGAAGCGACGAACCGCACCGGTACTGGCCAAACGTAGGTCGGTGTCAATGTTGACCTTACGCACGCCATTTTTAATGCCTTCAACGATTTCAGACACGGGCACGCCGTAGGTTTCTGGCATCTCACCACCAAACTCGTTGATCACCGCCAACCACTCTTGAGGCACCGAGCTAGAACCGTGCATCACTAAGTGGGTGTTGGGAATGCGTTCGTGGATCGCTTTAATGCGGTCGATGCGCAACACGTCGCCGGTAGGCTGTTTGGTGAATTTGTACGCGCCGTGGCTCGTGCCAATGGCGATGGCCAAGGCGTCTACGCCGGTGGCTTTCACAAAGTCAGCGGCTTCTTCTGGGTCGGTCAACAGCTGGCTTTCGTCCATCACGCCTTCTGCGCCCACGCCGTCTTCTTCACCGGCCATACCGGTTTCTAAGCTACCCAAGCAGCCTAGCTCACCTTCAACCGACACGCCACATGCGTGGGCAAAATCCACCACGGTACGGGTCACGCCAACGTTGTAATCGTAATCAGCAGGGGTTTTGCCGTCAGACATCAGGCTGCCGTCCATCATTACTGAGCTAAAGCCCAACTGGATAGAGCGTTGGCAAATGGCCGGGCTGGTGCCATGGTCTTGGTGCATCACCACCGGAATGTGTGGGAATTCTTCTACCGCAGCCAAAATCAAGTGGCGTAAAAAGGGTGCGCCGGCGTATTTTCGAGCACCAGCACTGGCTTGAACAATAACAGGGGCGTTAACCTTGTCGGCGGCTTCCATAATGGCGCGCATTTGCTCTAGGTTATTAACGTTAAATGCTGGCAAACCGTATGCGTGTTCTGCAGCATGGTCCAGTAGTTGGCGCATTGATACCAGTGCCATGGTGACTCCTTAATGTATAAATATCAAATGTGAGGGGGCCATTATATCGCTATTAAGCCCTATTGTACTAGCGCCCTGAGGCCGCAACGGCGCGTTGCTCATTAACGGTTCCTTTCAGGATGGTCCAACAAAGCGTCAGCCCCACTACGTAAAATAAGACCCCGCTGTTGTGGGCAAAGACCGTTTGGCTAAAGCCGGCAATCATAAAGCAAACCGGCACGCTGATGCTGGCCAAGGCCACGCTCCGAACGGCCACCGAGTGGCTTTGATGTAAATAACGCTTAAATGTCAAAATGGGCACGACGTAAATCAGCAACAGTGCCAAAGCACCTGGGAGGCCCCGCTTAACCCAAGCATTTAAAAACTCATGGTGGGGATGCGCATAAAGTTGCACGCTCTTGCTGATTTCTCCAGCCTCATACTGACGTTGCTTCTCCGCCATAAACCCTTGTGCGCCCCAGCCCATAAACCATTTTTTTTGGCCCAGTTCGACGGCATTGTCCCACATCACAAAACGATCACCCAACGAGCTACGAAGCTGATTGTCTTGCCATTGCTCCACGTCGACAAAAGCTTGCTGAATGCGCACCTGAACTTTCGTTTGGGGAGCCAAATACAGGCTGGTACAGAGTGCCATCACGACGGCCAAAATCAACATCATCAACTTCAGTTTTAAAATGTGGCGATAGGTCCAGAACATGAGGGCTAAGAGCACAAAGATGGACGCCCATGAGCCGCGAGAACCCGATAGAAAAACCGCCACCACGCCTAAGAGGCTACCGAACAAGCTCAGCAAACACAACGCCACGCGGCGGCACTGATAAAAATAACCAATGCCAGATAGGGAAATGGCGGCAATCACCATGCTGATGCAGGCATATTGAATCGACAACAAGCCCAACGTCGAGGGCTCGCCTAAGATTAATTTATAATAAATGCTGGTGCCACCGAGTAACAGGCCGCCCACGGCGGCGGCTTGAAAAAAATGGTTGGCTCGAGGCGGATAGACAAGCAGTAAGCACAAAATGGGGATGGTGAGGATGAAGCGGGAAGCATGGTCATAGCCACGGATGGGCTGATTGTCTAACCATACTTCAATACAGCTGACCAAAACGTAGAGCATACCAGCCAGCAACAGCCATTTATCGGGCCGACTCAGCTGAATTTTGGGCCGCGGCCGCTTGACTAAAAACACCAGCGCCGTCAGCAACAGCAAGATCGCCCCCACCTCATAGCCGCGAAGTTTACCGATGGGGACAACGTTGACGCCCATAAACAGCACCATGCCAAACGTTGCAAAATGTTTAAAAAAATTGTTTTTAATCATATGTCTATCCACTTATGTAAGACATCCCATAAAATTGTACTACCCACCAACGTAAATAGCACGGCACAGGCACGATTAAACCATTGCCACCTACGGCCACGTAACAGCCAGGCTGACAATGCCTTTCCACTACTGGCATACACTAGCTGCCACGTGGTTTCGACCACAAAAAATGTCAATAGCAAGACCCCATATTGTGCCATAAGTGGCGCCTCATGGTTGATAAATTTAGGCAAGAAGGCCGCAAAAAAGATAATAGCCTTAGGGTTTGAAAGAGAAACTGCCAAACCTAATCGATACATGCGTTTGGGCACGGGCACAATGTACGCCGGCGTGTCTGCCGACGCCATCATTTTCCCCTGATGGTCCTGATGCCAGCTTTGCCAACCCAAGTAAATCAAATAGCCAGCCCCAAACACTTTAAACAACTCAAACGCCAAAGGGTATTTGGCACTTAACGCGGCCACGCCTGATAAAGACAGGGCAATCAGAATAAACAGTCCGGTACTGAGCCCCGCCAGCGTCATCATCGTTTTTTTAACCCCATACAGGCTGCCATGCTGGAACGCCAACAGCATATTAGGGCCAGGCGCCGCGGACAACACGAGTAGGACGGGGAAATAAAGTAACCACAACTGTAAAGACATTGGGATCCTAGGAATGTTCAACATTCAAATGGTATAGGCGAAAAAATGGCCTAGTCACCTAGGCCATCAGCGAACAATTTAAGCTCGGGCTTTTAAAATCGCCACGGCAGGGAGCTCTTTGCCTTCTAAGAATTCCAAGAAAGCGCCACCCCCGGTGCTGATGTAGCTGATCTTATCGGTCACGCCAAACTTGGCAATGGCAGATAGGGTGTCGCCACCGCCGGCAATCGAAAAGGCGTCGCTGTTGGCAATGGCCTGAGCCAATGCTTGCGTACCGTAGGCAAATTGCTCGTATTCAAACACGCCCAAAGGCCCATTCCAGACCACGGTGCCGGCATTGGCGACGATGTCGGCCAATACTTTAGAGGAATCTGGGCCAATGTCTAAAATACGGTCTTCAATGCCCACCCGATCCAAAGGAATCACGTGTTCTTCGGCCGTTTCTGAGCATTCCGTGGCACAGCACACGTCGGTTGGCAAAGGCACAGAACCACCATTGGCCTCGATTTTATTCATGATGTTTTTGGCTTCGTTCACCAATTTGATTTCCACCAAAGATTTACCAATACCGTGGCCTTTAGCCAACAGGAAGGTATTGGCAATGCCGCCGCCCACGATCAGCTGGTCTACTTTGTCGGCCAGGCTTTCTAGAATGGTGAGCTTGGTCGATACTTTGCTGCCCGCCACAATCGCCACCAAAGGGCGCTTCGGGTTTTCTAAGGCTTTGCCTAGGGCTTCCAGCTCTGCGGTCAACAGCAAGCCGGCACAGGCCACAGGGGCATATTGTGCAACGGCGTGGGTAGACGCTTCGGCACGGTGGGCGGTGCCAAAGGCATCGTTGACAAACACATCGCACAGGCGCGCATAGGCCTGACCCAACTGGGGATCATTTTTCTTTTCACCAATGTTCAAGCGCACGTTTTCCAACATCACCACTTGACCAGCCGGCACGCTTAAGCCTTGCTGCTGCCAGTCGTCACGGACGCTGACGTCCTGACCCAATAGCTCGCCTAGGCGCGTGGCCACGGGCTTCAGGCTGTCTTCTGGTTTAAACTCGCCCTCGGTAGGACGGCCTAGATGGGTCATCAGGATCACCGCAGCGCCTTGCGCCAAGCAGTGTTGAATCGACGGCAAGGACGCTTTAATTCGCGTGTCATCGCCAATCTGGCCATCTTTAACGGGCACGTTCATGTCGACGCGAATCAAGACCGTTTTACCAGCGACGTCTATATCTTTAAGTTTTTGAAACGACATATTTAATCCAAAGTGATATCACAAATGATTTATGGCCATGATTGTCTTACAACCATTACTCTATTGCAAACCATAAACTTAAAAAGCAACAAAATTGCAAACCGTTGGGCTTTTACACAAAACAAAACCGCTTCAAAAAACAAAGCGGTCTGCTATTGGGGAAATTTTACCCTGTTATCGGCGAGATTGCACCGCTTTAGCCAAGATCTGTAACAATTTCTCGGTGTCGTCCCAGCCAATACAACCATCGGTAATGCTTTGACCATAGGTCAGCGGTTGGCCTTCTTGCTGATCTTGACGGCCTTCCACCAGATGGCTTTCGACCATCACGCCCATGATGTGCTGCTGGCCTGCGGCGATTTGCGCGGCCACGTCTTCGGCCACCTGTACCTGACGCTTAAAGTCTTTACTGCTGTTGGCGTGGCTGAAATCCACCATCAAATTTGGCGTCACGCCCGCTTTTTGCAATTGCGCTACAGACGCCGACACGCTGGTGGCATCATAGTTAGGCCCACTGTTGCCGCCGCGTAAAATGACATGGCAATCGGGGTTGCCGGCCGTGTGCACAATGGCCGAATGCCCACTTTTGGTCACCGACAAAAAGTGGTGAGGTTTGCTGGCGGCGCCAATGGCGTCAATGGCAATTTTAAGGTTGCCGTCGGTGCCATTCTTAAAGCCCACAGGGCTAGACAGGCCAGAGGCCAACTCTCTATGCACTTGGCTTTCGGTGGTACGCGCGCCAATCGCACCCCAGCTGATTAAATCAGCATAATATTGCGGGGTAATCATGTCTAAAAATTCGGTCGACGCGGGCATGCCCATACTATTTAAGGTCAGCAGTAACTGGCGGGCGGTACGCAAGCCCGCATTAATGTCGTAGCTGCCATCTAAATTAGGGTCATTAATAAGGCCTTTCCAGCCCACCGTGGTACGCGGTTTTTCAAAGTAAACCCGCATCACAATCAACAATTCTTGCGCGTATTTTTGCTTCAACGGCAGCAAGCGCTCGGCGTATTCTAAGGCAGCCTTGGTGTCATGAATCGAGCAGGGCCCAATCACCACCAGCAGGCGGTCATCACGACCATGAATAAGCGCCCCAATGTCTTCACGGGTTTGATGGATCAAGTCCGCCACCTGTTCGGTAATCGGCAACTCATATAGGTGCGCAATGGGGGGCAATAGTTCTTTGACTTCTTTAATTTTTACGTCATCTGTATTTTTTAAGCGCGTGATCGTCATCCCGGTTCCTTTTTAACTTTCAGCAAGAGACATGCCTCGCATGCCGCCTTGTATTGACGTTATTTGAACGAATCTGCCAAAAAATTGAAGATTGATTCACATTCACGTCGTTATTCTAAACATATTCACTCATTTTAGCATAATGTGTTATTTGTATGGCCGACAGACAAAAAATAAGCAGTAAAACCAAAGTCAGCCGTTTATAATAACCATATATTGCGCATTATGGACAGCCCCTAACGCCTTCTGGCCCAAATAAAGCGGTTTTAACGGGGTTCGGCCAAGGCCTAATCAAGGCAACGGCGACAAAAAAGGGGCCGTGGCCCCTTTTTTGACGAACGGCCTAGGACCGCGAGGTTTTCTCTTGCTCTGACAAACACACCGCCGCGGTAAATAAAACGTCGGTAGAGGAGTTCATGGCCGTTTCGGCCGAATCTTGCAGCACCCCAATAATAAACCCAACCGCCACCACCTGCATCGCCACGTCGTTAGAGATCCCAAACAGGCCGCAGGCCAGTGGGATTAACAGCAAAGAGCCGCCGGCCACGCCCGAAGCACCGCAGGCACACACCGCCGCCACTATACTCAGTAATAAGGCCGTCGCAATATCGACCTGAATGTTCAAGGTATTCACCGCGGCCAAGGTCAACACGGTAATGGTGATGGCCGCGCCCCCCATATTAATGGTGGCCCCCAAAGGAATGGAAACGGAGTAGGTGTCTTTATCCAAGTTCATGTCGCGGCACATGCCCATATTCACCGGAATATTGGCCGCTGAACTGCGGGTGAAAAACGCGGTGACGCCACTTTCACGCAGGCAACGCCAAACCAAAGGGTAGGGGTTACGGCGAATTTTCCAAAAGACGATGATGGGGTTCACCACCAAAGCCAGTACCGCCATGCTGCCCAACAGTACCGCCAACAGCTTCGCATAGCCCAACAAAGCCTCTAAGCCTGCGGTGGCAATGGTCGACGCCACCAGACCAAAAATACCGATCGGCGCCATGCAAATCACCCACCGAACAATCAGGGTCACGCTTTCTGATAGGTCGGACACCATTTGCTTGGTGCTGTCACTGGCCTGTCGTAAGGCCAAGCCCAAACCAATGGCCCACATTAAAATGCCCAAGAAGTTACCGTTCATTAACGCATTGACCGGGTTGTCGATCAGGCTCAGCAACACCGACCGCAACACTTCGATGATGCCCGATGGCGGCACCACGTCGGTCTGGCTAATGGCCAAGGTGAGGGTGGTTGGAAACATAAAGCTGGCCACCACCGCGACTAAAGCGGCTAAAAACGTGCCGATTAGGTATAAAAACAACACTGGCTTAATGCTGTTGGCCTTACCGGTACGGTGCTGTGCCACAGAAGAAGCCACCAGGACAAACACCAGCACCGGCGCGACGGCTTTCAATGCACGCACAAACAATTCGCCCAAAAGGGCGACCGACTTGGCCGCAGAGGGGGACACCAGCGCCAAAAGCACCCCTAAAATCAAGCCAATAAAAATGAGGTTGACCATGCCAATACGCTTAAACAGGCCAACAAACCCTTTATTTTCCATCCATTATCCCTTTGATTCATTAATCACTCATCAGCCAATTGTAGAATAACCCTTACTTTTGTGCCACGACTTCTAAACTTAAATACCCATATACGGACTAAGGCTTTATGATATTAGGCCATAAGCCTATTTTAGACGGCTGATAAATTTCATCTTTTTGACCCTAATTCACTTATGAATCAGGAAATGATGTTAAAATTCTTCCCACACCCTGTTATGTAACCACGAGTGACTATGTTTTCTTTTCGGCATCTCCCTATTTTAGTGTGCACTTTAAGCGCGCTCAGTACTTTTGCGGCCGATCGGCCCGCAGACACCGAATCTAAAAAGCCATTGCCTTATGAGGTGGTGGTGCATGCAGAGGATGACGATGTCCAAGCGCTCTTAACCCAACATCTTGGCTTAATCAAGCAACGAGAAATGGAAGATTTAGACGCAGAACAAATTGGCTTTTTGGCCGAGGATGCCCCTAACCAGGCGCAAGAAATGCTGGAAACCTTAGGTTACTTCAACAGCACAGTGTCGGTTCAAAAAAACCAAGACCAATACGATGTCTACGTGACCCTTGGCCCACGCGTCAACATTGAAGACGTGGTGGTGCTGTTAGAAGGCGCAGTGGTTGAGGACGACAACCTGGGTGAATACTATCGCAAAGCAATGAGCAACTGGGCCTTACCCGTGGGCGACCCCTATAATCAAGGCAACTGGGACAGCAGTAAAACGGCCGTGTTGCGCGGTATTACCCAGTATAAATACCCACTGGCCCAGCTTAAGTTTTCACAGGCCTACATTGACCCAGAGGCGCAAACCGCCCAGCTAAACGTCACCGTGGACAGCAATGAGCCGGTGTATTTTGGCGACATTCAGGTGTCGGGCACCGAGCGCTATCCAGAATCAGTGGTACGGGGCCTGGCTGATTTTCGCTATGGGCATGACTACGATCTAGAAAAAATTCTTGACTACCAAGAAGCCTTAGAACAGGACAATCACTATTCTAACGTAGTGGTCAACGCTGACTTTGACAACCTGCAAGAACGACACGTCCCGATTAAGGTCAACGTGGTCGAAGTGCCGCGCCAGAAGCTCGAGCTGGGTGTGAAATATGACACCAATGAAGGCATTGGTACCCACTTTGGCTACGACCATTACAATATGTTTAAACGGGGCTACGTTGGCTCCATCGTGGCCGACCTGAGTAAGTATGAGCAATCCGTTGGCTTCGGCGTCAGCCAACCGCGGAATGAAAAAGGCTATTACCACACCGCTGGGCTGCGCTTCAAAAACACCGAAATTCAAAAGGTGAAAACCAAAACGGCCAACGTCGGTCTCTGGCGCGTTCGCCACGCCAATAACATTGACGCCCAGTTTGGCTTAGAATACTACTTAGAAAGTGCCAGCATTGACGGCGGCCCCAAGCTTGGCAATAGCCGTGCCTTACTCGCCACCGCCATGTGGAAGCAACAAACCGTGACCACGCGGCTACGGCCACTGCACGGCTACACCCTAGAAGGCAGCATTTCTTCGACGCTGGGCACCTTGGCGTCAACCGCCAACATTCAGCGCGCCAATGCCCGTGCTAGCTATTACTTTACCCCAGAGAACGCCAAGCTAGGCACCGTGGTGCTACGCGCCCAAGCCGGTATTGTGCACACCAAAGACGAAGCCTCGGTGCCGACTGACCTACTGTTCCGTACCGGTGGCTCTGGTTCGGTGCGTGGTTACGAATACCTTGGCATTGGTATTGATGGGCCGAACGGCTCGGTACTCGGTGGCAAAGTCATTGGCGTGGCCAGCTTTGAATACCAGTACCCAATGAGTAAGAACCTGTCTTTGGCGGTGTTCCAAGACATGGGTGACGTCACCAACAAAGCCAAAGACTTTAAGCTACGCCAGGCCACTGGCCTCGGCCTGCGCTGGTTTAGTCCAGTGGCACCCGTTTCCTTCGACATCGCCCGAGCCCATGACGACAACAAAATCCGCTGGCACATTAGTTTAGGAACCACTTTTTAATGTCTGACCCAAACAAAGCAACCGCACCCAACCCTAGCCCTACAGAAACCGAGACCAAGCAGCCTAAAAAACGGTTCAAATGGTTAAAACGCAGCCTGCTGGCGGCGCTGTTACTGCTGCCCCTCATCGCGATTGGCCTATATTGGTTGCTCACCACCAACGCGGGCCTGCGCTTTGCCGTCTTCACCGCCCCTAAGGTTGCCAGCGTCAACATCGAAGCAGACACCTTAAATGGGTCGGTCTGGGATGGCTTTAGCACCAAAAACATGGTCGTGAACACGCCCGACATCACCGTATCTATTGAACACATTGAGTTTAAATGGCAAGCCAAACAGCTGTTTCAGCGCCTCTTGCACGTCAACCTGCTAGACGTGGGCGTGGTGCACTTAGACCTGCATAAAACCACGCCAGACAAGCCCAGCGAACCACTTGTGCTGCCGCAAAACATTGGTTTACCTCTTGGCCTACAGGCCAACATTGAAGCCGTGCGCCTGGCCGGCTTAACCATGGGCAAAGACAAAATGGTGCTCTTAAAGAGCAGTGAAATTGCCTATCGCTATCAGGAAAATGGCCACGAGTTAAGCCTGGTGGCCCTACGCACACCTTGGTCTAGCCACACCGGCGAACTGAGCCTAAAAAATGACGCCCCCTATGCGCTTAAGGGCAACATGGCCATGACCGGTTCTCTTGACGACATTGCCATCGAAGGCGGCCTAACCTTTGCCGGCAGCCTAGAGCAACCCTTAATCAAAGGGGGATTTAGCGGCGAAGGCGTGGCCGCCACCGTCGACATTGACGCCACCCCTTTTGCACCAGAGCTGGCCAACAAGGTCAACCGCATCACCATCGCGGCGGGTAACATTAACCCGCAGCTATTTTTAAGCAGCATTCCGGCCGCCAACCTGGCATTTTCTTTGATTGTGAGCCCGGACGCCAGCGGCAATGCCCTCGACGGGCAGCTAACTCTGGCCAATACCCAGCCCAACACCCCGAGCCAAAATGGCCTGCCGGTGCAGACCATCCTGAGCCAGTTTAATGTGAACCAAAACGGCGTCATTAACGTGAGCGCCCTTGATCTGCACGCCCTTAAAGAAGGCCGCCTCAGCGCCCAAGGCGTCATCGACACCGCCGAAAAAACCCTTAAAACCAAGCTGAACATCAGCAACCTGTCGATTCAAGACGTGATTGAATCTAGTTTAAAGATGACGCTCAACGGTGAACTGAACCTCGACGGTCCGTTAAATGCCCCCGAAACCCGCTGGGCCTTACGCACCGACCGTGAAGTCGTGTCAGAAGGGCTATTGCTGCTAGAGCAAGACCAAGACCAACAAACCACGCTCAACATTAAAGAAGCCTTCATCAAGCCCAAACAGGGTGGCTCCTTAGACGTGGCGGGAACGCTGGCCCTGTTTGGTGAAAAAGCGCTGAACGTCAGCCTCACCACCACCAAGTTTGACCCCAGCAAAATCATGCCCGAGCTGCCACAGGGCGACGTCAACCTTAGCCTCACCGCTAAAGGCGCACTGGCCGTGATGGGGCAAGACCAAAAACAGGCGCCAGAGCCTGACATCACCGTCGACTTAGCCCTCCAGGCCAGCCGCCTGTCCGGTGCCCCGCTCAGCGGTAAGAGCCAGCTGCGCTATGCTCAAGGCCACTTACCCAAGATTGACGCGTTAATTAACCTGGGCAACAACCACATTCAGGCCAAAGGGGCGTTTGGCACCGATAAAGACCGACTTAACCTCGACATCCAGGCCCCCAATCTTGACCTATTTGGCTTTGGGCTCAAAGGCTACGTTGAGGCCAAAGGCTTTGTGCAAGGGCAGCCGAAAAACCTCACCGCCAACCTTAAAGGCCAAGCACGGAACCTACAGGTGGCCAAGGCCATCTCGATTCGCCAGCTAAACGTCGACACCACGGTGTCGCCCAATATGAAGGCGCCGCTCAAAATCGCCATCTCCGGTGATGAATTGGCCTTTTTAAGCGAAGGCAAAAAAAGCGGCACTCAGATTCACAACCTGAACTTGGCGGTCAATGGCACCGGTAACAAACACAGCCTCAGCGCCAAAGCCAACACCAACGTAGACGGCAAAAACTACGCGCTTGACGTGGCCGCCAACGGTGGCCTCAGCGACGACTATGTCTGGAAGGGCATCGTCGGCAAACTCAATATTCAAGGGGCGTTTAACCTCCTGCTACAAAATCCCGTCTCGCTCACCGCCGGTGCCGAAGAAGTCAAGCTGGGCCAGGCCCGTTGGTCGGCCATGGGCGGTAGCCTCAGCCTCCAGCACCTCAACTGGAGCAAAGCCAAAGGCATCAGCACCAAAGGCCAGGCAAGCCGCCTAGCCCTCGCTCAGCTGGCCAATATTGTGCCCATTCCCGTCCAGCAAAATCTGGTCATCGGTGGCGACTGGGACCTCAATTACACCGAGAACGCCAGCGGTTACTTAACCTTACGTCACGAAAGCGGCGATGTGATTTTGCCCTACCGCAACCAGGCTTTAGAACTGCGTGACATGGTGCTTAAAGCCACCTTGGGGCGCGGCCAAATTGCCCTAGACGCAGGCTTGCGCACCCGGTTTGCCAGCGCCAAGGCCAACCTTAGCCTGGCCCAAAATTTTGGCAGCAACATCATGACAGCACCGTTAAAAGGCCAGCTGCAACTGGTGGCCGATGACCTCAATCAGTTCCGATACTTGCTCCCTGTTGGGCTACAGGTTCGGGGCCGATTCAATGCCAACGTGGGCGTGACCGGCTCGATCAGCCAGCCTAACCTCAGCGGGACGTTAGCCGGCGATGCGCTGGAGCTGCGCGACTTCAACAGCGGCCTGCATTTCCCTGATGGCACCCTACGCGCTCACTTTAGTGGCCAACAGCTGGTGCTGGATCAGCTACGCTTTAACAGCCCGCAAGGCAACATCACCGCCAACGGCGTGATTCGCAACCTAAACCGAAGTCCCGACGTAAACGTGAACGTGCTCTTTGACCGTTACAGCCTGTTCAGTAAGTCGGACCGCCGCGTGGTCATCAGCGGCAACACCAAACTACGCTATGCCGACATGGTCGGGATTGAGCTGGTCGGTAACCTGAAGGTCGACCATGGTCGAATTGACCTGCCGGAGTCGGGCGCACCTTCGCTCAGCAGCGACGTGGTGGTTAAAGGCCGTACACAAGAAGCACAGGGCACGCCCATGCCCGTGAACATGGACTTAACCCTAGACCTTAACGACCGCTTCCGCTTTGTCGGCCAAGGCCTGAACGTGTTGATGGGCGGCAAGATCAACATCCGAGCCAAGCCGAAACAGCCGATTCAAGCCATTGGCCAAGTCATCGTGGTAGAAGGCCGTTACAAGGCTTACGGGCAGGACTTGGAAATCGACAAAGGCGTGGTGGCGTTTGTGGGCCCCATCGACAATCCTGCGCTCAACATTCGCGCCAAACGCAAAATGTCGCCGGTGGGCGCAGGCGTTGAAGTGACTGGCAACGTGCTGAATCCTCGGATTAACCTAATTGCCGACACCCCCATGAGCCAAAAAGACAAGCTGGCCTGGTTGGTATTGGGCCGCGCCGCGGGTGGCGAAGAAGACGATGCGGCGATTGCCGCCAGCGTCGGCGCCGCCTTAGCTGGCTCCATTAACGACAGAATTGGCCTATTTGACGACTTTGGCATCGCCAACCGCACCACCCGCGACAGCCAAGGCGCCATGAACCCAGCCGAACAGATGATTACCGTCGGCAAGCACTTAACCAATGAGATTTATGTGGGCTATGAATACGGCCTGAACTCGGCCGAAAACGCTGTGAAGCTGGCCTATCAGTTCAGCAAAGCATGGCAGGCGATTGTGCGTTTAGGGCAAGACTCATCCAGCGCCGAAACCCGTTACACCATTCGCTTCGACTAGG
The DNA here is from genome assembly GCA_017991555.1 of Neisseriaceae bacterium. Classification (GTDB taxonomy): domain Bacteria; phylum Pseudomonadota; class Gammaproteobacteria; order Burkholderiales; family Neisseriaceae; genus JAGNPU01. Next base: position 140,904 of record JAGOQM010000009.1, read on the forward strand.
CATATAAGATGAGTTCAATCGCCTTAACCCTCTACAACGGCTTGTGGGCCATCGCCCCAAGCCTGTTGAAGCGTTATTTACGCAAGCGCGCCCAAAAAGCGCCCGCCTATCTTGAGCACTGGCCGGAGCGCTTTGGCGTGCCCTTAGCCAATCCCTGCCAACGACCCATCTGGATTCATGCGGTTTCGGTGGGAGAAACTCGGGCTGCTTATCCTTTAATTCAGGCCCTAAAGGCCTATTATCCAGAAGCCCCATTACTGCTCACCCAAATGACCCCGACCGGACGCGCCACCGCCGAGCAGCTTTACCCCGAGGCTCAGTGCCGCTATCTGCCTTATGATAGGCCTGCCTACGTGCGTCAGTTTTTACAAGAACATCAGCCCCTGTTTGGGGTCATCATGGAAACCGAGTTGTGGCCCAATCTGATGCATGAAGCCCACGCCCAAGGCGTGCTCATGTGCTTGGCCAATGCGCGCCTGTCGGCTCGATCTTTAAAAGGATATTTAAAGGTAAAAGCCTTGATTTACCCTGCCGTGGCCAAGTTTGGTCTAGTGTGTGCGCAAGCGCAGGCCGACGCCGAGCGCCTCATGGCGCTAGGGGCCCAAAACCCGATTGTGTGTGGCAGCACTAAATATGACTTAACCATTGCACCGGCCTTGCGTGCTCTGGCCCAAACCTTTAAAGCCCAAATAGGGCCGCGGCCGGTGGTGATTTGCGCCAGTACCCGCTATGTTGACCACACCGCAGACGAAGCGCAAATGCTGTTACAGGCCTGGCAGCACAAGGCCAATGAGGCCAATGCCTTACTCGTGATCGTGCCACGCCACCCTGAGCGTTTTGACGCCGTCGCTACCAGCGCCCAAGCATTGGGTTTCAAGGTCCAACGCCGCAGCGACAATCAGCCCGTCGCCGCCGACACGCAAGTATGGGTAGGGGACAGCATGGGCGAGCTGTTTGCCTATTATTTGGCCGCCGACATCGCCTTTGTGGGCGGCAGCCTCGTCGACACGGGCTGTCAAAGCCTGATCGAGCCACTGATCTGCGGCTTGCCCACGCTGTTCGGGCCTTCGACCTATAATTTTGCGCAAGTGAGCCAAGATGTCCTTAGCGCAAATGCCGCAATTCAAGTATCATCGGCACAAGCATGGCAGCAACAGGTCGCCACTCTTTTGGCGCAACCCATTGTTTGCAATGAACTTAGAGACCGCGCTCACGCATTTATCCAACAACATCAAGGCGCCAGCCAAAAAATGGCCGCCCTGATTCACGCGCGCCACACAGCATGACCCATATCAGGAGTACACATGAACTTAGATGCCATCAAACAGGCCTTAGAGGCCATCCATAACCCCTACTCAAACCAACGCTTCGGCGAAGAAAAAGTGGTGCAGGGCGTGACCGAAGAGGATGGTGCTATTGCCTTAAAATTACAATTTGGCTACCCCATCCAAGGCATTGCCACCGAAATCGGCGCTTGGGTTGAGGCCGCACTGAAAGACCTAGTCGCCTCAGATAAAATTAAATTACAATTATTCCAACACATCGTTGCACATAAAGTGCAGCAAGGTGTGAGCACGATTAAAAACGTGAAAAACATCATTGCCATTGCTTCTGGCAAGGGCGGCGTCGGCAAGTCGACCACCACCGCCAACCTGGCGCTGGCCATGAGCAAAATGGGCGCCCGCGTGGGCGTGTTAGACGCCGACATTTACGGCCCGAGCCAACCCGCCATGCTGGGCGTGGCCAAAGAAAAGCCGCTGCAAAAAAATGATCATTTCGTGCCGGTGGTGGCCAATGGCGACATTCAAGTGATGTCGATTGGCTTCATGGTCGAAGAGAAGGAAGCCATCATCTGGCGTGGCCCCATGGTGAGCCAAGCCCTACAGCAGCTTTTATTTCAAACCGCTTGGGACGACCTAGACTATTTATTCATCGACCTGCCACCCGGCACCGGCGACGTACAACTCACCCTGTCACAAAAAATCCCGGTCACTGGCGCCGTTGTTGTCAGCACCCCGCAAGACATTGCTTTATTGGACGCCAAAAAAGCCATTTCTATGTTTGAAAAGGTCAACATCAGCATCATGGGCGTGGTAGAAAACATGTCGATGCACGTTTGCAGCCAATGCGGCCACGCCGAGCCTATTTTTGGCACCGGTGGTGCAGAAGCCTTGGCTGGTGAACTACGCGTGCCGCTGTTGGGCAAATTGCCGCTGGCCATGCCCATTCGCTTGGCCATGGACGAAGGCAACGCCGTCAGCATGCAGGCCAAAGAAACCGAAATTGCCAAGCTATACCAAGACGCCGCCATTCAAATTGCGATTAGCCTGGCCAAAAAAGGCAAAGACTTCAGCGGCATCATGCCCAAAATCGTGGTGGAATAACCGCCACCGATTAAGCCTGAGTCACGCTGACCCAGCACTTAAAAGCCGCCCTCGGGCGGCTTTTTTTTGGCCTCGCTTTTGATTGCCTTTGGCCGCAGAATCCACTAAGGTAAAGGCAACCCCCTACAAAGGCAGAATAGACTATGAATACCGTAGAATGGACCAAGGCCCTCGTGGCCGTTGACACCACCAGCAAGCTCTCTAACCTCGCCCTCATCGACCTGATTCAAGCCTATCTTAAAGGCTTAGGGCTGGCACCGTGGCTGGCCTACAATCACGATAAAAGCAAAGCCAACCTGTTTGTCACTCTGCCAGATGCCCAAGGCAATATTGCCGGCGGCACCATTTTATCTGGCCACACCGACGTTGTGCCCGTGACCGGTCAAAACTGGCACAGCAATCCTTTTGAACCCCACATTGCCGATGGCAAACTGTATGGCCGCGGCACCTGCGACATGAAGGGCTTTATTGGCGCCAGCCTCGCCCTCGTACCCGCCGCCTTAGCCAAGCCGCTGAACACGCCCCTACATTTGGCTTTTTCCTACGATGAAGAAATTGGCTGTTTGGGCGCACCAGTGATGCTGGATGCCCTCCAGCAGCGCGGCTTAAGCCCACAGTCGTGCATTGTGGGCGAACCCACCAGCATGAAGATGGTGGTGGCGCACAAAGGCATCAACAGCTACAAATGCTCAGTCCATGGCCACGCGGCCCACTCCTCACTGACCCCCAGTGGCGTCAACGCCATCGAATACGCCGCCCGCATCATTTGCTTCATCAACGATGAAGCCCGTCGCTATCAGGCCAATGGCCCCTTTGACGCCGACTTTGATGTGCCATTCACCACGCTCTCAACCGGCCTCATTAAAGGCGGTCAGGCCATGAACATCGTGCCGGAACTGTGTGAGTTTTTCTTTGAATATCGCCAGCTACCCGGGCTAGATGCGGCCGCTATTTTGGCCCCCATCGAAGCGTATATGGCCCAAATCGTGGCCGACATGCAGGCCGTGGTGCCCCATGCCGACATCAGCCTCAAGCAAATCAATCAGGTTCCGCCCTTAGATGAAGACAGCCGCAGCCCTGCATTAAAGCAGCTGGTGGCCAAGTTAGTGAGCAGCCAACAAAAGCACAAGGTCGCCTACACCACAGAAGCAGGACTATTCCAGCAGGCCAACATCACCACGTTGGTGTGTGGGCCCGGCGACATTCAGCAAGCACACAAGCCCGATGAATACGTGAGCTTAGACCAGCTCGCCCAATGCGACGCCTTTTTGAATCAGCTTCTGGCCTCGATGCAGGCATAAAAAAACGGCCACATGGCCGTTTTTTTACGTTGGCTTAGCCGGTTTCTTAATCGGCTTAGGCTGAATCGTCAGTGCCGCACCGGCCGACGCACAAATTACCGCCAACAGCGCCAACCACTGGCTAAAGTGCAGATACTCTTGTAAAAACACCATGCCCAACATGGCCGCAATTGCGGGCTCCAAGCTCATCAAGGTCCCAAACGTTTTGGTCGGCAAGCGCGTCAACGCCATCATTTCTAAGGTGTAGGGCACCGCCGTCGACATCACCGCCACCGCAATGGCCGTGGGTAAAATGGCACTGTCAAACAGGGCCAAGCCATTACCGACAAACCCCACTGGGAAAAATATAATGGCGCCGATCAGGCTGCCCACGGCCACCGCACTGGGCCCATGCATGTGGCCCGCTTTTTGACCAAATATAATGTAAATGGCCCAACACACCCCGGCGCCAAGCGCATACAAACAGCCAAGAAGATCAGCATCCTGCGCGTTGCCCAACGGCAATAAATGATACAAGCCCACAATCACCAGCAGCACCCATAAAAAATCAATTGGGCGTCGTGCCGAAAACATCGCCACCGCCAAAGGCCCAGTAAATTCCAACGCCACCGCCACGCCTAAGGGCACCGTATTCAGCGACTGATAAAATAAAAAATTCATACCGCCTAATGATAAACCATAGATCAACAACGGTTTTTTATCCACACCCCGTAACTTAATGCGCCAAGGCTTAAACACCACCGCCAGCATAACGCTGGCAATAGACAGGCGTAACGCCGTCACCCCATGTGCCCCAATCACAGGGAAAAGGCTTTTGGCGAGGAGGGCGCCAGACTGAATCGACAGCATGGCGGTGATTAAAATGGCAATGGGAAACCAGATGGCTTGTTTGGTGGCGGTCATGAAAAGCTCTTGAGGAGTAAGTATGTGTAAACAGTAAGAAAAATAAATTTTTATGGATCTAACGCGAATGATCACCCTTACGCCATAGGCTGTCAATCAAGACTCATAATCAAATAAACCAAATAGCATATAATGGCGGTAAAAAATGCCGTTAAGATTAATGACAATGCTGTTTTTGGCGGCGACAATAATTAATTATCATTATGCCTTAGGCTTATAAAAACGCCTTTGTCATCAACTTAAGAATGGCTGTTTTTTTGCCTTTGTCATTTCTTCTTCGGGTTTATCGCTGAAGGGTGGGTTTACTGAGTAAATGACCACCCAACCCAAAACAGCACTAATAATCTAAAAAAAGGGCTAAAAACAGTTTGTGATTACCTGAGCTAAAGCTCGTATTTATTAAAACCCCGTTACCCATCGGCTTAAGCCATCTTAACCCCGCATCAAGGGCATTCTTTGCCATCTAGTACCCGTTTTCAGCGCAAAGAATCACCACAAAGCCATCCAATTGATTATAAAGGACATTGTGACTAAATGGGTTTCACGTGGAACCCGGTGTTTCAAGGGTGGGCAAAGTGGCCAAATAAGCCGCGACCTCAATCATGCGCTGATTACGCGAGCCCATAAACGGTTGCGATAAGGTTTTTAAGCTTCGCTCATACCGTCCATCAATCAACCAATCCGAAGCCAAAACCAAAGGACGCCGGCTGGGGTCGGCCAGCAGGGCCTCTATGGTATACCCCGTATAGGTCACCACATTTAAACCCAATGCCTTCACCGCCAGCGCCAATTCTGTACAGGCCGCCACTTGCTCAAATGGGTCCCCCCCACTTAAGGTCAGGCCGTCTAATAACGGGTTGGCCCGTAATAAAGCCACAATGTCAGCCGTGTCGTGCTGGTTTTGGGGCCGAAACGACCAGGTTTCTGGGTTATGGCAGCCGCGACAGTGATGGCGGCAGCCCTGGGTAAACACTGTCAAACGCAGCCCAGGACCATCCACTATCGACTCCGACACCATGCCGGCAAGGTTTAGTAACATAAGGCCGCCTATTGGTGCTTCACACGCTGGCGCTCTTCTGCCCGCTTGGCGTCGTTAAAGCGCGCCAGCGTGCCCACCAAATACCCAGTGATGCGCCGAATGCGTTCAAAAGCAGGCCCACCATCGGCTTCTGTCCGCCCACATTGAGGACACTCATCATCGATGACGCCGCTAAAACCACACACTGGGTCGCGGTCAACTGGATGATTGATCGAACCATAACCAATGCCCGCTTGCTTCATCGCCTGAATGATCTTTTCAAATGCCGCCAGATTTTTGCTGGGGTCGCCGTCTAGCTCAACGTAGGTAATGTGGCCGCCGTTGGTGAAGCCATGATAGGGCGCTTCCACGTTGATTTTGGCAAAGGCGGTCATGGGGTAATACACTGGCACATGAAAACTGTTGGTGTAATAATCCCGATCCGTCACCCCTGCAATCGAACCAAAGCGCTGTCGATCCATCTTCACAAAGCGCCCAGCCGTGCCTTCTGCCGGGGTGGCGATCAAAGAATAATTCAGCCCATATTGCTGGGCATACGCATCCATGCGCGCGCGCATGTGGCCCACAATGGCCAGCCCCAAACGCTGAGCCTCAACCGATTCGCCATGATGCTTGCCCCCTAAAGCCGTTAAACACTCGGCCAAGCCAATGAAGCCAACGGTGAGGGTACCATGCTTTAAAACCGCACCAATTCGGTCTTCTGGTCCCAAATGCTGGGCATCCAACCACACCCCCTGACCCATTAAAAAGGGGAAATTCTTGACCTTTTTTTGCGCTTGAATCTGGTATCGGGCCCACAACTGCGCCACCACTAAATCGATTTTTTGATCCAGTGCGGCATAAAACGCGTCGACATCCCCTCGGTGTAACAAGCCCAAACGCGGCAAATTGATGGTGGTAAAGCTCAAATTGCCACGGCCGCTGACGATGGCCCGCTCTGGGTCATGCACGTTGCTCATGACTCGAGTGCGACAGCCCATATAGGCCACTTCGGTTTCTGGCCGCCCCGGCTGATAAAATTCGGCGTTAAATGGGGCATCAAGAAAGGAAAAGTTAGGGAACAGCCGTTTCGCGCTGACCCGACAGCTCAACTGCAATAGATCATGGTTCGGGTCACCGGCCAGACCATTAACCCCATCCTTCACTTTAAAAATTTGAATCGGAAAAATAGCGGTTTCGCCCTGACCCAGACCACGCTCCGTGGCCAACAGCAGGTTGCGCATCACCATGCGCCCGGCCGCAGAAGTGTCGGTTCCATAATTAATGGACGAAAATGGAATTTGCGCGCCTGCGCGCGAATGCATGGTGTTTAAATTGTGGATGAAGGCTTCCATGGCCTGATAGGTACTTTGGTCAGTGTCCTGCCAGCTACTGCTGGCCACATGCGCCTGTATCGTGTCGATTAGCCTTGTGGATAAGCCAAACGCCTGCAATATTTCGGCCTCCGCCTGTTGATAACCTGCCACATTGGCTAAAGTTGGCCCAGAGCCCAACTGATCTGCCCGCAACTGCATGACCTTATCCACAGGCAAATCCGTCAACAGGCTCAAAGCCTTGTTTAAATTATCCGCATAGTGTTTGGCATGGGTTTTGTCCACTCCAGCGGCCATGGCAAAGTCAAACATCGGCACCGATTGCCCGCCGTGCTGGTCATTTTGATTCGACTGGATGGCGATGCAGGCGAGGGCGGCATAAGCATGAATGCTTTGGGGCGACCGCAAAAAACCATGGCCGGTGCCAAAGCCGTTGGCAAACAAAGCCGCTAGATCAATCTGGCAGCAGGTAGTGGTGAGGGTGAGAAAGTCCAAATCATGGATGTGAATGTCACCTTGCTGATGTGCCGCAGCGTGTTGCGGCTGCAGTACAAATAAATCGTAGTATTTTTTAGCGGCTTCAGAGCCATATTTCAACATCGTGCCCATGGCCGTATCCGCATCAATATTGGCGTTCTCACGCTTTAAATCAGAATCAACAGCATCGGTGCTGGCCAGATCCGCAAAGAGCTGCATGAGGCCGCCATTCATCTCACGCATGCGCTGGCGGTTGGCCCGGTACAAAATATACGCTTTCGCCGTTTTGGCGTGTCCGGCCAAAATCAGCTGTCGTTCTACCTCATCCTGAATTGATTCAATCAACACACACTCAGCACCCAATGCCGCCACCACATGTTCAGCCAATGCCTGCGCCTGGTTAAGGTTATCCCCACCCACCGCCTGCGCCGCCTTGAAGATGGCCGCTGCAATTTTATCCACGCTAAAAGGCTCAACGCGACCGTCTCGTTTCTGAATCATGGCTGTCATGGCAAACTCCAAAATACACAATATATTGTGTTTATATTAAAAAATAATACAAAATATGGTATCAGAAGCGTATTTTTAGAATGGTCTAACCCAGCTTTGTTTGCGCTATCACAAATAATCCTGTGCCGCGCTCATCTGACTCATCGCCATCAAAAGCCCATCCACCATGACCTCAATCAGCCCTACGACCGTGTGGCCGATTGGCCACACCAATCATGGTTTCACGTGGAACCGTGCAATGAAATTAGCCAGAGATTGTGCGACAGCATAGTCAAAGATGGGCCATCATTGGCCCTAGGCATTAAAGCTGGTGGGTAGGCTTCGCTTTACCCCAGCCTACGACTGGTGGGTTAAAGAAGCAGGCTGGTGAGCAAAGGTAACCAAACCATGATTTGTGGTTTGCAAAATAAGTGCCTCAGTTGCACCAATCCTCTCACCGCGTCTCCTTTAGGTGAAGTACCGTCCCGTAGAGCCGCCGAAGTAGGTTCTATTGAGCCAGATGAAGCAGGCAAAAAGCTTGTGGCGCCCGACCACGCTTTGATAGGAGGGCGAGCACTCTTGCCTGCGCTGGCTCAATAGGTTCTGCTGAGGGCAGTCACGAAGTGACCGGGGATCAGGGTGGCCTTTTCTTTGCTTCGTTTCTTTTGGCCACGCAAAAGAAATGACGTCGCCCATCGGGCGAAACAAAACGCTCAAATTAAAGTCATGCCTGACTAAAAGCAGCCTTTCAAAATCATTCATGCTTCGGCAACATCGCTATTGATTAGTCGTTGGGTTTCGCCCTGTAGGGCGACAGACTTTCTTTTGCGTGGCCAAAAGAAATGACGTCGCCCTCGGCGAAACAAACGCCCAAATTTACGTCATGCCTGACTAAGAGCAGCCTTTCAAAACCATTCATGCTTCGGCAACATCGCTATTGATTAGTCGTTGGGTTTCGCCCTGTAGGGCGCCATCATTTCTTTTTGATGTCAAAAAGAAACGAAGCAAAGAAAAACCACCCCACTTTATCCGCCCGCTACGCGGGTGCCCTCGTTGGCCCGCACGTGGCCGGCGGCAAAAACTCATATTTGAGCCTTCGGCCAAATACTCAAACAACTTTGCCTTAAAGCCCCGGCCCCGCACGAACCGCCTCGGCGGCTAAAAGGGGAACGGTACTTCACTTAGAGGTAAACATTGTTAGTTTAAATTATTTTAATTACATGCTAGGTTTTATTCAAACAACAAACCATGGTTTGCTGTTCTTCTTGGGGTGGGCAAAGCCTAGCCTACCCACAGCCTGAAGGCATCACTTCACTTAAAAAAACCATCGCTACACGGGTCCAACCCATCATACGCAGACCACATACGGTTGGCATTAACAGACACAAACCCTCCATTGGCTGGCTTTGGACCGTGCCGCAATGCCTCTACCATATGAGCCACACCAGCCATCCTTCCACCCCCTAATTAACACACAAACGACGCCCACAAAAAAGGCGCCGCCCCGAAGAGCAACGCCTCACACATCATTGAATCACTTAACCATAAACGATGGTCAATACCCCTAAAAGGCCGAACAAAGCGCAAGCGCCATAACGCGCTAGGTGTAACGGCACACGGTCCATGATCCATTTACCAAAGTACACCACCGGTACGTTCGCCAGCATTAAACCCAAAGTACTGCCGGCCACAACGGCCAACGGTGCTTGGTATTTAGCGGCCAACACAATGGTGGCAATTTGGGTTTTGTCGCCAATTTCGGCCACGAAGAACAGCACACAGGTGGCCACAAAAGCACCATACTTTAAAGCCCCGCTGTTGGCGTCTTCATCCTTATCCGGAATCAAGACCCACAAGCCTACGGCAATAAAGCTCAAACCCACTGCCCAAGGAATCACGTTGGCAGGCACAAACTGAATCACCCAGTTACCCACTAAGGCAGAAACGGCATGATTGACTAAGGTCGCGACCAAGATACCCAAAATAATGGCATTGCGCTGGGTAAAGCGGGCGGCTAGAAATAACGTCAGTAGTTGGGTTTTGTCACCGATTTCGGCTATTGCCACGGCAAGGGTAGAAGATAAGAAAGCTTCCATTGTTTTGACCTCGGTGGGCTTGATTTCGGCAAAAGACACGCATTATGCGCCCACCAAAAGCGCAATGCATGTCTTAAGTCTCATCAATCCCACTGAGTAGGACGTACTGACCACGAGCAAGTGGCTCAAATATGTTGATCAGCACCTTTGGCTAAATAGCACGCCAAAAAGATTACTCCCCTAAGAGTTAGGCGGATTATAGCCACCCTTTGCCAAAAACTCAAGCCCCTTGTAAAGATTGCATAATTACAGCAATTTTCGCGAAGTTCGCCAAACGGTCTTGATGATCGTACATCTGCGCCGTTACCATCAGTTCATCCGCGCCTGTTTGGGCCAGCAAAGCCTGAATGCTGTGACGAACCTGAGCCTCATCGCCCACAATAGACGCCCCCAGCATGCTCTCCATGTGCATCAGTTCATGCGGCGCCGCTAAGGCGGTAATGTCGTCAATCGGTGGCGGCAATAACCCCCCTTGCTGCCCCTTTAATAAACCCAAGAAGCGTTGCTGTAGCGATGAAAACTGATACTGCGCCAGTTCGGTGGTGGCCGCCACGAAGACGTTGGTGCCAATGATCACGTGTGGTTTAGACAGCGCCTCAGAGGGCTCAAACAGGCTGCGATAAAGCTCAAGCGCCTGCATCATCATCTTCGGTGCAAAGTGCATGGCAAAAGCGTAGGGCAAGCCCATTTTGGCCGCTAGCTGCGCACTAAAGAGGCTAGAGCCCAATAAATATAGGGGCACATGAGTGCCTTGGCCCGGCGTGGCCGTATACGGCAATGACGATTCATCACTTAACAAAGCCTGTAGCTCGGCCACATCCTGCGGAAAATGATCGGCGCTGCCGCTGATGTCGCGACGCAACGCCCGCATGGTGGTCTGGTCGGTCCCTGGCGCACGACCTAGGCCAAGATCAATCCGGCCAGGGTAAAGCGTCTCTAGCGTGCCAAACTGCTCGGCAATCACCATCGGTGAATGATTCGGCAGCATCACGCCGCCCGAACCCACCCGAATGCGTTCGGTTTGGCTGGCAATGTGGCCAATCAACACCGACGTAGCCGAACTGGCAATGCTGCGCATATTGTGGTGCTCTGCCACCCAATAGCGATGATAGCCCTGAGCTTCTGCTTGCTGCGCCACCGCCACTGAATCTGCGATCGCTTGGGCGACGCTACCGCCTTCGATCACTGGCACCAAGTCTAAAATTGAATACTGAACCATAACATCCTCCTTACCTAAACCGCGACGGCGTCCTAAGCCTCCTCATCCGTAACCATTGCCCGCTTGGCATTGATTTGATAGGGGGTGAGTACCGCGTGCGCCATTAAATCCACAATTGGCCGGATTAAACCATCTTTCGCCTTCCATACCTTAGGGGTCAGGCTCCCTGACACACTTAGGGTGTCGCCCTCATCCAAGGTCAGTAAGGTTTGACAAACCTGTTCGTCAAAAGCGATTAAATTCACCTGTATCATTTCGTTTTGATAGGTGGCGGCTTGAAAACGCGCGGTCACAAACGATTTATTCTGACTGTCCAAGCGTTTCATGGGTTTTGCGGTTAAACGGCCGCTGACTAATGCATCGATCATGACAAACTTTCTACAAAAAAGCCCATGACAAGGCATGGGCTTTTTCTTATTGATTTAAAGTGAAGTGCGTGAGTGCGCTTAAAGGCTCATTCACGTCAAAGATTTTGCTGCGAATACCAGTCACGCCAAACGACGTTAAGCGTTCAGTGTGCATGCTTAAATAGCGCTCTAGGCTAGCCAGATCGGCAAACAAATACACGCCGCCAGCCTCTTTGGTGGCCGCATTTTCCGTCCATATTTTCCAAATCAAGCCAGACTCCGTCGCGATGTCTTGTGCCAGAGCGTCAAAGCCAGCGCTCATGTCGGCGCCAAAAGGCCCTTCTGTGGGAAAATCAATCTGTAACAGCTTATGTGACATGTCATTCCTTCCATTAGGCCATGCCTAACTTAAGGCATGGTGCAACCATGTGGCCAACTCGACCAACTCTTGCTGACGTAAAGGCTCAGCCTCGGCCAAGGCCGTCACCGCTGCGGCAATGGCCTCAGGCTGATAGGCCACGCCCACCAATCGCTCCGCCAGCGTTTCAAACACCTCCGGATGGAGGCTGTCGGTAAACAGCTGGGCCCGAGTCAGTTGGCCCTGGTTGACGTCAAAAAATAGCTCAATCCCGCCCCAGGTAAAACGCTCGCTCAACTCATGACTAAATGAGGGCGCTTGGCCAAAATTCCAGTCCCAACTGCTTTGTTTTTCAAATTGAGCCTTAAAATTGGGTAAATCAGGCAGAGCCTCGGGCGAAATATGCTCTGCCACCACTCGTTCCCCGTACTGCTCAAAAAAAGCGTCGGTAATGGCCGCCACTAGGGTTTCATGTGAAACATGCGGCGCCACCTCCACCAAATTGGCCACGCGTGCGCGCACGGAGGTAATGCCTTTGGCCAGTAGCTTTTTGGGATCAGGATTTAAGTAATCACCCAAACGGTTTAAATCTGTTTGAATCAGCAGCGTCCCGTGGTGAAACCCTCGGTCTTTGGTCTCTCGATAAGCCGAACCGGATATTTTACGATCGCCATCTTTGGTTTTGACGATCAGGTCATTCCGGCCAGAAGCTTCTGCATTTAAACCCAGCTTGGCCAAGGCCGCCAGAATCATCTGGGTAGAAATAGTCTTGTCATACTCAGGCTTGCCCGCCATGAAGGTAAAGCAGGTGTTGCCCAAGTCTTGAAACACGGCACCGCCGCCACTGCTGCGGCGGGCCAGCTTCACGCCATCAGCCGCCATCTTACGCGTATTGCATTCCCGCCACGGATTTTGCGCCCGACCAATCACCACTGTGTCGGCATTACGCCATAAGAACAACACCTTATGACGGGGATCCATCTGACGAAAAATACACTCTTCTACGGCCAAGTTAAACCAAGGGTCGTAGGAATCGGAAATCAATAGGCGTAAGGCATTCATTAGTTTTGGGCTTTTAAAGCGATGTATTCTTTTTGAAACAAATACATACGGTAGGCATTATGATAACGACCCCAGACAAAAAACTCATCGATGAGCTCTCCTTCAATTCTGAAGCCAGATTTTTTATACACGTGAATGGCTTTTTCATTCTCAACATCCACAATTAAGTACAGTTTATGCATATTCAACACCGAAAAAGCATAATCAATACCCAGTCGGGTGGCGATTTTAGAATAACCATGACCCTGATGCTTGGGGTCAATGATGATTTGAAACTCAGTACGGCGATGGATGTAGTCAATTTCAACCAACTCCACCAACCCAAGAATGGCCTCATTGTTGTACACAATAAAACGTCGCTCGGTGCGATCATGAATGTGCTTATTGTATAAGTCTAATAATTCAACGTAAGACTCATAGGCCTCTTCAAACCAATACGACATGATGTTAGCGTTATTCTTCAACGTGTGTACAAACGCTAAATCTTCTCTTTCTAGTGGGCGTAACCGGACACCATCACTCATATAACAATCCTTTTGGGTACAAGAAGCCTTCATTATAGAGGTTTTCACGCCACAAAGCGAAACCATAATCATCGGTTAACAGGCTTAACTTTGAACCCAAACCAGCGCCAATTGTGGATAACTGTGAATATTTTGTGCATATCTTATGGCTTAATTATATAGACTTAACAGACTTAACCACAAAAACAATCCACAGGCCTGATTTCATCGAACGCCTAAAAATATTTAAATTTATATTGTTTAAACTATAAATTAACAATGCCAACCAAAAACTTATCCACAAGCCAATACATTCAAGGCCATTGCCGACAGCCACTGGGCTTTAAAGCCATTGATCAAACAAAGGCTGGGCTAACGCCACAACCTCACCCCTATTTTTTGCCGTCCTTGCCGTCACAGCAGACCATCTAGCCCTATATGGCCACCATTAAGTCGGGGCCAGCATCAAAAGGATGGAGCGCTTAAGCCCCCCACCCAGAATCAAGCACAAAAAGCACGTTAATTGGGCCCTTTGCCACCTAGATGCCCTGACTCATGCCACACATCCGCACCCACACCCATCTGATCGCGACCAATGGCGGTGAAATCGGCCATTTCAAACGTCGTGCCCGCTAGGTAAAAGCCGCCTTATCGGCAATGAGCACCTGCGGCACACCATTTTGCCCTCGCTGCCTCTGCTCTAATCCATCCACAGCACAGCCAACCGCAATAGGGCTGACGAAATCGGCTAACGATCCATTGCCATTCAGCGCTCTGGCATGACCTCGGCGCTAGGCCTTATTTCATGCACTTCTTCGCGTTTTAAAGGCCCGCTCAAAGCAGGAACAAACATGCTCGATTGGCATAAAAATAAAAATGGACGAGCCGCTACGGGCTGTGGATAACCATATTTTAGACAAGCTGTCATGTTGAAATAGCCACACCGAAACAAGCCTTTATGGGAACGGGCCATCAAGGCCAACAGCGCCTTATTTTTTGTGCCGTTGGCATAGTTATCTTGGTGACATAATCAAAACTTATCCACAAAACAACCAAAACGCAGACCTTCCGCACACAATTCATCCACGGCTTATCAACCGTTTTTTTAATCATTTTGTGGATAAGTTTTTGGGGCCTGTCATCGCCAGATCGAAGCCTAAGCACCTTTAAATATCAGGGGGCCAGAAGCTTCTCTGCGCCTTAAAATCATCAATCCCACTTACAAAACAAAAGTTATCCACAGATTCTCAGCCGTGTAAGCCCACTTATTTGCACCCAATACCATTGCTTTCGTCTGTGTGCATGCGCTTAATCGTGCCGCCTGGCCCTTTGTTGACACTGAATGCCACTGATGGCACAAAAAAAACGGCCCGATCATTCGATCGAGCCGCTGTACCTGCCGTATAACGGTTAGTTAAATTTAATGCTGTTGATGATTTGTTCTGCCTGAGCATGATCTTCAGACTCTTGCGTCAGCGCACACACGGTAAAGATTTGGCTTTCACCCACGGCCAAACGGCATACTTCAAAAGCAGACACGCCACCAATGTCGTTTTCCATCGAGTAGGTCGCTTGATTGTCTGCCCCCTCAACTTCGGTAATGGTCATGTTTTTCACGCCACTCATGCTTTTACTGACCGCTTCAACCTGTTGCGACAGGTCTTTAATGGTGACGCTGGCACCAGCAGGAATCGGCATGCTTAAACCGTACACCGCATTGCCGCGCTCATCGTTGCCCGCCATTTGCAACAGGGTAACTTTATCGGCTGGCGTGCCTGGCATACGGGCTGAGATCACAGCCGCCTTATCGGCAATTTTATCCTGGTAGCTTTCGCCCACGCTTAAGGTGTAAGCACCATCACTAGAGGTTACTTCTTTAAGTGTTTCTTCTTTTGAACCAGAACAAGCAGTTAAAGAAATGGCCAACAAAGCGGCGGCAGGCAGTAGGGCGTATTGACGAATGGTCATATGGGTATCCTTGTAAGTAATGACGCTGGGTAAGCATAATATGATGAATCTCACCAAACCCATAAGGATGGCATAACCCCAAAAAGCCTAATGGATTCAACTCAATGATTGTCTCATTCAGACCCTAGCATTTCAATTAAGTTTTATGGCCTAGCGCACAAATCTTGACCCTCAATACCTACAAGCGGGCCCACCGGCAGGCGAGCCAAGCCAATGACGCTCAGACCGCAAATTTTTTCATCCGGTAGGCCAGAGCAGGGCGGGTTAAACCCAACCGTCTGGCGGCCTCCGAAATATTATGGTTGGCCTCTTTCAACGCAATCGTGATCAAGCTCTGTTCTAAATCCTCAAGGTTCAATGAATGTTGCATTAACTGCTTAATCAAATGATGTTGGTGATCCGGCAGTTTGCCACTGGCCGTGACCAGCTTGCCCTGTTGATCAAAACCATTCACATAGGTGGCCTGATCCTGATGATTGGGGAAAATATGGCTGGCGGTGATGTGTTGGCGTGCCTCGGTCATGATGAATCCACGCTCAACCGACTGTTCTAATTCACGAATATTGCCAGGCCATTCGTATTGCTGCATCAGCTCATTGGCTCGGTCACTAAACCCCAATACCTGTTTTCGATGAATTTGGGCGTATTTGGTCACAAAATGATTGGCCAGCAGCAAGATGTCTTCTTTGCGTTCGACCAGGGCTGGCATTGAAATCGGCAACACGTTCAAACGGTAATACAAATCGGCCCGAAAGCGACCTTCCTTCACCGCCTGCGCCAAATCTTCTTTACACGACACCACCACCCGTACATCAATGTCTTCGGCGTACCCTTGGCCCAAACGTTCCAGCTTTTTTTCTTCTAAAAGCTTCAATAATCGCGCCTGCGCACGTAGCGATAGAGCCAGCACCTCACTAATGTACACCGTCCCCCCCTCAGCCTGTGCAATTTTACCGATCCGGGTTTCAATCACCCCCAGCATGGCGCCTTTTTCAATCCCAAACAGCTCTGCCTCAACCAAATCCGGTGGCAAACAGGCGCAGTTAACGCTGATAAACGGCTCGGCGGCTCGGCGGCTTTGCTGATGCAAGGCGTAGGCGAACACCCCTTTACCCACGCCAATCGGTCCCGTCAGCAACACGCTGACTTCGGTACGGCTGGCCTTTTCCACCAAGGCACACACGTCCAAATAAGGCTGAGACTGCCCAATGGTTAACGACGCTTTGGATTTACCCGACGGCGCCAAGCTGCTGGGTAAATGAATGAAGTCGGTTCTGAGCGCAAACAGATTCTTGGGGATGCTTTCGGAGAGCATGGCCGACTCCATATCCGTCAGCTCATCCCACTCGGCTTCAGGTTTGCCCACAATGGCACAGTGGCGATGGCCCATGGCCGTACACTGCACCTCTTTATACACAATGGTCTTGCCCATAAAACCGCTGCTGAATCCGCTGGCGTAGCCCAACAGCGTCCAACACACTGGGTCTTGCGAAGGGCCATACTGATTCAAATAGTTACTCACTTCATAAGATTCATACCAGTCAAATTGACCATAAAACTCGCCCTTGGCCACGTCAATGCGCAAGGCCTTCGGCACCACCTTCACCATGCCACGAATGGCGTGAATTTGCGGGCCCGCCAAAAACACCTGTTCGGCGGTGGCGAGGTTAGGGCGGATTTTTTTAGACAGTTCGGCATCCTGTAAGCCAATTTGAAAACCAAAACGCATCAAAAAATACTTACTGCGCTCACGCCCCAGCGCGCTGATGAGCGAGGTCTGAAACTGCGCCATTACATTGGCAGACAGCAACAGCATGCGGTTTTCGGCCAGCCAAATTTTGCCGTTTTCTTCGTCAAAACGAATCTCGTCGATCAAATCTTGGCTTTGGGGAATGGGTATTTTCTGCTTGGCTTCACTCATGCGGTGGTTCCTCTGTGTCCTGTAGTTGTATGGGTTCATCAAATGATGAAGGGCATTTTTTTTGTTGACCATTTGATCAAAATCAATCTTTTTTAGGCCCTAAAACATTTTGTTTTTTTGGCTAAATTTATGTTTTTTAGCTTTTTATTCAAATAGATAGATCAAAAATGAATCCGACTCACTTAATCAGACTTTACCATTTTTTCACCCTGACGCAACAATAAAGACAGATTCGGCACCCGTAGAAGGAGAAATAAAAATGGTCCATTTAAGCCAAGACAGCAGCCAAGGCCCTAACCCAAGTTTTGCTGATATGCCCAAATTTGTGCGCATCCGCAACGAGCCTGACGCGCCGTTTATTGAGTTTGATTTTGCCATCGGCGACCCTTGCCTGTTTGTGGAGTTAGTGCTTCCCCCCAGCGCATTTGAAGCGTTTTGCATTCACAACCAAGTGGTGCCCATGAGCCTAGAACAGATGGCGCTGGTGGATGCCGAAGCAGACAAGTGGCGCTATGGCCACAACACTTTGGTCGGCAACAGCCGAACAACTTAATCATGACTGCGATACAAAGGAGACTGACGTGTCTTTAGAAATCAAAACCACGACGATTGAACCGGTGCGGCACACCTTTAGCCACATTGCGCGCCGCTTTGGCGACAAGCCGGCCACGCGCTATCAAGAAGCCACCTACGATGCCCAAGGCACGACCAATTTTCACTATCGTCCCCTGTGGCAGCCCGATAAAACCCTCAACGATCCCAGCCACACCGCCCTCACCATGCAGGACTGGTACGCGTTTCGTGATCCGCGCCAATTTTATTACGGTGCCTACGTGCAAAACCGCGCCCGCATGCAAGAAAACGCCGAGCACAGCTATGCTTTTTTTGAAAAACGCCAGTTGGCCACGTTTTTGTCACCGGCATTACGGCACACCATCGTGCATTGTCTCTTACCCCTACGCCACGTAGAGCACACCGGCAATCTGGTGCATTTATCCGGTTCTGCCTATGGTTATGGTACCGCCATTACCCAAGCCTCGCTCTTTGCCGGCATGGACCGCCTGGGCATGGCGCAATACCTATCTCGCATCGGCCTGCTGCTTGATGGCAACACCGGCGACACCCTCGCCCAAGCCAAAGCCACCTGGCTCAACGATGCCGATTGGCAGCCACTACGCGCCCTGTGTGAGCGCCTATTGGTCACCAGCGACTGGTTTGAGCTGCTGTTGGTGCAAACCCTGCTGGTTGATACCTACCTAGACCAGGTGGTGTATCGCGGCCTAGAGGCACTGGCCAGCGCCAGCGGTGGCCGTGATTTGGCCATGTTGACCCAGTTCATGCAGGACTGTCTGAAAGACTTAATGAACTGGTCGGACAGCATGTTTAAAATCGCCAGTACCGAAAGCCCGGCCAATGCCGAGCAGCTACAGGCCTGGCTGGACCAATGGCTGCCACAGGTACACGCCGCCTTTACCCCTTTAGCACACAAAGCCCTAGGAACAGACGCCACTGCGGCGCTTGAGCGCGCTCAGACCGAACTGAGCAAGCGCGCCGCCAAGGCCAATCTGATTCTGCCCAACCCCATCCCAGCCCCAATGAAAGAAGCGTAATCATGTCCTCTAAAGTGTATTTAGCCCTGCAAGACAACGACGCATCGCGCTACATTGTGGCCGCCATCGAAGCCGAAAACCCTGGCGTGAGCGTGATTTATCAGCCCGCCATGATTCGCCTCGAACGCGAAGGTTCACTCACCATCAGCCGTGCCAGCGTTGAGGCCGAAACTGGCCAGGATTGGCACATGCAAGAGCTACACCTGAATTTAATCACCCTCGGCGGCAACGTGGATGAAGACGATGACCGGATGGTATTAAGCTGGCAGCGTTAACCCGCCACAAAGGAGAAACACCATGTCTAAAAAATTAAACATCAAAGAAAAATACAATCTGCTGACCCGCGATTTGGATTGGGACTTTTCCTATCAAGACCGACAGCAGGCCTTTCCTTACGAGGAATTTGAAGGCATTAAAATCACCGACTGGTCTAAATGGGAAGATCCTTTTCGGCTGACCATGGACACCTATTGGAAGTACCAAGCAGAAAAAGAAAAAAAGCTGTACACCATTTTTGATGCCTTTGCCCAAAACAACGGCCAAATGAACATTTCTGATCCGCGCTACCTCAACGCCATCAAGCTGTTCATCACCGCCGTCACGCCGCTGGAATATCAGGCCTACCAAGGCTATTGCCACGTTGGCCGCCAGTTTGGCGGCGTGGGTGCCCGTATCGCCTGCCAAATGCAGGCCATCGACGAGCTACGCCACGTGCAAACGCAGGTGCACGCCATGAGCCACTACAATAAATTCTTTAATGGCATGCACGACTGGAGCCACATGCACGATCGAGTGTGGTATTTATCGGTGCCCAAATCGTTTTTTGAAGACGCACGCTCCGCGGGGCCCTTCGAGTTTTTAGTGGCCATCAGCTTCGCCTTTGAATACGTGCTCACCAACCTTTTATTCGTGCCCTTTATGTCCGGCGCCGCCCACAACGGCGACATGGCCACCGTCACCTTTGGTTTTAGCTCACAATCTGACGAAGCCCGCCACATGACGCTGGGCCTAGAGATCATTAAATTTTTATTAGAGCAACACGAAGACAACCTGCCGTTGGTGCAAAAGTGGATCGACAAATGGTTTTGGCGCGGCACTCGCTTACTGTCCATTGTCTCGATGATGATGGACTACATGTTGCCCAATAAGGTGATGAGCTGGAAAGAAGCTTGGGAAACCTATTTTGAAGAGGCGGGTGGGGCGCTATTTAAAGATTTGGCGCGTTACGGCATCCGCATGCCCAAATACAGCGAAGTCATCGAGAACGAAAAAGAACACATTTCCCATCAGGCCTGGTGGATCTTCTACAACTTCGGCCACGCCGCAGGTTTTCACACCTGGATTCCCAGCGACGAAGAGCTAGACTGGCTGAGCGAGAAGTATCCCGACACCTTCGACCAGTATTACCGCCCCCGCTGGGTGCTGGCCAAACAAATGGAGGCAGAAGGCAAACGCTTTTATTCAGAAGGCCTACCGCAGCTGTGTCAGGTATGCCAAATCCCCATGACGTTTACCGAAAATGGCGACCCAACCCAGTTCAGCTACCGCCAATCAACCTTTGAGGGCGAGCGCTACCACACCTGTTCCGACGGCTGTTGTAACATATTCAACGCCGAACCGGAAAAATACGTGCAAGCGTGGCTGCCGGTGAATCAAATCTTGCAGGGCAACTGCGGCGGCCCCGACTTAGACGACATCTTGCGTGACTACTATCACATGAATGTGGGCGCCGACAACCTAGACATCAAAGGCTCGCCCGATGCCGCCCTATGGCAGCAGTGGAAAAAAGCCGTTTAAGCCCAACCCAACCATCCTCGCGCCGAATGACATCAGGTGCGAGGGGGATAAAAACAAAAACACCCTCATTCAAAGGAGAACAGCCATGTCTGTGATTGCCATTCGCCCCAACTATCAAGGCACCGTCCGCGACCTTCAGGCCAACTATGGCGACCATATGTTGCTGTATGTCGGCTGGGACAAACACCAGCTATTTTGCTCGGCTAAAGCCTTTGTGGTGTCGCCACAGGCCACCTTAGCCGAACTCATCGCCACCGCACTGACGGCGGGCTTTGCCCAACACCCCGACTTTGCCCACATCGACTGGGCCACCGTGACGTGGACCCTCAACGGTGAGCGCCTCAACGCCGACATGACTCAAACCCTGACCGAGTTAGGCTTTGATCACAAGTCACTGCTGCGCTTTGTCACGCCCGGTCTCAATGGGTTTAAAAACTTAGGCATTTAATCGTTCACCCGTAAGGAGCCCACCATGAGCTATCAAGTCACCGTCGAACCCACAGGCGACATCATTGCGGTCGACGAAGGCCAAACCCTATTAGACGCGGCCCTACGCCAGGGCGTATGGCTGCCGTTTGCCTGCGGGCACGGCACCTGCGGCACCTGTAAGGTGACCGTCTTGGAAGGCTATGCCGACCTCGGCGCCGCCTCTTCTTTTGCCCTCATGGATGTAGAGCGCGATGAAGGCAAGGTTTTGGCCTGCTGTTGCCTGCCCGAATCAGATTTAGTCATCGAAGCCGACATCGACGTCGACCCTGATTTTTTGGGCCACCCCATCGAAGACTACCAGGCCTGCGTCAGCGCCATTGAGCCGCTGTCACCGACCATTCTCAGCATTAAGTTTACCCTTGATCGACCCATGGCTTTTCAGGCGGGCCAATACATCAACCTACACATCCCTGGCGTAGCCGGCACGCGCGCGTTTTCCATCGCTAACCCCAGTTCGTTAGCCACTGAGGTTCACCTACACGTGCGCAAAGTCCCCGACGGCAAAGCCACCAGCTGGCTCCACGAAACGCTACAGGCCGGTGACATCCTCACGTTGTCTGGCCCTTATGGCCAGTTCTTTGTGCGTAAGTCCGATGCCCAAGACGTGTTGTTTATTGCTGGGGGCTCGGGTTTGTCCAGCCCAGAAGCCATGATCCTCGACCTGCTTGAAGCCCAAGACCCACGTCAAATTTACCTGTTTCACGGCGCCCGCACCCTCGCCGAACTGTATCATCGCGACTTATTCACCGACCTAGCCGCCCAACACCCCAACTTTCACTATCTACCAGTATTGAGCCAAGCCCTAGCCAGCGATGCATGGACGGGGTATCACGGCTACGTGCATGAAGCAGTGGCGTCGTATTTTGACGGCAAGTGTGGCGGCAAAAAGGCCTATTTATGCGGCCCACCGCCCATGATCGACGCCGCCATCAACACCCTCATGCAAGGACGGCTGTTCGAACGCGACATCCACATGGAGCGGTTTGTCACCGCCGCCGATGGCGCCGCTGGCCAATCGAAATCGGCTATTTTTAAACGCATATAAAATTTAACCTTGTAAAATCATCAATATAAACATCAACGCCATTGCCTTAGCAGCGTCATCAGTGCCAAGGCAATGGCATTTTTGCCGCCACCGTCATCATTTAGCGGTAGACTAGGCTCATCCTTTAAACCTCAGTCGAGAGCCTCCATGCTGTTTAACCTTGATGAATGCACCACGGCCACGGCCTATCGCCTCTTGTCGGCCACCATTACCCCGAGGCCCATCGCCTGGGTGACCACCCTAGCCGCCGACGGTACGCCCAATGCCGCGCCGTTTAGCTTTTTTAACATCATGGGCCACAACCCGCCCACCATCGCCATTGGTCTGGTTCGGCAAGCCAATGGCCAAGCCAAAGACACCGCCGCCAACATCATGGCCACGCAAGAGTTTGTGGTGAACCTGGTGTCAGAAGCACAGGTATTGGCCATGAACGCCACCAGTGCCGCGTTTGCCCCCGACGTTAACGAACTGGCAGAAGGGCACATCGCCACCCGAACGGCCGTGCACGTAGCACCGCCCCTGATTGCCGACAGCCCCGTGTCTTTTGAATGCGTCAGCCAAGCCACTGTGGTCACCGGCCCCAACCAGATGGTGGTGATTGGCCGCGTGCTGGCGATACACGTGGCCGATGCCTACATTCAGGACGCCCAAAAGGGCTATGTGGACACGCAGGCCCTCAACCTCGTCAGCCGCCTACACGGCAACTGGTATGGCCATCATCCCGAAACATTCGCCTTAGACCGACCGTAAGCGTGCCTTAAACACAAAAAACCATGCCGAAGCATGGTTTTTTTGACATGATGTGACGGTGACCTATTTACCGATGCAGAAGCGGCTAAAAATCACCCCCAGCAAATCATCGGCGGTAAACTCACCGGTAATCTCGCCCAAGGCCATCTGCGCCAAACGCAGATGTTCGGCCAACAGTTCAATTTCGGCATCTATTTGGCTGGCAAACACCAGCTCTTGCTGCGCCACCAATAAGGCCTGCACATGACGTTCACGCGCAAGAAACAAGCCTTCTTGCTCACCCTGCCAGCCTACCTGCTTCAACAATGCCTGCTTGAGCAAGTCTAAACCAGCACCCGTCTTGGCCGACAGCTTAATCAAATCAGGCCCTGTTTCACGTGAAACATGTTCTGGCTGTTCTGCCGTCAAATCAATTTTATTTTGCACCTCAATGCGCTTCAGCTGCGCCGGCAACTTGGCCAAAATGGCCTGAGTGGTCGCATTCAAGCCTTCTCTAGGGTCTAACAACACCAGCGCCACGTCTGCCTGCTGAACCGCGGCTTCGCTGCGCTCAATGCCAATTTTCTCCACCACGTCATCGGTATCCCGCAAGCCAGCCGTGTCGATGATGTGCACCGGCACGCCATCAATGATGATGTGCTCTTTCACCGTGTCGCGCGTGGTGCCCGCAATGTCGGTCACAATCGCCACATCATCACCCGCAAGGGCGTTCAATAAAGACGATTTACCCACGTTTGGGGCCCCAACCAACACCACCTGCATGCCTTCACGCAAAATAGCCCCCTGATTGGCACTGGCCAATACCCGATCAAGCTGGCTTTGAATGTCGGCCAGCTTGCCTTTGGCATTGGCGGCCTCAAGAAAATCAATGTCTTCTTCGGGAAAGTCTAAGGTCGCCTCAACCAGCATGCGTAAGGTAATCAGCTGTTCCACCAGCACATGAATGTGCTCAGAAAATGCCCCTTTTAAGGAACGCAGTGCCGATTTCGCAGCGCTTTGGCTGCTGGCGTCAATTAAGTCGGCCACGCTCTCAGCCTGTGCCAGGTCGAGCTTATTGTTCAAAAACGCCCGTTTGGTGAATTCACCCGGCTCTGCCATTTGGGCGCCCAGCGCCAAGCAGCGCTTGAGCAACATGTTCAATACCACCGGCCCACCATGGCCTTGCAGCTCAATCACATCCTCGCCGGTAAAGCTGGCCGGCGCTTTAAAGTACAGCATTAGGCCATTGTCGATGGCCTGGCCATTCTCACCGTAAAAATCGGTGTACAACGCCATGCGTGGCTTAGGGGTTTTGCCCTGGCTTAAGGCCTCTGCCACAGGCAATAGGTTTTGCCCAGACAGACGAATCACGCCAACGCCACCGCGCCCAGGGGCGGTGGCGATGGCGGCAATGGTGGGGGGGGTTAAGCTCATGGTTACGCTTTTTTCATAAATTCAGATTTAAGCATCATGCTTTGGCCATCAACCTTACAATCAATGTCGTGATCGCCGTCCACAATGCGGATGTTTTTCACCTTGGTGCCTTTTTTAATCACCATCGATGACCCTTTAACCTTTAAGTCTTTGATCAAAATCACATCATCGCCATCCTGCAAGGGATTGCCGTTGCTGTCTTTGACCACTTTCACGTCGTCGTCTTCAACCACGTCCTCTTCACCCGTCCACTCATGGGTACAATCAGGGCACACAAATAAGGTGCCATCGTGGTAGGTGTGGGCTAGGCCACAAACAGGACAATCTGGTACGGTATGCATTATCTTCCCTTTCAAAAAAAACAGCTTTATGGTTATCGTGCCGTCATTGTACTTGAAAATGTAATTACATAGTCTAACCTATGATTTTAAACGACTTTTTTGCAACATAAAAAGCCGCCCCCAAAACAGCGGGCAGCTTTTTTTGACTACCGCGTTTTTTTAGCCTACTTGGATCAGCTCAACGTCAAAAACCAAGGTGGCGTGTGGGGGGATCACACCGCCCGCACCACGAGCACCATAGCCCATTTCTGGGGGAATGGTCAGTTTACGCTTGCCGCCAACCTTCATGCCATTAAAGCCTTCGTCCCAACCTTGAATCACCATGCCCACCCCTAAGGTGAAGCTTAATGGCTGTTTACGGTCTAAGCTAGAATCAAACTTAGTGCCGTCGGTTAGGTAACCAGAATAATGCACGGTAATTTCTTGGCCCTTCACGGCTTCAGCGCCGGTGCCCAACTCAATGTCTTCAATCACTAGGCTCATTTTAAACTCCTCAATAATGAAGTCCTAATGGTAAACGAAAACGACGCCGTCGGGTATCTTTAATGCGCCCAAGCCCGCCAGAGTCTGCTACGATAATGGCTCTTAATTCCTTGTCTTAGGGGCCCTTATGACCTCCATCGTCTGCTTAGACCGCCACAGCATTGAGGCGCGTCCGTTTACTTTTGATTTTCCACACCGTTTAACCGAGCATGAAGGCTGTGCCCCTGAAGCGGTTGCTGGCCTGATTCAAGGCCACGACATCGTCATCAGCAACAAAATGCCCATTGACGCCGCCGCCATGGACGCCAACCCACAGCTGAAAATGATCGCCATTGCCGCCACCGGTTACAACCACATCGACGTAGCCGCCGCGCGCGAACGGGGCATTGTGGTGAGCAACATCCGCGCCTATGGCAACGACACCGTGGCCGAACACGCCTTCATGCTCATGATTGCGCTGATGCGCCAGCTGCCAGCCTACCAACGCGACGTGGCCGCCGGCCTCTGGCAAAAAGCCAATACGTTTTGCCATTTTGGCGCCCCCATGCGCGACCTCAGCGGCAAAACCTTGGCCATTTTCGGTAAAGGCGGCATTGGCCAAGCCCTAGCCAAGCGTGCCGAAGCGTTTGACATGCAGGTGATCTACGGCGAACACAAACAGGCAACAGATTGCCGCCCAGGCTATATACCTTTTACTCAAACCTTACAGCAAGCCGACGTGGTGTCGCTGCATTGCCCGCTCACCGACGCCACCCACAACATGATCGACGAAACCGCCCTGCAACAAATGAAGCCAGGTGCCGTGCTGATTAACGTGGGCCGCGGCGGCTTAGTTGATGAGCTGGCCTTAGTGGCGGCCTTAAAATACGGCCAACTCGGCGGTGCCGGGGTAGACGTGCTGACCGAGGAGCCCCCAGTAAACGGCAATCCGCTGTTAAAAGCCTATTTGCCTCACCTTATTGTGACCCCCCACATGGCTTGGGGCAGCATAGAAGCCCGTAACCGCCTGTTTGACATGCTGTGTGACAACGTCAATCAGTTTATGGCCGGCACCCCACAAAGCGTGGTGTAAGCCAAGCCACAAGCCCTGTCACCCCACGTACAGGCCGTAGTGGTGGTGATGCTTTCTTGATCATCGAACGGCTTCTAAGCAGTCGCCTGCGCATCGTTGGTTGTGAATCGAGCCATAGAAATATGGCTCATTATTTTAATAAGCTAAAATCACCGCAAGCTTATCTCCGGCGCCTTCCCCGTTAAAATATCAAAAAACTCATTACTCGAACAAAAGCGATAATGCCGAAGAGCCAAGCTTGTCACTTCTTCGGAGAAGGTATTGGCTCGAACATAATCCAAGTAACTCGTATGATCAGACCGTTTGAAAACGTGCCCATCAAATTCGCCGTCCTTTTCGCTGTAGGCAAAATAGGATTCATTGTGCATTGTGGCAGTGGTGTAATCGGTAAAGTGGATCTTGAGCTGCTTGCCTTCAAAGCCCCCTTCTTTTGAGAAGTAGAGAATCACCTCGCCATTGTTAATCGAGGCTTCTTCTAGCGTCAGCTTGTGATAGGAAAAATCGAGTTTAAGGAGATCATCAAAAGTCATCAAAGTTACCTCTGTTTGTGAGTGTTATTGTCATGTCGGTTTAATAAATGCTGATTTACGGCGGAACAGAACGATTGCCCGCTTTTAATCATCTGGTGCCCGCCATGAACAGTCCTATCTTTTTTACAATCGATTGAACGATATTAACTGATTGAGCGTCATGGCAACCGAGACAGCAGCGCTAAAAAGAAGATCTAACGGTACCGATTTAAGATAAAGTTCGTTTTTAGACGCACAAAAGCCGACCTTTAGCGGTCGGCTTTTTTAAATTTTTAAGCCCGCCTAGTTGGCGTAGCCCTGATAATCGGTTAAATCTTTGAGGCGTTTTTGAGTTTGATTGGTCAAACAACCGCTGTACACCATCGGTGCCATACTGCCCCCAGCATAAAAATCTGCCTCATATTGGCAGCTTAAGTCTCTAAACTTAAGCCAGGCCCGCTGTGCTTGCGTCAACTGTGCCCGACGAGGGGCATCCAAGGTGGCACGATGCGCCCGATACGCCTGATTCAATGACCGATCGGCTGCTTCAAAGGCCTGATGGGCACATTGGTTTAATTCACGCTGGTTCAAGGTCTGTGCACAATCTAAAGCCAAGGCGGTACTGGCCAAACCCATGCCCAGCAACGCGCTAAGCCCCTTGTGGATAAGATGATTCATCTGCTTCCTCAATCAAAAACAACCATGACAGCCACCAGGAACACCCGTTTTATGGGCCTGTGCATAACCTAAAGCCCTAAAATAATGGCATCGTCCTGTGCATCATTTAAATCAAACATTATGTTATCCACAGCCCAACATGCCCATTCTGCTCTGTTTAACGCTTTTGCGAAGCACACAAGGCGTTTCTAGCTTATTCAAAAGACCTCATCATTAAAAAATTTTCAAGCATGACACCTCTGCGTACAGGAAATCTTCTCTCAATGACACGAAAGTTGTGAAGTAAAAAAAAGGGCTCTGCCGTTTTACTTACATCAGAAGTTAACTCATTAATCCCCTGTCGCTTTGCTTCTTCACAGATATGCATCATTAACTGAGTCCCTATCCCTTGCCTAGCATGACAACTAGAGACAAAGAAATGATCTATGTACCCATCCAGCTGCAGATCAGCATAGCCCACAATCTCATCATTGACCAAAGCAACATAAGGCCTTAATTTTTGCATGTGCTCAAACCAAGCCTGAATATCTAGATCCCAAGGTGCCCATGCATTGATTTGTTCTTGTGTGTAATCTTTTGACGCGGTTTCATGAACCGCTGATAAAAATATCTCAAGTAACTTGTTTGCGTCACCATAAGCAAACTTTCTAATGTTCATCATAAGACAGTATTCATTTCAATTAACTTTAAGATCTAAACGTCTTTACCACCGCTCACGCCTTAGAATATTCCCTGAGGGTGTATCACAAAGAAGACATACAGTTAAATAATCCACAAGCTAAAATCAGACAGCGTTCTGAACATTAAACCTTAACCTTTTAATGACTACGAACCTAAAAAATAAGATTGTGGATAAAAACAGCAGGTCTTAAGCCTGCGTCTGCACCCTGATGACTCTAGGCTCATGCTGGGTATGAGCCAGAAACCGCAAAAAATCAGCATAACCAATACACACCGTGGCGTCATTGACCAGCGGGTGAAAACCCAGTAGTTCATCTTGTTTGATGTTTTGATCCAACAGTACCGTCACTTTTTGCGCCGTATCATAGGGCAAAGCAAACGGCGTCACGCAGCCTGGGGCCACGTTTAAGCATTGCTTTAATTTTTCTTCCGAGGCAAAAGACAGCCGGGATTCACCTATTTGCGCGGCAATGTGGGCTAAATCGGCACTTTGGTGTTCGTCCATGACCACCAAATACATGCGATTGCCTTTTTTATTCCGTAAAAACAAATTTTTAATGCCCTGATCGGGCAGTTCGATGTTCATTTTATAATAATCGTCAATCGCGCCTAAGGCAGGATGCGTCACCCGCACATAATCAATGCCTAAGTCCGTCAATAAGGTTAATACTGACTGCTCTGTCATCGACTCACCCCGCGCGGGTACCGTTGGGCACCTGTTTTTCTGGTTGCGCCAACACCGGGATCATCCCGTCTTCGTAGCCCAAATCAAACAGCATGCCCTCAGACACTTCACCCGCCATCGTGCGGGGCGCCATATTGACCACAAATAAGGCCTGCTTGCCCACAATTTCCTGTGGGTTTTCTCGCTCGCCCCGCATCGCCGACAATATCGTGCGCGTAAAAGAGCCAAAGTCTACGCTTAGTTTCAATAACTTACGCGACTGTTCCACATCGCTCACGGCAGTGATGGTGCCCACCCGAATGTCCAACTGATTCAACACGCCAATGTCGATATTTGCTTTAACTGCAGCCATTTTTATGCCTTTCATTCATGATGTCGATCCTTCACCATACCGCGATTTAGCTGCTTAGGGGTAGATCCTAATCAAGTGCATGAAAACCAGGCGGTACATCTTCAGGATTTTTAAAACTCACCCATTCAAAAGCATCCGGCTGAGCCATGAGTGCGCGCATCAGCTTATTATTGATGTCATGGCCTGATTTATAGCCCTCAAACGCCCCAATAATGGGGTGGGCAATGACGTATAGGTCGCCCATGGCGTCTAAAATCTTATGTCGTACAAATTCATCCGCATAGCGCAAGCCATCTGGATTCAACACGTCGTCTTCATCAATCACGATCGCATTGGTTAAGTTACCACCTAGGCCAAGGTTATGGCTGCGCATGAACTCAACCTCTTGCATGAAGCCAAACGTGCGGGCCCGTGCAATTTCGTCTAAATAAGACGCCCCAGCAAAATCAATGGTAAACGTTTGGTTGCCACGGTTAATCACAGGGTGATCAAAATCAATGGTCAACGTCATTTTAAACCCATCATAAGGCGTGAGGCGCACCCATTTATCGGTTTCTTTCACCTCAACCACCTCTTTGATGCGTAAGAATTTTTTCAATTCTTTTTGATCAACCACGCCGGCGTCTTGTAATAAATATAAAAAGGGGAGGCTAGAGCCATCCATGATTGGAATTTCAGGCGCGTTCAACTCAATACAAACGTTATCAATCCCAAAAGCCGCCAACGCCGACATCATGTGTTCAATCGTGCCCACTCTGACGCCCAGTTCGGTCACAATGGTTGAAGACAAACGGGTGTCGTTGATTAATTCAGGCACCATTTTAATCCAACCCGCCTGATCGCCAGTTAAATCCGTTCTTCTAAACTGAATGCCACTGTTGCTGGGCGCGGGTTTTAAAGTTAATAACACCCGTTCACCGGAATGCAGGCCCACACCGGTGGCACTCACTTCTTTGGCTAAGGTTCTTTGTAACATAAGCATCTCTTTATCAATTCATGACTATTCCTTTGATTCTAACAAATATTCAGTGGTTCATTCGGATATTTCGACAATGCCGAATGCCCAGACGGGTGTCATCATAGCTTTTAACTATAATGGTCGGTGACTAACTTCGGGGGTAAGCACAGCATAAGTCTTAAGTTATCCACAGCATAATGGATTAACTAAATTCATTGACAAAGGCTGTACAGAGCTTAGCGACTTTATCCACAAGGTAAAAAAGCAGTTAAAGCTTTAATTTAACAATAGGATTCAAGTTATCCACAGAAAAAGTCAGGCTCTATCATTATCATCAGTATTTATATATAAAGTCTTTGATTGAATCATTAAAAACATAAAAAAAGACAAAGCATGCGACAATCACAGAAACGGCATTGAATAATCAAATGCCCACTCATAAAATAAAGGCCCGGTGGATAAGTTAAATTAGAGAAGGGGATAAGCAAAAAGTTATCAACAGAGAAAAACCGTTGTCAAAACAATCCACAATCAATGATGACGGCTTAAGTTTGGTTATCCACAGCCCAAAAAAGGCCGTAACAAATTGAAAAATAAAGGTCTTATAAGTTATCCACAGCCAAATTGAATCTTCATTAGCATCATCTTTTTTTAAATATTAAAATACTATATTAGTTATAAACGTTACTCAAAAAATAAAGCAGTCAGTTTAAATAGGACATACATCATGGAATTAACACAGTTATTACAACAAAACCGTATGCAACAATTACCCAAACTGTTTTATGCACCGGTTAAAACAGAAAAACTAACGGCGCCAACGCTGTTATTAAGTAACCAACCATTGGCGAACCAATTTAATTTAAACGAAACAGATTTTTTAACTGGGGATAATTTAGGGGTTCTGTCAGGCAACCCTAAAAGTTATCGACAGGCACCGATTGCCACTTTGTATTCTGGCCACCAATTTGGCCATTACACGGCCCAATTAGGCGATGGCAGAGCGGTTATTATTGGTGACGTTGTGGATAAGCATAACCAACGGTGGGAATGGCAATTAAAAGGCGCCGGCCAAACGCCGTTTTCAAGACACGCCGATGGACGAGCCGTTTTACGTTCCAGTATTCGAGAATATTTGTGTTCGGAAGCGATGGCAGCCCTACACATTCCCACCACACGGGCTTTAAGTTTGGTGGCCTCTGATGACCCTGTTTATAGAGAACGCGTTGAAACAGCGGCGATTGTGACCCGGCTAGCGCCTAGTTTCATCCGCTTTGGGCACTTCGAAGTGTTTTACCATCGAAAGTTACACACAGATTTACAATTATTGGCCGATCACGTCATCGATTTATATTATCCACAGTGTCGAGAAGCGAAGAATCCCTATCTGGCTTTTTTTGAGGCTGTGAGTAAAAAAACCGCAGAAACGATTGCGCTGTGGCAATCGGTTGGCTTTTGTCATGGCGTACTCAATACGGACAATATGTCTATATTGGGTTTAACCCTAGACTACGGTCCTTTTGGGTTTTTAGATGGGTTTGATTTTCAGCACGTCTGCAATCATTCTGATCACGCTGGCCGCTATGCTTTTAACCAACAGCCTTTTATCGGACAATGGAATTTATCCTGTTTGGCATCGACATTGTTACCCTTTGCCGAAGAAGCGGAACTGGTGGCCATTTTAAATGACTATGCGCGTCACTATCAAAACCACTACGATCAGCTGATGGCGGCGAAGTTAGGCTTACAAACCGTGCCGGAAGCAGCGTTTGTGCTGCGCTTATTACGGGTGATGGCGGCGCAATCGGTAGACTTTACCCTTTTCTTTAGGGCACTGGCTCAGTTTGATCCCCATACGGGCACTTTGCCGGCCCCTGTACGCGTTTTATTAACCGACCCTAGGGCCCTAGATGAATGGTTGGCTGACTACGCACAGCGGCTGTTACAAGAGGGCAGAGGCCAATCGGTTAAAATAGCCGCCATGAATGGCGTCAACCCTAAATACATATTGCGCAATTATTTATTAGAACAGGCCATCAAAAAAGCCGAAAATAAAGACTATTCTGAATTAAATCAATTGGCTAAGGTGATTGCCGAGCCTTACGCAGAGTGGCCTGAGTATGAAGCTTATGCGGCTTTGTCACCGGCGTGGTCTAAAGACATCAGCATTAGCTGTTCTAGCTAAATGTTTCACGTGAAACACAGTCGAAAACAGAATGATACAATGAACTAAATTTATCCTTATGAGACACCATGACGGTTTTAACTTATCAGACGTTGGCTGCCCCTTGTTATGCAGAGCTTAAAGACAAAGGCAGTAAATTCATGGCTTTTGCCTACCCAATCAGCAGCAGTGATGAGGTTAAAGCCTTATTAGAGCCCCTTAAAAAAGAGCATTTTAAGGCGGTTCATTTTTGCTATGCTTATCGGTTAGGGCCCGACGGCAGTGATTTTCGAGCCAATGATGATGGTGAACCGTCAGGCAGTGCTGGACGACCCATTTTAGGTCAAATTGACAGTGCTGAATTAACCGATGTGGTGGTCATTGTGGTGCGTTATTTTGGCGGTACTTTACTGGGCGTGCCCGGCTTGATTCAGGCCTATAAAGGCGCCACTGCTTTGGCTTTGGCCGAAGGGACAGTACTGCTTAAAAACGTCACCCATCACACCCTGTTAAGCTTTGAATACGCCACCATGAATGATGTCATGCGCTTGATTAAAACCCATGAGGTGGTCATTTTATCTCAAGAAATGACCTACGATTGCCAGCTAAAAGTCAGCGTGCCGTTGGCGCATAAAGACGCGTTCTTAAGTGCCATCACGCATTTAAGAACGGTTAAAATCAACCCCATTACTTCAGAATGCACGCCGGAATGAAAAAAATACTGTTACTGAAAATGTCGTCTATGGGCGACTTAATTCATTGTTTACCGGCCTTAACCGACTTACAACAGGCTCCAGAATGGGCCTCTGCGCAAGTCACCTGGGTTGCTGAAGAATCGTTTATTGACATTCCACCGATGCACCCGATGGTCAAACACGTTTTACCCGTGGCCTTAAGGCGATGGAAAAAACGGTTGGGTGAACCACAAACCTGGCGCGAATATCAAGCTTTAAAACAGCAGTTACGCAGCCAACGGTGGGACGCAATTGTGGATTGCCAAGGCTTATTAAAAAGTGCTTGGGTGGCGCGAATGGCCAAGCAGCCGGTGAGCGGTTACGACAGGCACAGTATTAAAGAACCGGTGGCCAGTTATTTTTATCAGCATCAATACGCCGTGGCCAAAACCTTACCGGCAGTTGAACGCAATCGCCAATTGTTGGCTCAGGCATTGGGCTATGCCGTACACGGCAAGCCTGATTTTGGTTTGCCTACGCTAGCGCAGCATGAACTGACGCCACAGCGGGCTTTTGCGGCTTTGATTCACGGCACCAGTGCCGAGGCCAAAGAGTGGCCAGAAGCCGCCTGGGTGGCCTTGGGGCAACGGTTAAACCAACAGGGCATTGCCTGCGTGTTGTTTTGGGGTAATGAGCGCGAGCACCTACGGGCCCAACGCATTGCCGCTGCGCTAAGCGACGCCGTGGTGATGCCCAAGCTCAGCATTGCGGCGGCGGGGCAAATCATCGCCGCAGCATTGGCGGTGGTGGCGGTCGACACGGGCCTGGCTCATTTGGCCAACACTC
Source organism: Neisseriaceae bacterium (assembly GCA_017991555.1). Taxonomy (GTDB): domain Bacteria; phylum Pseudomonadota; class Gammaproteobacteria; order Burkholderiales; family Neisseriaceae; genus JAGNPU01. Next base: position 174,831 of record JAGOQM010000009.1, read on the forward strand.
AAAATCGCCCATTGATTACCTTATACCTAGACAGTGAACCCCACCTCACCGGCGCCATCGCCACAGCCCACACTGATAAAGTGGCTAATTTAGGGGGCAAAGGACAGCAGCCTAGCGTCGATGAAGTGTGGTCCATTCTGTGTCAATACGATCTATTTTAAAAAGCCTTTATGCAATTAACCATTAATACCATCGGGGTCATTGAGTCCCCTTACCAACAAAAATTCGGCATTGCCCGTCAGCCAGGGCTCGTGGATGCAGCCAAGGTCTGGTTGGTATTGGCGCCTGAGTTTACGGAAGAAAGCGTGCGCGGCTTGGCCGGCTTTGATTATGTGTGGGTACACTTTGTGTTTCATGCTGCGATTAAAGACGGTTGGTCGCCCTTGGTTCGGCCTCCGCGCCTAGGCGGCAAACAAAAAATGGGGGTGTTTGCCACCCGCAGCCCCCATCGGCCCAATCATTTAGGCCTGTCGTTATTGCGCTTAGAGACGGTGGACACTCATAAAGGGGTGCGTTTGTTGCTCAGTGGGGCTGATTTATTGGATGGCACACCGGTCATCGACATCAAGCCCTATATTCCGTTTGTGGAAGCCAAGCCCGATGCCAGGAGTGGTTTTGTATTGGGCACACCGCCTTTGTTAAGCGTTATCTGGTCTGAAGGCGCTTTGAGTCAGCTACAAGATTATGGCCTTGATCAAGGGTTTAAAGATTTGGTGAGCCAAAGCGTGGCGCAAGATCCGCGCCCAGCCTATCAGGAAGACGCGCAGCGGGTGTATGGCATGTTGTTGGCAGGGGTGAACGTGTCGTTTCAGGTTCAAGGGGAAGCCGCCACGATCGTGGCTTTAAGCCAAGCATAAAAAAGCCTCGGTTAACCCGAGGCTTTTTTATCACGCTGGTTTATGAAGCCTGGTTGGCAATCATCATGCCACCAAACACCACGATAAATGCCAGATACAGAATCAGACACACGGCCATAATCAATAAGTTGGCCTTACAAAAATTGGCCCGCCACTTAGGCCCACTACCAAAGCCCCAAACAAACATCATCACCAAATTGACTAAGGGAATCATGAGGATGATTAAGGTTAATACCCACTCCTTTACCGAAGGAGGGGCTTCAGGTGTCCAACCCATTGAGGGTTGATTAAAGGGTTCTACTTGTGGTGTCGTCATAAATGTTCCTTAAGGGTAAGCCATTATTTAATAGGCATGACTTCGCCGGTTTGGGCGTTGGTTTTTTCCAACACTTTCACCAAGCTCCAGCGTTGGCTAGACGCATCCGCTGGCACGTCTTTAGGGTCTAAGTTTTTCACAAACACTTGCAGTTTATACTGATAGCCTTCTTCATAAGTGAAGCCTTGAATGCCGTCATAAAAATAGGTCCACTCAGCCTCGGGGGTGTCTTTAACCTGCATGCATTTCATGGGGGCAACCCCCACGCAATCAACTAAGTTAGGGCCAACATAAAGGGTTTTTTCTTGATTGCGTTCAGCCGCAGTGGCGGCACAGCCGCTTAAAGCCAATAGGGCCGTTGCCCACATAATGGTTTTCATGAATCAATCTCCTAAAAAACGTGCGTATAAAAAGAGCGGGTAAAATACAGATAAGTATCAATCGCCTGGGCCATTGTCGCGTTACGTGGCCTATTTTCACTGGTGTGATTAAATTCAAAAGCAATATTCGTTTAGGATAGATAATCTAATAATTAATAAGTTCAGTCAATAACATCATAGAATAAAAAAAGGTCACCTAAAAGGTCACCTTTTTTTATATTGAGCAACTACCTAAGTTTTTGACCCGTTTTTAAATCGAAGATGGTGCTGGGTCGATGGTCATGGCCAATTTGACCAGGCACCATCATGACCGCATGACCAAAAAGCGCCTGGGTTTGTCGTGTGGTTTTACACGAAACCCCGCCAGAAAAATTAGCCGAAGTCGAAATCAACGCCGTATTCAAACGCCGACACAAATGTCTGGCCACAGGCTGGGCGTCTACCCGCACCGCCAGCGTGGTGTTTTGCTGCCCCCGTAAAGACGGCAAAACGCGCTGTGTGTTGGGGCATAAGAAGGTATACGGCCCTGGCCAATATTGATTCACCTGCGTCGTTTCCTCAGTGCTGAGGGGTTTAATCAAGCGTTTAAATTGATGCGCTGCTGCACCAATGACGATTAAGCCTTTGTGCTGCGGCCTTTTTTTCAGTTTGATGATTTGTCGAATGGCGCGAGGATGGGTGGGTAACCCGCCTAGGCCAAAGCATGAGCCGGTGGGGTAGGCAATGACGCCGCCCTGTTTTAAATGGGCTTTCAGCGCCAGTAGTTCGGCGTGGCTGGCCACTCTTGGGGGAAACGGTCGGTGTGTGTGATCGGTCATGATGAGGTTATGTGCGGCCAGAGGGTAAAACGTTTCTGGCCGCTGAATAAAAATTAAAGGGCTTTGGCACCAATGTCGTGGCGGTAGTGGGCGCCCTCAAAATGAAGCGCATTCACCACACGATAGGCCTGTTCTTGGGCTTTGGCAATGTCATCGCCTAGGCCCACTGCACACAATACGCGTCCACCATTACTGACCAATTGGCCTTCAGGGTTTAACTGCGTGCCTGCGTGGAACACTTTACCCAATTGATTGGCGGCCTCGATGCCGGTGATGGCGTCGCCTTTACGCGGCGCTTCTGGGTAGCCTTGAGCCGCCAGCACCACGCCCACGGCCACACGCTCATCCCACTTGGCCTCTACTTCATTAAGACGGCCATCAATACCGGCCTGAATCAGCTCAGGAAAGTCTGATTGTAAGCGGCTCATAATGGGTTGGGTTTCTGGGTCACCAAAACGACAGTTAAATTCGATGGTGTACGGTGCGCCAGAAGCATCAATCATCAAGCCGGCGTATAAAAATCCGGTGTAAGGGTGGCCTTCAGCCGCCATGCCGCGCACCGTTGGCATGATGATCTCGTCCATGGTGCGTTGATACACCGCATCGGTCACCACCGGTGCGGGGCTATACGCGCCCATGCCGCCGGTGTTAGGGCCTTGGTCTTGATCGTGTAAACGTTTGTGGTCTTGGCTGGTGGCCATAGGTAAAACGTGTTCGCCATCCACCATCACAATAAAGCTGGCTTCTTCACCGGTTAAAAAGTCTTCAATCACCACGCGGGCGCCGGCAGCGCCCATGCTGTTGCCTAACAGCATGTCGTCAATGGCGCTGTGGGCTTCTTCTAGCGTCATGGCCACGATCACGCCTTTACCGGCGGCCAGGCCATCGGCCTTAATCACAATGGGGGCGCCTTTGGCGTCCACATAGGCGTGGGCATCCGCAGCCACTTCGAACGTTTGGTAGCCCGCCGTGGGAATCTGGTATTTGGCCATAAAGGCTTTGGCAAAATCTTTTGAGCTTTCTAGCTGGGCTGCAAACTGAGTGGGGCCAAAGATGGCCAGGCCTGCGGCCTTAAAATCATTGACCACACCAGCGGCTAAAGGCGCTTCTGGGCCAACCACGGTAAACACCACCTGCTCATCACGGCAAAACTGAATCAGTTCTTTATGTTGGCTTAAAGGGATGTTTTTTACTTTAGGCTCTTGGGCGGTACCGGCATTGCCTGGCGCCACAAAAACTTGGGTGATGCGTGCTGATTGTGCCAAACGCCATGCCAAAGCATGTTCGCGGCCGCCTGAACCTAAAACCAAAACGTTCATGAAGAGAATCCTTTAAATAATGGTGGGCAGTAGTATAAGAGTAATGGGCTGTATTTTAAGCATGATTGGCCTAGGTTGAAAGGACTTAAACCACTTTCAGGCCAGATAGGCTAAAAAAAGCGGCTGATCCATAACAGATCAACCGCTTGATTAGGCATTAAGGCTATTGAGCCAACAGGGCTCGAATCCTTGGCAAAGCCGCTCGCGCGGCTTTTTCACCCAGCTCGATGGCTTCTTTTTTCTGATCAAAGCCGCTCACTGCGCCCATAGACAAAACGTTGGGGCGGATCACCACGTCGGCTTTGGCCAACTCATTGTTTAAAGCCGTGGTGTTCATGATGTTGAGGCTTTGATCTAAGTAAGACCAAAAACCATCGCCCTTATTTTTGCTGGGCTTGGCGGTGATGTCGACGGCAATTACCTTGGTGGCCCCAAGTTGACGTGCGGCACTGACCGGTACCGGGGCGACTAAGCCGCCGTCAACGTATTGGCGACCGCTGATGGTGGCCGGTTGAAAAACGTTGGGGATGCTGGCCGAAGCGCGGACGGCTTGGCCGGCTTTGCCTTTATTGAACACCACCATTTTACCGGTAGAAAAATCGGTGGCCACGGCCCCAAATTTAATGGGGTAGTTTTGCATTAATTGCTGTTTGGTTTTAACGTTGATGTACTGCGCCAGCTTTTCGCCCTTGATTAAGCCTTTAAAGGACAAGGCAAAATCAATCACGTCGGCCTTGTTCATGATTTCGGCTTCAAGCTCCAATCGGTCAGGGCTCATGCCCGAAGCGTACATACTGCCCACTACGGCTCCAGCACTGGTGCCAGTGACGATCTTAACCGGAATGCCGGCTTCTTTTAACACCTTAATCACGCCAATGTGGGCAAAGCCTTTAGAGGCACCGCCGCCTAAGGCCAGGCCAATTACGGGGGCGGGTTTAGAGGGCTTAACTGGGGGTGGGCTGCTGGTGCTGCCACAGGCGGCCACAATCAAGCTACTCAACAAAACACTGATGCGTTTTAACATAACCTATACTCATAAAAAAACTGATTTTAAAGGCCTTAAGCCTCGGGACGTTTGGGGTAAAAATTAACCACCGATTGTTGATCGGGCAAGGTTATTTTTTTCAAGCCATGACCATAGATCACTTCTAGGGTGATTTGGTTTAGTTCGCCGGTACTAAAACCTTGATCAATCAGTGATTTTATCGAAGGGTCAGCACTAATGTCTTGATCAAACAGGGTTTTGGCATTAATAATGTGGTAGTCACGCCAAAATGATTCGGCACTTTGATAGGTCAGATTCATTTTTTCCATGTCCATCACCGGCTCATTAAAGCCGTTGTAAAACATCATGTCGCCTAAGTCATGCATGTCCCATAAGCGCTGGGCCGTGAGGGTTACGTTGTGCTTGGCTAAATAGGCCACAATTTCTTGCAAAGTATCTGGCCCAAGCGCACTAAAAAACAGCAAACCGTCTTTTTTTAAGGCATCAGACCACTGCGGAAATACCGTCACCGGATCGGCTTCCGTATAGAGGGCCAAGTTACTCCAAACAAAATCAGCGCTGGCCACAGGTAAGGGTGCATTGACCGGTTGTTGTGTATGGACCGTATTTTTCTTGGTTAGTTTTTGCCAGATTGAGCGTTGTTTTTGTTGGTTGGTTTGGCTGTAGGCCAAAAACTCGGCGCGAGGGTCGAAAACGCTGAGTTGAACCTGTGGGTAACGCTGTACCAAAAGGGCAGCGCTCTCATTAAAATCGGCGCCCACGATAAAAACGTGTTCGGGTTGTTTCTTAATGAGCAATAGGCGCTCATCCATGCGTTTAGCGAGTTCGGTGTAGACAAACCAATCTTTGGCTTGCCAAGTGGTGTTGATCATAGTGTGGCCCAAAACTGAGTCAGCGTGTGGGCAAACTCATCTGCGTGTGAAAGAAAGGGGGCGTGCGAGGCGCGCTCAAAAAAATGTAGTTGGCTGTCGGCAATGTGCTGGTGTAGGTAAGTCCCCATGGCGGCAGGGGTGATGGCGTCTTTTTGGCCAAACAACAGCAAGGTGGGTGCTTGTATCAGGCTTAAGCAAGCGCGGGCATCAGAACCTTCAATGGCCTCTAAGGCCAGCGCGAGGGCCGGTGGTGGGCCATATTGGCAAACCAAGGGCAAAACCTGCTTTAAGATGGGCAGATTCTCTTTCGCGTATAAAAACTGGAGCTGAAAGAACTGCGTCATGTATTTATCGAAATCCTGATTAAACAGCGTGACCATCTTGGCCAAGGCCGGGTTTTTAAGCCCTTCCGGATGGTCTGTAGCCGCCAAAAATTTAGCAAAGCTGGCGGTTAAGCACAGGCTTTTAACCAAATGAGGGTGGTGGGCGGCTAAATACAGCGCAATGTGGCCGCCTAAAGACCAACCGACCAAATGAACCGGCTCGGTTAGGGTTGCCGCCAAATCGTTGGCAATGGCCGCAACGTCAAAAGTGGCCGGCATGGCAGCCACGCCGTGGCCCGGTAAGTCTGGTGCCAGATAAACGCCTTCGGCAGGCAGCTTGGTGATTAAATCATCAAAGACATGATGGTTTGCAGCCCAACCATGGAGCAACAAAACAGGGGAAGAAAGGGACAGCATGTTAAACAAAATACTCCGCAAAAGCCAACAAGGATTAAAGCAAATCCTTGGTTCAATGTGCGTATTATGCCACGAAAAAATCAGCCCCCACACCTTGGCCGTGTGCGCCGCCTGCCAACGACGGCTGTCTTTTACGGAAGAGGCCTGTCCTTTATGTGCCATTCATAGCTTTGACAGTCAGGTGTGCGGGCGGTGCCAACAAAAGCAAACGCCGCTGTCGCATTGTTTTGCCAGCTATGATTATGCGTTTCCGATGGCGGGTTTATTACAGGCGTTTAAATACCAAAAAAAACTGATGCTGGCTCGCGCACTGGGACAATTAATGCAACAAAGGCCGCCGCCGTTTATGGGTTTGGCGTTTCAACACGTGTTGGCAGTGCCGATCAGTGCCCCAAAATGGCGCGAAAGAGGGTTTAATCAAAGTGACGAATTGGCAAAATACGTTGCGAGACATTGGCAGATTCCTTTAATATCGTCGCATTTGTGTGATCGCGTCGCGACCCAATCACAGTCTCAATTAAATGAATCACAGCGAATTAAAAATGTCAGCGGCGTGTTCTCGTTTAACAGAGTCAAATTTAATGCAGATCAAGGTAAAATTTTGTTAATCGACGACGTTTTGACCACTTGTGCAACAGTTTCCGAAATAGGGTCTGAGCTCAAGCGTCATGGGCGATTCGAGGTGTATGTGTGGGCCCTATTAAAAAAACAAATCGTAAAAATTTGACTAGTCTGTTCTTTTTATTGCATATTGCCGAGTAATTATTATGTTCACAGTAGTACTGTATCAACCTGAGATTCCACCAAATACGGGCAACATCATCAGATTATGTGCCAATACGGGTGTGGATCTACATTTAGTGAAACCCTTAGGGTTTCCTCTTGATTCCAGCAAAATGCGTCGTGCAGGGTTGGATTATCATGAGTTTGCTCACGTCACGGTACACGAAGATTTTGACGCTTGTTTAACCGCGTTAGCGGGCAAAAGAATCTTTGCGTTAACCACAAAAGGTCACACCAGACCGGACCAAGTTCAGTTTCAGGATGGCGACGTTTTTTTATTCGGCCCTGAAACCCGCGGTTTGCCAGCAGATATTCTGGATGCGCTGCCCGCGGCACAAAAGGTCAGATTACCCATGATGCCGGATAGCCGTAGTATGAATTTATCCAATACGGTTGCGGTCATGGTGTTTGAAGCCTGGCGTCAATTGGACTATGTGGGTGGGCAATAACACTTTAAGGTTAAATTAAAGTGGCTAAAGACAGGGGGATCGTACGTTTAGGAGGTTAGTTTTCTGAATTCGATTTTTTTAAGACTGATGATGTGTGTGGGCTTGTTAAGCTTCGCCACCGTAGCGCCTGCCGCTAAAGTGGTTCAGCCCAAGCCTGCTGCAACGGCTAAAAAAAATGTTGTCACCATTCCCAAAGAACCCTTACATCGTGCCGCCAATATGAGCTACAAAGTAGCCGGCAAACGTTACTACCCAAGTAAGGAAATCGTGAAATTTGTGCAAGAAGGCCGCGCCTCTTGGTACGGTAATCAGTTTCACGGACGCAAAACCACATCAGAAGAAGTCTACAATATGTATGACTACACTGCGGCCCACCCTACGTTGCCTATTCCTAGTTACGTTAAAGTAACCAACTTGGCCAACAATAAAGAGGTGGTGGTACGCATTAATGATCGTGGGCCGTTTAGTAAAAGCCGCGTCATCGACCTATCTTATGCCGCCGCCAAAAAATTAGGCTACATCAATAAAGGCACTGCCGAAGTGCGTATTGAGCAAGTGACGCCGGGTGAGCAAATTGCGGTCAACACACAAGATCCTCGTTTCGTGCCGGTGACGGTTCGTCAGGAACAAGAGGCTGCGGATTTTGTGAAATACGTCAACGACGCCAATCGCAACAAAAAACCATTAGACGCCATGAATGGCCGTACAGAAACGTTAAAAGACAAAGTCATTTAACGTCCGCTAAGATGGTCAAAAAAAGACTGAGCCCTAGGCTCAGTCTTTTTTTATGCGTGTTTGGGATGGGTTTTACTGTACCAACCGCTGAGTAAGTACAGCAGCACTGCGGCCCACACCAGCACAAAGCCCATAAAGCGATTCCATTCAAACACCTCATTAAACACCAACAGCCCTAACACGAACTGAATCGTCGGTGAAATGTACTGAATAATGCCCAATAGGGACAAAGGAATGCGCTTGGCACCGGCCGCAAACAGCAATAAGGGCACAGAGGTCACCACGCCTGAAAACAGCAGCACCAGCATGCCCAGCGTTGGTAAACTGGCAAACATGAGGCGACCGTGCACGCCTTCGTACAATAAATACAAGACGGCCAAGGGCGTCATTAAAAAGGTTTCAACCGCCAGGCCCGGAATGGCGCCCAGCGGCGCCAGCTTACGCAACAGCCCATAAAATCCAAACGACAGGGTCAGGCCAATGGCCACATAAGGCACGGTGCCCGCCAACCAGGTCAGCCACAGGATGGCGCCAGCGGCCAAGGCCAAAGCAAAGTATTGCAGGGTATTGAGCGATTCTTTAAAAAAGACTCGGCCTAAGAAAATGCTGAATAAAGGCGTCATGAAATAGCCCAGACTGGCGTCTAGAACGTGGTGGTTGGCAATGGCCCACAGGTAAATGAGCCAGTTCATCGACAGCATAAAGGCCGATAGGCCCAAAATGGTTAAGGTTCTTTTTTGAGAAAAAGCTTTGTAAACCGCACGGCCTTCTCTTAAAAAAATAACCAAAAGGGTGGCAAATAGGGCCGACCAACAGATGCGCTGGGCCAGCGTTTGAAACGGATCTAAATCGCCGAGAGGATACCAATAAAGGGGGAATAAGCCCCATATGATGTAGCAGCCTATGGTAAAGAGGATGCCTTTTTTATATGCAGAGGAGTCAACCATTGTTGCACTAGCCTTTAAGTGTGTGGGGGATTTTCGAGGGGTGAGCCCCAAGGATAAGACTAGCCGCTAAAAAAACCAAGGTAGGGGGGGTGATTTTGGTTTATTTTTAAGGGCATTGGTAGGAATGGTCTTTAATTTTAAATAGGTGATGGCTTTGATTGAAAGTGCGTGGGCTGTCACCGAGCCACAGCAAGGTGAACGGTGGGCTGATGCGGTTAAATCAGCTGCTGCCGTTGTAACTGTTCAAGCGCCTGAGCCATGGTTTGCATCCCCACCGCTTTTTGCGTTTGTAAAATACTGGGGATTTGAACCACCTTGTGTTCTCGAATTAAATGCGCAATCGCCGGTGTGTTGATGAGGACTTCAAAAGCGGCGATGCGCCCCGGCGCCGGTTTCTTTTTGATTAAGGTTTGCGCCACAATGGCCACTAGGCTTGCGGCCAGCTGCGCTCGGATGAGGTTTTTTTCAGCATCGGGAAAAACATCCAAAAGGCGGTGTATGGTTTGCGCCGCGCTGGGGCTGTGGAGGGTGGCCAAAACCAAGTGGCCTGTTTCGGCTGCGGTTAAGGCCAAGCGGATGCTGTTTAAGTCGCGTAGCTCACTCAACACCAGCACATCGGGGTCAGCCCTAAGCGCGTCGTTTAACGCCGTGGCTAAGTCCAAGGCATCGACGTCTAGGTCGCGTTGATTGATCAAGCTACGCTCGCTTTGATGGAGGTATTCTATCGGGGCCTCGAGGGTGAGCACGTGTTTTTGCTGGTGTTGGTTGATGCTGGCGATTAGGGCCGCTAAGGTGGTAGACTTTCCCGAACCGGTGGGGCCAGTACATAAAATTAAGCCCCGCGACGTTTGGGCTAAAGAAGCCAATATGGGCGGCGCCCGTAGCGCCTCTAGGGTGGGGATGTCGGCATTAAGATAACGAAACGTCAGGCTGGGGCCTAAGCGCTGGTTAAAGGCATGGCCCCGAAAGCGTTGGCCTTGCGCGCTGGTGTAGGCAAAGTCGACGGCCCGTTGTTGCTGTAGCCGTTGCATTTGCTTTGGGCTTAAGGCTTGTGCCTGTAATGGCGCCATCTGTGTTGCGGCAATGGGTGGGTAGGGCAACGCGACTAAATCACCATCTAAGCGCAGGTAGGGCGGCTGGCCGCTGCTGAGGTGTAGGTCAGAAGCCTGATGCTGACGGCACAGCAACAGATAATCGTTTAATGTCAGCATAGTGGTGAACGCCCCGTGTGATCCAGACGAATATTATGACATTTAATTTTACTGAGACCAAGCGGCCTTAGGGGGATAAAACATGAATTTACAACAACGGTATCAACAGCTCACCCAACGGCTACGGGCCGTTCAACGGCCCTGTCAGCTGGTGGCGGTCAGTAAAACATTCCCCAGTACCGACATTGAGGCCTTATATGCAGAAGGCCAGCGTGATTTTGGTGAAAACTACGTGCAAGAATGGCATGAAAAATCACAGGCCTTGCACGCGCTCGACATTGTGTGGCATTTTATTGGCCCACTGCAATCGAATAAAACCCGACAGGTGGCTGAAGGCGCCGATTGGGTACACACCATCGAGCGCCTGAAAATAGCCAATCGTTTAAACGAGCAGCGCCCCGAACATAAAGCCCCGTTACAGGTGTGCATCCAGGTCAACGTTTCTGGTGAGGCCAGTAAAAGTGGCGTGCTGCCGCAAGAGGTTGCGGCATTGGCCGAACAAATACAGGCGTTGCCGCGGCTGCAACTGCGTGGCCTGATGTGCATTCCAGAAGCCACCGAAGATGAGGCAGCCTTAAAACAGCAGTTTCAGACAATGCAAGATTTATTAAAAGCGCTTAACCAACAGGGCTATGCTTTAGACACCTTGTCGATGGGGATGTCGGCCGATTGGCCGTTGGCCGTACAGTATGGCGCCACCCACATCCGCATTGGCCGCGAGCTATTTGGCCAGCGTGATTATGCTTAAGCAACAGCCCCATCATCATAAAGGATAAACCATGATTTACTTTTTAGGCGGCGGCAATATGGCCTCGGCCATCATTGCTGGTTTGGTGAACGGCCCTCATCCAGTAGGGGTGATTGACACCAATGCCGATAAATTAAAAGACCTAGCCGCTCGCTATGGGGTTGAAACTTTCCAGCAAGTCCCCACCTTAAGCGCTGCTGACGTGCTGGTGTTGGCAGTTAAGCCCCAAGATTTGCAGGCCAGCTGCGCCACCATCGAACCCAATGGGGCCTTGGTGGTGTCGATTGCCGCCGGGGTTGATCTGGCAACATTAAGCCAGTATTTACGGGGTCACCAACGTTTGATTCGGATTATGCCGAATACCCCCGCGCAGGTTGGCTTAGGAATCAGCGGCGTGTATGCACCCGCACAGGTTAGCGTGGCGGATAGGGATTTGGCTGAACGCATCATGGCCGCTGTAGGTGAAGTCGTGCGTTTGGCAGACGAAGACCAAATTCACGCCATTACCAGCATTAGTGGCAGCGGCCCAGCCTATGTGTTTTATTTAATGAATGCCCTCGCCGAGGCGGCAGCGGCCCAAGGTTTTGATGCCGACACTGCCCGCCAGCTCAGTTTGGCCACCTTTAAAGGGGCCGTTGCCCTGGCAGAACAAAGCGGTGAAGAGTTTAGCTTATTGCAGCAAAAGGTCACCTCTAAAGGGGGAACCACCCATGAAGCCATCGTGACGTTCACCCAAAAAGGGGTAGCAGAAGGCATCAAGGCCGGCGTTGACGCATGTAAACAGCGTTCTGAGGCGATGCAGGCAGCATTCAAACAAGGGTAATCATGTTATTTTTAAAATTTATCTTGCGAACCGGTGCCGATATTTTTGGTCTGATCTGCTTCATGCGTTTTTTCCTGCAGATTGCCAAGATTCATTACGGGCATCAGCTGGCGCAATTTTGCGTGAAGGGGTCCAACTGGATTGTGCTGCCTTTGCGCCGCGGTTTACCGGCCATTAAACAGTGGGATACCGCATCGGTGATGGCGGCCGTAGTGGTCTATTTTGTCTCATTTACACTCATCAGCGTGTTGGGCATCATAGAAGGCGGGCATTTTAGTGGTAAATTGGTGTTATTTAACGTATTAATATCGTTACTCATGACAATTAAGTCTGCCGCCTACGTATTTATTGGGGCTTTGCTATTACAAGCCATTTTAAGCATGACGGCCCCTACGGCAGACATATTGCCAGCCTTGCATCGATTAACCGCGAAAAGTCGGGCGCCCTTTCATTTTCTCCGTCTGGGGCAGTTTGATTTTTCTGGCACCGTGGTATTGCTGATATTGCTGTGGCTAACCGGCACAATATTACCCAACCTGACCAGACTTTTGGAAAGTTATTTATTTGTGTGATTAGAAGTAGTTAATAATAAATATTTGGGGTAAGATTTGAAAAAATGTGCCTAGTTTAATTGCATAAATATGGGCTTTTTTTGATAATAACTAACATTAATTGGTTGCGTTGTGTGGTACGATGCGCAACTTTGGCATATGGGGCACCGTGTCGTGACTGGCGCCGGCCCTAGAATGTTTACTTAGAAGAGGTGGAAGCATTATGGCTAAATTAACCGAACAAGACATTGTCAACTGGACTGGCCCAGAAGATGAGTACATGAATGATGATCACTTAGAGTTTTTCAAAGAGTTATTGATTAGCTTACAAGAAGAATTAATTCATAACGCCAACGCAACAACCAATCATCTGAAAGAGCAAGTGTCGACGCCAGACCCTGCTGACCGAGCGACTCAAGAAGAAGAGTACGCTTTAGAATTACGCACCCGTGACCGTGAGCGCAAGCTATTGGTTAAGCTACAGGCTTCATTGCGTCAAATTGAAGACGGCAGCTATGGCTTTTGCGTGGACACTGGTGAGCCGATTGGCCTGCGCCGTTTGTTGGCACGGCCGACCGCCACGCTGTCGTTAGAAGCGCAAGAACGCCGCGAGCAAATGAAAAAACAGTTTGCGGGTTAATCTGCCGTAAGCGCCTGGATAAAAAACGACTTGAGTCCGTCTCAAGTCGTTTTTTTTGTGTCTATTTCAATCAAAAACATTAAAATAGAAAGATAATTTATTAATAATAAAGGAATGCCCCGCATGTTTCGTTTCTTCGAACGATTGATTAACCCTTATCCGAAGGGTCGGCCTAGCGTGCCGCCAAAGGCATTTTTTGCCTTTATTTGGCACTGTACCGAAGGGGTACGCGGCCACATTGCGCTGATGAGCCTGTGTTCTATTTTGTTTGGCATGTTTGAAGCGGCGCTGTTTGCCATGTTGGGTCAGGTGGTGGATTGGTTGGCCAATACCCGTCCCGAACGGTTGTGGCAGGATGAAGGCACCAACATCCTGATTTTAACCGCCGTCATTATTGGCAGTATTGGCCTGGTGACGGTACAAAGTATTTTGAAGCATCAAACCCTGATGAGTAATTTCCCCATGCGTCTACGCTGGAACTTCCATCGGCTGATGCTCAATCAAAGCATGCATTTTTTTCAGGATGAGTTTGCTGGGCGTATTTCCGCCAAGGTGTTACAAACGGCCTTGGCGGTGCGTGATGTGTGCCTGATTTTGACCGACATTATGGTGTTTATCCTGATTTACTTTGTCACCATGATTGCCGTCGTGGGTGGTTTTAACACCCAAATGCTGTGGCCATTTTTGGGTTGGCTGGTGTTGTACGTTGCCGCTCTGTATTGGTTTGTGCCTCGCCTTGGGCGCGTCTCGAAACATCAGGCCGATACCCGTTCCTTGATGTCTGGGCGGATCACTGATGCCTACACCAACATCACCACGGTGAAGCTGTTCTCTCATTCGGGTAAAGAGGCCGACTACGCCAAAAGTGCCATGGATTCATTTTTAGATGCTGCCAAAGCGCAAATGCGCTTAATCAGCGGCATTGAAATTGTGAACCACATCCTCAGCGTGGGCTTGATTTTGAGCTCGGCTGGGGTAGCGCTGTGGCTGTGGTCACAAAACCAAGTGGGTGTGGGCGCCGTTGCGGCGGCGACAGCGATGGCGTTACGCCTTAACGGCACCTCGCATTGGATTATGTGGGAAATGACGTCTTTGTTTGAAAACGTCGGCACCGTTGAAGACGGCATCAACACCTTAACCCAAGCCGCTAAGGTGCAAGATCAGCCCGATGCCCAGACTCTGCAAGTCACAGAAGGTGAAGTGGTGTTTGAGGGGGTGGGCTTTCGCTACGACAAAACCCAGCCCCGCGGCCTGATTCATGAACTTAGCCTGCGGATTAAAGCCGGGGAAAAAATTGGCCTAGTGGGGCGTTCTGGCGCCGGTAAGTCGACCATGATTAACCTGCTGTTGCGCTTTCACGACATCGACTTCGGCCAAATCCGGATTGATGGACAAAACATCGCCGCCGTGACCCAGGACAGCCTCAGGGCCCAAATTGGCATGGTAACGCAGGACACCTCGTTGCTACACCGTAGCATTCGCGACAACATCATGTATGGTCGCCCAGACGCCACTGAGGGCGACATGATCGCCGCCGCCAAAAAAGCCGAAGCGCACGACTTCATCATGACCCTAAGTGATCCGCAAGGCCGCAGCGGTTACGACGTGATGGTGGGTGAGCGCGGGATCAAGCTTTCGGGGGGGCAGCGTCAGCGCATTGCCATCGCGCGGGTGATGTTAAAAGACGCCCCTATTTTACTGTTAGATGAGGCCACCAGCGCCTTGGACTCAGAGGTAGAACACGCGATTCAAACCAGTTTGTATCAATTAATGCAGGGTAAAACCGTGGTGGCGATTGCGCATCGTTTGTCGACGATTGCCGCCATGGATCGGCTCATTGTGTTGGATCAGGGCAAGATTGTGGAAGAAGGCACGCATCAGCAGCTGCTGGCCAATGCCGGACTGTATGCACAATTATGGTCTCACCAAAGCGGGGGCTTTTTGCCCGACGAAGTATAGATAAGCCCGTTTCGGGAAGCCGCTTCAACCCTAGGGTTGAGGCGGTTTTTTAATGGTTGTTGGCGCAAAAAAAAGACATAGTGATAAGGTATGGAGGTGGCCAGCCCTATTGGTATTTTAAATAATGCATTTAATAATCAGCATGTTATTGTGATAGACTAAAATGTGTTTAATCACTATGGATAAAGATGGAACATCATAATCAACAACAAAATGAGGGGGTCGATCAGCAGGCAGAACCGATCGACACCAGTATTGACCGTTTTACTTTTTATGGGGTGCTTGTTATTTTATTGAGCGTGACGCTGCCTTTGGTGTTTTTTCCAGAGCAGGGCGCGCAGTGGGTGGCACAGGTGAAAACCTTTGTGACCCAAAAATTTGGGGTGTTGTACTTAGGCATGGGCCTGCTGTCGGTGATCTTCGTCACCTACATCGCGTTTTCTGACATCGGCAACATTAAGGCCGGTAAGCCCGAAGACGAGGTTGAGTTTAAAACCGCCTCCTGGGCGTCCATGCTGTTCTGTGCCGGTATTGGCGCCAGTATTTTGTACTGGGGCCTGATTGAATGGGCTTATTATTATCAAAGTCCGCCGTTTGATCTTGAACCCCGTTCTCCGGATGCCATCCGCTGGGCATCGACCTACGGTATTTTCCACTGGGGACCAGTGGCCTGGGCCATTTATTTGGTGCCCGCCATTCCCATCGCTTATTTCTACCACGTACGTAATAAACCCATTTTGAAGGTGAGCCAGTGCTTGGCCCCCATTTTGGGTGATAAGCTAGCGGCCAGTCGGTGGGGGCGAATGGTTGACGTGTTCTTTGTGTTTGGCATGATTGGCGGTGGCGCGACCACCTTAGGCTTGGCCACGCCCATGATTACCGAAGGCCTACATGAGCTGTTTGGCGTGCCCAAAGAACTGTGGGTGCAGTTTTTGGTGTTGCTGTTGACCACCCTAATTTTTGCCTACAGCGCGTATAAGGGCATTAAAGGGGGGATTCAGTTCTTATCCAACATTAACTTTTACTTGGCCATCGCCTTCTTGCTGTTTGTCCTGGTCGTGGGCCCCACCGTATTTATGCTCAACGTCGGCTTAGAAAGCCTCGGACGCTCCATCAGCAATATGTTCCGCATGATGACCTGGGTGGGGTCCTTCGGTGAGTTTACCGAGCATGGCTTTAAGCGCACCACCTTTCCGCAAGACTGGACCGTGTTCTACTGGGCCTGGTGGCTGGTGTTTGCCCCAACCATTGGTTTGTTTATTGCCCGCATTTCCAAAGGCCGCACCATTCGCCAAATCGTGGTGGGGTCGATCTTCTTTGGTAGCTTAGGTTGTGCTCTGTTCTTCATCATCTTGGGTAACTATGGCTTATACCTACAGTTAACCGGTACGCTCGACGTCGTGGCGGTGCTGAACGACGTCAGCCCCACCGCCGCCATTTTTGCCATTTTGCACACCTTACCGATGGCAAAGATCGTGATTGGCGTCTTTACCCTATTGGCCATTATCTTTACCGCCACCACGTTTGACTCGATTTCCTACATCTTGGCGGCGGTGGTGCAAAAAGAAGTGGACGATGAGCCTCATCGTTGGAATCGGCTGTTCTGGGCCTTTGCCCTGTGCTTTATGCCAGCGGTGCTGATGTTCTTCGGCGACCTAGCCACGCTGCAAACCGCGTCGATTTTCTCCGGTGCCCCGTTGATCATCATCATGAGTGCCATGATGGTGGCCACCATTAAGGCCGCGAAGTACGATTTACACTTTCAGCCCGACTACAGCCTCAAGACCATTCACATCGAAGAGATTGCCGAAACGGCCCCGTGGCAAGAGGGTGAAACCTCAGAGGCGCCAGAAGGCTCTGTGCTGCACACAGAGGCCGTGTATGAGCAGATCAGGCAGCAACAGTGTGATGAGGCAGCCTGTGCCGAAGCAGAGGCGGAACAGGCGCCGTCAGAAGACAAGCCCAAGCCACCGTCCTCAAGCTAAGGCTTTTTTGGCCGGATGACTCCTATGCTTGAATCTAGCGCTGCCTTAGGGCAGCGTTTTTGGTGGCGGGGACTAAGCGATACTATATATATGCAAAAATTAGTTAATTCACTTTATGTTTATATTGAGTTTGGATCGGCTAGGCCGTTCAGGCGGTGGGTAGGCTGTGCTTTACCCGCCCTACGCCGGTTTGTGGCCGAAATGCCAGGGCACGCATAGACACGCATAGAATAGAACAGTGGTGTCGTAGGGTGGGTCGCGACCCACCATCGTTGTTGTAAGGTGGGCAATGCCCACCTTTGGTTTGTCGCCGTACCGATAGCCAATAGGTCACGCCTAAGGTGGGCTGTTCGCCCACCTTAGGCTTTTATGGGGTAAAGATGGCCTCTAAACCACCATCGCATCCACCGGCTATACCCAATGCAAGCGCTTTTTAAGAAGCTTAACCTGCTTTAAACCCTTATCTCCCTCATTTTTGACCGCCCAAACCCCCATCGTCAGCCCATTGCCCACCCGTTTTTAAACCATTTCCAAACTATT
>JAGOQM010000001.1:0-461433 GCA_017991555.1 Neisseriaceae bacterium
AAGAAGTGACCATCACCGCAACCGACAAAGGCAACAACGAATCAGCCGGTACCGATGTGGTGGCACCAGACAGCACCGCTCCGAATGCCCCGACCGACGTGGTGTTTAACGACGACGGCAGCAGCATTACCGGTAAAGCCGAACCAGGCAGCAAAGTGGACGTTAAAGACGGTAACGGCGAGGTGATCGGCAGCGGCACCGCAGATCAAGACGGTAACTTTGTGATTAGCATTGATCCAGCGTTGACCAACGGCGAAGAAGTGACCGTCACCGCAACCGACAAAGGCAATAACGAATCAGCCGGTACCGATGCGGTGGCACCAGACAGCACCGCTCCGAATGCCCCGACCGACGTGGTGTTTAACGACGACGGCAGCAGCATCACCGGTAAAGCCGAACCAGGCAGCAAAGTGGACGTTAAAGACGGTAACGGCGAGGTGATCGGCAGCGGCACCGCAGATCAAGACGGTAACTTTGTTGTGACGCTCGATCCAGCATTGACCAACGGCGAAGAAGTGACCGTCACCGCAACCGACAAAGGCAACAACGAATCAGCCGGTACCGATGTGGTGGCACCAGACAGCACCGCTCCGAATGCCCCGACCGACGTGGTGTTTAACGACGATGGCAGCAGCATCACCGGTAAAGCCGAGCCTGGCAGCAAAGTGGACGTTAAAGACGGTAACGGCGAGGTGATCGGCAGCAGCACCGCAGATCAAGACGGTAACTTTGTGATTAGCATTGATCCAGCGTTGACCAACGGTGAAGAAGTGACCGTCACCGCAACCGACAAAGGCAATAACGAATCAGCCGATACCGATGCGGTGGCACCAGACAGCACCGCTCCGAATGCCCCGACCGACGTGGTGTTTAACGACGACGGCAGCAGCATCACCGGTAAAGCCGAATCAGGCAGCAAAGTGGACGTTAAAGACGGTAACGGCGAGGTGATCGGCAGCGGCACCGCAGATCAAGACGGTAACTTTGTGATTAGCATTGATCCAGCGTTGACCAACGGTGAAGAAGTGACCGTCACCGCAACCGACAAAGGCAACAACGAATCAGCCGGTACCGATGCGGTGGCACCAGACAGCACCGCTCCGAATGCCCCAGCCGACGTGGTGTTTAACGACGATGGCAGCAGCATCACCGGTAAAGCCGAGCCTGGCAGCAAAGTGGACGTTAAAGACGGTAACGGCGAGGTGATCGGCAGCAGCACCGCAGATCAAGACGGTAACTTTGTTGTGACGCTCGATCCAGCGTTGACCAACGGTGAAGAAGTGACCGTCACCGCAACCGACAAAGGCAACAACGAATCAGCCGATACCGATGCGGTGGCACCAGACAGCACCGCTCCGAATGCCCCGACCGACGTGGTGTTTAACGACGACGGCAGCAGCATCACCGGTAAAGCCGAACCAGGCAGCAAAGTGGACGTTAAAGACGGCAACGGCGATGTGATCGGCAGCGGCACCGCAGATCAAGACGGTAACTTTGTTGTGACGCTCGATCCAGCGTTGACCAACGGTGAAGAAGTGACCGTCACCGCAACCGATAAAGGCAATAACGAATCAGCCGGTACCGATGCGGTGGCACCAGACAGCACCGCTCCGAATGCCCCGACCGACGTGGTGTTTAACGACGACGGCAGCAGCATCACCGGTAAAGCAGAACCAGGCAGCAAAGTGGACGTTAAAGACGGCAACGGCGATGTGATCGGCAGCGGCACCGCAGATCAAGACGGTAACTTTGTTGTGACGCTCGATCCAGCATTGACCAACGGTGAAGAAGTGACCGTCACCGCAACCGACAAAGGCAATAACGAATCAGCCGGTACCGATGTGGTGGCACCAGACAGCACCGCTCCGAATGCCCCGACCGACCTTGTGGTAAACGAAGAAGGTAACTCGTTGACCGGTAAGGCTGAGCCAGAGACAGTTGTGCGCGTCTTTGATACTAGTGGCGTCTTGATTGGACAGGGCGTGACAAACGCACAGGGTCATTTTGTAGTGAGCCTGAGTCCGGCACAAACCAATGGCGAGTTGCTGAACGTGAATGCGACAGATGCCGCCGACAATACTTCTGCCAATGCGCCTGTAGTCGCGCAAGACACCACTGCTCCGGACGCACCTAGCGATGTGATCATTGATGCTGACGGCCTTGTGGTAACGGGACAAACCGAACCCGATGCCAAGATTGAAATCAAGGATGCTACGGGGGCCGTTATTGGCGAAGGCCTAGCAGATGGTGAGGGGCACTTTACCATTACGTTGACACCGGCCCAAACCAATGGCGAGCAACTAAGCGTCACTGCAGCCGATGGCGCGGGTAATGTCAGCGAAGCTACGGACGTAACAGCGCCGACCATTGTGCCTGAGGTGGTTGCGCTTGCCGATAATCATGTTGAGCTAGGTTTGGACGTTACCCCAACGGCCAGTACCAACAGCAACACGCATGCCACTGGCTTCACTATTGCCAGTGTCGGGCTGGGTGCTATCTTGGAGTTGGGTGTGTTGGATGAGGTAATTAAATCTGCCTTAACCATTGACGTTGCAGAAAACACCGCGCGTCAGATCACTCTTAAAGGCACCTCTGGTGGGGTGCAGATACTGTCTACCTATGATTTGTACATGTACAAGCTTAACGAAACCAGTGGTCAATGGGAACAACAGCGTGTTGAACAAAACTGGATTAAGGCCGTTTTGTTGGGTGGCACTTCGAAAGAGCTATCGCTTCTTTTAGACAGTGGTAAATACATGTTTGTTCTTGGTACTGGATTAGGCGTTACGGCATTAACCGGCTCGACCATCAAAACTGTTTCGGATGTGACATTTGATTATGGTAAACCGGAGGCCGTCAGTGGTGAAGCCGAAGGCAACCTCATGACCGACAATGACCCTAAACATGGGGCCGACGATGTACCAGAAGGCACTGCTGTGTCTATGGTGAATGGCATTGCGGTTTCGGGCAATGATGAAGTCGCCATCAAGGGGCTGTTTGGTACTTTATATGTGAAAGCGGACGGCAGTTATCGTTATGAAGCGTCTGCAGATTTTAAAGGCCCATATGGTGCTCAAGAAACCTTTAAGTACTCCGTGACCACACCAAAAGGCAATACGGCAGAAGCCGATCTAACCATCAAATTAAACAATGGTGGCTCAGACATTGAGGTGGGAGACATCGACAGCCATGTGGTTTTGGACTTAGAGGCTAACATCGAAAAAGGCCCCGGTGTGAAAGCCATGACTGATTTTGCCGTGATTAAATTGGGATTACTTGGGCCGATTTTGGGTGCGGATGCGGTGGTGTTTAAAGACGCCATGACGTTTGACGTGTCTGAAAATACGCTGCGAGAACTCACTTTTAAAGGCGCTGCTGGTGGTGTTGAGCTGGGCTCTAGCTACGATCTGTTGATTTATAAGCTAGATGAAATCACCGGCAAATATGTGCAATTCCATGTGGAAAAGTCTTGGTTTAAGGTGATTTTACTGGGCGGTGGTTCTGATCCATTGACCTTGCAATTTCCTGAAGGGAAGTACAAAGTTTTATTGGGTGGCACCTCTGCTCTAGGCCTGTTGTCTGGCTCATCCGTGAGCGTCACTGAAGACAAAATCCATAATTACGGCGATCCGAAAAAGCTGGAAGGCAAGGCTCAAGGTGATGTCACCCCTGATGACGCAGATGTGGTGGTTAAAGTGGTAGGGCAAGATGTTTCCGCCACGGGCACAACCATTACGGGCAAGTTTGGGATTTTAACCATTGCTGCTGATGGTAGCTATACCTATGTGGTAAGCAAGCCTTCAGACATCAATGGCTGGCAGCCACCTTATGGCAAAGTGGACACGTTCTCTTATGTGACTCAGTCGGCCGACGGCAAAACCACTGTGTCAACCTTGAATATTAAGATTGGTACCACGACGGCAATAGACGATTTTGTTCAAACCAATATCGTAGCGCACAATCAGGTTGATCATGTGGACTTTGAAGGCAGTACGGGAATTTTAAGCAATACCGTCACCAAAGACTTTAACATTGCCGCGGGCACCAAAACCGAAGCGACCTTAAACATTAAAGGGAGTACGGGAATCTTGGGGTCTAACACCACGATCACCTATCAAATTATTGATAAGGTCAGCGGTAAAGTCGTGAAAACAGGCACCAAGACAGAAAAAAATCCGAACCTTAATGTCACCATCAATGATTTGGAGCCGGGGCAATACACCTTATCTGTTGTGACTAAAGATGGCAGCAGTAAAACCAGCTTTGTGTCAGAAAGCACCCATTTGTCACACTTTAATACAGGTGTAGCAGAAACAGAAAGCGGTAACCTTTTTGCGAACGACATTGGTAAAGACAGCATCAATGCCTTTACCGTGGGCGGTAAAACCCTGTTTGTCGACAGTAATATTGGTGCAAAAAGCGCGACGGTTGAAGGGCTGTACGGGACGTTAACGCTAAGTCATGATGGCAGCTATAGCTATAAAGCTTCTGGGAATGGCTATGGCGTTGAGCGGTTTGAATACAGCTTAGATTCTAAAGTGGGTACCTCTGACAAAGCCGTTTTGGAAATCAACGTAGGCAAAGACATCATGGGTTCTAAGTTTGACGATGTCGTGACCAGCACGGCAGGTAACGATGTGTATGCCTTAGGTGAGGGTGCGGATACGGTGGTGATGAAGCTATTAGATCAAGCAGACGCCGCTGGTGGCAACGGACAGGACACTTGGACTGATTTTAAAGTGGGCATGGACGGTGATCGTTTGGACATCAGTGATCTATTAGATGACAACGTGGCGCCTGGTAATTTGGCTGAGTACTTGAGCGTGCGCGAGGAGGGTGGCAACACCATCATCAGCGTTGACCGTGATGGTCAAGGCAGTGCGTTTGAAGCGACTGAGGTCATGACCTTGACGGGCGTCAATACGACGTTAGACGAGTTGTTGGCAAATCATCAAATTACCTATTAAGTTAATTTGATTTAAGGAAGAGGGTCCTCGGGCCCTCTTTTTTGGCTCTGCTCGTTGGGTAATCATCACTTATTTGGTTTTAAACGATCATTAATTTACATAGTCGCTCAGAAGGGACACATCTTGGTAATACAATCAAAAAATTTATATTGGCAAAGATTACGACACCGTACGCTTTATTTCGGCGCTTCAACGCTGGCTTTATTAGGGGCAATGCCCTTAATGGCCACACCGTTGCAAGACATATTAAAGGTCGCTTTGAGTCATGACCCGGTTGTTTTGGCGGCCAAAGCTCAGGAATTAGAGGCGCAAAGTGGGGTAAAAATGGCCACGGCCGAGCATTACCCCGTTGTGGCACTCAATGCCGAGCAGGACTTTATGCGTAAAGAGTACGATGAGGATGCCAAGCGCACGTTTACGCCGGGTCTCAATGGCAAGATGAACCTATTTGCCTGGGGCGCGATTGAGGCGCAAAGAGACAAGGCTAAGGCGGAAGAGCAGTATTATCATCAGCGGGTTTATGCGACGCAAGAAGATTTGGGTTTTGACATTGGTCAACTGTATTTAAGCGCCTTAAGCGCTAAAGAGGCGATCGATATTTATCAGGAAAGCCTGGCGTGGCATCATAAAATTTTGGGTGAACTCAGTATTATTGCGACTCATGACATTGGCCGTCGATCAGAAATGGTGGAAGCTGAGGCACGTAAGCTGTCGGTAGAAACCACCCTCTATCAGTTTCGACGCAGTTTAAACCTAGCATTAAGCCAGTTGGCTAAATACACAAACACCCGTATTCATGCAGGCGACCTAACCGACCCATTTACTCATTGGCAGGCTCAAAAATTAATCGCGGCTTATCAAGCTCTGGCGATGGAGCATAACCCCAGTTACTTGGCTCAGGAGGCAGAATTAAGCAGCGTTAGATCGGCCTTGGCCGCAGAGAAAGCCAGCCGTAAGCCCAGTATTAACTTAATGGGCGCGGTAGACAGAGACAACAAGCAAATTTACGTTAACCTTTCTTGGAACGTCTTTGATCAGGTTGGCCGCCATTCAGTGGACCGAAGCAGTCATCGCTTGATTTCTGCGGAGCGTCGTATGGAGCAGGTAAGCCGAGATCTAGCTGAAGTAAAGCGCACTGCACAAGAAGACATGTTACAAAGTGAAGCGGTTAGTGTGGTTGCGAGTCGACAAATAGAGGCCAAGCGTGAAGTATTACGAGCCTATGAGTTACAATTTAAAATTGCCAGAAGGTCCCTCATTGACCTTCTAGACGCCTATTCCGAATTGTCTAATATCGCCATGACAAAACAAACCGCCCAAAATAATTTTAGGCTGGCTGCATTAACCTATTTAAAAAGTAATGCTCAGTTAGCTCAGTGGGCGACCCAGTCAAAATAGGGCGATTATATGTGTAGGCAGTTTAAACGTTCTTTTTTATGGATGCTGATGTTGTGTTTGATCAGTCAGCCAATACTGGCAAAAAATGTGGAGGCGCTGATTCAATTACACGCAAAGGAGCAGGGGTTAGACGCCAACTTGGTGAAGGCCATAATTGTGGTTGAAAGTAGTCGAAATGCTCGGGCCCAATCGCCTAAAAATGCCTTAGGGCTGATGCAGGTCATGCCGGCCACGGCCATGAGAATGGGCGTGCGTCCAGAACGCTTGTTTGAGGCTGACGCTAATATTTTAGCAGGTACACGCTATTTGGCTTTTTTAAGCAAGCGTTTTAATGGCAATCTTGACCTTATGCTGGCAGGTTATAACGCTGGTGAAGGTGCTGTGGCCAAGCATAGGGGCGTGCCACCGTATAGAGAAACCATTAACTATGTGCAACGGGTGAAGCGGCAGTGGGTTCATTTAACGGGCAGTAATCATGAGTTTGACATTAAACCCAGAGTGATGGTGGAGAAGGCGTTTTGGCTTGGTGCGCCGCTGTCCTCGTTTAAAGACATGCCGATGGCGCCTAAGGCCCGGTGACCATACGGGCGCTGTGCGCCCGTTTTAAAGAAGTTGTATGCTGAAGCCCAGCATGAGGTTTTTTTCTGTGATGTCCCAAATAAAATCATCTTTAATGTGTTTTTGATCTAGGCGGCGATAGCCAAGGCGAACGTTGATGGGTTGGTTAAACAGCTTGCTGCGATAAGCGACATAGGCAACCTGTTCCCGGCTGTGGCGGTTGCCCGCGTTAATTTGCCCAAACAGCACCCAGTGGCGGTTGATGTTATAAGCAAACCGAGCACCAATGTAAGGTTCATGCCATGAGGCCGAACGAGAGGCAGTCAGCGTTTGCCCCATGACGTCAGCCTTAACGTCGACGTCAATCTCGGTTAAATGGACGCCAATCGTAGGGGCTAGGGTCAAAAATGGCTCATCTAAACTGCGTTGGCCATCGTGTACCTTCAGGTAGGTGCCAATGCTTTGGCGCGCCATTTTGACGTTGATTCGGGCCGGGAACTGTTCGATGCGGTCATCAACGCTGGCCTTATAATACTGCTTGTCGTAATAGACACCTAAGGGGCCTTTGGCAACGTCTAAATACACGGTGTGTGCCATTTTGACATGGTCTAGGCTGTTGGAATAGGGCACGTCTAAAGCGTAGCTTAAGGGCAAAAACCCTTTTTGGTCCTGCCATTGCGTTGAGAAACCATAGGCCGATGCATATATGCTTAAAGGCGGGTGAGACGGCTGTGCCCAGACGAGCGTTTGCATGAGTGTGCCACACAGGATGCCTGTGAGCGTCTGGGTTGAGAAAGTCATGGTGTGCTTTAAGTGATGAATAGAATCAATTTATTTTTATAATATAATAAATAGTTTAACCTAAAACGATGGCCATGCCATGAATTATTTGTGACAGTCAGGGACAACAATATGTGGGGCGAGAGGGCATGAGTGGCTTGGGTAAAAAGTCGTCAACAGTCCTCCGTCCGGCTCACGTCAAACCAAGCCGAACGGGCGCGAGAAGCTTACGCTGGGCTGAAATAATCCAAAATCCCAAAGGCGGCCTTACGGCCTTCGGCCACGGCCGTCACCACTAGGTCGGAGCCACGGGTGACGTCGCCTCCGGCAAAGATTTTGGCATGGGCCGTTTGCTGGGGATGAGGGCCGTTGGCCTTGATGCGGCCTTGGGCGTCGGTGTGGACACCTGAATGCGCTAACCACGGCATGGCATGGGGGGCAAAGCCAAAGGCCACAATAATGGCGTCGCAGGCCATGTCGGCGTCGCTGCCGGCCACGGTTTCGGCGCGGCGGCGGCCTTGCTGGTCTGGTTCCCCCAGCTGAGTACGGGCAAAGCGCAGGCCGTTGACCTGGCCGTCGGCATTGGTGTTCACCGCCACGGGCTGGGCGTTAAACACAAACTGTACGCCTTCTTCTTGGGCATTTTGCCGCTCTTTACGCGAACCGGGCATATTGTCCTGATCCCGTCGATACACGCAGGTGACCGACCGCGCCTGCTGGCGAATGGCAGTGCGCGCACAGTCCATGGCGGTGTCGCCACCGCCCAGTACCACCACATTTTTGTCGGCCATCGACACATAGTCGGTGCTGGGTAAGCCCAATAAATGCTCGATGTTGCCGATTAAAAAGGGCAGCGCCGAATACACCCCCGGAGCCGTTTCTTGAGGAATGTTGGCGCTGAGGCCCTGGTAGGTGCCCACGCCAACAAACACCGCATCGTAGTCATCGGTGAGGGCTTCAAGGCTAAGGTCCACCCCAACGTGCACGCCGAGCTTAAACTCAATGCCCATCTTGGTGAACAGGTGGCGACGGCGAATCATGACCTCTTTTTCGAGCTTAAATGCCGGAATGCCAAAGGTCAACAGGCCGCCAATTTCGGCCGCGCGCTCAAACACAGTGACGGCCACGCCGTGCCGTGCCAGCACGTCTGCACAGCTCAGTCCAGCAGGGCCAGAGCCAATCACCGCCACGCGCTTGGCGTTGGGCAGGCGTTCGGGCACGCGGGGCGACCAGCCCATGTCAAAGGCTTTCTCAGTGAGGTATTTTTCAACGCTGCCAATGGTGACGGCACCAAACTCATCGTTCAGGGTACAAGCGCCTTCGCACAGGCGATCCTGTGGGCACACTCTGCCACACACTTCGGGCAGGCTATTGGTGGCATGGGCCAGCTCGGCCGCTTCGATAATACGGCCTTCATGGGCCAAGCGCAGCCAGTCGGGAATGTTGTTGTGCAAGGGGCATTGGTGTTGGCAATAGGGGTTGCCGCAAGACAGGCAGCGATCAGACTGGGCCTGGGCCTGCGCGTCGGTAAAGCTCTGGTAAATTTCCACAAAGCTGGTGGTGCGGGCGCGCTGGCTTTTTTTGGGCGGGTCTACGCGGGGCAGGTCAATAAACTGGTAAATGTTTTCGGTTTGGCTCATGTGGGTTCCTGCTGTGCTGGCGGATGAAGGCGCCAGCACGGTATGGGGTTATTGGACGATGGCGCGAAGTTCGGTGAGGCTGCGACGCTTATGGCCCAGTAGGGCGTTGACGTCGTTGGCCTTGGGTTTGACCAATACAAACGCGGTGGCGTAATCAGCCCACTGGTCTAAAATGCTTTGGCCTTGGGCGCTGTGGGTGAGGGCCACATGTTGGGCAATCAGCCCACGCAGATGCTCTTGGTGGGTGGGCAGCTCGGTGATCTTTAAACCTTCTACCAGCTCGTGGTTTTGGCGGCCAAAAAAGGCCCCGTCTTGGTCTAGAACATAGGCAAAGCCACCGGTCATGCCGGCGCCAAAGTTAATCCCTGTTTTGCCTAGCACCACCACCACGCCGCCAGTCATGTATTCACAACCGTTGTCGCCAATGCCTTCTACCACGGCGGTGGCGCCAGAATTACGCACGGCAAAGCGCTCGCCCGCGCGGCCCGCAGCGAACAGCTGCCCGCCCGTGGCGCCGTACAGGCAGGTGTTGCCAATAATGGTGGCGTCTTCGGCCTTAAACGCAGAGCCTACCGGCGGGTGAATCACGATGCGGCCACCAGCCATGCCTTTGCCCACGTAGTCATTGGCATCGCCGTGCAGGGTTAAATGCACGCCGCCGGCTAGCCAGGCGCCAAAGCTTTGGCCGGCAGTGCCCCGAAACGCCAGCTCGAAGCGCTGTTCGGGGCGGCCCTGGTTGCCGTGGGCTTGGGCAATGGCGCCAGAAAGCGTGGCGCCGACGGAGCGGTCGGTGTTGCTAATGGCAAACTCATGGCGGCTGTGGCGGCCACTGCTTAAATCGTTGGCGGTGGCGGCCATGATGGCCTGATTCAAGAGCCCTTGGTCGAACGGCCGGTTGGATTCCGTACAATAGCGGCTGCTGCCTGCGGGCACCTTGGGTGCGTACAACAGCCCCGAAAGGTCTAATGCGGCCTGCTTGGGGGTATGGCCGGGCAAGAGGGTTAATAAGTCGGTGCGGCCAATGAGGTCGGTTAACTGGGCCACGCCCAGTTGTGCCATGAGCGCCCGCACGTCTTGGGCAATGAATTGGAAATAGTGCATGACGCGTTCTGGCAGCCCATGAAAGTGTTTTTGGCGCAAGGTGTCGTCCTGCGTGGCCACGCCGGTGGCACAGTTATTCAAATGGCAGATGCGCAGGTAGCGACAGCCCAAGGCCACCATCGGTCCAGTGCCAAAGCCAAAGCTTTCCGCGCCTAAAATAGCGGCTTTCACCACGTCTAGCCCGGTTTTTAAGCCGCCATCAATTTGTAGACGAACCTTGTGGCGCAGATTGTTTTCCACCAGCGCCTGTTGGGCTTCGGCCAGGCCAAGCTCCCACGGGCTGCCGGCATACTTCACGCTGGTTAAGGGTGAGGCGCCGGTGCCGCCATCGTAGCCAGAAATGGTGATTAAGTCGGCGTAGGCCTTCGCCACGCCGGTGGCGATGGTGCCCACGCCCGGCAACGACACCAGTTTGACCGAAATTAAGGCCTTAGGATTGATTTGTTTAAGGTCAAAAATCAGCTGGGCCAGGTCTTCAATCGAATAAATGTCGTGATGTGGTGGGGGCGAAATTAGGGTCGACCCCGGAACGGCATAGCGCAACTGGGCAATGTAGGGTGTCACTTTGTCACTGGGCAACTGACCGCCTTCGCCTGGCTTGGCGCCTTGGGCCACCTTAATCTGGATCACGTCTGCGCTCATTAAGTAGGCTGGCGTCACGCCAAAGCGGCCAGACGCCACCTGTTTAATACGCGACGCCCGTTCGGTGCCATAGCGTTTCGGGTCTTCGCCGCCTTCCCCTGAGTTAGAAAAGCCGCCCAAACGGTTCATGGCCGTGGCGAGGGCCTCATGGGCTTCTGGACTGAGGGCGCCGATGGACATGGCCGCGCCGTCAAAGCGAGGGAAGAGGTCAGTGGCGGGGGCCACTTGAGCCAATGGCATAGGGGTACAGGCATCGGTCTTGAGGCCCAATAGGTCTCGTATGGTCATGGGCGCGCGCTGATTTACGGTGTCGGCGTAGCGGCGATAAAGGTCATAGTCGCCGCTGTTAACCGCCTGCTGTAGGGTGTTGACCACGTCGGGGTTGTAGGCATGGTATTCACCCTGCGGTTTGTATTTTAATAAACCGCCGCTGGGTAAGCCATGATGGGGCCGCCATGCCTGTAGGCTTAAGGCCTGTAGGTCTGCCGCCAGGTGCTCAAAGCCAGCGCCGCCGATGCGGCTGACCATGCCATCGAAACACTGCGCCATGATGGCGGGGCCAAGCCCCACAATCTCAAACAGGCGCGCGCAACGATAGGACGAAATGGTTGAAATCCCCATTTTCGACATGATTTTGTAGAGGCCTTTATTGATGCCGTTGCGAAAGTTCAGCGTCACCACCCGCAGTGGCTGCTGAATCACGTTCTGGTTCACCATGTGGGCGAGGCTTTCGTAGGCCAAATAAGGGTAGACCGCCGTGGCGCCGAGGCTGATCAACACCGCAAAATGATGGGGGTCTCGGGCCGAGCCGGTTTCCACAATAATGTTGGCATCGCAGCGAAGGTGCTGATCCACCAAACGTTGTTGGATGGCGCCCACCGCCAACGGTGCCGGAATGGGCACCGCCTCGGGGCCGATGTCGCGATCAGACACCACTAAAATGACCGTGCCCGCGCGCACGGCGGCTTCGGCGTCGCTGGCCAGCTGCGTCAAAGCGGCTTCAAGATCGCATTGCTTTGGATGGTAGGTGGCATTGAGGCGCTGGTGCTGATAGTGCGCTTGCGGCAATGCCAATAGCTGCTGCATGTCGGCGTACAGCAATACCGGAGAAGGAAAGTTGACGCGGTGCGACATGCCTTCCGCTTCAAAAAAGACGCTCATTTCACGGCCAATGCTGGTGGCCAAGCTCATCACGTGGGCTTCGCGCAGCGGGTCGATGGGGGGATTGGTGACTTGGGCAAAATATTGGCGAAAATAGTCGTACACCACCCGTGGTTGGGTAGAGAACACCGCAAAGGGGGTGTCGTCACCCATCGAGCCCACCGCCTCTTGGCCGCTTTCACCGAGCACGCGCAGTACGGCCTCGAGTTCCTCTTGGCTAAAGGCAAACTGTTTTTGATGGGCCAATAGCTCGGCAGGGCTGAGCGAGGCGTCGCCGCGTGCCTGTTCCGGTAATCGCTCAAAGGGCACTAGGCGCAATACGTTTTTAGCCAGCCACGCTTGATAAGGGTGGCGCGCTTGCAGCTCTGCATCAATTTGGCTGGACTGCACCAGCTTGCCGTGGCGGGTGTCGATGACCAACAGTTCGCCTGGCCCAACCCGGCCCTTGCTGACCACCTCATCGGGCTCATAATCCCAAATGCCCACTTCCGAGGCGATGGTGATCAATCGATCTTGGGTGATCACATAACGTGCTGGCCGCAGGCCGTTGCGATCAAGGGTACAGGCCGCGTAACGGCCATCGCTCAGGACAATCCCAGCCGGGCCATCCCAAGGCTCCATGTGCATTGAGTTAAAGTCATAAAAGGCCCGCAAGGCGTCGTCCATGTCGGGGTTGTTTTGCCAAGCGGGGGGCACCAATAGGCGCATGGCGCGAAACAAGTCCATGCCGCCGTTCACAAACAGCTCCAGCATATTGTCTAAAGAACTAGAATCGGAACCGGCTTCATTCACAAACGGTGCCACGGTTTGTAAGTCGGGAATCAACGGGGTTTTATACTTGTAACCACGGGCCAAGGCCCATGCGCGATTGGCTGAAATGGTGTTGATTTCACCGTTGTGGGCCAAGTAGCGAAACGGCTGCGCCAATTGCCAGCGCGGTAGGGTGTTGGTGGAAAAGCGTTGGTGAAACAGGCAGATGGCGGTTTGTAAACGCAGGTCGGCCAGGTCTAAGTAAAAGGCGGGCAGGTCTTTGGGCATGCACAGGCCTTTATAGACAATGACCTGATTGGATAGGCTACACACGTAGAAGTCTTCGTGCTGAATGCGTTTTTCAATGCGGCGGCGGACCATGTACAGGCGCCGCTCTAGGTCTTTTTCACGCCAGCCAGCGGGCGCGTTGATAAAAACCTGCTTGATCACCGGCAATGAGGCGGCGGCAATGTCGCCTAATACTTCGGGCGCAATCGGCACTTCGCGCCAGCTGGCAATCGAGAGGGTTTCAGCGGTCAGTTCTTCGGTCACGATGTCCTGATACTGTTCGACCCATTCGGGCGCCTGCGGGAAAAAAATCATGCCTACTGCAAACTGTTTCGCTAGGGTGAAACCCTGTTCTGCGGCAATGGCTTGAAAAAACAGCTGCGGCATTTGTAACAGCAGGCCGCAGCCATCGCCGGTTTTCCCATCCGCCAAAATCGCCCCACGGTGCTGCATGCGTGACAAACCCAAAATGGCTGTGCGCACAACTTTATGGCTTTTCTTGCCATCTATGTTGGCTATTAACCCAAAGCCGCAATTTTCTTTTATTAATTCTCTATTGTGGAGCATTTTCGTTCCTTCATGCCTATTTTGTTGTGCGTTTTTGAATTTAAATTGTGATTCCTAGTTATAAAATACCCATCTTTTTTTATTCACGTCAAAGGTTTTTTTTAATTTAATTGGGGATTTTTTGGTTTTATTACTAGGATGAGACAGTTTGTCACTGGTCTAATCGCTTGCCATATCGGGGTTTTTGAGGTTATTAGACGGGTAGTGCTTATTTAAAATGTAAATATTTTAAATAAAAAGTTTAAAAGCTCTTTCTGCCAATAAATAAAAATATTTGAATTTTATTTTCAATAACACTCTTTTTTTCGAGCTTAAGTTGTGCCACAATTAATGGCCCATTTGTCGACAAACCGATAGGGGGCGCTGATTAAACCAGCGGTTGAATCAGATTTAAATCAAGCACCATGACCACCCAATGAGAGGAGTGATGTGATGTCGATTCAAAAAGTATTGGCGTTGATAGAGGCGCACGAAGTACAGTTTATTGATTTACGCTTTACCGATACCAAAGGCAAACAGCAGCATGTGAGCTTGCCCGCCCGTATTTTGGTGGAAGACCCAGAAGGCTGGTTTGAAACAGGGCAAGCGTTTGATGGGTCGTCCATTGGCGGCTGGAAAGGCATTCAAGCGTCAGACATGTTGCTGCGTGCCGACTCAGAAACCGCCTATTTGGATCCCTTCTATGCCGATGCCACTCTGGTGTTGACCTGCGATGTGGTCGATCCTGAAAATGGCCAAGGCTATGATCGCGACCCACGTTCGATTGCCAAGCGCGCCGAAGTGTACTTGCAGTCTACCGGCATTGGCGACACGGCTTATTTTGGCCCAGAGCCAGAGTTTTTTGTGTTTGACAGCGTTGAGTTTGAAACCGACATGTCGGGGACGCGCTTTAAAATCCATTCCGAAGAAGCCGCCTGGTCTAGTGGCTTAAGCTATAACGGTCACAATACTGGCCATCGGCCCATGGTTAAAGGCGGCTATTTTCCGGTGGCCCCCGTCGATTCTGGCCAAGATTTACGTTCCGCCATTACTTTGATTTTGGAAGACATTGGCATTCCGGTAGAGGTGCACCATCACGAAGTGGCGACAGCAGGGCAAATGGAATTGGGCACTAAGTTTAATACCTTGACCCGTCGTGCCGACTGGACTCAGGATCTTAAATATGTGATTCAAAATGTCGCCCATAACTTTGGTAAAACCGCGACCTTTATGCCCAAACCCATCATGGGCGACAATGGTTCTGGCATGCACGTGCATCAGTCTATTTGGAAGAATGGGCAAAATTTGTTTGCAGGCGACGGTTATGCCGGCTTAAGCGATGACGCGCTGTATTATATTGGCGGCATCATCAAACACGCCAAAGCCTTAAACGCCATCACCAATCCGTCTACCAACTCGTATCGTCGTTTGGTGCCTCACTATGAAGCCCCGATTAAGCTGGCCTACTCGGCCAAAAATCGCTCGGCCTCGATTCGCATTCCGCACGTGGCCAGTGCCAAAGGGCGGCGTATTGAAGCGCGTTTTCCAGACCCTATGGCCAATCCGTACTTGTGTTTTGCGGCGCTATTGATGGCAGGCTTAGACGGCATTCAAAATAAGATTCATCCTGGTGAGGCGGCAGATAAAAACCTATACGACCTACCGCCAGAAGAAGACAAGTTGATTCCCACCGTGTGTACCTCATTAGAAGAGGCGCTGCATGCGTTGGCGGCCGACCATGCCTTCTTAACCCGCGGCGGCGTGTTTAGTGAAGACTGGATCAACAGCTACATCGACTTTAAAACAGAGGACGTACGCCGGATTCAAATGGCGCCCCATCCGCTAGAGTTTGAAATGTACTATAGTTTATAGGCGGCGATACATGGCTCAATACCTTAATCAAGCAAGCGGTACAGGGCATAGGATCACACCATAAAGAGGCTACGGCCTCTTTTTTTTATGGCGCTAAAACCCCAGGGGGGCCAGCATCCATCAGCAGATGCTGGCCCCCCCTGGGGTCACAAACGGGCTTAATGCTGGCGCGTTTTTAGGGCCCAACGATCACCCGCCCATTGAATGCCTTGAACCAAAATGATTAAGGTCACCACCGTGATGAGCATCGCCACGTTGTCAAAGCGTTGATAGCCGTAGTTCAGTGCCAAATCGCCGACGCCACCGCCACCCACCGCACCG
Source organism: Neisseriaceae bacterium (assembly GCA_017991555.1). Classification (GTDB taxonomy): domain Bacteria; phylum Pseudomonadota; class Gammaproteobacteria; order Burkholderiales; family Neisseriaceae; genus JAGNPU01. The sequence continues at coordinate 16,025 of JAGOQM010000001.1, forward strand.
GCCATCGCGCTGGCCCCCACCAAGGTGATGCAGGCCGTGGTGAGGCTTAAAATCAACGAGGCCTTGGCTTCTGGCAAAATAAAGTGCCACACCACCTGCCAGGTGCTGGCGCCCATTGATTCTGCCGCTTCAATAATGCCAGCGTGCACGCTCAGCAAAGAGTTTTCGACCAGGCGCGCAATATAAGGACCAATGTAGATGACCAACGGGACAATCGCCGCCGTGGTGCCAATAGAGGTGCCCACGATGCTGCGGGTAAAGGGAATGATGGCCACCAGTAAAATAATAAAGGGCAGCGAGCGAATCACGTTCACCAGCGGGTTGAGGAGGCGATAGATCAGGGCATTGGGCACAATGCCATCGGGCCGTGTAAGCACCAGTGCAATGCCCATCAAGAGCCCTAAAAAAGTGCCAATAATCAGCGCAATGCCGACCATATTAAAGGTCTGCGCCATGGCCATTAAAAACTGTTGGGTATTCAAAGCCGTGTCAAATAGAGTCATGATGGGTTCCATTTACGCCGACGCCGCGGCTGTTCAAGAAGGCCAGCGCCTGCTGGATGTCTGTTTTATCGCCCAGTAGTTGGACAAACATGCTGCCCAACACCACACCGCTGATTTCGCGCATGTTGGCAAACAAAATGTTCACCTTCACTTTATCTTGCAAAATTAATTCGTTCATCACCGGTTCTTGCGCCGAACGGCCCAAAAACTCTAGGCGATACACATGCTGAGCGTGCGGTAGCTTGCGCAGCAGGGGTTCGGGCATGTGTTCTTGAATGACGGTGCGCACAAACTTTTGTGCCGTCGGCGTTTTGGGTGCCGAAAACACCGATAAGACCGTGCCGGCTTCCACAATGTGGCCGTTTTCCATCACCGCCACGCGGTCACACACTTGCTCAATGACCTCCATTTCGTGGGTCACCAACAAAATGGTGATGTTTTGTTCCCGATTGATTTTTCTCAACAAGGCCAAAATAGACAGCGTGGTTTGCGGGTCCAGCGCCGAAGTGGCCTCGTCGCACAACAGGATTTTGGGGTCGTTGATCAAGGCCCGGGCAATGCCCACGCGCTGCTTTTGACCACCCGAGAGCTGATTGGGGTGGCTGTGTTTTTTATCCGCCAGGTCCACATAGGCCAGAATGGCGTCGACGCGTGCGTCGATGTCACGCTTGGGCACGCCCGACAGCACCAACGGCATGGCCACGTTTTGAGCCACGGTTTTGGTTTCCAGCAGGTTAAAGTGCTGGAAAATCATCCCGATGCCTTTCTTGTGCGCCCGCTGTTGGCTGGGGCTGAACTGGGCAATGTCGACGCCGTTCACCCAAACCTCCCCGCTACTGGGCTTTTCGAGCTGATTGACCAGCCGGATTAAGGTGCTTTTACCGGCCCCGCTGTAGCCGATAAAGCCAAAAATGGTGCCGGCTTCGATCTCTAAGTTAATGTCGTTAAGGGCGTGAACCGTTTGCTGATGCTTAACGTAGGTTTTTTCAATATTTTTAAATGTAATCATGATGGGTTCACGGTGTCGCAGGGACAGGGTTGTCCTGCTGGGTTGGCTGGCGGGTGTCGTAGGGGGCGGCGCGCGTCCATTCATCGCCCACTAGTTCACAGTCAGTGCTGTTCTTGACCAGAGCCAGGTGCTGTTCATGGTGTGCCATGTACAGCTTGGCCGCAATTTTATCGGCCAAGCGGCGCGCGCCGGTGTTGGTGCCCGGAATCAGGCCCACCACAGGGCCAAGGCTGAGAGAAGCAGTAAGGTTCAGGCAATACAGACGGTCGACGCCGGGCAGGCCACCGGGCGTTTTGGCCTGCAGCTCAAACGCATCGCTTAGGTAGGGGTGCTGGGCCAAAGCCGCATCTTGTTCGGCGGCAGGGGGCGCATAGACGTCTTGCCAGGTTTTAATATGAGCGCTTAAGTGGGCCAGCGGTCCTGGCTTGTGCCAGTTAATGCGGTAGCCCGTGGCCAAGATTAAAAAATCCAATATCAACGTTTGCTTGGGCGTGCGCACGTGTAGCTTATGGTCTTTGAGCACAACCTGCTCAACCGGGCTGTCAAAGTTAAAGTAGGCGTTGGGGTGTCGCGACACCCTGAGGGTGCTGCCGTGGGGTGCGGGTGTTTTGGCCTGCGCCACATAGTGGGCATAGTGCCATTTTTGCGCATCGCTAAAGTGCGCATAAGCGCTTTCAAAGCCAGGGCCACCGGCAATCTTACCGCGATTAACGCGTGGGAAATCATGGCAGCGACACAGCAACTCAACTGATTTAGCACCATGCTCTAAGGCCGTTGCCGAGCTGTCCATCGCGCCCGCGCTGTAGCCAACCACGCCGACATCCAAGCCCTTAAAGCGGCGATAGTCAGAACCATCATAGGAATGGGCCCAGTACTGTGTCGGCACGTGGCGAATGAAGTCAGGAATGTTGGGTTCGCTAAAGGCTTCCATCCCCAAGGCCAGAATCACGTGCTGGGCATGATGGCGCTGCGTGCCATTGGGGGTGTCGAAGGTGAGCCAGACGCCGGTGGCGGCTACGTCCACGTGGGTTAGCGTGTGACGATGATGCAGGCTAGGGGCGGTCATTTTCTTAAACCACTGTAGATATTCAGCCCATTGCAGCCGGGGAATCTTGTCCAACTGGTCCCAAGCCTCGTCGCCAAACTGGGCCTTAAACCAAGCTTGGAAGGTGAGCGAAGGCGAGGCCAGCGCAGGGCCCACCACATGTTTGGGCGAACGCAAGGTTTCCATTAGGGCGGGCTTGCGCCACGGCCCCTCATGGCCATCCGGGTTTTGGTCGAATACCTGAGCGGTGATGCCTTTGAGCTTTAGGGCAAAAGCCGCGGTCACGCCGGCCATGCCCGCCCCAATAATGGCGACGTCTAAGTGGTGGTCGTCCTGAGGCGATAGCGCCCAAGGGGCAATGGGTAGGTTGAGGTAGGCTAAATCTTGTTGAATGCGCTGTTCTAAAGCGGTTAGGCCAATGGTGTCAGACATGATGATTACGCCTGTTCCAGAGTCTGGGCGGGCAGTGCAGCCTCACCTAAAGACAGCATTAAACGATTGGCCCAAGCAAAAAATGCGGTGGACTGAACCAAGTCAAGCAACGCCAGTTCGGTCAGGCCAAGGTCACGAAGGCGTTGCACCTGAGCGGCATTGGCTTGAATAGGCGTGGCCGATAGGCTGGCGCTGAAGTCGATGAGGGCGTTTAAATAATCATCGTAGCCAGTGGCCAAAACTTGCTCTGCCGGCGTGTTCAGTAGGCGCTGAACGTCCAACTGGCGGTCTTTGCCATATTGAATTGCCTTGCGGGCATGAACGGAGGCGCAGTATATGCAGCCATTGGTTTTGCTCACCACCACCGCGGCAAGTTCACGCGCCCAGCGCGGCAGGCCGTCGGGCGTGTAAAAAACGCTGCGGTCTATGAGGGTGCGGCTGTGTAAAAGAGTACTTTGGTGGGCCAGCAGTAAAAAGTAGTCAGAACTAATTTGGCCAAACTTTTTCATGCTCGCGGCGGCCGTTTCGCTCAGGCTCGCCGCCGTGCGTGTTGGTAGCCACGGTTCCCAATCCAACTGCGCTAGGGTGAAGGCCGTCGGTGCCGGAGTGCCCGCAGCCGTGGTGGGGTGCTGGTGCCAGTGGTTGGCCTTAATGGGCTGGGTTGGCTCTGGGTCGGCCAGCGGGGCTTGGGTTAAGGTTGACTGCAATAAAGTCAGGCCTGTAACCAAGCGCGCCTGATAGGCCACGTAGGTGATTAACTGGGCCAGCAGGACAATGTCTGCTGGGGACCAGCCCGCGGCGACCAACGCGTCGGTTTTGGCTTTATTGGCTTGATTAGGCTGTAGGCTAATGGTGTGTAGATAGGCCAAGGCACTTTGGATCAAGGGTGTTTGTGGGTCGATCTGGTGGGGGGCCATCAGGGCGTGGTAATGGGCGCTTAAAGGCTCATTTTGCGCGAAAAGGGCCGCTTCGTGCGCCAGGAAATATTTGAGCGGCAGCGTCAGTACTGAGTCAGGCTGTGCTGCAAATAGGGTTTGGTCGGTTAGCTGAGTGTGTTCGGTGGCGTCAAGGCGAATCTGACGCGCATGGGCAAGGGCAGAGTCAGGCGCGATGCCCGCCAGCTGATTGATTAAATCTAAAGCAGCCGTGTCATCCTGATTGGTTCGGTGCGGGTTGGCTAAAATAGTCATGTTTTTTCCATTAAGTAGTCTATGCTTTTATTAAAGAGCAAATACTTATGAAACAGAATGACCGTCTGGTTATATCCTTATGCTTGAATGTTATATCCTGATGGCATAATAATAAACCGTTGTTTTATCAAGATGATAGGCCCTATTATTCTATACTGGCATTCATTGATTGTGACAGCCTTTACTTAGTCTGTTTTATTATTTAGTTATAAAGAGATGTTCTAAGCCGCGATCTGCGCCTCGGCTATACTGAAAGACATTTTAAGGGGAGCAGTTATGTTCGGTAAGAAATTAGGATTAATGGCCACCGTGGCCCTGTCTGTTTTGGCTTTAAGCGCCTGTTCAGGCGCAGACAAACAGGCTGAAAATGACGGTCAAGCCAAAAAAGAGCTGGTTATTGGGTTTGGCGTGGGTAACTATGTCGACCAAGTCACTAAAGGCATCGTGCCGATTATGGAAAAAAAGGGCTACACCATCGTGCCGCGCGTGTTTTCGCAAAACCGTCAGATCAACCCAGCTTTTGAAGAAGACGCCATTGACGCCTCGGTTAACCAAAGCCGTGCCTATATGCAGGCCTACAATGAGAAAAACAATTTAGATATGGTGGTCTTAACCGACTCACCGAGTGCGCCCCAAAGCCTACGCTCGACCAAACACCGTACGGTTGAAGACATCAAGGACGGCATGATCATTGCCATTCCCAATGACCCGGTGAACGCCGAGCGCGCCGCCAAGCTATTGGCTGATTTAGGCTGGATTAGCTTAAAGCCCAATACCAATGCGTTGACCTTTAGCGTGAATGATATTCTACCGGGTCAGTATCAGTTGGACATTCGTGAAACCGATGCGGCGCAAGGCCTACGTTTGTTGGATGACGTTGATTATGCCGTCATTAATGGCAATTACATTGCCAGTGCGGGCTTGCGCATTGCCGATGGTCTGGTAGTGGAGCAATCGCCTCTCGAGCATCGTGTGATGGTGACCGTTCGCGAAAAAAACTTGAATACGCCGTGGGCGCAAGATTTAAAAGCCGCCTTCGAATCGAAAGAATACGCCGACTTTATACGCTCAGAGCGGTTGTACGATGGTTTTATTTTGCCAGAAGCCTGGGCAGCCCCGGGACAATAACCCCGTTTATCCCCCATAAAAAAAGAGGCCAAGGCCTCTTTTTTTATGTCCATCGATAGCCAAGCCCTAGTAAAGTGCTTCAAGTGATGGCACTTTAGTAGGGCCATGCACCGCCTAAGGGGGCGATTCTATTGGATTCGTTTAAGCGCTTTAATACTGCTTCAGTCGGGGTAAAAGTAAGCGCCTTGTTTGTGGGTGATGAATGCTAATGGCGTAAAAGTGATTGAGTAACCATGGTTTTGTATGTTCTGTAACATATATCTTACAGGTGTCGATCCTCTGACGGCGCCTCCTTTAGTTGAGGAGAGGGGTGCAACTGAGGAACGTCTTCTACAAACACCAAACCATGCTTAATGTGTATTAATGAGTGATTATGATTGAGTAAACAATTTATTTTACATCAATTTACTTTTATTTACTTTTTTGGATATGGTCAGATTAATAAAAAACAGTTAAGATTTATTAAATGATTTGGTTAAGTAAGATCCTGTTTTTAAGTGATATTTAGATTGATTAAAGGGGATCGGTATTCAGTTTTTGATGTCGAATGGCTACATGACAGACGGTGCTTGATTGTTCTGAACCGTTTTACTTTAACCAAGTTAAAGCCAAAGTCATTCTGATGGGGCAACCGAGCTGAACCTTCACCCAGTATCAAAAGGAATCCAATGAATCAAAAATTAGGGCTAATACTGATCGGTATTGTGTCGAGCCTCATGGCCAATCTGGCTTCGGCAGTCGCCGTCAATAATGACTATATATTTATTGAAAATGAAGTTGACGAAGAATACTTCATTACGCCCAGAAAAACCGACCCTCGATTCTCGGGTGCCAACGTATTCACCAAATACGCCAGAGAGAACCAGCAATTAAGCTTGGGCTATATGGGCTATACCATTGTTGCCAGCATCAATAGCAATCTGGACATTTGGCTCGAAAATTCGCCCATTAACGGCCCTTTTATTGGCAATCGCTGCTGGCGTAGCGCGTCAGCCTGCCCTAATGACAGCGTGGTTAAGCCTCAGTTTACGGACAGAAATGGCGCCTATAAAATGCGGATTGCGACGCATGCGGGAGAGGGCGGCTACATACGGGGTATTTTCTCCGACTCTTTTTATGAATACATGAAGCAACGGCCCACTAATAGTACTGAGGTGCTGACCTATAAGTTTTGCTATACCACTAATGATTACGACCCCAGTAAGGGTGAACGGTGTGAGACCTCTACGGGCAGTCATCGACCAAGAGTTAATGACCACGTGTTTACGGTCAAAAAAAATGGCCACATTAAGCTGAAATCAACGAATGCCCTACAGGAAATTTTTGTAGACAGCAACGGCAACGCCACCGTGGGATTGGGGTCAGAGTTCTGTCGCAATGGTTTTATCAATAGCGAGTCTGGCATTATGTGTCAAATGGTGGCGTTTGAAATGTCGGGCACCGTGTTCCCCACCATGAACCTACGCATGGAGGTGGCCACGGATAAGCTTGGCTTTACACCGGCCGCTGCCAACATTCGGTATCGAAGTGATGATGGGCGATGGTATAACTACAGCGCGACCACGACCGCATCTAATGTGTTTGCCCCAGGGCGCTCCGACATCACCGTGTTCTTCTCACAAACGTTCTTAAAGAATCTTATTGCCCGGGGCGTTGATTTAACCAATAGTCAAGAGTTCTTTACCTTTGCCTTTCGAAACAGCGCCGTCCCCCAGTCTGGGTTTTACGAATTCTCGCCGTCTAACACCATTTTGCTACGGCCCAGAAACTACGGCATCAGTATTGTAGACAAGGATTTTGTACAGCACCCAACCCGTACCGGTAAAGTCGGTAACACAGAGCCCCCCATTGAATTTGAATACATCGTCAGCACCAGTGGCCCACGCCAGGCGAATGAAATTACGGCACAGGTCACCGGGCCAACCCACCGTACCTCAGGTGGCCAGAATTACTGCTTGTTTTCGTCTCCCGACAACAAGATACAAGTGCCTTTTTCAGCCTTTTTAAGCTACGTTGACGCCAGTGGTCGCACCGTTAAAGAGCGCAATAGCTGTGGTGACGCGCCGATGGACATTTTACCCGCCCGTTGGGAAGAAACGCCGTGGAGTAATGCGCCGCAGGAAGGCAGCTTTTATCGCACCAACCTTAAGCTGACGTTCCCGATGAACGAACGTCAGTCTTTATACAGCATTACTGGTGAAGATTGGATGGGCGTGGTTCGCGCTCAGGGTGAAGTCAGAGTGAAGGCCACGTGGCGTGGTAACGACGTCTTGCCGTAATCTGCCCATAACGGCTGCCTTGCTTTGGCGCGGCAGCCATTTTTATGAAGGACTCGCTATGATGAACCTTTGGTTAAGTCGTTGGGCCATGCTGGCTTTAGGTTTATACAGCACGGCCGCTCAGGCGCTGTACGTCAGTGACGACGTGTTTGTGGTGGAATCGGACAAGCCCTACCTATCGCGTCAGTTTTATAATGACAGCCAAACCAGCAACATATACCTCATCAGTATGTATCAAATAGACCGTCCTGGCTTGTCCGAAACGGCCCGGCCGATTCCCAACGGCGAGGTCATGTATAGCCCCTTAAGCATGATGGTCAATGCCGGGCAATTTGAATATTTTAAGATTTTTTATCGTGGTCCCAACGACGATCAAGAGCGGTATTACCGCATGGTGATTCGTGAAGTACCGCCTAATGCCGTTAAAGACGGTGAAGTGATTAAAGACTCTATGGTGTCTGCCATTGTGGCTTTAGATACCTATGCGGTGATTAGACCACGTCAGCTCAGGCTTAAGCATGAGTATCATCCAGAAGCCGGCACCTTAGTTAATACCGGCAATACGTTTTTACGGGTGCTGTTAAATAAGGGCTGCAATGCCGAAACTGAAGATGAAGCGGTGGTGGTTGATTTACTACCCGGCGAGGTCTTAAGACACGAGCGATTGCGCGGACAGCATCGAAAATTCATTGTCACCAACAGTCAGTATCTCAAGCTGGGCGAGCAGTGTTTTGATCAGCAGGCGACTAGCGCCGAGTAGCCCAGCCGGAGGCGGTTTGCTTTAATCATGGGCCGCGGGCGTTTTGCCCGATACTGCCGCGGTGGTGGCGCTCACCGTTTCTAGACTGGTTGTCTTTAATATAGCGTTCTTAGCCTATGAGTGCATAAATTAGGCTAATCAGGTGTTTCTAGGCCCTATCTTAATCTTAGTCATTTCATTAAACCATCGTCGATGTGTCTCTTTACACCCCAGCGGTTCGCCTTTGGGGTGCTAGCCTACTGCCGTCCTTAATATTTTTTAAACTACAGCATAAACCTGAACCGCCCATGATTTTTGCATGGTTTTGCGTCTGCTTATGCTGTGTCAGTCTGATTAATTTTATTAATCAGGTATTGAAAGCATGGCTTTTAGAGTAGTGTATTATAACAATTGCTAATATGTTAGTAAGCAATATGTTTTCAAAATGGGGGCGATTATTAAATTTTTTAAGCTCATTTGGCTAAATTATTAAATTTTTTTAACGATGGTAACGCAGTTGACTAGAGAACCAACAGCTGTATAGGTAAAGTAAAGTTAAGTAATGTAAATTTATGTTATTTAATAGTGTTAATCGACCGAATTTGGCTTTATATACGCGTAATTATCAATATGTAACATGATATAACGATAATTAACCTGCACTTAACGTTATATTACAATCCAGTCGTTATAATGATCAGCATAAATATTTAGTGAAAATTACAGCAGCTAATTAATAATAATAAGAACATAGACAGTATGGGTCAGGTATGTTGAGTTTTTAAAGTCTAAGTTTTTAGGCGTGGAGGTTGCTTCTAAATGAAAATTACGCAAATGGTGGGCTTCGGTAACAGCTTGTTTACTTTAACCGATGATGGCGAGCTGTGGGAGTTTAACGTACAGCTTCAAGATTGGTCGAAATGTAAGAGTATTGTGAGCGAGGAACAGGTTTTAAAAACTAAAAAACAAAAGTCTGTTGATAGTTTAGATGTTTCTAGCCGGGTATTAAATGCCTTAAAAAAACATGAGATTAACACCATCGGGGAATTGATGAATTTAGGTGAAGGGGGCATAAGAAGTATTTCAGGACTGGGGGAAAAGTCTCAGTTTGAGCTGCGAAATGCATTATCGCTTCTTGAAGTAGATGTAGGCCTTTAGATTTACAAAAACGCTAAATGGTTTTTGTTTTGTATGTATGGACATCTTGTTTATATGTAAATTTTTGTTGAAAGTTATATAAGGAAACATTATGAAAAAATTAACGCTTGCCGTATTGTTAGCCGCCTCTTTAGGCACCGTTTCTGTTGCTCAAGCTGCAGAACGTACCGCTGAAGCCATCGCCTCTTGGGATGCTAAAGCCATTAAAGACACCACCAGCATGTTGGTAGTGACCCCTCTTAAATCTTTGACCTTTAACTATGCTGAAGGTCAAGAAGCCTTTAACAACCTAGACGGCGCGTTTGATGTGACCATTGCTGGCCAATCTGGCGCAACCGACTTTAAATTGGCTTCTAAAGTGATTTCTTCTACCTTGGCTCGTTCTTCAGACGATTCTACCTTAGAAGTGGGCGTGCGTTGGAACGGTGAAAAACTATCTAAAGACACGGAATTGGTGATGATTGACACTGGTTCTGGCGTGAACACTGGTTTAACCGCTTTAACCGCTGGTGATGCTTACGCTCAATCTGGTCGTGTCAGCGCTTTGGGTCAGTTCAACTTTAGCATTACTTCTGCTTCAGTTGGCGGCACCGCAACACCTTACAAAGATCTAACCGACGGCCTATGGGACGGTAACGTGAACGTACAGTTCCTTGCCACCTGGACCGGTGACTTTGTGTAACAGTCTCTTAAAACCATTAGTGTATAGGCTTAAGCTGGGGGGGGAACCCCTCAGTTTTAGGAGGCAATTTAATGATTAAAATCTTCAAGTACGTCCTTGCGGCTTTGGTGTGTGCCACAAGTAGCTTGGTTCAGGCCATCAGTGTCGGCGAGATTACTTCTTTAATCCACACCGATGAGACCATGTTGGCCAAAGAGGTTGAAAATACGGTAGATGGCGCGCGTTTAGTGAGTTTAAGCATTGAGCGCATCAGTTCGCCCATGGACGGTGGCGAAGTGCTGCCGATGGATTCGGCCAGCGAAATACTGTCGACCCCAGCCAATCTGATTTTACCAGGCAGAGGCAAAGATATTTTCCGTATTTTTTACGATGGTCCCAAAGATGATCAAGAACGGTATTACCGCCTCAACTGGCAAGATAATCCAGTTCAAGAGGACGGACTGTCTAAATCGGCCAAAACGGCCACGGCCACAACTTCGGCCAGCATTGGCACCATTTTAGTGGTGGCGCCCAGAAAAGAAACCTTTGACTACGAATATCTAAACGGCGCGGTGTACAACCGTGGCAACGTCACCTTCCGAGTAGTGGCTTTTGGCCCCTGTAAAACGCCTAATGCCAGCGGTCAAAAAACCTGTCATGAGCGTTATTACGTCATGCCTGGCGTCGGCGTGAAATTGAAATATGGCAATTTAAGCGACAAAAAAGCCCATGTCGGCATCTGGCATCGAGGCAATTTTATCACAGTCAATGAAGGCAAGCCCCGTAACGCTGCCCTATAACGACCAAGGTTAAGCAAAAAGACCGGAAGATTAGGCGTCGCTTTATCATTCTGTGTAGTTTTTATTTAATCATTTTAAAGGTATAGGGTTAGGTCATGCAAAAACAGTTTATTTTTAATGCTAAGGTTATAGCCAGCTCGGTCATTGTCGCATTTGCGTCGACCGGCACCGCTTCAGCCCAGGCTTTAAGCGATGTGCGTCTGGGTGAGTACATCATACCTGGCATGTTTGGCCAAGCCTTGCAGCAGGGTTTAACCGTGCCCATTTATCTACGCTTTGTGGATGGCGATCCCGGCGAGCGCCAAAAGGTGGCCGATGCGGCCATTGCCTTAAAAGACGGCAAGCTGTTAATCCAAGAAGTGGTATTGAACCCTGAAAATAAGGGGGCCGTACTGTCGGCAGAAACCCAAGCCATGATTTTGAGCTTGGAAGAACAATACTTTGACAACAGCACCCGCATTCATTTAACGGACGACGCTGAGCTTAACCTCAACGTTCAGTCTTTCGTATTGACGCTAGACGTCACCGAAGAAGCGCTGTCTACAGCAGTCATTCCCCGCCAGTTCATGTTGGGAGCGTCTTCTGTAGACAGCGTTTCTGCCGTCACCACCTACGACATGGGGGTGTATCAGACCCGCGTCAAAAACGGGGTGAATAACGACAATAACTACTTTAACATCCGCAACACCATCGGCTATAAAGAGCATCACTTCTCTTTAGATGGCTCTGTTTATGGCGTCGGTAAAGGCTCGGAACAAAGCAGTGAAATTTATCGGGCCATGTATGAACGTGATGTTAATGGTAACCGTTTGGCGTTGGGGATGTTCGACACCTGGAACCTACAGTCGATCGCCAGCCTCTCGGCGCTAAATGCCAGTAAGGTTTATGGCGCCACCTTTGGCAATCAATCATCGACCAAGCTTAAAAGTAATCAATATTCGTTAACCCCCATCACCATTTTTATGCCCGCCGCAGGCGAAGTGCACGTGTTCCGTAACGGGCGCTTGCTGAGCATTGAAAACTTCCCCATGGGCAGTTTTGAAATCGACACCGGCCGTTTGCCTTTTGGTATTTACGACGTCGACGTCGAAGTGATGATTGACGGTGAAGTGCGCTCAAAAACCACTCACCGCATCAATAAAGCCTTTTCCAACAGTAACGCCGACATTAATGAGGTGAGCTGGGAGGTTTATGGCGGCTATGTGGATTACGACAGTAATGCCCAACACCTGACCGGCGGCACCAAAGAAACCTACTTGCTGGGCGTTTCGGCAGCGGTGAACCTACCGGTGCTGTCGGGGCTGTCGGTGCAAACCTCTAACTATGCGTTTGACAACCACTTCGTGAATGAAACCGCGGTCAACCTGACCGTGTTTGACTACGGCAGCGTCGGTTGGCAAGGCTTGATTTCAGAAAAAGGCCGCTATCGTAACATCGTCAACGCCACCGCCATGATTCCCAATGGCTATGGTTCGGTTTGGGTCAGTAAAGAAAAAAGCAACATTAAGGGAGACCTGGGCATTTACGACAGCGACACCTATTCGTTTGGCGGCACCCTCAACTTTAATAAGTTCATCGATAAGGGCGGTTCGCTAACCTTTAGCCGTACCGTCGATAATCGAGTGAACACCCGCTCCAACAACTTTGAGTATGCGACATCGCTGTACTCTGGCCGGCGTGGCACCATGAGCGTGCGGGCAGGGATCCAGCGTTATCAATACGGGAATGACACGCCCACGGACAACCGCAAGTACATTTCTTTAGGCTTTTCCATCCCGCTCTCTAACTGGATCAGCGTGGGCCTGTCTTCCGACAACGGCGACATGAACCTCGACCTAAGTGCCAATAAAACCTTTGACGACGGGCCAATCAGCTCGATTGGCATCAATACCTCGAAACAGCTACGTGATAAAACCGGTCGCAACAGTGATTTCTCGACCAACGCCTACGCCATGTTTGACACTAAGTACAGCGCCGGTACGGTGTCGCTGTCGCGTCCAGACAGCCAGCGGCTTAACGGTAACCTGACCGCCGGCGGCTCCATCGCCTTTGGCGGCGGTAAAGTCGTGCCCAGTGGCAAGCGTGAAGAATCAGGGGTGATCATTCAAACCAACATGACCGGTGGCGCGTCGCTGTCGGCTCAGGTAAATGGCCGTAACTACAAGCTTACCGGCAAAAACAACTTTATTCCTTTGGCGCCGTACGCCGAATATAAGGTTGAGCTGATGAACGACAAAAACAGCATGGACAGCGTCAACATCGTCAAAGGCAAAACCCAAAATGTGACCCTATACCCAGGTAACGTGGCGGTTTATAGACCAGAAGTAAAGCAGCTGGTGACCGTGTTTGGGCGGCTGACCACCGAGCAGGGCGAGGCCTTGGCCAACGCCCAGATCAAAAACCACATTGGCAAAACCGTGACCGACAGCAGCGGTGCCTTCTCGATGGACGTCGACAAACGCTATCCAACCATCAGCCTAGTGGATGACAGCCAGCAATGTGATGTCGAGCTAGACTTGGCTAAGGCCCAAGGTGTTTTATGGGTCGGGGACTTGGATTGTGGCGTCGGCACGCAGTTGGCAAAAGCCAAGGCCGTGAAGCCGGTCGAACCTAAGCTGGAGGAGGCCGTAGAGGCCGCACCGGCTCAGGTGGTGGCGGCAGCCAAACCCATCCAGATCAGCGAGGCAAAGGCACTGCCGCTAGGGAAGCCTGTTGAGGTCAGCGAACAAGCGGTCGTACCAGTTGCCAAGCCCATTGACCTCAGCATGAATGCAGACCCGCGGCGCTATGTGCCTAAAGCCCTTGCGCCGGCGGCTGTGGTGGAACAGCCTATGACTGTTTTAGCAACGCCCATGGCAGAAGCGGCCAGCTTGGTGTTACAGCGTAACGTGATTGGTGCCGCCAAGGCCGCGACGAACGGCACGCACTATTATGAGTTAACGCAAAAGCCTGCGGCCGAATCACAGCCTTATGTTCAGACAATGGACGACACCGTCGCCTACCTAAGCGAGCAGATCCGTTTGACGACAGAATTTAGTGATGTTTCATTACGACAAGGCGATGCCTGTACCGCGATTTTAAAGCCAGAAGGGCAGCCAAACCAAGAGTGGGCCAATGCGGTGAGCTGTCAGAGCCATCTCAACGTCGCGCTTAATAAGGAATGATGATGATCAAAAAACCAGTGTTCGGCATCCAAATGGGGATTTTATTGTGCCTGTTGGTCACGCAATATTCAGATGCGGCCTATGCCAGAGATGGCACAGAATCTTATGTGATGATTCGTAATGAGATTGACAATGAGTTTTTTATTGCGGGTGAGAGGCGGTCGGGCGAGTATCGCTTTAATGGCACCAATGTGTTCAGTAAATTTGCCAGCAAGCACGTCAGTTTAGGGTATGTGGGTGCAGGTAGTTCACCGATGGCTAGCGCTTATCGTTATTATGACATAAAGCTTTTGTCGCCGAATATTCAAACGCCGTTTCAAGGCAATCGCTGCATGACCAGTGGGAGCGCATGCTCGTCGTCGGGGTTAGTCGCGCCAAAGCTTATGGGCAATGATGGCGCTTATGGCATGGTTCGCCCTGCGTCTGGGGGGAGTGCAGCCATTGGTCAGTCTGACTATGTACGGCCCATCTTAAGCGACAATGCTTATCAGTATTTTAATAATTTACCCGTGGGGGCCGTGACTGACATTGTGTTTTCAGCCTGTGCCGCCAAAAATGAATATGACCCCAACAGAGGGCAGCGGTGTACGGATCAAGGCGATATTAAAACCAGTACCGACACCATGAGGGTAACCAAGTTGGCGCAGCTTAATTTAAAATCAACGAATGCGCTACAGGAGCTATTTGTCGACAGCAATGGCAACACCACCGTGGGCCTTGGCTCAGAGTTTTGTAGCGAGGCTTTTGTTGAAAAACAAAATGGCGTGATGTGTAAGCTGGTGAATTACGATGTGACCGGCGCGGTGCATGATCGATTTGGGGTAGGCCTACGGGTTAATGAAGCCTTGCTCGGTGGCTTGAAGATTGCCGCGAAAGATTTATACTACAGTTCAAATACGACTAAATGGTATACCTATAATAAGACTGGCTACACATCCGACCTATTCAAACCCAACACCGATGGCTTGTACATCTTTTTAACCCAGACCTTCTTGAGAACGCTGGTGAACAGCAACATCGATTTACAAAATAGCCAGAAATTTTTTACCTTCCAAATTCGTAATGAACGTTATGTTCAATCAGGTTTTTATGACTTTACCCCGTCCAACACGCTTTTAATTCGGCCACGGGAGTATGGTATTAGCATTATCGACAAGGACTTTGTACAAAATCCAACCCGTAGCGGTAAGGTCGGCAGCACCGAGCCGCCCATCGAATTTGAATACATTGTCAGCACCAGTGGCCCGCGTCAGGCCAATGAAATCACGGCCCAGGTGACTGGGCCAAGCCACCGTACCGCTGGTGGGGTGAATTATTGCCTGTTTTCTTCGCCCGACAACAAAATTAAAGTGCCTTTTTCCGCTTTTTTAAGCTATGTGGACGCCACTGGGCGCACGGTCAAAGAGCGCAACAGCTGTGGCGATGCGCCGATGGATATTTTGCCTGCTCGCTGGGAAGCCACACCGTGGGTCAATGCGCCGCAAGAGGGTAGTTTTTATCGGACTCATTTGAAGTTGACCTTCCCCATGAACGAAACCAATTCCTTGTTTAGCCTTTCAGGTGAAGACTGGATCGGCGTGGTGCGGGCCCAGGGTGAGGTGAAAGTTAAGGCCACCTGGCGCGGCAATGATGTTTTGCCATAACCATTAAAGGGCGGCCGTCGTGTGCAGAGGACGGCCGTTTTTGAAAAAGGAATCGGCATAATGAACGCATGGTTCAATCGTTTGATGATGATTTTGTTGGCTTTATACAGCCAAATGGCTCAGGCACTTTATGTCAGTGATGACGTGTTTGTGATTGAGTCGGATAAATCCTATTTGTCGCGTCAGTTTTATAACGACAGTCAAACAACCAATATGTATTTAATCAATATGTATCAAATAGACCTTCCGGGCCGTTCAGAAACGGCAAGGCCCATTCCAAATGGCGAGTTAATGTATAGCCCGTTAAACATGATCGTTAATGCGGGCCAGTTTGAATACTTTAAGATTTTTTACCGAGGCCCCAGCGATGATCAAGAGCGGTATTACCGCATGGTGATTCGTGAGGTGCCCATCAACGCCATAAAAGACGATCAAGCGACTAAAGATTCGATGGTGTCGACCATTGTGGCGTTAGACACCTATGCCGTGGTCAAACCTCGCCAGCAAAAAATGACCTATGACTACGATGCCCGTGCGGGCACGCTAACCAATACCGGCAATACGTATGTACGGGTGTTGTTAAATAAGGGCTGTGATTCGGAAACAGACGATGACGCAGCGGTGTTTGACTTGCTGCCGGGCCAGGTCTTGAAACATGAGCGGCTGAGCGGGCAAAATCGAAAATTCATCGTGACCAGAAGTCGATATTTGCGGTTGGGCGAGCAGTGTTTTAATGAACAGTAGACAAATCAATTTTGGTGTCGCCTATTTAGTGACGACCGTGCGAGTGAGAGTGGGTGCATAAAGCAATGGGTGACTGACGTTGCTTTGGAGTTAGTGATAGGGCCGTTAAGGGGCTAAATCCTATGGTGTATAGGATTTAGCCCCTTTATTAATGGAGGGCTGTTAGGGTTCATTATTTTTAAATTAATATAAATTTTTTCCCTATAATCGCTTAATAAATTCATTTAAAAGAACATTAGTGGTGTTTTTGCTCTAAATCAACGGTGTTTGAATCATTCTATAATAATATTAATGCAGCGACATAAGCCATATTTTCCCATTGGCATTCAATGTCTTTTGCCAAACCTTCCGATTCACTCGCGTACGGCAAAAGTCAGTTCAGATAGGTGCCACTAATTTATAAGGTCATATCATGAATAAGATTTATAAGGTTAAATGGAGCGCAGCCAAGCAAACATGGGTTGCATGTTCAGAGCGCTCAAAGACCAAGCTTGGTAAGGCGCATAAGGGCTTGGTCAATCTAACGTTAACGATAATTTTGGTATTCGGCATGGCACCTTGGGCGTGGTCAGCACCCGCTGCCTGCGTGGTCACGGGTGACACGCTCACGTGTCCGGCAGGTGCCAAATATGATGCTGCGGCCCATGGGGGTAAGACAAAATCGGCATACGCTCAATACATTCAAAGTACGGTAGGTGAGAATGAGCCGGGGCTGATGTTTTACTCGGGTAAGGATGATTATCAAAACGTCGAATTAACAACAACTGGCACGCATGGTGATGGCATTAAGCTTCAAAATTGGGCGCCAACTTATTCTTTTCAAAACCTCACCATTCGCACACAGGGCGCCAGTGCTGATGGCATTAACATCAGCAGAGATGCAGAGAATGGTAAGGTGACCATTTATGGCAATACCGCCATCGAAACCAAAGGCGGTATGGGACTTCGGTCGGTTTCGTCAAGCCTACTGCCAGGGAACCAATACCTAATTTTGAAGGGCGACGCTAAAATTGTGACCCACGGTACGGGGAATGCTAATTCAGGCTATGGTGTTTATGCAGGGCTTGATGTCATTCGAGAGTCTAAAGGAGAAGGGCACGTTTGGCTGCAAGGGCAAAACAGTCAGGTCACCACTTTCGGTGACAGGGCGCATGCTCTATTTGCACAAGGTAGGGGCGTGATTAAGGTTGATAATGTTGAGCTGATCACCTCGGGCAAAGGCGCTCATGGCGTATATGCCTTAAGAGACCGTAGTTTATATTTTAAAGATAAGCAATTTTTAATGCAGGATTACGCAGGTCAAATTGAGCTGATCGGCAATGTGAATATTAAGGTGAGTGACCCAAGCGCGTATGCCCTGATGGCGGATAATTTGGTGGCAGATACCGATCCGGTGGCAGCACCTAATGGGCCCTTAGCCAGCATTCGCTCCGCTAATCAGGACGGTGTCTATGCCATTAAAGGCAATATCTTAGCCAAAAGAGCCGGGCTAATAGATTTGATCATGGCCAATGGCAGTCAGTGGACAGGGGCTGTCGCCACGAGTGATCAGGGGTCGGGTATCGGTAATGGTGTGGTCAAACTGGCTTTGAATGGGCCTCAGAGTGAATGGGTGGTTACTGCCGACTCTAATTTGACTGAGCTGAGCCTGAATGGCTCTGTCGTTCGCTTTAAGCCTACAGATGCATCCAGTGATCAAAATCGTCGTGTTACGGAATATAAGCGGTTAGTGATTGCAGGTGATTACCAGGCCAAAAACATGCCTAGCCTGTATATGAATACTCAGTGGAATGCACTGAATGAGGCAAAAGAGCCCAATTTTTTCTCTGACTATGTTGAAATCCAAGGCCATGCTTCGGGCGTGACCAGAGTCATTCCCGTTGACAAAAAGGGCGTTGAAGGTGTCATCGAGGGTGACGTTGCGGCGGTCAAGGATAAGATTCGGACACTGAAGGTGATCTCGGCAGGGTCTGCTGATCAGGGGGCTTTTATTGGCGTAGCCAAGACCAGAGGGCTGGCAGAAGCGCAGCTGGCACAGTCTGGCAGTGAGTTTTACTGGACAATCGATGCAGCCAAGCCCGATCCAGTTGAACCAGTTGAACCGGTTGATCCAATTAACCCGGTCGAACCGGTTGATCCTAAAGGTCCTGAGGTCAAAAGACCAGATAGCTGGGCGCCAGAAGTGGCGGCCTATTTACAAATGCCCACTGCTAATATGGCTTTAGGTTATGCGATGGTGGGTAGCTTACATGAGCGCTTAGGCCAAAATCCGATGGGCATTTGTGAGGGCTGCCGGCCAGAAGAAGAGACGAAAACCTGGACTAGGGTGTTTGCCAAGGATGTGGATCGGGTGGGTAAATCCCGCCTCAGCTTTGATGGTGATGTCTATGTGGTTCAAATGGGGCATGATTTTGATGTGAGGCAAAACGGTGCTGATGGCACGCGTCGCCACAGTGGGGTTATGCTCTCGTATGGCCACTTTAAAAATAGCTTTTATGATCGCCACCGTACGGTCAATAGCGTGACCTCAGCAGATAAGCATACAGGTAAAGCTGAGACAGATTCAGGCTCTATCGGTTTGTATTCAACTTATTATACAGCAGAGGGTGGCTATTTAGATTTGGTTGGCCAAATGGCTTTTTTACGCAACAAATACCAGGCTCGAAATGGAACCAAAGTCAATCAAAATGGTTGGAGCAGCACGCTGTCTGCAGAAATTGGTCGCCCTCTGGCACTCAAAAAATACACGTCGGGCAGTTTGTTCATAGAGCCACAAGCACAGCTGATTTATCAATATCTTAACCTTAAAGACTTTAATGATGGTCTTAAAGAGGTGAGGCAAGACAATGCCCATGCCGTACGTGGACGTCTGGGGGCTCGTTTGGTTTATAACGAAGTTCAAAAAGGCGCGGCGGCTAAGACATTTTATGGTGTGGCAAACCTGTGGCATGATTTTGCTTCGCCCAAGTCAGTTCATGTCGGTGATGACTCATATCGAGAAAAGTATAATCAAACTTGGGGTGAAGTAGGCCTAGGTCTGCAAGTGCCTACTGGTAAAAATGCTCATTTTTATGCCGATGCACGTTATGAGCATTCTTTTGGTGGGGCCAGAATTGAGGGCTATAGGGGGACTTTAGGCTTTAAATACGCTTGGCAGTAAAGTGTCTTTTGAAACATGATTTAGTGTCATCGTGCTGTTTTTTTATGCCTGTAATGGCCTAGTGAGTATGGTAGAGGGATGATTAGGTCATTACAAGGCATGATCAGACAGCATTTTTTAGGCGCTGTTTTGCATATATTTTACTGGGGTAGTTAGGACTACCTCCCTAAACTAGGCAGAAGTGGCGATAACAAGGCATTCTGATTTAACAGAAATGGCCCAAAAGAGGGCATTGCTCTATAAAACACAGCGGCTCATCCGTTAGTGTTGGCCAAGACGCTTATGGTTGATCGACAAACGGATGAAGGGTCAGCTCGTTGACACACGACGAGCAGTAAAAGTGGCACTTTTAACTAAACTCATCTAAACTATCCATTTTTTCCATGTTCTTCTATTAAATATTGACGCTTATATGATTTTGACACCGCCCTAATGGGTTCTTCTTTATAAAAAACTCATCACGATCTAGTGGTGTGGTGTCGTCGCTTAAGTATTGTCTCAATCACATCACTAGCCTTAAATATTTTTCATAATAGGCTATTTCTATGTTTTCTAATATTCGAGAACAATGGTTTTCTAACGTCCGTGCGGATGTCCTCTCTGGCTTAGTGGTCGCTTTGGCTTTAATTCCTGAAGCAATCGCATTCTCAATGATTGCGGGCGTTGACCCTAGGGTTGGCCTTTATGCTTCCTTTTGTATTGCGGTGGTCATCTCTTTTGTCGGCGGTCGACCGGGCATGATTTCTGCTGCAACGGGCGCAATGGCCTTGCTAATGGTGACCTTAGTTAAAGAGCATGGGCTCGAGTACTTACTGGCAGCGACCATTTTAACCGGCGTCATTCAAATCATTGCTGGCACACTGAAGCTGGGAAGCCTCATGCGGTTTGTGTCTAAGTCGGTGGTCATCGGGTTTGTTAACGCCTTAGCCATCCTTATTTTTATGGCCCAGTTGCCAGAGCTCACGAATGTGTCATGGCATGTTTATGCCATGACGGCATTAGGCCTCGCCATTATTTATGTGTTTCCCTTGTTGCCCAGGATTGGTTCACTCATCCCTTCGCCGCTGGTGACCATTGTGGTGTTAACAATCATGGCCATGGTGATGGGCTTAGACATCCGAACCGTTGGCGACATGGGGCAACTGCCCAATACGCTGCCCCTATTTTTAGTGCCCAATATTCCGCTTAATCTAGACACCCTAATCATCATTTTGCCATATTCTCTGGCCTTAGCCGTGGTGGGCTTGCTCGAGTCAATGATGACGGCCACCATTGTGGATGACCTAACCGCAACCTCTAGCGATAAGAATCGTGAATGCAAAGGGCAGGGCGTGGCCAATATTGTGGCCGGATTTTTTGGCGGCATGGCCGGTTGTGCCATGATTGGCCAATCCATCATTAATGTCAGGTCAGGTGGGCGTACACGCTTGTCGACCTTTTGTGCCGGCACCTTTTTATTGATTATGGTGCTGTTTCTCAGCGATTGGTTAACGATTATTCCCATGGCGGCCTTAGTGGCGGTGATGGTGATGGTCTCCATTGGCACGTTTAACTGGCATTCCGTTCGGTATATCCGGCAATATCCTCTTTCGAGTAACGTGGTCATGATCGCGACGGTGGCGACCGTCGTGGCCACTCATAACCTGGCTTATGGGGTGTTGATCGGCGTCTTGTTATCTACTCTATTTTTTGCCCATAAAATGGCACAACACATGACCATAAAGTCGGTTTTAGATGACCAAAATCGAACCCGAACGTATACGGTCAGTGGCCAGCTGTTCTTTAGCTCGGCTGACAAGTTTATGGCCTCATTTGATTTTAAAGAGGCCATCGCTCAGGTGGTGATTGATGTCAGTAAGGCACACTTTTGGGACGTTTCTGCGATTGCAGCGGTTGATAAAGTGGTGCTACGGTTTAAGCGAGCTGGCGTTAACGTGCATTTAATTGGCCTGAATCAGGCCAGTCAGCAAATGGTTGAGCAATTTGCCGTTTACGATAAGCCCGATGCAGCGGGTCGTTTCAGCGAGCACTAATCGGTCTGGGCAGGGTTTTCTGTTTTAAGCTAGATCGGCAGGAATGGTCCTCTCCGCTTTTAGGCACAAAAGCCTCGACAGAATCATGTGGCACTGCCAGTGCTTATGGCTATTGGTCGCACGAATACAAAGCCAGACTTTGTGCTCTAACGGGCGCAAAGTCTGGCTTTTGGTTTATAGGCGTTGTTATTTTAAATGGTGATGATTCCCTTAGAGCCCTATCGGTCATAGCCGAAAGTAGGGCCACCCTGAGTTTAGTATCAATATAATTTATTCAGAATATACTATATGATAGTACACAATACATACTATTTTAATGAAAGATAAGTATGCGCACATCACAGGATAAAATTATGGACGCAAGGCATGAGAAATATGGCTATGCCAGGGTTTCTACCGGAGATCAAACAATAGATTTACAAAAAGATGCGTTAATCAAAGCAGGCTGTAAGGAGATCTTTATTGAGGTGGCAAGTGGTAAAACAGCCGAACGCAAAGTGCTAAAAAAGTGCTTAAGAACCTTAAAAAAAGGCGATACCTTGGTTGTGTGGCGATTAGACCGATTGGGCCGTAGCGTCAGAGACCTGGTGAACATTGTGAACAAGCTAGAAGCCAGTGAGATTAATTTTGAAAGCATCACAGAACAAATAGACACACACACGCATACGGGTCGGCTTATTTTTCATATTTTTGCGGCACTGGCTGAGTTTGAGCGAAACCTAATCAGTGAACGAACGTTTGCTGGGCTAGAGGCCGCACGCTTAAGAGGGCGCATCGGCGGGCGCAAGCCTAAGCTTAATGAGCTGCAGGTGCAAGCGCTTTTAAACGACATAAAGCTTTCCGGCACGCCCGTTGCCCAGCTGGCACTTAAGTATCAGGTCTCCAAAAAAACTATTTATAACATTTTAAATAAAAGCAAAGCGGCTGAATCTACGTAACGATATTACGGTTGCTGTGAGGGTGGCGAGTTTGATCGTATAGGCCTGTGAGGCTGCTGAGTCTCTGTAATAAATCTTACATGATAAACGGATTAATTTATAGATTATAAACAAACATTTTAAAATTATATTTTATGTAAAAATATTTACACCAGGCTGGCAAATTTCGTATTTAGCCACTATTTTGATGCCAATGTATTTTTGTTTTGAGTCTGTGTGAAGGCAATGGGTAAGCCATGCGGTTTTAGAGGGGCAGTAATACACTGATTAATAAGTATAAAATTTAAAAAGGTTGATTTATTTTATAGCGTAATAATGGGATTTAATTGGTTGAAAGTGGCTACAAAACCACCGTTTGTTACACAAAACATCAAATAATAGTAACTAGTTGATATTTTTAGTTATTATCAAACATCATCATTTTTTTAAAAATCATCGTTTCATGATGATTTATCACGATATTTGTTCATTCGCCTAGAGACTGTTCGTCTTGACTAGGAAATCCATTATACCGACGACTTCGTTAATGTTCGTTAACCATATGTAAATATTGGTTAACGAGATTTCTGTTATTTCGGTAACAAAGTTAAATACTAAATTAGTTTGTTTTTGTTGATTTTAAATCATTTGATTTAATTTTTAAGAAATTAAGTGTGAAAATAACGGTGGTTTGTGACATTTAATTTTTTATTCCTTTGTGGTTTTTGTTGTGGAATAGGGGGTCGTAATGAGAAGAATTGTTAAGGTTGAAAAAATAGATTCAGTTATTTTTGCATTTTGTGATGACAATTCTTTGTGGCACTTGGAATCCAGCTGGCATAACTGGAAGAGGGCCCCAAACATTCCACAAGATGAAACCAGAAAGCATTTAGATCAAATGCCCATTTTAAAGTTAGGCATCTCTAATCGAAGTTATAAAGCGTTATCAAGCGCCAATATTTTTACGATTGGGGATCTGGTGAGAAAGAGTAAATCAGAATTATTGATTTTGCCGGCATTGGGCAAAAAATCCATTCATGAAATTGAAATAGCACTAGGGGAAATGGATTTGTATCTTCATTGATGAGTATGCTCAAAAGTTATTTTGCCTTCTTTGTCCAGAGTAAGCCTATAAATGATTTTCTGGCAATTTTTAGTAAATTGTCATTTTGTAGTGGTGTCACCAGAATTGTCTACGTTTTGAGTAGATGTTATTTGTAATTTTATATTTAAGGAAATGTTATGAACGTTAATAAACTAATGGGTCTTTTGTTGGCTGCCGGTTTTGCTTCAACCACTTTTGCAGCTGGCCAAGGTAGTGGTCAAGTTGAATTCTACGGTGAAATCATTGATGCACCTTGTTCTGTAAGCCCTGACTCAGAAGATCAACGTATTCCTATGGGTCAAGTAAGCAACAAAGAACTTGATAAAGGCAAAACTTCAGTTACGCCACGTGCATTTAACATCCAGTTAGAAAACTGCAGCATGGACACTCTGAAATCTGTTCAAGTAACGTTTGCAGGTGATCCTGATGCTAAAGATGCTGACTTGCTGAAACTGGTTGGTACTGCTGGCGGTGCTGGTGTGAAATTGGTTGACGTGAACAATGCCAACAAAGCAATCAAATTGGGTACCGCAACTGATGCCATCGCCATGGTTGACGGTGACAAAACCTTGAAATTTGCTGCTCACTTGAAAGGTAATGACGTTGCTGCTGACGTGACTGCTGGTGACTTTACTGCCACCACTACCTTTACCCTAGCGTACCAATAAAACGTTAATAAAGCACGGCATGCGGTGCATGCCGTGCTTTTTTGGAGTGCAATTATGAGCATCCGTTTTCTGTCTTGTGCCGGCTTGATCATGATCTCTTTACCCGCTTGGGGATGGGCCAGTCACCAAGGAAGAGGGCAGGTTGATTTTAATGGTGAGATTGTTGAGGTGCCCTGCAATATTGACACCAACAGCAGAGACCAAACGTTGAGCTACGGCGTGGTTTCAGCCAAAAGTAATGGGCTGCAATCACATAAGGCCTTCGACATTAAGTTAGTAGATTGTACCTTAGCCAGTCAAAACAAGCCTGGTTACGTTTATCGTAAAGCGAGCATTGTGTTTTATGGCCAACCCGATCCCTATGATTCAAGTCTCTTGGGCGTGAGCGGTAGTGCTGAAGGATTAGGTATTAAGCTACTTAATCACAATCAACAGCATATTGTTTTAGGTGAAACCCATAACGACTATGAGCTAGTCAATGGTGACAACAGCATTCACTTTTTTACAGAATTAAAATTTAATCAGCAACCTTTAAAAGCAGGTGAGTTTCAGGCGTTACTACAATTTGTGGTGTCTTATTTTTAGATTTGAAACATGTATTGACCTATGTTTTCACTAATTTCCTAGCCCTTTACTTTCTAGATAGGTTTAATCTGTATGCCTCAACTATCAATCAATTTAAAAACAATAACTGCAAGTATTTTAATGGCTTTTTCTGCATGTTATGCCAATGCTTCAGTTGAGTTCAATACTGACATCTTGGATGTTGGGGAACGTGATAGCGTTGATTTATCTAGATTCTCCGAAGTTGGCTACGTGATGCCCGGTGTTTATGTTCTAGATGTCTATATTAATAAGCACGCCTTACCACAACAGCGAATAAATTATTTTAGCATTGATGCTGACAGCCCAGAAACCATGGCTTGTATCCCCGTCGGCATTATTCCTAAGATGTTACTTAAAGATGATGTGCGCTCGTTAGTAAAATTTTCGGAGGATGGCCAATGTGCCGACCTTTCTGAAATCGAAGGCCTGACCGTCACAACCAACCTAGGCAAGGCCGAAATGCGCATTAATGTGCCGCAGGCTTGGCTAAAATACAGCGACCCCGATTGGACGCCACCTGAGCTTTGGGATGATGGCATTGCTGGCGGCATGTTGGATTACAACATTACGGTTCGGACTAATAAGCCACATAGGGGTGAGCGTACTAAGGACATTGGTGCCTACGGTACCGTCGGTGCCAATCTTGGTGCCTGGCGTTTGCGAGGTGACTACCAGGCTTCTGAGCAGCATAGAAACGGCCAAACGCGTCGTGACTTTGACTGGACACAAATTTACGCCTATAGGGCATTGCCTGGCCTTGCCGCCAAGTTAACGGTCGGGGAGCAGTATCTTAACTCGGATTTGATTGATGGCTTCCGCTACATCGGTGCCAATATTAAGTCTGATGAGCGGATGCTGCCGCCATCTTTGCAAGGCTATGCACCTCAGGTACAAGGCGTGGCCACCACCAACTCAACGGTTACCGTGAGCCAAGAAGGCCGCGTGGTGTATAAAACCACCGTGCCCGCCGGGCCTTTTGTCATTCAAGATTTAAGCAGCTCCGTTCGCGGTAAGCTGCAAGTCACCATCGAAGGGGATGACGGGCGTCTTGAAACGTTTGAAGTCAGCACCGCCAGCATTCCGTACTTAACCCGGCCAGGTCAGATTCGTTATAACGTATCTATCGGTCGGCCTTCAGATTTTAATCACGACATCGAAGGGCCACTCATTGCCACCGGTGATTTTTCATGGGGTGCTAGTAACTCATGGTCACTGTTTGGGGGGGCGGTTGCCAGCGAGGATTATAACTCTGTGGCAATGGGTATTGGCCGAGACTTAAGCTTTTTAGGGGCGGTTTCATTTGACGTGACCCAATCCAATGCCCATTTGAACAATGGCAAAAAATATACTGGCCATTCTTTCCGATTTAACTATGCCAAGCGGTTTGACGAACAGCATGGGCAAATTACCTTTGCTGGCTATCGATTTTCTGAACGACAGTTTATGACAGTATCTCAGTTCCTCAGCAACAGGCGTAACGGGAATGATGAACTGCGTAAGGATAAAGAGCTATACACCGTGACGGCGAGTAAAACGTTTTGGCCGACAGATCCACGTAAGTCTATTACTGCATACTTAAGTTATACCCGCCAGACTTATTGGGACAACAGCGCGCGTGAGCAACAGAGCCTCTCTATGAGCAAGCTGTTTGATATTGGTGGGGTAAAAAATATCTCGACCTCCTTTAGCGCTTATAAAAATAAACAAAATGGTGATAACGGCAAAGGCTTTATGCTGAATATGTCGGTTCCTATGCAAACACAACGTCGCACGAGTATTGGTTATAGCTTATCCAGTCATGATGGCAAAGTGTCACACAACGCTAATCTAAGTGGGGGTGAAGGGTATAACAACTGGCAGGTTTCAGCAGGTGTTAACTCTGATAAGCATGCCAATGTTCGTGGGTATGTCAGCCGTCAAACCTCATTGGCGACAGTGGGGATGAATGCAGACTGGCAGGAAAAAGGCTATCAAAGCGTTGGCTTGGAAATTCGTGGTGGGATCACCGCTACGCTTAAAGGGGTGGCTTTACACCCAAATAGCATTGGTGGTGGCGCTCGCGTATTTGTTGATACAGGAAAGGTTTCAGGCGTGCCTATTAATGATGGGGTCGCGGTAAGTAACTACTTTGGTAAAGCCGTGATTCCTGATGTGGCAAGTTACAGTGATACCTATACGCGTATTGATGTTGATCGTATGGCTGATGATGTCGAAGCACCATTGGCTACCATCGGCAGCACCCTAACTGAAGGGGCCATTGGCTACCGCAAAATGGATGTGGTGAAAGGCTTGAAAATGTTAGCGACCGTGACTCAGGCCGATGGTGAAACGCCACCGCCCTTTGGCGCTACGGTGATGAATGATCAAGGTAAAACCATTGCGGTGTTGACCGATGGGGGATTGGTTTACTTATCTGGCGTGCAAGAGCACGAAAGCCTAAGCGTAGTATGGGGCGGTAGTCAGCAATGCCAAATTACCGTTCCAGCGGCGTCGGTGGCATTTTCGAAAACGGTACTGACCTGTCAGTAATTTATTTAAAAGGAGTACGTATGAACAAGCCATTCAGTTGGGCATTAATTTTAGGGCTGCTGATCAGTACGGCTGCTCAGGCAGCCATTACCATCGACCGCACGCGCATTATCTATTCTGCGGACATGAAGTCTGTCAGCATCAACCTCAGTAATGACAATAAAGAGCTGCCATTCTTGGCTCAAACTTGGCTAGAGGATGAACACTATCAAAAGATTTCATCACCGTTGGTGGCTTTGCCGCCATTGCAGCGCCTAGAGCCCGGCAGTAAGAGTGTGATCCGCGTGACCACATTGCCAGAAGCCGCTGCGTTAGCCCAAGATCGTGAAAGCCTGTTCTATTTTAACGTGCGTGAAATACCGCCGAAAAGCGACAAGATGAACGTCTTGCAATTAGCGTTACAAACGCGCGTCAAGCTTTTCTATCGCCCGGAAGCCATTGTGCCTAAGAGAGGGGTGGTTTGGCAGGAACAGCTAACCTTTAAGCGCAATGGCAATCAGCTAATTGCCACCAACCCCACGCCGTTTTATGTCGTGATGACCGGGTTTGCCAATGATTTTAGAGCAAAAGGGGGCAAAGACATTGCAGGCTTTAAAGGCCTTATGCTGCCGCCACTGTCTACGGAGACGATTACGCTGCAAGCGCCAGCACCAGCATCCTTTGTTTTAGATTACATCAATGACTATGGTGGTCACCCTGAACTTAAGTTTGTTTGTGACGCACAACAAGCGTGTGTGGCGAAGCCTGGTGCAGATAAAGATAAATAAGTAATTCTTATTGTAACGATTAAAGGATGTAATTATGAACCAAAAGACCCTGCTTGGTTTTTTATTGGGCTTTAGCGGTTGCCTAAACGCCGCCCAGCTGCCAGACGATTATATATCAGGCACTATGGGCACGGTTCGCATCACCGGTACCTTGATGAGCAGCGTTTGTGAAATGCACATGGACACCGTAGAACAGTCCATTGATTTGGGTGCACTTAGTGCGCGGGCGTTTCATAAAACGGGTTCAGGCAGCGCCCTCGTGCCGATACGGCTTAAGTTTTCTGGCTGCCTACAGGGTGCCTACGGTGAGCCGGGGCCAATTAAATTAGGGCGCCAGTTTGAGGCTAGGGCCGATGGGGTTGCCACTGATTTATTTATGAATGGCCAATACGGTGCGACCTTGGCTTTTGTGGGCGAAGAGGATGGGGCAAACCGACAGCTCTTAAAAGTCCACGGCCAAACCCAAGGCGTGGGGGTGCGATTTATGGACCGAAACGGGCGGAAGATTGATTTAAATACGCGAAATAAAGCGTATTTATTGAACCCAGGTGAAAACGAGATGCTTTTTTATGCTGGATTAGAGTCGACTCAAGAAAACGTACGCGGCGGTGAGTTTCAATCTGTGGTGAACATTCGGGTCAGCTACTTATAAATAAAGGGAAAAATGATGAAGATTTATTTATTGGCCATCATCGGTTCTTATTTATTGATGAATGGTGTCTACGCTGCCGGCCCACTTGATAACCCTTCCGAATTGATTGGTGCCGAGATCAAGTTTAGGGGGAATGTGGTGAAAAAAACGTGCCTCATTGCTCTGGGTTCAGATGATCAAAGGGTGCCTTTAGACACCGTTGATCTTAAAACCCTCTACAAATATGGTCATGGCCGGAAGTATCCCTTTGAAATTGCATTGGAAGAGTGTGATTTGAATATCGTCCATGATGTTTCAGTCAAGTTCACGGGGAATGGTGATCTATCACTGCCCGGTCGATTGGCTGTCACTGGAACCGAAGGCATTGGTATTGCCTTATTTGCGAAAGAGAATTCAGACGAGCGCTTAAATTTAGGTGAATGGACGGAAGCCCAAAGCTTAAATGCGGGCAGTAATGTCCTTAAGTTTCACGCTCGCGTTGAAGGACACCCTAGCGCCATCGCGGCCCAAAACATTGAGGCGGGTGAGTTTCAGGCAATCACGAATTTTACTTTGGAATACAAGTGATGAAAACATTAAAAAATAAAACAAGGTTATTGATTATCTTTATGGCTGGGGCACTCAGCAGCGTGGCATGGTCAGCTGGCGAGATTGTCGCAATAGGGGGGAGCCCCCATGTTTATCGACTTAATCTAGGTAATGGCGAGTTATCGAATGTGGTCGGCTCAACAATAGTCAAACCATTTGATAGGGGGGTCGGCGAGGCGGGGTATGACGCACAAATTCTTTGTGCCCGTCAAGGCCAAACTTATAATGGGCCTGTAAACTATCGAGCCGTTACTTCTTTAATGCCCTCTGATATTCTTGCCAATAGTGCAGATGGCTACCTGAAGTTAAATGAGTATATTGACGTGAAGGTTGAGATTTATATGGGGGGGGGCGTGCGGAAGGACGTTGTTATCCCATACCCTGACTTATCCAACGAGGGAGCTGGTGGTTGGACCTGGCCAGGTTTTATGTGTAATTATCCTGGGACACCTCCGACAGGGCGTGCCAAGTTTAATACAGGCTCAAAGGGTACGGTTACTTTTAAGTTACGCAAACCAATTATTAATGGTATTGACGTTAACATGAGGGAGATTGTGAGCCTATATGGTCGTATGGGGGCCAGCTCAATATTTGGAGGAGTGCCCATGGCCCAAGTGGTTATTGAAACGTCAATGTTAACGGTGCCAGATAAGTGTGTGGTTAATAATCAGAAGGCAATTGAGGTGGATTTTAAGGACATACCTCAGACAAGTTTGGATGGCAGTAAGTTTATTGAGCCAATTCCTGTGTCTTATTCGTGTACGGGAGGTAGTTTTGACGCTGGCGTGGCTAAAGGCATCAAGTTAGGCCTGTCTGCTCGCCCCGCAGCTTTTAATAGCGATTATATTGATACTACGTCAAATAATCTTGGCGTGGTGGTGAAACATGACGGAGTGGTCGTGAAGCCAAATACGTTCACGCCGATGCCAAAAGGTAATACAGGCACATGGAACCTAACCGCCGCACCAATTACCAGCGGATCTGATATTCCGCTTGGAGAGTTTACTGCCTCGGCAACCATTGTGATGGAGTTTAACGAGTATTAAGGCTGATGGCTAAATGGCGTGTATTATTAATATAAATTAATTTTTAATTAAATTTCTTATAGCTTGTTTGATTCTCCTTTAGGGCTTCTGATATAGATCATGAAGCCCTCTTTTTAATTTTTAACCATAAAAAACATTCACATGTGGGTCGATGCTTCCAACGCAGACACCGCAGAAAAGCGGCATGATTGAATGGCTCATTCGAACGCTCAAAGAGCAATGCTTATGGTTCCATAACTTTGAATTACTCAGCGCCGCCAGGTTAGCCTTGGGCCGCTGGTTTCAATTCTATAACCATAAGCGGCCGCACCTAAAGATGGAAAACCCTGCTGAAGCGTATGCTTTAACAGCTTATGTTGTGAGAAACCGATGGTTTTTACTTGGCTTATCGCATGCTTATACCGCTCACCTGCCGTAGCGTGGGTAAAGCGCAGCCTACCCACGGCCTTAATGCTTCATGTCACGACAAAACTAAGGCGACGTAGGCTGCACCTCACCACGAAAACCGTTCCGCTGTGGCATGACGTATCATCTGCCCTTGCCACCCTGTAGCAAACCATGGTTTGTTGTTTGAATAAAACCTAGCTTGAAATTAAAATATTTTAAACTCACCGCGCTTGCCCTTAGGTGAAGTACCGTTCCCCTTTTAGCCGCCGAGGCGGTTCGTGCGGGGCCGGGGCTTTAAGGCAAAGTTGTTTGAGTATTTGGCCGAAGGCTCAAATATGAGTTTTTGCCGCCGGCCACGTGCGGGCCAACGAGGGCACCCGCGTAGCGGGCGGATAAAGTGGGGTGGTTTTTCTTTGCTTCGTTTCTTTTTGACATCAAAAAGAAATGATGGCGCCCTACAGGGCGAAACCCAACGATTGATCAATAGCGATATTGCCGAAGCATGAATGGTTGTGAGATGTGCCCTTGAGGTAAGCGGGGCTTTAACTTGAGCGTTTGTTTCGCCGAAGGCGACGTCATTTCTTTTGCGTGGCCAAAAGAAACGAAGCAAAGAAAAGGCCACCCTGATCCCCGGTCACTTCGTGACTGCCCTCAGCAGAACCTATTGAGCCAGCGCAGGCAAGAGTGCTCTGTCTCCTATAAAAGCGTGGTCGACAGCCACAAGCTTTTTGCCTGCTTCATCTGGCTCAATAGAACCTACTTCGGCGGCTCTACGGGACGGTACTTCACCTAAGGGATACACTGACAGAAGACCGGTAAAATTGAGGCATGTCTTCTGCAAACAACAAACCATCGTTATGGTGAACATCGACTGGTTGGAATGTTAATGATGGGTGGTCATCAACCTGTTTTTCAGTATTCAGCCTCATGGTTAGATAACTCTTTGCCATTTTTCCCTTTAAAGCTTTCTGTGTCCCGAGATTTATATCACGACGATGTCACTGAGTAGCTATTGCTTTATAATCATGAACGGCCACATAAAGGTATCGGCAGTCGATGGTAGTA
Source organism: Neisseriaceae bacterium (assembly GCA_017991555.1). Taxonomy (GTDB): domain Bacteria; phylum Pseudomonadota; class Gammaproteobacteria; order Burkholderiales; family Neisseriaceae; genus JAGNPU01. Next base: position 48,043 of record JAGOQM010000001.1, read on the forward strand.
TTACAGAAAAAGGCCTCGGCAGCTAAGATTTAAGGCTAAATAGTCAATAAATATAGCAAGCAGTAATCACCCCATTAACAGCGGTCGACTAGGCTGTTTCTTTTGGCCGGAAGGGGTATACATGGCTTGGTCGGTCACTAATTTTAAAAAAGTTTAATGATATGAATCTATTGAAGCAATTTAAAATAGTCATTGCCCTGCTGGGCTTGGCGGCCATGCCCATTGTATGGGCACAAACGGCTTATCCACAAGACGTGCAAGCTTTAATTCAGCGTGCGGATGGCTGTGGCCGGGTGATTGAGGCCATGAGTGAGGTAAAGTCGGATAACGCCGAAAGCGCTGAACAGAAACTGGCCGACGCCTGTCGTGGCTTAGATCAACAAATCGCCGAGGTCAAAGAGCAATACCAGAACAATCCTGAAGTCATAGAGAAAATAGCAGACTATGATGAGCTTTTTCAAATGGTGCATTGGCTGCAAGTGGGTGGTTTGATCTAAGCGATAGAATTAAGTTGCGTTCATCATGTTGATGAGGTAGCTGGCTTCAAAAAAGGTGGCAGGTTCTTGGCTTCGAAGAAACTGGGTTTACGCCGTAGTGAGGCTGGGTTTTGGCTGATTGAACAGGGGTTTATGTCAAGGATCCATAATTTACCGATGGCGTGAGTGTAATGACTCAGCAGTTTCTGCACAACTTAAGCTGCTAAAGCATACGCTTCAGCAGGGGGTTTTCATCTTTAAAGCCTGGTGCGGCCGCTCATGGTTATAGAATTGAAACCAACGGCCCAAGGCTAGCCTGGCAGCACTGAGTGATTCAAAGTTATGGAACCATAAGCATTGCTCTTTGACCGTTCGAATAAGCCGTTCAACCATGCCGTTTTGCTGCGGCTTATGCGGACGTATACACTCTTGAGTCAGGCCATATTGATAGGCCATTGTGGTGTACAACCTAGAAGTAAAAACCAAACCGTTGTCGCTCCGAAGAGCCAGGCCAGTAGTGGCCTGGCCTAATGTGCCATAACGATTTAATAAGGCGTCTTCTAAGGCAGCTACGGCAGACTTGGCATTGCCGTTTTTACTTAGGCTCCACCCCAGTAATTCTCTAGTGTGGCAATCCATCACCAAAGTTAAGGCCGCCCAACGATCCTGGTCACCGCACCAAACTCGGGCAATGTCGGTTGACCAGCGTTCATTAGGCGTGAACGCCTCGGATACGCTGCTGGGCACCCTCGGCCTAAAGCCTATTAGCCGCTGCCGACACTGCCAGTGTTTTAGCTTCATGATCCGCTGCACTGTATTCTTATTTTCACCCAATAAGAAGGCAACAGTACAGACCTGCTTCAGCTTGTTTGAGGATGGCCATGATTTGGCTGTCGGTGTATCGAGATACTTTTATATAGAATTCCTTTTTCATAATAATACGAGAAAATTCTATCTTAAAGTACGTTTATTTTTAGGGGGGATTACCATCAAAGGCACCCCCGATTTTAAACGGATGATGTATGTCGCAGCGGAAAGCCAGGGCATCAAGATCAAGGGCTATAAGCCGACCAAAGATGATCTAGACCTAGTGGCGCAGTTACGCTCGGAGCAGTCCTTAAATCAGATCGAGCCAGAAGCCGAACGGTCTCAGGCCGTTGACCAGAACGAACCGGATGCACCGCCGGAGCCACAGCCAGAAAAGGCACCGGCAGCCACGGCGACTCCAGAGCCGGTAGCCGACGGCTTGACCCCACCGTTGCCAGAAATGGACGACTTGCCGCCGTATGATGACGCGGCTTTTTATGATGTGCCTTTTGAGGACTTGCCACATGATCCAGGCAATACGTCCCAAACAGAAGCAGTGCCAGGTCAAAATCAAGACGTTGACTTCATGGTGGCCAAACATGCCTATATGGCCAAGGCTGAAAAATTAAGCCAGCCGCAGCGTGAAAAGCTGGCCTTTTATGAACGCGCCACCATGCAGTCGATTGAGGGTTTAAATGAGCCAGACAAAGCTCAGGCCATCCAAAACTTTTATGAAAGCACTGTGACCCACATGAAAGGCAGCCGCTTGGATTTGCCGGCGCCGATGTATATTCCGCAAGAGCAGGCCATTGATGGCGGCCCGAGCGTTGGTCAAGGACCATCGTTAAATGATCTTAACCCTAGTGCCGGCGACGCCGACATTGAACGATAAGGAGCCCCGTTATGACGAAACCAATCGAACACGATTTTTTAATGCCAGGTGATGCCGCGTATGAAGATGATTTAACTGCTGATGAAGCGCGGGCTTTTGAGCAGATGACTGAAGAACAGATTGAGGCTTATTGGCGTGCCAATACTTCTTATGAAGACATGAAGGCTTATTTAGACGACCCAGACACCCCTGCCGTGGTTAAAGACTTTTTAACCTTGGATGGGTGGGCAGAGCATCAGCCAACATCGTAGAAACGACTTTTAAACGTTAAACGCCCCTAGCTTAGCTGGGGGCTTTTTTATGGCTGAAAGGAAGGCGAATGGCAGAAGCAAAAAACACACAGCAAGGCTATGCCGATCAATTGGCACAAAAAATAATTGAGCAGTTACGCCAGGGCACAGCGCCTTGGCTAAAGCCTTGGTCGCCAGCCGATGGCCAGGACTTGCCTTACAACCACACCACTGGCAACCGCTACAGCGGCACCAATAGCCTCATGCTGTCGGTGCAAATGCGTGAAGACCCTCGTTGGATGACCTACAAGCAAGCCAAATCCATTGATTGCCAGGTGCGTAAAGGTGAAAAAGGGGTGGGCCTGATTAAGCTGATTACCCATAGGGAGATTACCAAGACCGATGCCCAGGGCAAACCGCTGAAGGACGATCAAGGTAAACCGATCAAGGTGTTTTCTTTGCTGGAGCGGCCCTTTATTAAGGGCTTTACCGTGTTCAACGGTGAGCAAATAGACGGCCTGCCTCGTTGGGAACGTACCCCTTTAACAATGGATTGGGTGCCGGATGATCCGGCTGAAACCCTCTTAAAAGCATCGGGTGCCGACATTAAGCATGAGGCCGGCGATCGGGCTTATTACAGCCTGACTAAAGACCATATTGTTTTACCCGAACAAAAGCAGTTTCAAAATGCCAGCCTTTATTACGCCACAGCATTACATGAATTAGGACACTGGACGGGGCATCCAGATCGCCTAGACAGAGACATGAGCGGTGGCTTTGGCTCAGATAATTACGCCAAAGAAGAGCTGCGGGCCGAGATTGCATCGATGATGCTCAATCGTGAGTTGGGCTTAGAGCATGATCCAGGCCAACACCTGGCTTATGTTCAAAGCTGGATTAAGGCACTGGAGAATGATCCGATGGAGATCATTCACGCGACCCGCGATGCCCAAAAAATCCAGAACTATGTGCTAGGCCTGGAGCAAGCTCAAGCACCGGTGCCGCAGCCAACCGTTGAAGAGGCTCGATTGGCTGCGGCAAAAGCAAGCTACTTAGAACAGAGCGTGTTTTTATCTGCTGCCGAGCAGCGCAACCGTAGAGTGCTGGAATACAACGTTGGGCGGCTCATTCAAAGCTTGCCAGAGGATCACAAAGTAACGGCATGGACTAATTTTTATGAATCAGAGGTGGCCAAGCACCAGCCTGTGTTAGGGCAGCTTAAGGGAAACGATAACCTTATTGGGGGCCAGGATGATTTATTTATTGAGCGATAGAAATGGAGCAAAACATGGCTAATTTTAAAGTTCATGGTATCAGTCAAACGGATTACCAAAAGTTAAAGAGCTTGGCCGCAGAACGCTTAGGCAAAGATAGTGTATCGCTGTTGGCCAAGCAGTTATTGCTGTCATTGTTGGCTGAGGGTGATGCAAAGGAAGTGCCTAAAGCCGAGTCAAAACATCGTTTAGAGGTGAAGCTAGGGGCCCATGACAGCCAGTATTTATTTACAGCTTCACGGCAGCATGGCCTCTCACCCAACATGATGTTGGTATCTATTCTTCGTGGTTACATTACCAAGCACCCCAATTTGTCGGTTAAAGAAATAGAGGTGCTGTATCAATCCAATGGCCAATTATTGCGGATCGGCCGCAACATTAATCAGATCGCTCGACAGCTTAATGCAATGGAGGGCGTAAACCTCACCAGTGACCACATTGCCAAGCTGCATACTTTTATTGATGAGCATACAAAAAGGGTGGGTGACGTGCTGTTGGCCAATAGACGGAGGTTTGGCTAATGGATGCCCTAAGTAAAAATATTGATCACTGGTTCTTAGGCTACCAGACTCGTGCGGTTGGTAAAAAGACCGATGGCCTACCTCTTGGTGGCAAGGGTGGTAGAGGCTCACGAGGAGGTAAGCCACTTAAGCCCAATAGCGGCTTGACCAACTTACGAGCTGCCGCACAAAAGCATCCTGAGGTTATGGTTAAAATCCCTAAGCGTAAGGGCGCCTCAAACGGCATGAATGGCGTGCGTGGCCATTTAAGCTACATCAGCCGCAACGGTAAGCTGGCTTTTGAAACTCAAGACGGTGAGATCATCAATGGCAAAAAGGCCATTGAAGCGATGACTAAGGAGTGGCAGCGTTTAAACATTCCTGATGAAAGTAAATACCGAGAAGCTTTGAACGTAGTGCTGTCGATGCCGCCAGGCACCAACCCTGATGCAGTTAAGGCAGCTGCGCGCGAGTTTGCCAAAGAACAGTTTGAAGGGCATCAGTACATGTTTGTGCAACACCTAGATGAAAAGCACCCTCACGTCCACGTTTGTGTGTTGATGCGTGATGAGTTTGGCCAACGCATGAATCCCCGCAAAAATGACCTGTTTGAATGGCGGGTTCGGTTTGCTGAAAAACTCCGTGACGAAGGCGTACTGTGCGCTGCTACCAGGCGCGTGCATCGAGGCAAGACCCAGAAGGGTGAGCCTGGCATTCAGCGGCAAATCCGTGGCCGTGGTGCTGTGGGCATTGTTGCCAGGCAAGAGGCCAGGGAGTTGATTGAGGCATTAAAAACCAACACCCAACCCAAACACCCCTTTATTAAAAATGCCCTGCAAACGCGGGGCATTATTGTGACGGAGTACGGCAAAATTGCCAAAGAGCTATACAAGCAGGGGCATAAGGCCGAAGCCAGGATCATCAGTAACCTGGCCAAGGAAACCGCTCAGGCTGACTTTAAAACCAAGGCACAAGATCAATTCGAAGCAGCACAGCAACATTTAGCACCGTCTCAACAACAGGGCCAAGATACTGGCCCTGATTCTATTTTAGAACGATAACGGGGTTCCCCTTTTTGAATTTTAATCTGATCTAAAACGAAGCCAGGCTTTGTACCTTAACGGGTGCAAAGCCTGGCTTTTTTAGTCACTAAGAATCTGATTAAAAAACTTTCGCTAAATGGTGTTTTTCCAAAGGTTGGTAAGGGTAGTGTTTCTGGGAATACTTCAGTAGGGTTTTCTTCCAATTGGGGTTGTGCCATGCTGTTGTGTATAATCACCAGCAATTTTGGTTTCAATAAAGGCGAGTGGTTGTTGTGCTAAATTGAAGCGTTTAATAGTAATGTTTTGTTTTTTTGCCCAATCTACATCAGAAGCAAATGTTACAAGCTTATTGTCTACTTCTGCACCACATACGCCAGAAGAGCAGCATAGGAAAGGGTCAAATAGTTGAATTTTTTCATAAAATACTCCAAGCCTAAAGAGAAGGTTAGTTAAAATATTTTTTCTTAAGCCATAAGGACACGCTTACTAAAGCAATCAATACGGGTACTTCAACCAGTGGGCCAATTACGGCTGCAAAAGCAGTGGGAGAGGCCAAGCCGAAAGCAACAATGGCAACGGCAATGGCTAATTCAAAGTTGTTGCCGGCGGCGGTAAAGGCCATAGCAGTGACTTTTGCATAGCTTTCTCCTGAGAGTTTTCCCATCACAAAGCTGGTGAAAAACATAATGACAAAATAAAGGACGAGGGGAACCGCGATTAATAGGGCATCAAACGGTAACTTAACAACTTCACCACCTTTTAAGCTGAACATCGCGACAATAGTGAATAGTAATGCAACTAAGGTTATTGGGCTGATTTTTGGTAAGAAGACGGTTTCATACCAATGCTCACCTTTTCTTTTAACAAGAACACGGCGTGTTAAAAATCCAGCGACAAATGGAATCCCTAAATAAATCAAGACAGCTTGTGCAATAGTGGTAAAGCCGACATCAATGATGCTGCCCGCTAGCCCAAATAATGGGGGTAGAAATGATAGGTAGAACCAAGCAAAAACACTAAAAAATAAGATTTGAAAAATAGAGTTAAATGCTACAAGAGCAGCGACATATTGATTATCACCTTCAGCGAGCTGGTTCCAAATTAAAACCATGGCAATACACCGTGACAAGCCAATCAAGATTAATCCCGTCATGTATTCAGGATAGTCACGCAGGAAAATGACCGCTAAAACAAACATTAAGGCAGGGCCGATGAGCCAGTTTTGAACTAACGACATGACCAGTATTTTTTTATCTAAAAAGACCTTAGGCAATGCTGCGTACTTTACTTTAGCAAGTGGTGGGTACATCATGAGGATCAAGCCGATGGCAATAGGAATATTGGTTGAACCTATGGTGAGGCTATTGATTTTTTGGGGTAGATTTTCAAAAGTCATGCTTAAAATAATGCCTAACCCCATTGCGACAAAAATCCATAAGGTTAAATATCTATCTAAGAAAGACAGTTTCTTTTTTTGAGTCATGCAAACCATAAGTAGGCCCTTTTTCTGATATTTGTAGAATTATTGAAATGATTGATTGAAAAAATTCTGGCCAATTAAGTCTAGTTCAATCTTTAATTGTTGTGGGTCATCGGTTAAAGTAGCCAAAGGCAGGTCTAGAAAAGCTTCTATGCCATTACTTAAGCTTGCATATGTAGATTCAAATACAGCTAAAATTTGCTGTTCAGATCCTGTGGCATCTGCTGGATCTGATAGACCCCAATGAGTTTTAACGGCTTTACCTAAATATAGTGGACAAGTTTCACCAGCAGCTGAGGCACAAACAGTAATGGCTATATCAGGTGTCTTTGGGAGATCGTTCCATGTTTTACTGTGTAATTCGGTCGCATCAATACCGTGATTTTCAAGAATTCTTAAGCTGTATGGATTAACCGTACCAGTTGGTTGGCTGCCAGCACTCATGGCTTGCCAGCCTATAGGTGCTTTATGATTGAAGAGTGCCTCTGCTAAAATAGAGCGGCAAGAATTACCGGTACATAAAAATAATATATTCATATATTTTCCTAAATTAGACTTTTGCTAAATCTTTAGCAACAGCGGTATATGCTTCATTGATAGCACTTTTACGTTCTGAATAACGATTTACCAAATAATCACTTTGTGTGCGTGTGAGAAGGGTAAATTTCATTAGCTCTTCCATAACATCAATTAGGCGGTCTTGATAGTTTGAAGGCTTCATGCTGCCATCGGCATTGAACTCTTCGTAGGCTTTGGGGATTGATGACTGATTAGGGATGGTAATCATCCTCATCCAGCGGCCAAGAATACGTAAAGCGTTCACGGTATTGAAGGATTGGGAACCACCGCATACTTGCATAACGGCTAGGGTTCGGCCTTGAGTGGGGCGCACAGAGCCTTCTGTTAAGGGCAACCAATCAATTTGATTTTTAAATAGGGCAGTCATGTTGCCGTGACGTTCTGGACTACACCATACTTGCCCTTCAGACCATAAAGATAACTCACGCAGCTCTTGTACCTTAGGGTGGTTGGCTTGCTCTTCTGATACAACAGGTAAGCCCTCTGGGTTAAATACTTTCGTTTCCGCACCCAATGCATTTAGAATTCGTTGCGCTTCTTCAATGGCAAAACGACTATAAGACTGCTGCCTGAGTGAGCCATAAAGTAGTAAGATTCTTGGTCTGTGAGTTGGATTTTTGTGGCGGTTTAGTTCCAATTGAGTGATGATATTGTGGTAATCATCCATGTGATTGTCGTTCATGTGGCCTCCATTATGATAATTCAACTACTATTGAAATGATGGGTAAAAATTAACAAAATTTTCGTGGGCTATCAATACAACATTCAGCCTTGAGAAAACCAATTAGGTCATTCATGACAGTGATATTGGCTCGGTATCTTAAAAAACGGCCTTCTTGCTCTACGGTGATTAGATTTTTTTGTAATAAATCTTTTAAATGAAATGACAAATTGCTTGCGGGAATGTCTAGTGCTAAAGCAATCTCACCGGCGACCATACCATCAGGGCCTTTTCTGAGTAAGCATTTAAAGACATCGAGTCGCACACCTGAAGCAAGCGATTCAAAAATTAGGGTGGCTGTTTTCTTTTCCATGAATATAATAATACGCCTTATGTTTTTATATTTCAACTATTGTTGAATTAAATAGTTAGTTAACTAAATTTTTTGTAAAAAAACTAAATTCAACCATTCGCTTGACTTATATCTAGCCTTTTTAAATCTTCCTGATTTAGTAAAACCCATAAATACAAAGCTGAACTCGTCAAAGAAATCATTAAGGGTAAGGCCAACATTACCGAGGCCGTACGCACTTAGGACCTTACGCCTACAGAAGTAGCGCATTGGGTCGATGATGTCATACAAGGCATGGAGAATGCCCTTAAACCCAACCTTATTGATGCCAACGGATTGGATGTGCTTTTTTTTCGGACGATCCCAGATTACTACCGTTCGCTTCCTGGCAAGCTGGCAGAGCAATTAGTGTCTATGGATAAAGCCGGTGCCAGTAAAGAAGAGCTAGCCAGAATGATGGGTGGTTTGAGCGGCTTACGTATTGGTATGCTAGAAGGGAATACTGATGAAGGCTATATCTCGCTTGGTACGGGCATTGGTAGTATTACGAGTATTAAAAGTGTCGCTGAAGTGGTTAATGAATTAGCAGTGTGATCGCTTTACGCCTTTAAGGCGGGGCCGCCATAAGAGTTGTAATCATTTCTCTTTATTCTATCAAACAAAAATAGCTTGTAATGTGATTTTAAATCTACATTACAAGCTATTTTTTATAATATATAGCTTTAAAATTTAGTAAGTTGTGACCGTAATCTTTAGTTTTTCAATATCAACTTTGTGGCCTTTATCCCATTCAATAGCATAGGGTTCTAAATTGTCTATTTTTATGGCACCTTTTGGAGGCACTCCTAAAATCTCTGTATTTGTCACAGCGTAATGGTCACCATCAGGCTCGTTTATAGGGGCAGTAATAAAAATACGAATAGTTTTATTTGTTTTGTTTACAACCCTACCTGTATAGCGAATACCGTACCCACCCACAAACTCTTCTACTGTTAACTTTAAATTTTGTATTTCGTATTGGCCGGTTGATTGGTTGCCAACGTTATATGTTTTATTACCTAAAGAGTTACCGCCTAACGCACTATTAACTTGGCCTAATGTAGAATTAATGCTGCCTAAAGTAGTATTCAACTCAGCGCATCCGCTAAGCATTCCTGCCAACACTAGCCCTGCAATTAGTTTTTTCATTATCCTAATTAAATCCTATTATAATTTTAAAAGCATTTATCATAACGCTTGACTAATGCTAAGGCAAATTTTTTATGACTTATAGTTTATATTCTCATGTTTATTTTTAAATAAAAATAAAAAGTGCGTAGCACCCTTAATATATATGAATAAGTAAACTCGGTTTGATACTTCTGTATAGCGAGGCCTAGCCTTAGACAATCTAAAAGCCGCTTGGAGGAAAAAGTAAATAGGGTTAGAAGCTTTTCTAAATCAGCCAGTTTATGGCGTTTCTGCGAAGCAGAATAAAACACCCTTAGTAAAGGGTCGTTTTGTCGGCGACAGCCTATCCTGCGTTTAGTTAAAAACGTTCTTTCTTTTCCCAAAAATAAATATATTTCAATAAAGATCGAGTTCTATGGATAATAAATAAATTTATATTAGATCATTAAGTAGATATCTATAGATTTATTTTAATCAAACTAGATTTTTGTATGTTATTATCGATTTTCTATGGATTAATTTAGATAATATATAGATCTATTTTAGATTTATGTTGATTTTTAATAGGAGATGATAGATGGTCACTGTTGATGAGTTTATGGATAACGCAAAGGTTGGTAGAAAAGGTTCTAAGTTAGATCCCTGGCTGAGTGACATTAAAAAACTAAAAGAACATGGTTATACTCAAAAATTAATTTTAGAATTTTTACATTTAAATAATGTTTCAATAAGCCAGACGGCTTTGAACTATTTTATTAAGACTAGAATAGATAAAAATGCGTATGGTGTAGAGATAGAAAGCCAACCCTTACAAGTGAAGGTTTCTAATATTATGCCTAAAGAGGTTTCTAAGTTGTCTGAAGACAAATCAAAAGCTTTTAATTGGCAAACGCCGATTGCGAAGGAGGATTTATTTTGATGAGGATGTTTTTGTAGTTTCTCGGAGTAGATGGGAATTATTATTTCAGTTGTTATACTATTGTCTTTTCAGTGACTATCCATATGGATTAATATGATGCTTTACAAAGGAGGATTTCAATATGGCAAGATGTACCGCACCAGTAAGGGGACATACTTCATCGGCTGCAGCCGCAGCCTGTCCTGCATGTCGTTACCGTAGCAATAGATATAGTGGCTATAGTAGTAGCTCATCGGCCTATGTTTCGGCGAGTAGTAGCTCGAGTAGAAGTTCTGGTAGTAGTTCAAGGCCTCGTTGGTCACGCTCAAATTCTACGGTGTCGTATACAGCAGCTCAAGTACAATCACTCTCACCTATTCGAGAAACTGTTGAAGCACGAGCTGTAGAGCAACCTGATCTTCGCGATGTTTTCTTGTGCCATGCATGGGACGATCGACAAGGAGTAGCGAAAGAGCTATATGATTTACTAGTAGAAGCAGGTGTTAAAGTATGGTTTAGCGAAAAGGACCTTGGTCTTGGCGTTCCTATGATGCGTGCTATCGATAAAGGTTTAGCAAATTCGCGGATTGGACTTGTATTGGTGACGCCTGCTCTTCTGGAGAGACTTCCTAAAGAGGGTGTTGCTGATAAAGAGCTCTCAGCACTTTTAGCAGGTAATCAGCTAATACCAATTGTACATAATACAACTTATGTGGCACTCCGTAATGTAAGTCCATTACTAGCATCACGAACTGGATTGGATACTAGTGAGGACTCTATGGCTGTAGTGGCGACAAAATTAGCTGAACTGGTTACTGTCCAGTAAAGAGTGATCTGTTATAGGGGGGCGATCCGTTTTACTTAGACAAGCTCAAGCTTCAGAAAGTAATTTAACTGGGCCAGAGTATGTATTAATCACTATTTAAGTAAAGGGAAGCCCCTGTATCAGGCTTTAAAGATAAAAATTACTACTTAAGTTTATGTTTTATAGTCTTAAATTTTAAAAAAATTGCTGTGTCGTTATAAGGGTTTGAAAATGAATTTGGAAGATGTTCTTAATGAGCTTGAAACTCTGAAACAACCAATAGAATATGATGAGTTGTTGAGGGTCGGAGCGTTAAAACAAAAGGGAAAAAGTTATTATATTGTAGATATAAATTTAATACCTAAAAATATTCAACGTAAAATAAAAACATTAGAGACTAATAAGAACGGGCTAAAAGTAACGTTCTAATAAGTAAATATTGAATCGCCCCGAGTTTCTCGGAGACAACTTTACTTGAGTCAGGCTAGGGTAATTCCCCTAAAAATAAACGTACCTTAAGATAGAATTTTCTCGTATTTTTAGGAAAAATCCAATACAGCTATTGGCGGTGTACCACCACGCCAATAGCTAAGCCCTTTCATCCATAAGTACGCTTAAAAATGGGACGATTACCATTCCCAAAACACTAAGGAGTTTTACGATGTTAAGGAGAATTCAGCATATTACAAGGCTCGGAGTATTCGACGATTTCAACTGGGACTCTGAAGTAAAAAGAAAAGATGGTGCCGTCCAAAATTTTGCTGGTATCAACATTATCTATGGTCGCAATTATTCCGGTAAGACGACACTATCGCGTATTGTGCGTGCTCTAGAGATAGGCGCTTTATCTGATAAATATGGCACGCCCTCGTTTCAACTAAAATTTACTGACAACTCCGATGTGACTCTCGCAACATTATCTGATCATGACAAGCACATTCGCGTATTTAATGAAGATTTTATTAGAGATAACCTTCGGTTTATCACGAACCCAGACGATAGTATTGAGCCATTTGCCATTTTAGGTGATGATAATAATAAGATCGAAAAAGAGATTGAAGCTATTGAAGCGGAACTTGGATTTAATGTTGAGGGTCAAGAAACAGGCTTGTTTGCTGATAAAAAGCAGGCGATAGATACATATAATTTAACTTCCAATGTGCATAAACAAGCAAACGATAACCTTGAAAAGCAGCTGGCTGAAAAAGCTACTAATAAAGATATTGGTATTAGATATAAGCCTGGACGTTTTGGTGATCAGAATTACACAATTACCAAATTAAAAACTGATATCACGGTTGTAGAGCAATCGAATTATAAACCATTAAATTCAGAGCAAGTTGTTCAGTGCGAAAAGCTGATTTATGAAAAGGTTTTGCCAGCAATATCCAGCTTTGCTTCACCTAAGCTCAATTTTTTGAACTTGGTACAGCAAGTGAAAATGTTGGTTACCAAACCCATCAGCGAGTCTGACAAAATTCAGGTGTTAGTTAAAGATGCAGTGCTTAACCGCTGGGTAAATGAAGGCCGTACTCATCATCGAAATAAGTATGAAAAATGCGCATTTTGTGATAATGAGATTTCGGCTGGGCGGTGGACAGAGCTTGATAAGCATTTTGACGAAGAGTCAGAATTATTGGAAAAGTCGATTGACGAGCTACTTAGTACGATAGAAGCCAATAGGCAAATGGTTCATACGGCCTTAACCATTGATCAATCAGTTTTTTATTCTAAGTTTCACTCACAACTTACGGCTTTGGACTTTAGATTAAAAGCCGCAACTAAAAACTACCAGTATGCTTTAGATGAGCTAGCCAAGCAACTGAAGACGCGAAAAGGTGATATTTTAAACGTTAAAGTATTTGAGCTCCCCACTGATTGCACCGAAACATTAGTAAAAGTTTGGCAGGAGTATAGTGAGCTATGTGCTAAATCAGAGTTATTTAGTAGCTCATTAGCAGATGAACAAACAAAGGCAAAATGTGACTTGAGATTGAAAGAGATCGCTGATTACTTGCTTACTATTGATTACCAAGCGCAGTTAGATTCAATTGAGGTCCTAAAGAGTAAGAGTGATGAGGCTTACCAAGCGCAGGAAGATATCAATGTAGAAATTACCAGAAAGATGGCAGAAGTTACGGCCAAGAAGCGTGAACTGAATGACGAAGAAAAAGGGGCTAAAAAGGTAAATGAATATCTGAATAATTTTTTCGGACATCAATTCTTAACGTTAGAGGCTAAAAGAGGAGAAGGACCAGAAAAGGACACCAAGCTCATCCGATTTGAAGTGATACGTGATGGAAAGAAAGCTTATCACCTTAGTGAAGGCGAATGTAGCTTGCTGGCTTTTTGCTACTTTTTAGCCAAGTTAGATGATGTTGCGGCAAAAGACTCTAAACCTATTATTTGGATTGATGATCCTATTTCATCGCTCGATAGTAATCATATCTTCTTTATTTATAGTTTGCTAAATACGGAAATTGTCGAGAAGGGAAGGTTTAAACAGTTATTTATTTCAACACATAATCTTGATTTTCTTAAGTACCTGAAAAGATTGAAGAGTAGTTACCTCTCGCCTACAGGAGAAAAGATAAATTGTCATAAAGAATACTTTGTTGTGGTTAGACAGGATAAGAAATCTACTTTGCATTTAATGCCATCTTACTTGAAAGAGTATGTGACTGAATTTAATTATCTATTCCATCAGATCCATAAATGTGCCTCTCTTGAGGCTATCAATGATACCAACTATGTAACTTTTTACAATTTTGCTAACAATGCGAGGAAGTTTTTCGAAATTTACTTGTATTACAGATACCCAGATCAAGGTATGACTGAAAAAACACTTAGTGCATTTTTTGGTGAAAATAGTATTCCGGTAGTTTTAATCGATAGAATTAACAATGAGTACTCTCACTTGTCTGGAGTATTTGAGAGAGGTGCAGCCCCTATTGAAGTTCCTGAAATGCAAACTGCCGCCAGGCAAATCATTGAACGACTTAAACAAGATAATGATCAATTTTCTTCATTAATGAGAAGTATTGGTGAGGTAGTTTAGGAGAGAGGGTGATTGCCCTGGGGGATAATGTGATAGATAAATTTTTTAATGATAGTCAAAAAAAATGGAGCTCATCTGGAGTAGATATATTTAAAAACATCACAAAAGAAATAATTGCGTTAGAGAAAAGTAAAGGCATTTTTCATTCCCCACAAATGCACCTTGGAGTTAGTGATGAACAGATATTAGAATATGATTTTTTTAAAATATTGTACGATGTAGAAGAAAAATTTACTAAAGTGTGCCTGGATAATTAATCATTTTGTTACACTGAATGACCAACTATTTCTGTACAATTTAAGCTGATAATGACTACTGTATAGTATAGAATATCATGTGCAGCTATTCTCTTCTCTGGGTCATTAAATAAACTCGCATGCGCACTCATAAAATGTTATGAATACTAGGACAGGAGGCTAAATGCCAACTTTAAGCAGTTCAAATATCCCAACTCCAAAAAACTGGGATGAATTCGAAGATATTACACTCTCGGCTCTTCAAGTTCGTTGGTCAAATAGTGAGTTATTTAGAAATGGTCGACAAGGTCAAAGGCAGGATGGTGTTGATATATATGGAAATAACTCTTCAGGAAGTTTTGTTGGTGTTCAATGCAAAAATACGACAAAAGGGATAACTGAACAAATTGTCATGGATGAAATTAAAAATGCAGAATCGTTTACTCCTTTAATTAGTGAACTTGTTATTGCAACAACTGCTGACAGAGATGCAAATCTTCAAAAAAAAGTAAGAAATGTAAGTGATGATAGACAATCCCAAAATTTGTTTACTGTAAGTTTATTGTTCTGGGATGATATTTGTCAAAATTTGGCAGAAGATGAGGACAAGTTTTTTATGCATTATCCTCAGTTAAAACCCAAGGAAAATAAAGCATTGAAGCATGATGAGGACTTATTCAAAGAGCTAATGGAACTATTGAAATCAAATGGAGTTATCAAATTCTTAGATGAAAACAATATGGCCGGTTTTTCATTCCTGAATAGCCAGCTAGATCCAATTCGTAATTTTTATCATGAGTGGAATGTACCAGAAAAAGAGTTTATAGAGCTAAATTTGGAGGCGATAAAAAAGTCACTTCATGAAAAAATTGGACAATATTTAAAAATAATAGCAACTCAAACGTGGTCACTAGAATCAAATATAAATTATCGTTCTGTTCCATGCGAATGGGAATTAGAGCAACCAGATCGTTTTAAAAGGGTTGTAGGACAGCTTCATGATCTAGCAGGTGATATAGTGGCGACACATAAAAATCTTATTAGGAGTGCAAAGCAGTACTTCAATACATAATTCTAACGCCTAAATCCTGGTGAGCCCTACGGCGTGCCTGATTTATGGTAATCCTATCTAAAAATAAACGTATTTTTAGATAGGTTTTGCAGTCAGCCGTTTATCATACATAATTATATTTTTACAAAGCTACTATTTTTGATAGTGGCTTTTTTTATTGTGGAAAATAAAAGCCCGATCTTTATATGTATGTATAAGTAACCTCTGTTAGTTATCTCTGTATAGTTAGTCTTGAACTAGGACAATTTAATTACTTCTATTTGTGCTAACTACAATGTTGAACATGTACAAACATATGATTTATTGAGAGATTTTTTAGATGGGCTATTTGTAGTTGAATTAATGATTCAGCTTGAGAAAAGTAGGGTATTTATAGATCGTTTGCCGTGGATATAAAAAAACGCCTAAATAGGCGCTATATTAGTCTTTTTCTGATGATTTATTTGAAATGGGTACGAGATGGGCGTAGAAATGCCTTTGTAGGCTATTTGAATTTACTGAGGAGAATGTCTCTTGCTGGTTGAGGGCCGTTTGTCGATCCTGTAGTAGACTCAGAAGCCAGCTTCGTACGCTCGGCAAGGACTTGCTTCAGAATGTCTTCAAGGCTTTCCTGCGGGCCGCTTGTGGCTTGCTTACCATCAAGAGGATAAAAGCCTCTCCAGCCGTTTTTGATTGTGGCCGCCATTCTTTGTTTTACATCTTGATCTAGATTTTTGATCTTCTTTAGTTCTTCGAGGTGCTGGCGCTTGCTTTGGTGCGATAGCTTTTTGCCTTTGGCTGTTCGAGTATTGAGAAATTCATGCCAGAGGTGTAGGTCGATCCAACTAGGTAACCTAAAGCCGTCACGGTCTATGACTTGTGTGATATTTGGATCAGGCATTGGAATGCCTTTAACCTGGCAGATAAGCTGGGTGAGCTTATTGGTATTGATTTTGTAATGCATTTTAGCGAACACGCCGGCTCGCTTGTAATCTAAGATGCCTAGATTCATTAAGAATTTACGGGCTTTCTCATAACCACGGCGGGTGAGGCCAATGTCTCGTTTGAGTTCATTGGCGGTCTTGTAGAACCAACCATCACGTTTTTCAGCCGTAGGGGTGCCTGCCCAGTAGAAGAACTCGCAAAGCATTGCGGTAGACTGTGGGTCAAACTGACATATTTGCTGAAGCTCGCGATAGACTACGTGTCTGGTTTCGAGTAGTTCTCTTAATAGTGAAATTTGCATTTTATTTAAAGAGGTCTGGTCTTAAGTCTGAACGAGTAACTTCTGAATCAGTCAGCTCTTCTATTTTAATAGCCATGACGGGAGGGATCTTATTTCTTGCTTTAACCCAGCTATTAACTGTTGCACGTTTTACTTGAAGTCTTCTCCCTAGTTCGGCTTGGCTACCAAAAATGGAAACGACTTTACCAATAGCATTTGGCATCCTGTATTGTCCTAAAGTGAATAAATGAAATTTAGTATATTTTAGATTGACCGTATGGTCAACAATGGTTTGACGACACGAGTAAATTTTACATATACGCTGAACTATCGTATATGAGGTAATCTTTATGGAAATAGATTTAGGGAAATGGGTGAGGGCCGCCAGGCAAAATAAGGGCCTTACACAAGAAGAATTAGCCTTAGAGTTAGGCTTTTCAACTAAAGCGAGTGTCTCTGCCATTGAGACCGGTAAGAATAATCCAACTTTTGATACGATGGTAAAAATCGCACATTTATGCTCTTATCCATTACCATATCAAACGATGTCAAAAGGTGATTCTGAAGGACTTGCTGTGTCACCTATTTCTGTTTGGGATAGTGAGAATCTTTTACCTGAAGGTGACTTCGTTTTTTTGCCTTATTATAGGGACGTGATTCTAAGAGCAGAAGCAGGATCATTTATAAACATGATGGAAGCTACTGAAAGATTAGCATTTTCAAGAGCAGTCTTGGAAAAAGGTGGAATTGAAAAAGATAGTGCTATTTGTATTGCTGTTACTGGTAATAGCATGGAGCCAATGTTACCTAGCGGGACTACTGTAGTTGTAAATATGGCCGACACCGAGATTAGTGATGGTAAGCTATATGCAATTAGGCACGGTG
The DNA here is from genome assembly GCA_017991555.1 of Neisseriaceae bacterium. Classification (GTDB taxonomy): domain Bacteria; phylum Pseudomonadota; class Gammaproteobacteria; order Burkholderiales; family Neisseriaceae; genus JAGNPU01. The sequence continues at coordinate 65,665 of JAGOQM010000001.1, forward strand.
ATTTGGTTCGGGTAAAAAGGCTATACAGGCTGCCTAATAACACTGTAAGAATTAATAGTTACAATCAAGAAGAACATCCTGATGAGATATTAATCCTTAGTGAAATTGAAATTATTGGTAAAGTTTTTAGTTGGACAGTCACCGCGCTATAAGTAATTTGAATTATTGATATTGAACCGCTCTTCACTTTAGGGCGGTTTTTTTACGTCTGGTGTTACAAGTATTCTAAAAACAGACTTATTGTTGATATTAAAGCTACATAAAACCCGCTCAAGTCAATTTAATATTGACATGTAAGTCAATTTAAAATAACCTGATCATGCGCTTGACCAACGACGCATGATCTTTAACAAAATAGTCCGAATAACTCCGACAGGAATATATCAATATTCATGATTTAGTCGGTAACAAGGAAAAATAGCATGGTAAGTGACATGCGGCGCGACGCCTTGATAGTCGCGTTACCACATAGGGAATAGCCCGTACCTTAGTAATCTAGGGATACAGCCTCAAGCAAAAACTTCTGGCAGGGAATCAAGGCCGCTGAACTGCGAAATGGATTTATCTTACTTAAAGATAAACCGGCGTGGCGGTAAAAGTAACGGCAGTACGATTGTGGGTATGAGGGAAGACAACACCAAGAGGACACCCTAGTGTGTAGAGAGAGTTTTAACCGTCCTCTTGATGTTGCCTAGTCGGTTCGACTCCGACGCCCACAACCAGTTCCAAAAGAGCGACAAGGCCGCTTATACGGCGATAGGGCGGTAGGATTAAAAGTAGTTAAACAATAGTGGGTTAGATGCCTATTATTTTTTATTCATTCTTAATCGTTAAACATAATATGATAATTAAGTTAGAATGGTTTTTTTAATATCATAAAGGGAGCGCTAACATGAATGCTCGACTGTCATGGGTCGCTTATGTGAAATTGGCTATAGTAGGTTTTTTTGCAAGTATGTTATTAACCGCAGCTATATTGTTCGTCCTGGTAAAGGTTGCTCCTGGCATCGCCCAGTATGAATACATACAACCAATTGTTTTAGCGATTTCGTTTCTTATCGTGATTGGTATCTGTAGTAATGCTCGTCATGCTCAACTGTATACAGATCATGAAGGCGTATGGTTTTATAGTGGGCTGTTTCCTTGGAATAGAGGGAATAGGGGTGTGCTTTGGTCTAACTTTGATCAGGCGCTCTATAAAACTGGCATGCTTAATTGGTTGTGCAACTCACATACTATTTACCTTAAAAGCAAATATGGGGATGTGATTGTGGTTAAAGACATTTGGAGTGGCCGTAAAGCCATTGACCAGATTAACCAACGTCGAATGTTCTGAAATTTAAACTTACATGTAGCCGCTTATTTGAGCGGCTTTTTTTATGTCTATATGAAGGAGTAGGGCAATGATTAATCAAACTCAACCTCGGTCGTTTAAAACGCCGGCAAGCACTAACCGTTGGATTGATGATTTAATCCGACAAAATAAAAGTGTCAGTGTGAATGTGATGTTAACCGATCAAGGTTATGTGTTGACCCCAGTGATTGAAAAGCCGAAGTCACCCATTTTAAAACGTTTATTTTCTGGACGTAAAAAAGCCGCTCAAAGAAGCGGCCTTTTTAATGCTTGAATTTGGGTTCATTGCATAAGCCGTTGCAGCGGCTTGGCATCAATTATTAATTAACCTAAGAGGTAAGTCAAATGAAGCAGACGATTCTTGCACTCTTGATGATGGCAGGGCTGGCACCGATGGCTCAAGCAGAAGAGCTAACCGGTGACGTAAAACTCGCTTGTGAGGCGATTCTGTGCCTCTCAACGGGTAATCGACCGAGTGAATGTAGCCCAAGCATCAAGAAGTATTTCAGTTATACCAACGTGAAGTTTTATAAAGTCCTCGATTGGCGTAAAGGCTTTTTAGGGCTATGTCCGACATCAAGTGATCCAGGCATGCCAGAGCTTGTTAATGCCATTGCTAATGGCGCAGGGCGCTGCGATGCCGCTGAACTTAACCGGCTTAACCGTAAAACCATGACCTATCAGGTTTGGCGACGTCACAAAGACATGGGTGATGGCTATGTAAGCCGTAGCCTAGTGACTTACGGAAACAGTGTGCCTAGCTATTGTGCTGCCTATAGTGGGCATGAATGGACTGATGGCGTGCTGAAGGCTGAGTACCAAGGTGACTTATGGCCTTATCCTGATGGGCATAAGTTTTCTCGTAATGCTTCAATTCCTAAAGCTGATGGCCGTTGGGTTGATAATTAAAAGGGAGGGTGGGCTAACCGCGAGGATACAGAGGTTAGCCTATTTTTATAAGGATGTGCCACATGAAATTATGTTTGGATATTTTTAGTAGGGCATTTCTTGTAAGTATTATTTTAATAATGGATTACAAGTTTATTAATATTTATCTTGAGCATTATCAGAATTTTATGCCGTGGCAAATCCTTGCCGTGGCTGCCGTAGCTTTTGGCATCATTTGGTTCTTTCCTTTCAAACTGTCTTTTCCGAGAGATGAGCCAGCTCCGAGAGACGAGCCAACTAGCAATAACGAGTATGCAAAAAATAATTACGGTATTTCTGGTGCTGGTATAACGGCTGCACAAAAAATGTTTCCTCAGAAATTAAAGAAAATTAAAAAGAAATAATAGAAAGGTGTTCTATGAAAGAAGTACATTTTATCGCTCAAGGCAAAGGCGGCGTAGGTAAGTCATTTATTGCAAGCCTCATTGCCCAGTATTTAAAGCAGCAAGGTGAGGCACAAGTTCACTGCTTTGATACAGACCCCGTCAACCCGACATTTAGCCGCTACAAGGCTTTAAACGTTGAGGTGGTTAAGATCCTCACCGCCAATAACAACATTGACTCCCGAAACTTTGATGGCTTAATTGAAAAACTGATTGAGCAGGAGGGTGTCGGTGTAATTGACAATGGGGCAGCGACCTTCGTGCCGTTGATGTCCTACTTGGCAGAGAACGGGGTGCCTGAGCTTCTAGGTGACTCTGGCGTTCGTATGGTGGTGCATGTGCCAGTGCAGGGTGGACAGGCCTTAGAAGACTGCTTAATGGGGCTGGTACAAACGACTCAGAGCTTAAATGCTGAGGTAGTGGTTTGGTTGAATGATTACAACGGGGCGGTGGTTCATGATGGTAAGTCATTCCAGGACATGAAGGCGTATAAGGTGAGTGCCAGTAAGATCGTTGGCACCATCAATATTGTGGGCCGTAATCCAGACACGTTTGGTAAAGACATTCAGAATATGACTTCTTTGAATCTGACCTTTGATGAGGTCATGGATTCAACGGCGTTCACCCTGATGCCACGACAGCGTTTGAAAACATTTAAACGTGACATCTTTGAACAGCTCGATAAGCAAGCGGTATTTGCCAAAGGTGATGCCAATGAGTGAAGAGGTGCAGGTCATCATTACTGATGTTTTTAAAGATACCGGTGTCAGGCTTAGCCCTGATGATCCGATAGTAGCGGTTCTGCTGGCGCAGAGCCGCTTTTTTAATAAGGCCTTAGCTGAGGGGGCTGAGAAGAATGACCTTTTTTTAAGTATGCTTCAAGCTGAGAAAGCGGACATTCTGAATGCTGTTGCTGAGTTGAAGGCGTATCGGGCTCAAGTCTTAACCGAGTTGGTTCAAGAGAATAAGCACTCGATAGAGGAACTGACAGATCAGGTATACGTTGGGGTGAGAGCTAAGCTAGATCAGGGCCTCAAGATGAAGCAAATAAGACTTCATCCTTGGCTACTACTGCTTGTAATAGCTGTTTTAGTCATTATTGTGATTGCAAACCAATTCTGGACATGACTATGCTCATACATCAAAAAGCATCGGTAGCCATTAAAAAGTTTAGTCGATCTTACGTAGATGGTGCGGCCTATCCTTACTATAAGCTGATGGCACTTAATGAATCCGGTGATTACCGTTTGATTTTTTGTTGTTCAGCCAGTGAGTATCTCGTTTTGAATGGCAAGGTGAAGCGTCACCAGGCAGTGAATCTTTTACGACGACACATGGAGACTGCGAGGTATCCAGCATTTGAGTTGTGAGGTAAAGAATGAATATGTTTTTAACGCCAGATGAGGTTAGCCAACTGACTGGCCGCGAGCAAAAAAGCCTACAAATTGAGGCGTTGATGGATATGGGCATTCCTTTTTATGTGAATGCCTCGGGGCGACCTGTTGTTCCTTCGGCCGCAATCTCTGGGAATGAGACGGTGCCTAAGAAAAAGCAGGTCCTTGGTTGGCAGTCAGATCGGGTTAAATAATGAAAGTAAAAGGATTTTAGAATGACAGGTAATAATAGATTACGAAAGAATTTGCCTGCACGCATGAGGCAGAAGAAAACCAGCAGCGGTAAGGTCTATTATTACTACGACACGTGTCTGAAACCGCGAAAATGGATTGCTCTTGGTTGTCATTATATTGATGCGATCAAGAAATATGCAGAATATGAAAAGGAGTATTGCGTTAAGGACATTAAGGCGCGTATTGCAGCGGAAATCACGTTTGAATTTGTGGTAAACAGGTATGTACGAGAAGTGATCCCGACAAAAGGTGTCACAACGCAAAAGGGCAATATGGCAGAGGTGGCTAATCTATTGGATTTTTTTAATCATCCGCCGGCACCACTTAATTTAATCGAACCAGTGCATATTAGGCAATATCTAGATTTGCGCGGCCAAGTGGCCAAGACTCGAGCCAACCGTGAAGTGGCGCTGTTTAGCCATATTTTTAATAAGGCGAGGGAGTGGGGATATACCAGTAATGAAAACCCCTGCAAAGGCGTCAAAAAATTCACGGAGAAAGGTCGTGATGTTTATATTACTGATGAGTTGTTTTGGATGGTCTACGAAAACTCAGAGCGCCATATTCAATTTTTATTAATAGTCGCTTACCTTATTGGTCAGCGTGTCTCAGACTGTTTAAAGATTAAGGTGACTGACATTATCGACGGTGAAATTTGGATTAAGCAAAATAAAAGTGCTGCGCGGCTTAGGGTCGAAGTTATTGGCGTTTTAAAAGAGGTGATCACTTGTTTGCTAGAAGAGCGAGCCTTGCAAAAGCCCATGCATGATTATCTTTTTTGTAAAGATAGCCAGCCGATTACATATGAGCAATTACGCTACGGTATGGATCGGGCAAGAGAAAAAGCGGGTATAGACAAAGCGTTATTTCAATTTCGCGATTTGCGTGCCAAGGCCGGAACAGATAAAGACGAACAGGGGGGCTTGGATGCAGCTCGGGCACTGCTGGGACACAAGAATTCAAGCATGACTTCTAAGTATGTTCGGCCTAGAAAAGGCAAGCTGGTGCAGCCAACAAAAATGGATGTAGATAGGGAAATGTAGAACAACCACCCTTATGTAGAACAAAGGCGATATGCCTAAGTTGTCCATTCGGTAATAGTTTTGATATTATTCAAGGGGTTGTGTGGTGGGCCCGATCGGACTTGAACCGATGACCAAAGGATTATGAGTCCTCTGCTCTAACCAACTGAGCTACAGGCCCTTTCTGGTAAGGAATTTAGCGTGTTGCCATATAACCAAAAAGAGGGCGTATTCTAACATGAATACGCCCTTTTTCAAACTCTTTATTGCTTGTTGTCTTCGCTGTCTAAGAAGCTTTTTAGACGCTCAGAGCGAGTCGGATGACGCAGCTTACGTAAGGCCTTGGCTTCGATTTGACGAATCCGCTCACGGGTCACGTCGAACTGTTTGCCCACTTCTTCCAGCGTGTGGTCAGTGTTCATGTCGATGCCGAAGCGCATGCGCAATACCTTGGCTTCACGCGGGGTGAGGCTTTCTAGAATCTCTTTGGTGACTTCGCGTAGGCCAGAGTACATCGCGGCGTCTGCCGGTGCGGTGTTGTTCTGGTCTTCAATGAAATCGCCCAAGTGTGAATCGTCGTCGTCACCAATCGGGGTTTCCATAGAAATCGGCTCTTTGGCAATTTTCATGATGCGGCGGATTTTGTCCTCCGGCATGTCCATGAGCTCGGCCAACTCTGCCGGTTCTGCGTCTACGCCGTTCTCTTGCAAGAATTGACGGGCAATACGGTTCATCTTGTTGATGGTCTCGATCATGTGCACCGGAATACGGATGGTGCGTGCCTGGTCGGCAATCGAGCGGGTAATGGCCTGACGAATCCACCAGGTGGCGTAGGTAGAGAACTTGTAACCACGGCGGTATTCAAACTTGTCTACGGCCTTCATCAAGCCGATGTTGCCTTCTTGAATCAGATCCAAGAACTGTAGGCCACGGTTGGTGTATTTTTTAGCAATCGAAATCACCAAGCGCAAGTTGGCTTGAATCATTTCTTGCTTGGCCGAGTTGGTTTCGCGCTCGCCGGCGGCCATGTTTTTATTGATGTCTTTTAGCTCATGCATCGACAGTTGGGCTTCTTCTTCCAAAGTCATGATGGCGGTTTGACGTTCAATAATGCCGTGTTTAAAGCGGGTTAGGGCGTCGGCCCAGTTTTTGCCTTTGTTGATTTCTTTATCGGTCCAGTCAAGGTTGGTTTGCTGATCTTTAAACTGTTTAATAAAGTATTCACGGTCCATGCCCACGCGGTTCACGCAAATGGTCATGATTTCACGCTCTAAAACGCGGATTTGCTGTACGCGCGCACGTAGGCTTTCACACAGGCTTTCAATTTGGCGTGTGGCAAAGCGTACTTTCGACAGCTCTTCGGCAATGTCGTTACGGGCGGTGACGTATTTTTTGTCTTTGCTAGAGCCTTTTTCTAGGGCTTTAATCATGTCGTCGTATAAAACTTGGACGTTTTTAAAGTGTTCTAGCGAACGGGCTTTCAGCTCTTCTAAGTTGGCACTGGCGATGGCGGCAGGGTCTTCTTCCTCTTCCTCATCTTCAATGTCTACTTCTTCACCGTCTTCAGGTACGGCTTCTTCTTCGGCGGCGACCTTTTCTTCTTTAACCGGTTCGGCTTCAGCGGCCGGGGCGATTTCTTCCGAAGGATCGATGAGGGCTTCGACCACGTCGTCGATTTTTAATTCGTCATTGCCCACGCGCTCCATCAGGCTCAAGATTTCGGCAACCGAACCTGGGCAAGCGGCGATGGCTTGAATCATGTTTTTTAAACCATGTTCAATTTTTTTGGCAATGATGATTTCATCTTCACGGGTCAATAGGTCAACCTGACCCATTTCGCGCATGTACATACGCACGGGGTCGGTGGTGCGGCCAAATTCCGCATCCACGCTAGACAAGGCGGCTTCTGCTTCTTCTACAGCGTCGTCGTCGGTCACGCCGGTGCTGTCGCTCATCAATAAAGATTCAGCGTCAGGGGCCACTTCGGTCACTTGGATGCCCAAACCGGAAATCATGCCAATGATGTTTTCGATTTGCTCGGCGTCTGACACATCGTCTGGTAAGTGGTCATTGATTTCAGAATGGGTAATGTAACCACGTTCTTTACCTAACACAATGAGGTGACGTAAGCGTTGACGCTGCTCTTCTGGCGTTAAAGGCTTGTTGTCGTCCACGTCGTTTTCTACTTCATTATCATTAATTGGCTTGGCCATATTTTCCTGTCCAAAATGAAAGGTTATGTGGTGTAGTTGTTGCATGCCGAGTAAGGCTAAAGGGTGGTAAAACCACGGCAATGGGCTGGAATCTTCCAGGCTCAATCTGCGCTGTGATCAGGCTACTCAAACATGGTGACGGCCGCTGGGGCCGTCAGTCATACAACTGCGGGTGTTTCTGGTTTTATAAAGCTTAATGCGACATTAATAGGGCCAACAAAAGCTGTTCTTCGCTTTCGGTTAAGGCCCTTTCTCTGGCATGCTTTTTGAGTTCTTCTAGTTGCTTATATTTTAACTCATTTAATAGCTTTTGGATGCCTAATGTAAAACTTTCTTCATCCTCAGGCTTAGGCTCTTCAAACTCTTCGCGCTCGCGGATGGCCTGCTTGAGGATTTGATTCAAAAAGTCTTCATAATCACTTTGGCGCATGTATTCCACTAAACGGGCGCTGGTGGCTTGCTCGTTCATGCTCTTAGCCGCTTCGGCCAGGGTCATGAGGCAGGCCAGATCATCCTCGGCTATTAAGTATTCTGGTATGGATACATATTGGGCCCATTTCGGATTCATCAAGAGCCACTTGATTAATCGATGGATTAAAGGCGTGGTTTGATGCTGTCTAAACGTGGTTTTGGGCAAACGGTAGTTTTTGTAGCCAACGTTTTTTTTGGGGCTGGGCTGTTGGCCTATCAGCTGTTCTAAATCGTCCTGGGCCACGTCGACTAATTTGGCAATTTTTTGCTTGAGTAAAAAGCCCAGCGTCGGGGCTTTAATCTGGCTCAGCAGTGGCGTGGCCTGCTTGATAAAGTCGGCTTTGCCTTCGGAGGTTTTTAAGTCAACGAGGCTGCTGAGGTGTTGCCAAAAGTAGTTCGACAGCGGCAGGCTGTGCTTGACCAGCTGGGTTTCAAAGGCGTCTTTGCCGTGTTCGCGAATGTAGCTGTCGGGGTCGTGCTCTTCGGGTAAAAATAAAAAATGCAGGCTTTTGCCGTCTTGCAGCATCGGCAGGGCATTTTCCAGCGCACGCCAAGCGGCTTTTTTACCGGCGTTGTCGCCGTCAAAGCAGAAGTAAATCTGGTCGCTTTGGCGCATCAGCAGCTTGATGTGGTCGGCGGTGGTGGCGGTGCCCAGCGAGGCGACGGCGTAGCCTACCTCAAACTGAGCTAGGGCCACCACGTCCATATAGCCTTCGACCACCAGCACGCGGCCGGCTTCTTTGATCGCGGCACGGCCTTCGAATAGGCCATACAGCTCTTTGCCTTTTTCGAACAGTGGTGTTTCTGGCGAGTTTAAATATTTGGGCTCGCCTTGGCCGATGATGCGGCCACCAAAACCCACCACCGCACCGCGTTGGTTGCGGATCGGAAACATAATGCGGTCGCGGAAGCGGTCGTAGTTTTTGTCTTCCTTGCTAATCACCAGGCCCGATTCGATCAGGTATTCATTCGGGTAAGGGCTAAAGCTTTGCGCCAACGTTTGCCAATCGTCGGGGGCGTAGCCAAGGCCGTAATGAGCGGCAATTTGGCCGGTTAGGCCACGCTTTTTTAAATACTCAATCGCGGTTTGGCTGTGCTTAAGCTGCTTTTGATAATGGCTGGCGGCTTGTTCGGTGGTGGATTCAAGGGTTTTCTTTTGCTCGCGACGCTCCTGCGCGCGGGCGGCCTGTTCGGGTGATGAGGCCACCTGTTTGGGCACCACCATGCCCACGCGGTCGGCCAGCTGGCCTACGGCGTCTACAAAGTTGGCGCCCTGGTATTCCATGAGGAAGCTGATCGCGCTGCCGTGGGCGCCGCAGCCAAAGCAATGATAAAACTGCTTGGTGGGGCTGACGGTAAAGGAGGGCGATTTTTCTTTATGGAAGGGACAACAGGCCATGTAGTTAAGGCCCCCTTTTTTGAGGGGGACGTAACCATCAATGATGTCCACGATGTCTACTTTTTCCAGTAGCTCATCGATAAACTCGTTAGGGATCATGGCTTAATTTAAGGCGGCTTTGATGAGTCGGCTTACTTCACCCATGTCGGCTTGGCCGACGACTTTGGGTTTGATGATGGCCATGACTTTACCCATGTCTTTCATGCCTTCGGCCTGGCTTTCGGCGATGGCGGCGCTGATGAGCGCGGCAATGGCATCGTTCGATAGGGCTTCGGGTAGGTAGGCTTCAAGGATGGTGATTTCTGCCAGCTCTTTGTCGGCCAGGTCTTGGCGATTGGCGTCTTGATAAATTTTGGCAGAGTCTTTGCGCTGCTTGACCATTTTGGTCACGATGCTGAGCACGCTGTCGTCAGAGACGTCTTCGCGCGTGTCGACTTCTTGTTGTTTGATGGCGGCCAATAGTAGGCGTACCGTTGAGAGCTTTAGGGTGTCTTTGGCACGCATGGCTGATTTCATGTCTTCATTGATTTGTGCTTTTAATGTGGTCATCACGAACTCCTAAAGGTTAACGGGGGATGGGTAGAGCAAACGGAAAAACCGCAGGACTAGCCTGCGGTATTGATACTGAGCGATTCTTAGTACATTTTTGGTGGCAAAGTTTGGCTGCGTAAACGTTTTTGTAGGCGTTTAACGGCAGCGGCTTTTTTGCGTTTGCGTTCTGCGGTTGGCTTTTCGTAGAATTCACGGGCACGTAGTTCAGTCAAAAGACCGGTTTTTTCAACACCACGTTTAAAGCGACGCATCGCAACTTCAAATGGCTCATTTTCTTTTACGCGAACTGCTGGCATAATTTTTCCTTAATTACTTCGTTAATAAAGTTTTGTGGCAACACCACAAAACAAGTGAGGGTGTTTTTGGTACAACATTAATACGCTGCTTTTTTACTTGGGTCGGAAAGCCTAAACCGTTTAAAAATCACCCCCTAACGAACCACCTTTGCGGTCACTTTCTGTACCGAAAAGGGCGAATTGTGTGTACTGAGCCTGCTTTAAGGGCGGGATAAACCCGGCCAAACAGCCCAAATCTAAAATGTAAGGGTAAAATTTTAAGGTTTTTGGGCTGCTTTGTCAAGAATTAACGACGGATCACGCGGCGTACCTGCGGAATGATGTTCAGTTCGTGGATGATGGCGTTCAGCTGTTTGAGGTTGCTGACCTGCACTTTGAACTCGAATTCGACAAATCCTTCGCTGCCGGCCTTTTTGCCCGAAGGCGTATCGACTGATTCAATGTTGGCCTTGTGGCGTGAAATGGTCGAAGCCATCGCGGCGAGTAGGCCTTGCGCATCCTGTGCCGACACCAATAGGTTGGCGTTGTAGCGGCGCGGGGTGACGTCTTTCCAGTTGGCGTCAATCTGCTTGCTGGCGTCTACCTTCTCGGCGTTCGGACAATTTTCGCGGTGCACGATGAGGCCTTGGTCTTTGGTGATGATGGCCACGATGGGGTCGCCCGGGATGGGGCGACAGCAGCTGGCCATTTGCATGCTGCCACTTTCGGAGCCATTCACCACGATGGGGCTCATTTTGACTTCTTCGCCTAGGTGAACGCCGGCCAGCTGGGCCAGATGGCGCGCCACGAAGATCGGCAACACGCGACCCATGCCAACGTCGAGCAATACATCTTCAAAGGTAGTGTCTTTTTCTGCCAAATCTTTCAAATAGGCTTCTTTGATGTCTTCCGACAGCAAGACGTTCTTCGGCAGCAGAACGCTGAGGGCCTGATTCAGCAGTTTTTCACCCAGGGAAATCGCGTCGGTGCGCTTAATCGATTTTAAGTGGCTACGGATGGCGCTGCGCGCGCGGCCGCTGGTCACAAAACTCAACCACGCAGGGTTAGGATTAGACGTGGGTGAGGTGATGATTTCCACCGTGTCGCCGGTGCGCAAAATCGTGCGCAAGGGCACAAGGTTGTAGTTTACCCGTGCCGCCACGCAGTGATGGCCAATGTCGGTGTGGACGGTGTAGGCAAAGTCGATGGGCGTAGCGTTGCGTGGCAACACCATGATTTTGCCTTTGGGCGTGAACACGTACACTTCGTCGGGGAATAAATCCACTTTGATGTGTTCTAGGAATTCAACCGCGTCTTCACTTTGGGCCTGCATGTCGAGCACGTTTTGCAGCCATTGGTTGGTCCGGCGCGTCGCTTCGTCGATCGACTCGTCTGGGGTTTTGTACATCCAGTGGCTGGCCACGCCGTCTTCGGCCACTGCGTCCATTTGACGGGTGCGAATTTGCACCTCGATGGGCACGCCATAAGGGCCAAACAGGGTGGTGTGTAGGCTTTGGTAGCCGTTGCCTTTAGGGATGGCGATGTAATCCTTGAACTTGCCCGGGATGGGCTTGTACAGGCCATGCAGCGCGCCGAGGGCGACGTAGCAGGCAGGAATGCTGTTGACGATGATGCGAAAACCAAAAATGTCCAAGACGTCGCCGAAGCTGAGGTTCTTGGTTTGCATTTTTTTATAAATACTGTAAATGTTTTTTTCGCGGCCCCGAATTTGGGCTTCGATGTTACAGGTCACTAAGCGTTGGCTGAATGACTGGAGAATTTTACCGACCACGTCGCGACGATTTTGGCGGGCGGTTTTTAAGGCCTTGGCTAAAGTGGCGTAGCGGATGGGGTAGATGTTGCGAAAGGACAGGTCTTGCAGTTCACGGTAGACGTGGTTGAGGCCGATGCGGTTGGCAATGGGCGCATAAATTTCCAGGGTTTCACTGGCAATTCGGCGTCGCTTTTCTGGCCGCATGACGTCGAGCGTGCGCATATTGTGCAGTCGGTCCGACAGTTTCACAATGATGACCCGAACGTCTTTCACCATGGCCATCACCATTTTGCGGAAGTTTTCCGCCTGGTGGGCTTCTTTATTTTCGTATTCTAGCTTTTCTAGCTTAGACAGGCCGTCCACCAGGTCGGCAATGGTGTCGCCAAACTCGGCGGCCAGCTGCTTCTTGGTGGTGCCTGTGTCTTCGAGCACGTCGTGCATCAATGCGGCGGCCAAGCCTTGGGCATCAAGATGCCAGTGGGCCAGCTCGGTAGCCACCGCGATGGGGTGGGTTATGTAAGGCTCACCACTCTTACGATACTGCCCTTCGTGCGCTTCGGTCGCATAGTCACAGGCGTGTTCGAGCAAGCGGATGTCTTCTGGTTTCAGATAGTCAACCGCTTTAAAAAACGTGGCGCGTGCATCAGTGACGGCATTCGCAAATGGGGCTGGGGTGTGTTGCGTCATGTGGTGAGCTTTATCTTATTTTTTACGGTCTAGGATTTCTACGCCAATTTGGCCTGCGGCGACTTCGCGTAGGGCAACCACGGTGGGTTTGTTGCGCGCTTCATCAACCAATGGCGTGGCACCGTTGGCTACTTGGCGGGCGCGGTAAGCGGCGGCCAAGGTCAGGTCAAAGCGGTTAGGGATACGGTTTAAACAATCGTCTACGGTAATGCGTGCCATAGTGGTACTTTCAGTAATTTCAGTTAATAGGTCTCTATGTTAGCTTAGCTGTGCTGAATTGCAAGCAAGACTTTAGAGTTGCGCTGGGTTTATTTTAAGCCTATTTCAATAATTCTAGGTAGAAATCGTGCTGTTTTTTTTGTGTCAGTCGTTGCGCGCGCACAATGCTGACCAAATCAGCGGTGGCGTCTTCTAGGTCGTTATTGATGACAACGTAGTCAAAGTGCTGTGCCTGTTCGATTTCGTGGCGGGCATTGTTCATGCGTTTGGCGATCACTTCCGCTGTGTCTGTGCCCCGTCCGTTAAGGCGTTGCGCCAGTATTTCGATTGAGGGCGGCAGAATGAAAATGCCTACGGCCTCTGGTAAAAGTTGGCGTACTTGGGCGGCGCCTTGAACGTCAATTTCCAATAACACATCGTGGCCGGCGGCCAGGGTTTGGTTGATCCATTCAAAGCTGGTGCCGTAGTAATTGTCATATACTTGGGCGTATTCTAGGAACGCTTTTTCCTGAATGCTGGCCTCGAAATGGCTTTTTTCAACGAAAAAATAATGCTGCCCGTGTACTTCACCGGTGCGGGGCGGGCGAGTGGTGTGAGAAACAGACAGTTTGATGTTGGGGTCTTGTGCTAATAAACGGCCCACTAGGGTGGTTTTGCCCGTGCCTGAGGCCGCGGCGACAACAAAAATAGTGCCTTTTTGAGGTGTCATGATGATCCTTTGTGCGTGAGGCAGACATTATGCCATAGCCGGGCGTGTGAAAAAAGCGTTCATCGGTGGGGGAAAGGGGCTATAATATGCGGCTTTGTTCCCATTTTTGGGCCACAAAAGTGGCCTGCTTGATTACTTTTAGGATGAGATGATTCATGCAAGCACCCCATACTAAGCCCGAGGGCTTATTAGCGCGATACTTTAAATTGGCCGAACACGGCACGTCCGTGCGTACGGAAGTGTTGGCCGGTCTGACGACGTTTTTAACCATGTGCTACATCGTCATCGTCAACCCCACTATTTTATCTAATGCGGGCATGGACTATGGCGCCGTGTTCGTGGCCACCTGTTTGTCGGCGGCGCTGGGCTGTTTGGTGATGGGCTTGGTGGCTAACTATCCGGTGGCTTTGGCGCCGGGTATGGGCGTGAATGCCTTCTTTACCTATGCCATTGTGAAAGGCATGGGCGTGCCTTGGGAAGTGGCGATGGGCGCGGTGTTCATTACCGGGCTATTGTTTGTGGCGGTGCATTTTATGAAGGTGCGTGCAGCCATTGTGGATTCGATTCCAGAGTCGCTCAAGCACGCGATTGCGGCAGGTATTGGCTTGTTCTTGGCGCTGGTGGCGCTTAAAAATGCCGGCTTGGTGATTGGCAACCCAGATACATTAGTGAAGCTGGGCGACATTCAGTCTCCTGGTGTGATGCTGGCGATGTTGGGCTTTTTGCTGATTATTGTGCTGGATTTTTGGCGCGTGCGTGGTGCCATCATCATCAGTATTTTGGTGGTGACGGCGATTTCGATTGGGATGGGCCTGACTGAGTTTAAAGGCATTGTGTCGAGCGTGCCGTCGCTAGAGCCCACTTTAATGAAGATGAACTTGGCTGATGCCTTTTCTTTCTCTATGCTGGGGGTGATCTTTGTGCTGTTTGTGGTGAGCCTATTCGACAGTACCGGTACGCTGGTGGCCGTGGCGCAACGTGCGGGCCTGATGAAAGACAACAAGCTGCCGCGTTTGAATAAGGCGCTGTCGGCTGACTCTGCCGCGATTGTGGCCGGCGCCGCATTGGGCACCACGCCCACCGTGGCCTATATGGAATCGGTGTCGGGTACCGCAGTTGGGGGCCGTACTGGCTTGACCACGGTGGTGATTGCGCTTTTGTTTATGGCCAGCCTGTGGTTCTCGCCGTTGGCCGCCAGCGTGCCTGAGTTTGCCACTGCGCCTGCTTTATTGTACGTGGCCATTTTAATGGTGCGTGGCGTGGTGGACATTGATTGGGAAGACATGACCGAGGCTGCGCCGGCATTTGTGACCATTGTGGCGATGCCGTTTACCTATTCGATTGCCGATGGCGTGGCCTTTGGCTTTTTGTCGTACACGTTAATTAAACTGTTTACCGGCCGCGCCCGCGAAGTGAAGCTGATGGTGTGGGTGGTGGCGTTAATGTGGGCGGCTAAATTTGTGTTCTTGGGGGCATAAGATGAAAGAAACGACTGAGTTGCAGGACATGAGCCATTTAAACTACGCTGAATTTATTGAGGCGGCGATTCGTAAAGTGCCCAACTGGCCGAGTCCAGGCATTTTGTTTTACGACATCACGCCGATCTTACAAGACCCCAAAACCTTCCGGATTTTGGTGGACCTGTTCGTGCATCGCTATATGGATCAAAAAATCGACGTGGTGGCTGGCCTAGATGCCCGTGGCTTTATTTTAGGGGCCGCCATTGCCTATCAGCTCAACGTGGGCTTTGTGCCCATTCGTAAAAAGGGCAAGTTGCCGTTTACCACGGTGGAAGAAACCTACGAGTTGGAATATGGCAACGCCACTGTAGAAATGCACGTTGACGCGGTGAAGGCTGGTGATCGAGTGCTGTTGGTGGACGATTTAATCGCGACTGGCGGCACCATGCAGGCGGGGTTTAAACTGTTGCAACGCTTGAACGCTGAAGTGGTTGAGGCTGCGGCGATTATTGAGTTCAATGATTTAGAGGGCGCCAAGCGCATTCGTGCCGCGGGCCTGCCCTTGTTTACCATTTGCCAGGTCGATGGCGTGATGCCGGAATTAAAAGCCTAGGCAACAGGCTTTAAGCATGTGAAAACCGCACGCCATTGGCAAGATGGGTGCGGTTTTTTTGTGTCCAAAGGGCGTTTAATGTTAGGCTTAAAGTGCACTGATTGACGTGGCTGGTTTGCGTCAAGGTTTGGATGACTAAGCCCGTTGTGAGCCTGACGGGTGGCGGCTGTAGGTTTGTTTGCCGCGTTGGCGACACCAGTTTGAATACAAGGAGCGTGTGATGCAAGTACAAGTATGGTCAGATTTTGCCTGTCCCTATTGCTATATTGGCCAGCATAATTTGGCGCAAGGCATGGCCAAGCTGAATGAGGTGCAGCGGGGGCAGATTCAGCTGATTCATCGAAGCTTTGAGTTGGCGCCCGAGGCGCTGGTGGATAATCCACAAAGCAAATACGAACAGCTGGCGCAAAAATACACTGTGTCGATTGAGCGGGCAAAGGCCATGGGGCGGCAGGCCACCAGTATGGCCGAGTCGGTGGGCTTGAGCATGGACTACGACAAAGTCATCATGACCAATACGTTTGCAGCCCATCAATTGGCGCATTTTGCCGCTGCTGAAGGTAAGGGTACAGCCATGCAGCGCGCGCTGTTTGAGGCGCATTTTGTGACGGGCAAGCACATCGGCGACGAAGCGGTGTTGCAAACCTTGGCTGAAGCACAAGGCTTAAGCCCGAAAAGGGTGGCAGAGGTTTTGGCCAATAATGTTTATGCGGCGGCGGTGCGTGACGACGAGGCTTTGGCGCAGCGCTTGCAAATCAGCAGCGTGCCGTTTGTGGTGTTGGACAATCGTTATGCCATTAGCGGCGCCCAGTCGGCGGATTATTTTGCTGAAGCGTTGGTGCAGGTGTTGCAAGAAGGGTCGCAACAAGCAACGCCTCAGCCTGGGCGTAATGAGGGGTAGGGTTACGCACCATGGTTTGTGGTTTGCAGAAGACGTGCCTCAGTTGCACCTATCTTCTCACCTAAGGGATGCGCGGCGAGACGATCGCCACAAAAAAAGGATTAGTCCTTCATCAAACAGCAAACCATGCTTTTGTGAATGCCAAATTATTTAAACTCACCGCCTTTCCCCTAGGTGAAGTACCGTCCCGTAGAGCCGCCGAAGTAGGTTCTATTGAGCCAGATGAAGCAGGCAAAAAGCTTGTGGCGATCGACCACGCTTTTATAGGAGATCGAGCACTCTTGCCTGCGCTGGCTCAATAGGTTCTGCTGAGGGCAGTCACGAAGTGACCGGGGATCAGGGTGGCCTTTTCTTTGCTTCGTTTCTTTTTGACATCAAAAAGAAATGACGTCGCCCTCGGCGAAACAAACGCCCAAATTTAAGTCATGCCTGACTAAAAGTAGCCTTTCAAAATCATTCATGCTTCGGCTATATCGCTATTGATCAGTCGTTGGGTTTCGCCCTATAGGGCGCCATCATTTCTTTTTGATGTCAAAAAGAAACGAAGCAAAGAAAAACCACCCCACTTTATCCGCCCGCTTTGCGGGTGCCCTCGTTGGCCCGCACGTGGCCGGCGGCAAAAACTCCTATTTGAGCCTGCGGCCAAATACTCAAACAACTTTGCCTTAAAGCCCCGGCCCCGCACGAACCGCCTCGGCGGCTAAAAGGGGAACGGTACTTCACCTAAGGGCAAGCGCGGTGAGTTTAAAGTGTTTTAATTCCAAGCTGGGTTTTATTCAAACACCAAACCATGGTTTAACGAATCAGCTTAGGGAGCTTGTTCGGCACGCCATCCCACTCGGCCGCATCCGGTAAAGGTTCTTTGCTCTGGTCAATATTCGGCCAGGTTTCGGCCAGCTCGGCGTTTAGGGCCAAAAAGTGCTGTAGCGTTTCGGGCAGGTCCTGCTCGTCAAAAATGGCATTGGCTGGGCATTCTGGCTCACACATGGCGCAGTCGATGCATTCATCGGGGTTGATTACCAAAAAGTTGGGCCCCTCATAAAAGCAGTCAACGGGGCAAACGTCGACGCAGTCGGTGTATTTGCATTGGATGCAGTTGTCGGTTACCACGAAGGCCATGATGTTCCTTTGTCTCGTTGAACAAGTTTAAAATGTACCATAAAAAAGCCCCTCATGCTGAATCGCAGAGGGGCTTGAGGGCGTGTTTGATTAGCCGTGCATGACGTCTTCGATGTCGCTGATGTTTTTGGGCACGTCGGCGGTGTACACCACGCAGCCCGAATCGGTCACCAGCACATTGTCTTCGATGCGGATGCCCATATTGCGGAATGCTTCGGGAATGTCGGCGTCGCCCGGAATGTACAGGCCCGGTTCAACCGTGGTGCACATGCCTTCTTTGAGCAAAATGGGTTTGCCCCCGCGGTGGCGGCCACCGACATCGTGTACGTCTAGGCCCACCCAGTGGCCAAGGCCATGCATGTAAAAGCGGCGATAGGTTTGCTGTTCAATATTGCTTTGAACGGAGCCTTGTAGCAGTTTGAGGTCGACCAGGCCTTGTACCAGAATGTTTAAAGCGACGTCGCTCACCGACTGCCAGCTAACCTTGGCCTTAATGCTTTTAATCGCCGCTAGCTGAGCCGCCAGCACAATTTCATAGACGTCGCGTTGGGCGTCGTTGAAACGACCGTTAACGGGGAAGGTGCGGCTGATGTCGCCGGCGTAGCCACCGAATTCGGCGCCGGCGTCGATCATGACCAGCTCACCTTCTTGTAGCTGAGCGTTGTTGCTGACGTAATGCAGGACGCAGGCGTTTTTGCCTGAGGCCACAATGCTTTCATACGCCGGCGAACGGGCACCGTGTTGCACAAAAGTATGCAGCAACTCGGCTTCGAGTTGGTATTCAAACAGGCCCGGTTTGGCGGCGCGCATGGCGGCTAGGTGGCCGAGGGCGCTGATTTTGGCCGCTTGCTTAAGTTGGTTTACTTCGTGCGGGTCTTTGATGAGGCGCATATTGTCCAAGATTACGCCTAAGTCCATCAGGGCTTTAGGGGCGCGGACGTTGTGCCACGATTGTTCCTTGACGCTTTGCCATAGGCCCATGAGGGTTTGGTCTTGTTCTGGGTATAAGCCCCAGAGTGCGTACAGGGTGGGGCTGTTGCTGATGCAGGTGTGCGCCACACTGTCAAAGTCATCGCTGCTGTAGGCATATTCAAACCCAAAGGCTTCTGCGGCGGCCTCGGGGCCATAGCGAAAGCCTTCCCAAATTTCCTGTTCTGGATGTTTGTCGCGGCAAAACAGCAGGGCGGTTTGGTCGATGGCATTTAAAATGAGGCTGGCGCCCGGTTCGTTAAAGCCGGTTAAATAATAAAAGTAGCTGTCCTGTCGGTAGGGGTAAAAGGTGTCGTTGCTGCGGCGTTGCTCTGGTGCGGCGTGCACAATGGCAATGCCTTCTGACATGGCTTGTAATACCCGTTGGCGGCGTTTGAAGTAAACATCATGACTCATCAGAAGCCCTCCCGATTTCTCTTTTCAATTGGTTGACATACAGGCCAAGCACAAGGGCCAGTCCAGCGCCCATGACATCGGCCAGCGCATCCCAAGCGTCGGCGCTACGGCTGGTGGTCAGCAGTATTTGTAAAAACTCACTGCTGATGGCCCAGGCAACCGCACCCACCAACAGCCACTTAAGGGGTATGGCCTTAAGCTCTAGGGTGTAGGCTTTGCACAATAGCCAAAATTGCCCAAAAAACATCGAGAAGTGGGCAAATTTGTCAAAATGTGCGAATGGCGGGATCTCTTCAGGGTTGGCTGGGCGCAGTAGGAAATACAGGCTGCCGGCAAACCACAACAAGGCCACCACCATCATTTTATTCTTAGGCATTACTGATTTGCTTCCTCTTCTAGCCATTTTTGGCATAGGTGAGCGTAGCGCTCAAACTTGCCGCCGCGCTTCATCAAAATGTCGCGCCATTGAGCCACTTCTTCTGGGCTAGGCGCATCTTCGATGGCGGCTTCGTACAGCAAAAAGTCGATGGCAAACTGCACTGCAGCGGCGTTTTCGTTGTACATTACGTCTAAAAAATGGGTATCTGACATGCCGTTCTTTCTAAGTTAAGTCGGTCTAAACAAGGAGAAAGGCGACCACGCTTGTGGGTCGCCTTCTTTTAATAATGATGCACAAACCAATTAAATGTTTAGTCCAAATCGAGGACGGCAGAAGTGTATACTTCTTGAACGTCGTCTAGGTCTTCTAAAGCATCGATTAATTTTTGCATTTTCTGGGCGTCGTCCCCAGACAGCTCAATTTCGTTTTGTGGGCGCATGGTGACTTCGCCGTCTTCGGCTTTAAACCCAGCTGCTTCTAGGGTTTGTTTCACCTGGCTGTGGTCATTTGGCGGGGTGATGACTTCAATAGAGCCATCGTCGTTGATGATCACGTCTTCGGCGCCGGCTTCTAAAGCCGCATCCATCAGTGCTTCTTCATCGGTTTCTGGTGCGAACAGCAAGTAGCCTTGGTGCACGAACTGGAACGCCACTGAGCCATCGGTGCCCAAGTTGCCGCCATTTTTGGTAAAGGCGTGGCGTACATCGGCCACAGTACGGGTTTTGTTGTCGGTTAAGCAGTCAACCATGACCGCTGCGCCGCCAATGCCGTAGCCTTCATAGCGTAGCTCTAGGTATTCTACGCCTTCCAAGCTGCCAGTGCCACGGTCGATGGCGCGCTGGATGTTGTCTTTAGGCATGTTGGCATCAAGGGCTTTGTCCATTGCAAGACGCAGGCGCGGGTTGGATCCGGGGTCACCGCCGCCCATTTTGGCCGCTACGGTGATCTCTTTGATCACGCGGGTGAAAATTTTGCCGCGTTTGGCGTCTTGACGTTCTTTTTTGTGGCGTATATTCGCCCACTTACTGTGACCTGCCATGTATTGATTTCCTTAATGCAACCTGTCGGACTCACCATGAGTCGAACAAAGATAAACAAACAAACGCAGCCATTCTAGCATATTCAAGAAAGCGTATAAAAGCGTGTTGTGTTTTGAAGGCTTATTTATCTGTTTTGTTGGTCGCTATGGGCCTAAGTCGATATTCTAAGTTGTGCGCTTTTTGCGCCAATAAAAAGTCAATGTTGGGGTGGCTGCCGGGCTGTTCGAGGGCCGTTTGAACGTGCTCGCCAAACAGAATTAAGCCCATGGCCACGGCGTCTTGGTCAAGCTCTTTGCCGCCTAAGGATAGGGCATGGTAGATTTTTAATGAGCCCTGAGTTTTGGGGCTGTTGGGAATGTGGTGGACGGTCAGACCAAGTAGGTTGACCACGTCTAGGCCTTGCAGGTGGTCGATGCTGGGCAGGGTGGCCAAATGCTCTTTAAAAGTGGTCATGCTTAATTGCCTTAACCACCCCGAATGCATCGGGGTGGTGGATGTGGTTTTGCCCATTAAGCGGTTGGCTTAGTGGTGCTGTTTGGTCCCAAAGATTTTGTCGCCGGCATCGCCTAGGCCTGGGATGATGTAGCTGTCTTCATCCAAGTGGCTGTCTAGCGCGGCGGTGTAAATGGTCACGTCTGGGTGGGCTTCGTTGACCACTTTCACGCCTTCAGGTGCGGCCACTAAAACCAAAGCCTTAATGTCTTTACAGCCTTTGCGTTTTAGGATGTCGATCGTGGCGACGATTGAGCCCCCAGTGGCCAACATTGGGTCCAAGATCAGGGCGGTGCGCTCAGACAGGTTGTCGACGAATTTATCAAAATAAGGCTCTGGCTGTAGCGTTTCTTCGTTGCGAGACAGGCCCATTACGCTCACTTTGGCGGTTGGGATCATGTCTAAAACACCGTCTAACATGCCCAAGCCGGCGCGCAGGATCGGCACCAGAGACACGGTTTTGCCCTTAATGCGGATGCCGTCAATCGGGCCGCACCAGCCTTCCATTTGGAAGGTTTCGGTTGGAAAGTCGCGTGAGGCTTCATAAGCCATCAGGCGCGCCAACTCTTTGGTTAGGGTTCTGAACTTATAGGTGCTGCAATCTTGCTCGCGCATTAAAGTCAGTTTGTGTTGGATAAGGGGGTGAGTAACAACGGTAATTTTCATGTGTTTGCTTCTTTAGTCGCAGTAGATACAACAGTGCCGCGCAGGCTGTAGCCAAGGTCGCGGCGCTGTGAGAAAAAGGGGGGTTAAGCTAGGGCAGCTTGTAGTTCGCCCGCTTCAAACATTTCCAACATAATGTCAGAACCGCCCAAAAATTCACCGTTAACGTACAGTTGGGGAATGGTTGGCCAGTTAGAGAATACTTTGATGCCTTCACGGATTTCGTTGTTTTCCAACACGTTTACGGTGGCGAAATCATTGCAGCCAGAGGCTTGCAAAATTTGTACGGCACGTGAAGAGAAACCACATTGTGGAAACTGTTTGGTGCCTTTCATGAATAACACCACTTTATGATCGGTTACGATTTGTTGGATAGAAGCTTGTGCGCTCATGTTGATTCTTTCCTTATATGGGTTAGTTTAATGCGATTTTTTTTGTAATACTGCGGCAAAAAAGCCGTCAGTTTGATGTGCATAAGGGTTTAAGCTCAATGAAGTGCCAGTATTGAGTGGAATTTTAAGCCCCTTCAGTAGCTCAGCGCAATCTAATAATTCAAAATTGGGGTGATTGGCTAAGAACCGTGCTACTTGCTGTTGGTTTTCTTCCGGTAAAATGCTACAGGTGGCGTAGACCAAACGGCCGTTTAGTTTGAGTAAGCGGGCGGCGCTTTCTAAAATAGACGCTTGCTGTTCTAGCAATTGGGCCACGCTTTCTGGGCTTTGGCGGTATTTTAGATCAGGGTTGCGACGTAAAGTGCCCAAGCCTGAACAGGGAGCGTCCACCAAAACGGTGTCGACCTTGTTCATCAGGCGACGAATTTTGCTGTCGTTTTCGTGGGCCAGTAGCTCAGGATGTACGTTAGACAAGCCTGAACGTGCAAGGCGTGGCTTCATGTTGGCCAAGCGCTTTTCGGCAATGTCAAAGGCGTAGACACGGCCCGTGTTGGCCATCATGGCGCCCATCGCCAGCGTTTTGCCACCGGCGCCGGCACAAAAGTCGACGGCCATGTCGCCGCGCTTGCTGCCGGTTAATAGGGCCAAAAGTTGGCTGCCTTCGTCTTGCACTTCCAAGACGCCATCACGGAACAAGGGGTGACGGGTGAGCACAATCTTTTGCTGTAGGCGGATGCCCCAAGGCGAAAAGGGGGTGGCCACGGCGTCTAGGCCTTCTTCTTGTAGCTGTTTTAACACTTTGTCGCGTTTGCCCTTGAGGGTGTTCACTCGAAGGTCTAATGGCGCGGGGGCGCTTAGTGACTTGCCAATGTTTTTAATTTCGTCTTCGCTCATGTGCTCGGCCAGGCGTTCAACCAGCCATGTGGGCAGCTCAGAAGCGGTGTTCAATTTGGCGGCAAACTGGGCTTTATGGGCTTTTAGTTCCGACAAGCGGGGTTTTTCTTCATCGGTAATGCAGTCGCCAAGGGCGTTGATGCTCAGGCCGCGGCCGATGATGAGGGCTGCTAAAGCCACCCAGTGTGGGTTTTTGGCGTCGTCGCCTAAGAAGTCGGCAATTTTTTCATAATGGCGCAGGGCCGCAAACGCGGTCTCGGCAATTTCATGGCGGTCTTGGCGACCCAGCTTACTGTGGTTTTTAAAATACAACGAGAGCACGGCATCAGCAGGGCGCTTAAAGCTGATGAGCTCTTCAATAACGTTTTGGGTGTGGCGTAACTGACTGGGAGTCATGGGTTCTTTTCTGTTAAATAATACGAATAACGACTATCTGTCGCGGGTGCGGCGTATGGCCTGCCAATAATCTACCCCATCCAAAGTGATGCCAATCAGGCGTAGCTGATAGGTCTTACCACCGTCGGTCAGAATGATCTGTGCGGGGATATTAGCAAAATCGGGGGCAAAAGCAAATTCTATGCCATCTTCGCCACGGTTGATGCGAAATACTTGAACATTGATTTTACCCTCATTTGAGTCATATTGGCGATCTCCTTTGGGACTAAAGTCACTGTGCAGATAGACTTTTTTACCATTGGTGACCTGCATGGGCTCACTTAGCTTACCGCCATTGAGCGCCATTTGCCATGCCAGCGTAAAGAAGTCTTGCGCATGGTGGGTTAATGGCTCGACCTGGTCTGGCTCTGCGCCTCTGCCGTAGCGTATTTCTTGGTTGTCGTAGTCAAAGATGGCCTGCGCGTATACCTTGCCTTTGCGGCGGTCGGTATACTGTAACGGCTTAAAGAACTTGCCTTCAATTAAGCCGGTGGTTTCAAAGGCCATTTTGTAAAATGGAATGTTAAATTGGGTGGTGAGGCTGTAGCGGCCGCCACCGCGTTGGAACGACATGTAGCCGGTCACGCCGGCAGGGCCTTCGTAACGCAGCTGGGCGTTGTTGGGGAAACTGGGTTGGGTGCCGGCTTTGGGCTGAATCAGGTTGCCGTTGTTGGCAATGTCTTTTTCCGTCAGCTTAGGGCCTGGGCTGGCCTTATCGTTTGCCGTGGCCTCTGGTTCCGGTGAGGTTGCCTGATCGGCTGCCGTGTCCGCCGTTGTGTTGGCTTGTGCCTCGTCGGTTGCGGATAGACTAGCATCAGCTTCCGTCTCTGTCGTATCGGGCTGGCTCGCGGGCTCATCGGTGGCCAGGTCATGGTTTGGCGCTGGTTCAACTTCTGTTTCTTTTTCCGCATCAACTGCAGGGGTGTCATCGCTGGCGATGGTTTGGGCCGGTTCTGGCTCAGCGGCCTCATCTGGCTGTACTGGCTGCTTGGGCTTGCTCATGATGGCAGGTTTAGGCTTAGGCGGTGTTGGCTGGCTGGGCGAGGGCGCCGTGACGGGCTCGGCTGCCTGGCTTGGTGCCAGTTGGTATTCATTGAGGGTGAGGCTGACCGGCTTGAGCGCTTCTGGCTCAGGCGCGGCTGGGCGCATCAGGGGCGCAGCCACTAGGCCGAGGTGCAACAGTAAGGAACACAGCACCGCAGTGTAGATGAACTTACTTTTTTTGGGCTTTAATGGCTGCGGGCGCATGATGGCTGCTTAGAAGCTAATCAGTTGGGCTGCGGGGTCGGTTGCGGCGTCGTCATTGATGACGCATTGCTTGCTGTCATCCAGGCGAATGGTGCCGGCTATAAATGCCGCCACGGCCTTGGGGAAAATCTGGTGTTCCACCGCCAAAATGCGCTTGGCTAAATCGTCGGCGCTGTCGCCGCTTAAAACCGGCACCACGCCTTGGGCAATGATGGGGCCATGATCCAGCTGCGGGGTCACAAAGTGAACGGTGGCGCCGGCCACCTTACAGCCTAAATCTAAGGCTTTTTGGTGGGTGTACAGGCCTGGGAAGGACGGCAATAGCGACGGATGAATGTTGATCATGCGGCCTTCGTAACGCAGGCAAAACGGCGTGGTTAAAATACGCATAAAGCCGGCCAAAACCACCAGGTCAGGGCGATAAAAATCAATCACCTTGATGAGGGCTTGGTCAAAGGCTTCACGAGAAGGGAATTCTTTATGGTCGAGGCCATGGGTGGCTAAGCCACGCGCTTTGGCCCAAGCGATGCCTTCTGCCTGAGCGTCGTTGCTGACGATGGCACAAATTTCGGCGTTGGGGATGTTTGCCTCAATAATGGCTTGCATATTGCTGCCACGGCCAGAGATGAGGATGACGATTTTCTTCTTCATGTTTCTCCTTGGGGCGAGCTGGCTGCGCTCGCTTGTCGTGCTACAGTCAAACAAAGCTAAAAAAAGCTTAAGGTAAGGATACCCTAAGCTTTTATCTTAAATCAACTTAAGCGATTTGGGTTTGATGCTCGTCGCCGTTGCGCTCGCGAACGTGGCCCAATTGGTACACGGTTTCGCCGGCGCTGGTTAAAATGTCTGTTGCACGGGCGGCGTCTTCTGCCGCCACAATCACCACCATGCCTACGCCACAGTTAAAGGTGCGGTGCATTTCGTCGGTGGCTACTTGGCCTTCTTGCTGCAGCCATTGGAACAGCTTAGGGAAGGTCCAAGACTGAGCGTCTAGTTGCGCCACGGTGTTGGCCGGTAAAACGCGCGGCACGTTTTCGGTGATGCCGCCGCCGGTAATGTGGGCCATGCCTTTAATGGTGACTTCTTTTAGCGCGGCTAAAATAGGTTTCACGTAGAGGCGGGTTGGGGCAATCACGGCTTCGCGTAGGGTTTTGTCGCCGTCAAATGGGGCGTCTAAATCAGGCTGAGCACGGTCGATGATTTTACGCACCAAAGAGTAGCCGTTAGAGTGGGCGCCGTTAGAGGCCAGGCCCAGTACCACGTCACCCGCCACGATGCTGCGGCCGTTGATGACTTTTGACTTTTCCACCACGCCCACCGCAAAACCGGCTAGGTCGTATTCGCCTTCTGGGTACATGCCCGGCATTTCGGCGGTTTCACCACCGATTAGGGCACAGCCAGATTCTTCACAGCCTTGCGCCACGCCTTTGATGACGTCGGTAGCGCGCGCCACGTCTAATTTGCCGCAGGCAAAGTAATCTAAGAAAAATAAAGGTTCGGCACCCTGAACCAGGATGTCGTTTACGCTCATGGCCACTAGGTCAATGCCTACCGTGTCATGTTTGTCCCAGTCAAAGGCCAGCTTTAACTTGGTGCCCACACCATCGGTTCCTGAAACCAATACGGGCTCTTGGTATTTTTTACTGATTTCTACCAAGGCACCAAAACCGCCTAGGTCGCCGAGTACTTCTGGACGCATGGTTTTTTTAGCGAAAGGTTTGATGTTTTCAACCAGTTGATCTCCGGCGTCGATATCAACCCCAGCGTCGCGATAGCTTAACGATTCAGACATGATGCGTTTATTTCCTTTAACTTTAGTGAGTGTTTACTTAGAAAAGCAGCTGTTTATAGCTCATTGTCGCAAATCATACCGTTGCTAAAGGGCGAGTCACCGGCTAAATCAGGAAGCGGGTGGTGAAATTCAGCCACTTTAAATAGATATTTGCTAGAATGAGGCTCTATTTTACCTGAAAGTCACTATGTATCGCAGAAGAAATCAAGCTTTAATGCCTTGGGTTGTATTTGGTCTAGTGCTTTTTGTCTTTATCCTGTTGATTGTTAAGATAAAAGGGATTTTAACCCCGTTTGTGGTGGGGGCCATCTTTGCCTATATTCTGAGTCCTTTTGTGGCCAAACTGACCAAACGGCGAATTAAACGCACGCCGGCGGTGCTGTTGGTGCTGCTGATGGCGGTGATTGTGGTGGCTTTATTTGTGGCGATTGTGGTGCCGATGCTGGTGCATCAGTTTGACGCCCTGTTTCAGCGGCTGCCGGGCATGGTGCATTTTGTGCAGGATAAAATTTTGCCGCGCATCAACGAACAGTTTGGTACCCAGCTGGAGCTAGACAGTAAGGCGATGCTGAGCCTGCTGGAAGACAACAGCGCCCAGATTCGTAATTTTTTAAATAACTATGCGTCACAGATCATTGCCGGCGGCAGCAACGTAGTGGGCCTGATGACCAATTTATTTTTAATGCCGTTCGTGCTGTATTACCTGCTGTTGGATTGGCCTAACCTGCTGGCCCGCATTGGCAAGCTGATTCCGCGCCGCTTTATCGGCGACGTACAGCGCATTACCCGTAACCTACACGCGGTGCTGCGTGAATTCATCAGCGGGCAGCTGTTGGTGATGGTGATCATGGGGTTAATTTACGGTACCGGCCTGTGGTTGACCGGGCTGGAGTCTGGCTTTGCCATTGGGATGGTGGCCGGCATGCTGGTGTTCGTGCCTTACGTAGGCGCCTTTTTGGGCCTCTTGTTGGCGACCATGGCGGCGGTGCTACAGTTTGATGCCTTTACCAGCATCTTACTGGTTTGGGGCGTGTTTGCCATCGGCCAAACCATCGAAAGCTTCTTGGTGACGCCGTATCTGGTGGGCGACCGCATTGGGCTGTCGCCTTTGGCGGTGATTTTTGCGTTAATGGCGTTTGGCGAACTGTTGGGTTTTGTGGGCATGCTGTTGGCCCTGCCGATGGCGGCGATTACCGTGGTGCTGGCACGTGAAGGCTTAGAGCGGTATGAAAAAACCCGCTTTTATCGCCGTAAACGCAAGCCATTATCGACGGCCTTGCCCAGAGAAGACGACAAAACCATTTAAGCAATCGTCAAAGCAGGGTAAAATGCCCTTAAACCAATAGATGAAATGATGTAGATACGCTGTGAGCCAGTTAATATTAGAATTTGACAGTCAGACCACCACCCCAAAATATCCGGATTTTAACGATTTTTTGGGCGACTCTAACCGTGAGCTGATTCATATTTTAAAAAGCCAACAAGAACGGTTTATTTATGTTTGGGGCGCCACCGGTGTCGGCAAGAGCCACTTGCTCAAAGCTTGGGTCGCTCAGGCCTTAGAGCAGGGCGAGGCGGCTGCCTATGTGGATGCCTCGAAAGAGCCGTTGGGAGACCACCTGCGCGAAAACCGGTTTTTAGCGGTCGACGCAGTTGAGGCCCTCAGTGGTCACGAGCAGGTGACCCTGTTTTCCATTTTTAATCAGTTTCGCGATTTAAGTGGCGGCCACCTGCTGATCAGTGGCGATGTGGCCCCCGTCTTTTTAAACATTCGTGAAGACCTACGCACGCGCATGGCCTACTGCTTGGTGTATGAAGTGAAGGCCCTAACCGACTTAGAGAAAATAAATTCCCTTAGAGAAATGGCGAAAGCGCGCCAGTTGGTGATTGGCGACGAACTATTCCGCTACTTACTCACCCATTGGCGACGAGACATGGACAGCCTGATGCAAATTGTTGAGGCATTAGACCATTACTCGATGGCCTTGCATAAGCCCATTACTTTGCCATTATTAAAAAAACTATTAAATCAGGAGCATACGGAGACATGAATTTAGCCATATTTGACTTAGACCATACGTTGATTTTAGCCGACTCAGACGTTGAGTGGCCGCGTTTTTTGGTCAATAAGGGTCTGGTAGACCAGGCTTTTTACGACAAGCGCAGCGATTATTTCTACGAGCAGTATAAGGCGGGCACCATGGACATTGATGAGTTCTTGGCGTTTCAGCTGAAGCCGCTGACCGAATTTAGTCCCGAGGAATTGGCCAAACTGCACCAAGAGTTTATGCTTGATTACATTATGCCGGTGATTCCGCAAGGCGCGCGTGACCTAGTGCAGTCTCACTTTGATGCCGGCGATGAAGTGTTGGTGATCACCGCCACCAATCGTTTTATTACGGCGCCGATTGTGGCCGAATTTGGCATCAAACACCTATTGGCGGTCGAGCTAGAGCAAACCGAAGATGGCCGCTACACTGGCGATTACGTAGGCACGCCCAGCTTTAAAGAAGGCAAAATCGTGCGCCTGCACGAGTGGTTGGCCGAGCGTGAACAAGCGCTAGAAGATTTTAAAACGGTTTATTTTTACAGCGACTCGCAAAACGACCTGCCGTTGTTGAACCTGGTTAATCACCCTGTAGCGGTGAATCCAGACCCTGTTTTAACGGAAAAAGCCACCGCCAGCGGTTGGCCCATTCTAAATTTTGCCCCTCAGTCGGCTTAGTGCTTAACCTCGCCGAGCTTGGCAGTCACACACAAAGAAAGAAGGAATCATGTATCGTACCCTGTTAAATGGCAAGATTCATCGCGCCGTGGTCACAGAAGCCAATTTGAACTACGTCGGCAGCATCACCGTCGACCAGGATTTACTCGATGCGGCGGGTATTTTGGTGAACGAAAAAGTGGCCATTGTGAACAACAATAATGGCGCGCGCCTAGAAACCTACACGATCGCTGGCCAGCGTGGCAGTGGTGTGGTGTGTTTGAACGGCGCTGCGGCGCGTTTGGTACAGCCAGGCGACGTGATCATCATCATCGCTTACGCCACCTTCTCTGATGAAGAGTTGAAGCAGCACAAGCCGCGCGTGGTGGTGATGGGTGAAGGCAATAAGATCAAAGAAATCATTCACGAAGAAATCCCCCAGACTGTTTTGTAAGGAATGTCTAAATCGTGAGATCGGGCTTGCCTTCGGGCAAGCTTTTTTTATATGCTGGAGAGTCTGTCACAGCATTGTGGTACTTAATGAATAAAGGAGTAGATGAGCAATGAAATCTGCAAAAAAATTTTTTAAACGAGCCAGCAGCGTGTTGGCGCGTTTGGACGCCTGGTTGCCGCCAGAGAAGCAGGACATCGACTGGAGCGCCTTGGCCTATCGTTGGCAACAGGTCGGCCGTTCGGGTTATTTGCAAAGCTTACCGCAGCCTCACACCTTCCCGCTGAGTCGTTTGGCCGCGGTGGATTTGCAAATGACCAAGCTGGTGCGCAATACCCAACAGTTTTTGGCCGGCAAACCTGCCAACAACGTGCTGTTAACCGGCGCGCGTGGCACGGGCAAGTCGTCTTTGGTGAAAGGCCTGCTGCATGAATATGCCGACCAAGGCCTGCGTTTGATCGAGGTGGATAAAACCGACCTGGTGACCTTGCCCGCGCTATTAGAGATGCTGGCCGAGCGGCCAGAATATTTTATTGTGTTCTGTGACGACCTGTCGTTTGATGCCGGTGATGATCGTTATAAGGCCTTAAAAACGGCACTGGATGGTGGTTTGTCGGTGCGTAGCGCCAACGTACTGGTGTATGCGACGTCTAACCGGCGTCACTTAATGCCAGAATATTTTGCCGATAATATGGCCACGCAAGGCCATTCTGGCGAGGTGCATGAAAAAGAAGCGGTAGAAGAAAAAGTGTCTTTATCGGATCGCTTTGGCCTATGGCTAAGCTTTTACCCGTTTGATCAAGAGGCTTACCTGCAGGCGGTGGCCAACTGGCTGGCGGATGCCGATGTGGCCTACGACGAAGTGGCGCGCGACGCTGCTCTAGACTGGTCGCGTTCGCGCGGCGGCCGTTCTGGTCGCGTGGCGTGGCAGTTTGTGTGCGATTGGGTGGGGCGTGAGCCGCACGAGCGTATTGCAGAAAAAGGCGTTTAAGGACTGATGGATTGTGTTGGCCCCCATGCTGGTTGTCAAGCCAGCATGGGGGCTTTGCTATGGGCCGTAGGATTAGGGCATGAGGTTCAGCTGGGCCAGAAAAGCCTGTAATAAAGGGTTGCAGTTGTCTTGGTGCCAGCCTACGTGTAGCGTCAAGCTGGGTTGGGTATGGCCCTCAATCGGGTCGATGGTTTTGAAAACCACGCGCGGATGAGCCTGAGCGTGGGCGAACGCATCCGACACCAAGGCAACCCCAAAGCCGCTGCCGACCAGCGCCAAAATGGTGCTGGTGGCGGTGACTTCTTGACCAATGAGGGGGTTAAAGCCAGCGGCCGTGCAATAGTCGAGCAGGGTTTGGCGATGCTGCGGGCCCATCGCTGCGGGTGAAAAGATGAACGCGCTGGTGGCAAAATCGCTTAGCCGTACGCTGCTGGCCTGAGCCAGTGGATGCTGCTGTGGCAGCGCCAGCACGATGTGCTCACTTGCCCAGAGGCGCTGGTTTAGCGCGTTGTGATGGGGCTGTAAGGGGCGCAGGAAGGCGATGTCGGCCTCGCCGTTGAGCAGCGCCTGCTGCTGTAAGGCCGAGGCCTGTTCCTTAATAATGAGCTGCGCCTGTGGGTGCTGATCTTGAAACTGCTTCAAGGCTTGCAGCAAGGCTGGGTACTGGGCCAGCGCCAGGGCCGTCACCACCAGCTGGCCGCGTTTGCCTGCTGCCACTAGGCGAGCATGGCTCACGCCTTGGTTTAGGTCGGCCAGCAGGGTTTGAGCGGTGTTTAAAAATGCTTGCCCGGCGGTGGTCAGCTGCATGCCTTTGGGGGTGCGCACGAACAGGGCAAACCCCAGCCGGTCTTCTAGGCGCTTGATGGCCTGGCTTAGGGGTGGCTGCGCCATGTGTAAAGCGGCGGCGGCTCGGTGCATGTTTTGATGTTCGGCCACGGCGATGAATTGCTGCAGCAGGCGGGTTTCGATCATGTTGGCGGGCTAGGTTTTGGTTAAGTGATATTTATAATATATCAAAACCCCGTGAAAACGGTATTTTAATTAAGTGACTAAATTTGTTACCGTTTGGTTTTCAGTGCCCTTATCTGGAGGCAAAGCAAATGGACTTTAAAAACAAAGTAGTGCTCATTACCGGGGCCGGTAGAGGGTTGGGTTGGGCCTATGCCCAGGCTTTTGCCGCGGCGGGCGCCAAGGTGGTGCTCAATGACGGCGGCTGTGATGGCTTGGGGGCTGGCCAAGAGGCGCAGGTTGCGCACACTGCCGTGGCCAGCCTACGCGCCGCTGGCGGTGAAGCTGTTGCCCACACGCTGGCGTTGGGGGATGAGGCCGCTTGTGCCGATCTGGTTGAAACGGCGGTGGCGGCGTATGGGGGGATTGACGTGGTGGTGCACAACGCTGGCTGGGTTGGCTATCAGCCGGTGGCAGACAGCACCGATGCCTTTTTGGCTCAGGCCTTGAGTTTGGGGGTGTGGGTGCCGATTTGGCTGGCCAAGCACGCCTGGCCCTATTTACAAAAATCGGCCAGCCCGCGCATGGTGTTGACCACCTCTGATCGGGCTATGTTTGTTGACTATGGCCAAGTGGGCTTGGTGGCCTATTCGGCCAGTAAAATGGGGCAGCTGGGGGTGATGAACGGCTTGGCCACCGATGGCCGAGACTTTGGCCTGAGGGTGAATGCCATTTCGCCGGTGGCGAAAACGCGCATGTGGGGCATGACGGAGGCGCCACCAGACCTTAAGCCTGAGTGGGTTACCCCAGGGGTGCTGTACTTGGCCTCGGCCACCTGCCAGGACAGCGGCTATGTGCTGCGCGCCAGTAATGGTCAGTTTACCGCCACGCGCTTTGTGGAGAACCCTGGGGTGCAATACCCCTATGATCTGGCGCGGGTGACGGCGGGCACGGCGGCCGAAGTGGCCGCACGCTGGGCCGACATTAAGGAAGACGCATGAGCGCGGCCCTAAGCGCCAGCCACTGGCTGGCCAGCCAGTGTGACCTAGGCGAAAGTCCGGTATGGGATGCGCGTAGCCAATGCTTGTATTTTGTGGACATCACCTCGGCGCAGATCTGGCGCCGGGGCTGGGACAACGAGCGCCTGACGTTGGTGTATCAAGGCACAGACCCGGTTGGGGCCTTGGCATTGACGGCAGACGAGGGCGTGCTGCTGTGTGCCGAAGGCAGTCGGCTTCGCTTGATTGAGGTGGCGGCTGGCCGAGTGCGGTGCAGCAGCTCAGCGGCGATGAGCGGCGCCCGTTATCGCTATAATGACGGCATTTGCGATGCCGCAGGGCGGTTCATTACCGGGCTCATGGACGCTGAACATGCGCCGGCTTCGGGGCGGTTGGATGTATACACATGTCAGCAGGGTGAGTTTGTTCGACGCACGTTGTGGGCGGGCATTGGCTTGCCCAACGGTTTGGCTTGGTCGGCGGATGGGCAATGGCTGTATTTTGTGGACTCGACCGCGCAGGCCATTTACCGGGGCCGTTATCAGCTGGACAGTGCCACCTTAGCCGACGTTGACGTGTTTGCGCTGACGCCGCCAAGCCTAGGCCGACCAGACGGGCTGGCCATCGACGAGCTGGGGCAGATATGGGTGAGCCAGTTTATGGGTGGCTGCGTGTTGTGTTACGGCGCTGAGGGGCAGCTGCTGCGGCAAGTGGCGGTGGCCGCGCCCAGAGTGACCAGCCTGGCGTTTTCGGGGCCAGATCAACGCTGTTTGGCGGTGACCACCGCTCGCTTTGGTTTGACGGCGGCAGAATGCGCTGCGGCGCCGTTAAGTGGCGATGTGTTTCAGTTCGCCACGGCGGCGGCCGGTTTAGCACGGCCTTATTTCCTAGAGGGGTAGTCTGCCGTCGCGGCACGTCGCGGCATAAGAAAAGCCAAAAGACACGAGTCTTTTGGCTTTTTTGTGACCTTGAGCGGGGTGGGTTTAAGCGGGCGTGAAGCCACCAATGGCGTCGGCACCGTCGCCAAAGAAGTACTGTTCCATTTGTTGGGTAATGTATTGGCGAGCACGGGCGTCAGCCAAGCTCAAGCGGTTTTCATTAATCAACATGGTTTGATAGCCTAACCAGCCTTCCCAAGCTTCTTTTGACACGTTGTCAAAAATGCGTTTGCCTAAGTCGTTGGGTAGGGGAGGAAAAGCCATGCCTTCGGCTTCTTTGCCTAATTTAATGCAGTTAACCATACGTGTCATGTTGTGTCCTTCATGGTTGGTTGTGTGATGGGCCATCTGCTTGCGTGGCGCAAAGCGACGGCATCGTTATGGGGCTATTGTAATGGATATTGTCGCTTCTGGGTATGCCTGCGGCGGCCGGAGGCGGATTAATAGCTGTTTAAGTCTTTAATCAAAACCTTAGAGTGGCGACTTTCGTCATACTGGGCCCGTTTGGCAATGGGCAGGTTTTCGGGCTGGGTGAGCTTAAACCCGCGCTCGGTAAACCAGTGGCTGGTTTGGGTGGTTAAGGCAAACAGCTGGTCGTAGCCAGCGATGCGGGCACGGTACTCAATGTGGCTGAGCAGCAGCTCGCCGTAGCCGGCGGCGCGTTTTTCTGGGGCAACGGCCAGGCAGCCTAATTCGGCCATGTTTTCATCGGGATAAGGGTACAGCGCCACGCAGCCATAGGTTTGATGGTCGTGCACCAAAATGGAATACTCATTGATGTGGTGCTCCAGCTCTTCGCGGCTACGTTTGACCAGCACGCCGCGCTCTTCCAGCGGCCGAATCAGGTTGATGATGTCGGCAATGTCGTCAATGTTGGCTTCGCGTACGGTGATGAAGGAGTCGCGGGCCAGGCTGGTGCCGGTGCCGTTGCGGGTGAACAGCTCTTGCAGCATGGCGCCATCTTCTAGACTAGACAGTAGGTGGGCACGGTTGACGCCTTCGGAAACGGCTTGGATGGCCTGCGGCAGCACCCGCTGTACGTCTTCGGCCTGAGGCGTGCGTTCCAATAGGTTTTTGGCTTCTTGTGCGGTCAGGGTGCTGATGCGCAGGCCTTCTGAGGTCACCGCGCCTTGGCCTTCGACCAGATAAATCAGCTTCTCGGCACCGAGCTTTACCGCCAACTGGCTGGCCACTTCTTCCATGTTGAGGCTAAACAGTTCGCCGCTGAGGGAGTAGCCGATGGGGCTGACCAAGACCAGATTTTCGTCGTGGAGGCGCTGCTTGATGCCTTCGGTGTCGATTTTGCGGATGCTGCCGGTGTGCTGCATGTCGATGCCATCCAACACGCCCAGCGGCTTAGCGGTGATGAAGTTGCCCGACGACACGCGCAGGCGTGCCCCCTGCATGGGGGAGTTGGGCAAGCCCATCGACAGTGCCGCCTCGATTTCAAAGCGGATCAGCCCTGCCGCCTGCTTGATGTATGCAAGGGCATCGGGGGTGGTGACGCGATGCTGGCCGTATTGCTGTGGCGTTGGCGCCTTGGCCTCTTGCTTCATTAAGGCACGGGTGTAGGTGCGTAAGCCATGCACCAGCACCACGCGAATGCCCAAGCTGCTGAGCAGGTTAATGTCCTGTACGATTTCCAAAAAGCGCCCCGAGTAAACGGTACGGCTACTGATCGCCAGCACAAACGTACGGTGGCGATACAGGTGAATGTAGGGCGCTGCTTCACGGAAGGATTGGACAAATGCCGACGTGGGCTTGGCGGGAGTGTCTGGAATCATGGCATCAATATCTATGGGGTAGGCAGTAAAGACAAAGTCTCATCATGCCATAAATAAAAGGCCAGCAACAGCCCATATGGCGTGGCTGGGGCATAAAAAAACACCGCTGCGAACAGCGGTGTTTGGCGTGATCATCAGCCTAGCGTTTGGTGCCGGACAAACAGGTCCAGCCGTCTAAAAAGACCGGCGTGTGCATGTTGAACCAGGTTTGGTAAATGCCCACCAATTCATCAGCCTGTTCCGCCAAAATACCAGACAGCACGATGGTGCCACCGGTATTGGTGCGGCTGGCCAGCATTTCGCCCAGCATGCGCAGTGGGTTGGCCAGAATGTTGGCCACAACCACGTCAAACGTGCCTTCTGGGGCGGCGTCTGGCAGGGTGAATACGGCGTTGGTGATGTTGTTTTGGTCAGCGTTGTCACGGCTGGCGCGCACGGCCTGAGTGTCGATGTCGATGCCCAGGGCCGAAGCAGCGCCCAGCTTCACTGCGGCGATGGCTAAGATACCAGAGCCACAGCCGTAGTCCAGTACGCTCTCGCCGCCTTGGATGTGGTTGTCTAACCATTCCAAGCACAGGCGCGTAGTGGGGTGGCTGCCGGTGCCAAAAGCCAAACCGGGGTCGAGCTTAAGGTTGATCGCGCTGGCGTCAGGGGCTTCGTGCCAGGTGGGGGTAATCCACAGGCGTTTCGAAATCTGAATCGGATCAAACTGGGCTTGAGTTAGGCGCACCCAGTCTTGGTCTGGCAACGTTTCGAGCTTGAATTCGGGCACAGGCTGCTTCACCGCTGCGGCTGCTGCGGCAATGATGGCGGCCACGTCTGCGTCTTCATCAAACAGGGAGATGATGATGCTTTCGTCCCACATTTGTTCTAACGGCTCGCCCGGTTCACCAAAAATTGGCTGCTCTTTGTCGGTACCAGCAAAGGCGTCTTGAATCGCGGTGCTGAGGGCACCGTGATCCATTAATGCGTCTGACAGCACTTCGGCGTACACCGAGGCGGTTTCAATGGAAGCTTGTAGGTAGGCCATTATTTAGACTCTTTGCTTTTGGCTTTTTTCTCGGCCAATAGTTTTTCTAAGTAATGAATGCTGGTGCCGCCCTTGATGAAGCCTTCGTCTTGGAACAGTTCACGATGCAGGTCACCGTTGGTTTTAATGCCGGTGATGGCCATTTCCGATAGGGCCACACGCATGCGCGCCATGGCTTCTTCACGGGTGTCGCCGTAGCTGATCAGCTTGGCAATCATGCTGTCGTAGTTAGGCGGAATGGTATAGCCTTGATAAATGTGCGAATCCACGCGAATGCCAGGGCCGCCAGCTTGATGGTAGCTTTCAATACGGCCAGGGCTAGGAATAAAGGTGAACGGATCTTCCGCGTTAATGCGGCACTCAAACGAGTGGCCTTTAAACTGAATCTCTTCTTGCTTCACGCTCAAAGGGAAGCCCGCGGCAATGCGGATTTGCTCTTGCACAATGTCGATGCCGGTGATCATTTCGGTCACAGGGTGCTCTACTTGAACGCGGGTGTTCATCTCAATAAAGAAGAACTCGCCGTTTTCGTACAAGAATTCAAACGTGCCCGCACCGCGGTAGTTAATGCGGCGACAGGCGTCGGCACACAACTCGCCAATGCGTTGGCGTTCTTCGTCGGTAATGCCCGGTGCCGGCGCTTCTTCAATCACCTTTTGGTGGCGACGCTGCATCGAGCAGTCGCGCTCGCCAAGGTAGATGGCGTTGCCGTGCTGGTCGGCCAATACTTGAATTTCAATGTGGCGGGGCAGCTGTAGGTAGCGTTCCATGTACACGGTGGGGTTGCCAAAGGCGGCCGCCGCTTCGGTTTTGGTCATTTCAACCGAGCTGATTAAGTCTTCGGCTTTTTCCACCACGCGCATGCCGCGGCCACCGCCGCCGCCAGAGGCTTTGATGATGACTGGGTAACCCACTTTTTTGGCGATTTCGATGACTTCAATCGGGTTGTCTGGCAAAGCACCTTCAGAACCAGGTACGCACGGTACGCCGGCGGCCAACATGGCGTCTTTGGCTGATACCTTGTCACCCATTAAGCGAATGGTTTCGCCACGAGGGCCAATAAAGGCAAAGCCAGACTGCTCGACGCAGTCAGCAAAATCAGCGTTTTCAGCCAAGAAGCCGTAGCCAGGGTGAATCGCATTGGCGCCAGACACTTCGGCAGCAGAAATAATGGCGGGAATGTTTAAGTAACTACGGGCAGAAGCAGCAGGGCCGATGCACACAGATTCGTCGGCCAGCTTGACGTATTTGGCTTCGCGGTCTACTTCTGAGTGTACGGCCACCGTTTTGATGCCCATGGTGCGAC
Organism: Neisseriaceae bacterium; assembly: GCA_017991555.1. GTDB lineage: Bacteria > Pseudomonadota > Gammaproteobacteria > Burkholderiales > Neisseriaceae > JAGNPU01. The sequence goes on from JAGOQM010000001.1 coordinate 103,263, forward strand.
AAGCACGTTGAATGCGCAGGGCAATTTCGCCACGGTTGGCGATGAGGACTTTTTCAAACATAGCGGGCTCTTTTACAAGGGCAGGTGCGCGAGGCTTAAGGCCAGGGCGCACCTGCTGATTTAATCGGATCGAACGGTGCGGGTTTATTCAATAATGAATAAAGGCTCACCGAACTCAACAGGCTGGCCGTCGGCCAATAGGATTTCTTTCACCACGCCTGATTTTTCGGCTTCGATTTCGTTCATCAGCTTCATCGCTTCGATGATGCATAAAGTGTCGCCCACGCTCACGGTTTGGCCCACTTCAACAAACGGGCCCACGGTTGGGCTAGGTGCGCGGTAGAACGTGCCCACCATGGGCGATTTAACCGCATTAGGGTTTTGTGCCGCGCTGGGTACTGGGGTTGGGGTCAAGATGTTTGGGGCAGCATCGGCTGCAGGAGCAGGGGTTGGCGCTGGCGCAGCGGCGTATTGCGGCGCAGATAGCTGGGTCGCGTAAACTGGTGATTGATTGGCGTGAGAGCGGGTGATGCGTACTTTTTCTTCACCTTCGGTGACTTCGATTTCGGCGATGTCCGATTCTTCTACCAAATCAATTAGTTTTTTTAATTTACGTAAATCCATGAGTCCAATTCCTTATTAAGGTAAATATCATATATATGAAGCTTGATGCTTCATTTCATATTGTTTGTGATGCACAAGGCGTCACTTAATCTTGTCCGTAAGGCGGTGTGCCTTACTTGGCTTTTAAACAGGTTGCCATCGCGTGGGTTAACGCATAATGGTATCCGCTCGCGCCCAGGCCACAAATCACGCCAACCGCAAGGTCAGAGAGATAGGAGTGTTTGCGAAAGGGCTCGCGCGCATGTACGTTTGATAGGTGTACTTCAATGAAGGGTTTTTGAACCGCGGCTAGGGCATCACGAATGGCCACGCTGGTGTGCGTGAAGGCGCCAGGATTGATGATGATGAATTGGGTGCCGTCGGTTTGGGTCGCTTGGATGCGATTGATTAGCTCATGTTCGGCGTTGCTTTGCAGCGCCTCAAGCGTGAAACCATTAGACTCGGCGAGGCTCACTAAATCGTTGTTGATGTCGTTTAGGGTGGCGTGACCATAAATTTCAGGTTCGCGGGTGCCGAGTAAATTTAGGTTTGGTCCATGCAAGACCAAAATTTGATTATTCATGAACATGGTTTTTGTTAAATAATCCTGCATTTTGCCGCAAAATGTTTCTAAATGTCCAGTATTTCGTTTAAAAATTGCAAAATACTGCGCAAATTTAAAACCATTTAATAGGCGGCAACGCTGTGTGCGCGCTGTGAACGCTGGGTTTGTAGAGCCTTTATTCAAAAAAGGCGCAGGCTAATAAAAAAGAATCAAAATCACTGTGGGACTTGATTCTTAATGATGACTTCTATCATGAACCATGACCCAAAGCCAGTTTATGCATTCTAGGGGTTGAATCAGAATTTGTAAAGAGATGCCGACTTTAGGCGTATAATGCCGCCTATTCATTGAACCCCACAGGTAAGCCGTCATGTTTTTAAGTGATTTTGATTTTGAATTGCCCGAAGCGTTAATTGCCCAACACCCGCCTGAAGTGCGGGGCAGCAGCCGTTTGTTGGTGGCCCTAACGGGGCAAGAACGCCTTGATCAGTGTTTTACTGATTTCCCTGATTATCTAGCAGCCGGTGACGTTTTGGTGTTTAACAACACTAAGGTGATTAAAGCCCGTTTGTTTGGTCAAAAGGCCAGCGGGGGCAAAATCGAAGCGCTGGTGGAGCGCGTTTTGGACGAACATGAGGTGTTGGCCCACGTGCGCGCGTCTAAGTCGCCTAAGGAAGGCACCGAATTGGTGTTTGAAGGCGGCGTGACGGCGATCATGCAGGGCCGCGAAGGTGAGCTGTTTCGCCTGCGCTTTGTGAGCGACACCGAAACCACTTGGGACATTCTAGAGCGGGTGGGCCATTTGCCGTTGCCGCCTTATATTGAGCGCAGCGCCGATGACGACGACGATGACCGTTACCAAACTGTGTATGCCGCGCATCAAGGCGCGGTGGCGGCCCCAACCGCGGGCTTGCACTTTACCGACGACGTTCTGGCGGCGATTAAGGCCAAAGGCGTTTCTCTGCAGTTTGTCACCCTGCACGTCGGCGCTGGGACCTTTCAGCCGGTTCGGGAAGAAAACCTAGACAATCATAAAATGCACAGCGAATGGTTTAACATTCCAGAAGAAACCGTTGTCGCCATTCAAGCAGCGAAAGCACGGGGCAATAAAGTGTGGGCCGTTGGCACCACCAGCATGCGCTCTTTGGAAGCCGGCTCGGTGGGTGGTACCCTAAAAGCAGGGAGCCAAGAAACCGACATTTTCATTACTCCTGGCTATCAGTTCAATACGGTTGATGGGTTATTGACCAACTTTCATTTGCCTAAGTCAACGCTGTTGATGTTGGTGAGCGCTTTTGCCGGCTACGACGAAATGAAGGCGATTTATCAGCACGCCATTGACCAAAAATATCGCTTTTTTAGCTACGGCGACGCCATGTTGCTGAGCTTAAAAGCCCATAAGTAATTTTGCATCGCATCAAAAAGGACATCACATGAGTTTAAAAGTGCCACAAGAGGTTCGTTTGAGCCCAGAAAAAAACACCTTAACCTTGGTTTATGAAGGTCAGTCTTACGCCTTGCCAGCAGAGTATCTGCGCGTGTATTCGCCCAGTGCCGAAGTGCGCGGCCACGGCGTGGGTCAGGAAACCTTACAGGTGGGCAAGCGTAAAGTGTTGATCTTGGCTTTAGAAACCATGGGCAACTATGCCTTAAAAATCACCTACAGCGACGGCCACGATAGCGGCCTCTACGACTGGAACTATCTGTATGACTTGGCGCTGAACCAGGCTGACCATTGGCAGGATTACCTTGGCCGCCTTGACGCCGCCGGCGCGAGCCGTGACGTTGTGGTTCACTAAGGGGCCGTATGCTTGATGCCGTCTTCGCCCAGTATCAGGGCTATGCCACCATTGACATCGTGTTGGAAATCATTGCCAGCATAGCGGGGGTGATGAGCGTGGTGTATGCCAGTAAAAACAGCGTGAAAGTGTTTCCTGTTGGCCTGATCAGTACCGGCCTATTCGTGTACTTATTGTTTAAGTGGGGCCTGTTTGGCGACATGATCATCAATGCTTATTATGTGCTGATGGGCCTGTATGGCTGGCATCATTGGGGCAAGCAGGTTGGCGATCAGGACGTGGTTCAAATTGGCCGTGCCGACGCCCATGAGTACCGTATTTCGGCGTTGATCGTGACGGCCAGCATGGCTGTCGTGGTGCTGGTGTACGTGTGGTTAGAGCGCTTTAACGTTTGGTGGGCGTACGTCGACACTTTAACCACCGGCCTGTTTTTTATGGCGATGTGGCTGATGACGCGCAAAAAGATTGAGCATTGGCTGCTGTGGATTGTGGCGAACGTGTTGTCGGTGTTCATGTACTTTGAAAAAGGCTATGTGTTCACCAGTATTCAATACATTTTCTTTACCTTTATTGCCATTTGGGGTTACACACAATGGAGCAAAAGCTTGCGCAAACGGCTACAGACTGTTTAAAGTTTGTGGTTTATGGCCCTGAGTCGACCGGTAAAACCACTTTGGCACGACAGTTGGCCGAGCACTATCACACGCAATGGGTGCCTGAGTTTTCACGCGATTATTTACAAGAAAAATGGGATTTAACTCAAACTATTTGTGAAGAATCCGACCTGTTGCCCATTGCCCTAGGGCAGATGGCGGCTGAAAATGCCGCGGCGGCTCAGGCGAACCGGGTGCTGTTTTTAGACACCAATGTCCGCACCACGGTGTTGTACGCCCATCATTATTATGGCCGCTGCGCACAGTGGCTAACCGATTTAATCGCGTCGCAAACGTACACTTTGTACTTTTTAACCGACATAGATGTGCCCTGGGTGGCCGACGATTTACGCGATCAGCCGCAGGAGCGTGCGCAGCTGTTTGCCAAATTTAAGGCCGACCTACAGGCACACGGTTTACCCTATGTGTTGTTGCAAGGCGATGAGGCCAGCCGGTTAGCAGCGGCTATTGCGGTGGTGGATGCCCATTTGGCTGGCGTGTGGAATGCTTGATTTAAGTCGCAAGGATGGCCAATTTTCGGCAAAAAGCGAAGAAAAGATTCAGGCCAAGGGCCTGTGTGGGTTGAAAATACATTATAATGGCCCAATAAAATCATGTGAGCGGCTGGTTAGCCAGCACAGAATAAAGGATTAATGCCCTATGAACGAGCAAAATCAGCAAGACCCTCAAAAACAAGCGACGCCAGAGACCCACTTTGGCTACCAAACCGTGGCTGAAGCCGAAAAGGCCAGTAAAGTCGCGGAAGTGTTTCACTCGGTGGCGACCAAATACGACATCATGAACGACATCATGTCTGGCGGCCTGCACCGCGTGTGGAAGCATTTTACCCTCAACACTGCGCCGGTTAAAAAGGGCGACAAAGTGTTGGACATTGCGGGCGGCACCGGCGATCTAGCCAAGGGCTGGGCCAAGCGCGTCGGCAAAACTGGTGAGGTTTGGCTGACCGACATTAACTCGTCTATGTTGACCGTAGGGCGTGACCGTTTATTGGATCAAGGCATTGTGTTGCCAGTTTCACTGGCCGATGCAGAAAAACTGCCGTTCCCAGACAATTACTTTAACCTTGTGTCGGTGGCTTTCGGCTTACGCAACATGACCCACAAAGATCAGGCCTTGGCCGAAATGTATCGCGTGTTAAAGCCCGGTGGGACCTTGTTGGTGTTGGAGTTTTCTAAAGTATACAAACCGATTAAGCCGTTTTACGACTTTTATTCGTTTAAGTTCTTACCGGTGATGGGCAACTTGGTGGCCAAAGACGCAGAGAGCTATCAGTATCTGGCCGAATCCATCCGCATGCACCCTGATCAAGAAACCTTGAAACAGATTATGCTAGACGTTGGTTTTGACGCCGTGGATTACCACAACCTAAGTGCTGGCATTGTGGCCTTGCATAAGGGCGTGAAGTATTAATCAATACTGGTTTTGAGCCTTTGGGCTTAAACGAGCCAAACCCAGCCTGCGGCTGGGTTTTTTTATGGCTTTGGTTTTTAGGGGCCGTTTTAATCCAAGCGGCGTTGGCGGCGCCAAAAAAACTCGCTCCGAAGAGCGAATGGGTGAGGTTTAAGCAGGTCGCTGATTTAACATTCAATCACGCTGACCGATACCGCAATGGCCTTACGCTTCAGCGTGGTGGCCAGGCCGGCTAAAGAGGTCTCTTTATACGTGGATTTCATGTCGCGGCCGGTTTGCAGCATGGTCTTGATGACCATGTCGAGGGTGACCTTTTTGTGAGTGCCGTCTTCGAGCAGCGACAAAGCGCCCAGCTTAATCGCTTTTTCAGCAGCAATGCCGTTGCGTTCAATACAGGGAATCTGTACTAGGCCGGCCACGGGGTCGCAGGTGAGGCCCAAGTGGTGTTCCATCGCCATTTCGGCGGCGTTTTCAATTTGTGCCAGTGTGCCGCCGCTGACCGCCGAAAAGGCGCCTGCGGCCATCGAGCAGGCCACGCCCACTTCGCCCTGGCAGCCGACGTCCGCGCCAGAAATAGACGCGTTGTTTTTATACAGAATGCCGATCACGCCGGCGGTCAATAAAAAGTCGGCAATGGTGTCGTCATTGGCGTTGGGGTGGAAGTTGGCAAAGTATTTGAGGACGGAGGGAATGATGCCGGCGGCACCGTTGGTCGGCGCCGTCACCACACGGCCACCAGCCGCGTTTTCTTCATTCACTGCCATGGCGTACACCATCGGCCAAAGTTGGGTGTTGATTTGGCCATTCTCACGCAGCGACGAAATTTTTTCGGCCAGTGCTGGCGCTCGGCGGGTGACGTTGAGCCCACCGGGCAAAATGCCTTTAATGGTTAAGCCACGATCAATACAGGCGAACATGGTGTCTTTAATCTGGCGGATGCCGGCTTTGACGGTGGCCTCATCGCGCCCGCACAGGGCGACCTCGTTGGCCATAACCAGCTCGCTTACGGTGAGGTTGTGCTCGGCGCACAGGGCAAATAGCTCAGTGGCGTTGCTAAAGGGGTAAGGAACCGTCACGGCGTCGGCATTTTCTTGCCCGAAGGCTTCGTCGGTGACAATAAAGCCCCCGCCAATCGAGTAGAAAACCTGGCTGACAAGCTTGTTCTCTTGGCCATCATAGGCAATAAAACACAGGCCATTAGGGTGTTTGGGCAACGACTCAGTCATGCAAATCACTAGGTCGCGGGCGACCTCAAAATGAATGCTTTTTTCGGGGGTTAGCTGTAAGACGGCTTGGCTATTGATGTTTTCAAGACGTTGCGAAATAGTATTGAGGTCGATGTCGTTTGGTAAGCTGCCTTCTAAGCCCAATAATAGGGCATCAAAGGTTGCGTGACCAATGCCGGTGAGGGCCAAAGAGCCATAGACTTCAACGGCAATGCGTTCCGTCGCAGCAAGGCGGTCGGTTTTTTGTAGTAACTCGACAAAGGCGACGGCGGCCTTCATCGGGCCAACGGTGTGAGAACTAGAGGGGCCAAGGCCCACTTTGAAAATATCAAAAATACTAATCATGATTTGCTCCTAGAGACGCGGATGACATGGTTGGATGCTTAGTCGACAACCTATTGATTTAAGCCTAGAGTATACACGGTAATGCCGAAAGGCATCAGCATGCCAGCGGGCGAGCGCTAAATAGCAATGATCTGTTACATGTTGATGGTTCATCTTTAAGTAAAGGAACTTTATTGGGCGTTACCATACTAAATATCGGTAAACTGACGTGCGTGACACACGTTAACATCAGATCAATACACAGAAAGTGAATGCATCATGAAGAAAACATTACTGGTACCCGTTATGTTGGGTCTGGGCCTAGGTGCTCAAAACGTGATGGCCGAAAGCCTAAATTACAACGTGGTGTCGATCAACGAGCAGGTCAGTAAAGAGGTGGTGCGCGACACTTTAAACGTCCGCCTGTCTGTGCGTGAGGAAGGGCGTGACCCTGCTGTGATTGCTCAAGTGGTCACCAAAAAAATGAATCAGGTGTTGGCTCATGCCAAGGCCTACCCTAAGGTTGAAGTATCGGTCAGCGGCCGCAGTAGCTATCCGCGCAATAATAAAAAAGATCAAACCATTTGGTACGATCAAGCCACGATTACATTGAAGAGCCAAGACTTCCAGGCCTTGAATAAATTGATGGCGGCGGTACAGGCCCAGGCCCAAATTCAGAACATGTATTACTCAGTGTCTGAGAAGAAAATGAAGTCGTTTGAGGAAGACTTAATGACGACGGCGATTGAACGCTTTCGTTACAAGGCCAATCACATTGCCAAAGGCTTAGGTGGAAAAGGCTATCGCATTGTCAACATCGACATGGGTTCTACCCCTGCGTCTTACAATGCGGGTTATGCGCCGAAGTTGATGCGTGCTGCTGCACCGATGATGGATGAAGCGGCAGTAATGGATGCCGAGCCGGGTAATGAGCAGGTGTCGTTGAGTATTTCAGGACAGGTACAGATCAACGGCCTGTAAGGCCGTCTGATTTGAAGGTTGAAGCCCACCGCTTGCGGTGGGCTTTGTGGTTTCTGGGTGCCGTCAGAGGGTAATGGTTTATAAAGGGTGAGTCAGAAACCACTGGCTTAAGAAGTCTAATAGCGCGCGCAGGGCTTGTGGCATGTGTTTGCGGGAGGCATAAAGACCGTAAATGCCCATGGGCTGCGGCTGGTAGTCGGTCAGTAATGGTACTAGGGTGCCTGCGGCAAGGGCTTCGCGTACTGAATAGGCCGGTTGTAAGCTGATGCCGGCATGGGCAAGGGTGGCGCTGAGCAAGACCACCGATTCGTTGGCGCTGAGGTTGCCACTCACCATGACGGCCTCGGGTTCGGTACGCTCTAAGTGCTGGAACGGCCAAAGGCTTTGATTGAAGTAGGAATAGGTTAGGCAGTTGTGCTGTGTCAGTTCTGCTAGGCTGTGTGGCATGCCATGCTCAGCCAAATAGGCGGGCGTGGCACAAAGGATGGAGTGGCAGGTCGCGAGGGGCTTAGCGATGATGTTGGGGTCTAGGTTGTTGGTGATGCGTAGGGCTAAATCAATGCGTGATTCGATCAGGTTCACCGCTTGATTGTCGATGTTTAAGTCAATGCGTAGGGCCGGATGCTGTTTTAGAAAGGCCGCTACCGCTGGGGCGATGGCCGACTGGCCGAGTGATTGCGAGCAGCTAATGCGTAGCAGGCCATGCAACTCGTGATTATTTTGGTCTTCGATGAGGTCGATTTCAGCGGCCAGCACCATGATTTTCTCACAGCGTAACACGGCCTGTTCACCGGCGTCGGTGAGGGTGAGCTTGCGGGTGCTGCGGTGGAGCAGCCGCGCTTTGGCCCAGCGCTCCATCGTGGCTAAGTAGCGGGTGACCATGGCGCGCGACATGTCTAAAGCGTCTGCGGCGGCGGAAAGGCTGCCTTTTTCAACAATGGTCAAAAAGACTTTGGCGGCAGTGAGGCGATCCATGCTTGATATGCTCGTTTTATGAAATAGACTGGTGCATATTATGCGGTTTTTTAAACGATTTATGCAACCTATAATGAATTCAGCTTGGTTATACCATCATATAAATACACAGAAAAGAGGTTGCGATGTTAAAAAAAATGTTATTGGGCACGGTTTTAGCCAGTGCCATGAGCATGAGTGTGGCGGCGCAGTTGAGCCTGTCGGTTTACAATCCAGGTGAAAACAGCGTGTTTCCAGTGTCGTCGAACATGATCAGCGGCGAAACTGAAGTCGCGTTGATTGACGCCCAGTTTCAAAAAAATGACGCTGAAGCCTTGGTGCAGCAAATTAAGGCCACGGGTAAAAAACTAACCACGGTGTACATTAGCCATTCAGACCCCGATTTTTATTTTGGCCTCGACGTCATTAAAGCGGCGTTTCCAGAGGCAAAGATTGTGGCCACGCCGGCAACGGTGAAGGCCATTAAGGCCACGCAAGCGGCTAAGGTCGCCTATTGGGCGCCGATGATGAAAGAGAATGCGCCGAACCGCATTGTGGTGCCAGAAGTGTTGCCCACAGACTACTTTACCGTTGACGGTGAACGTATTGAAGTGAAAGGGCTGAGGGGGCCGAATCCAGCTGAAACCTATTTATGGGTGCCCGATTTAAAAGCGGTGGTGGGTGGCGTGGTGGTGTATGGTGACAATATGCACGTTTGGCTGGCCGATGCACAAACCAAAGCCGCACGACAGCACTGGCGTGACACGCTGCAAAGCATTGTGGCGCTAAAGCCTGAAGTGGTGGTGCCGGGGCACTTTTTACCGGGCGCAGCCCAAAACCTGACGTCGGTTCGCTTTACCGATGGCTATTTGGCCAAGGTCGAATCGTTGTTGCCCAAAACCAAAAATTCGGCCGAATTAGTGCAGGGTTTAACCCGTGCCTATCCTGAATTTGCGGTGGGTGATGATGTGGCTTTAGGTGCAAGAGTATTGAAGGGGGAGATGCAATGGCCTTAGGCCTTGCTTGATGTGTGTTAAGGGTTCGGTCTAGGCGTGTTGCCTAGACCGTTTTTTTATGGGGTTTAAGCCATAAAAAGCTGCTGCCATAGCATCCACAGCGCGGAAACAATCAGGGCGGCGCCTAAAAATTGGTTAAACCAGCGAATGTAGCGCGGTTGGTTAAGCAGGGCGCGCATTTTGGCGCCAACGATGGCCCAAGCCAATAAGGATAGGTAACACACCACGAGATAAATGGCCGCGAACACCCAGATGGGCGTCATCGTGTTGGCCTGGCTAAATAGAGACACGCCGGAAGCACAGGCAATCCAAGCTTTGGGATTTAACCACTGTAGCAAGGCGCCTTGGCCAAAGTTTGGCACTGGACGCTGGATGGCTTGGATGGCGGGTGTGGATCGCGCAATTTTGAGGCCGACATAAACCAGGAACACCGTGCCGACTACGGTGAGCGTGGTCAAGAACAAGGGGTGGCTGTTAATCAACTGCATGAGGCCGATGCTGACGGTGAGCAACAGGGCGATAAAGCCTAAGACGGCGCCCCAAATAAAGCCGTGGGTGGCGCGTACGCCATGGGTGGTACCAGAAGACAGAATGACCATATTGACGGGGCCCGGTGTAATGGACATGGTGAGGGCAAAGATGGCCATGGCCAGCATCGTTGAAAAGGAAAGCATGAGTGCCTAACAGGGTGGTTGAGTGAGGGCGTGGTTAACGTAGGAGCGTGAGGAGCAGCGTACCTGAATTTGATGGGTTTGCAGCAAAATTGTGGTGAGGTGAGCCTTAAAAGCAACAGGCTAAGCGGTTTGACGCACAAGGGGATTGATTTATGCCGCAAAGTATAGGCGCAGCGAAGCCTATGCCCGATGAGGGTGTCAGGTAGGCCAGCACGAACCTGAAGCTGCGGGCACAAAAAAGCCCAGCAATGCTGGGCTTTGGGGTTTAATCAACTTAGTTTTCCAATACGTCTACGCCTTTAGGCGGGGTAAACTTAAAGCTGCTGGGACTAAGCTTGGCGTCGGTTTTTAAGCCAGAGAACGTCAGCTTGGTCTCGTTGCCAAAGTTGTCTTTTAGCTGCATTTGGTTCAGCTCGCGGCCTTTAAAGCCTAAGCGAATGAACTGATAGCTGCCATCTGGGTTTTTAGGCGTGGCCTTAACGTACTCAATGCCGCCTTCGTTGCCGTCTTCCAGCAAGGTGTATTGGCTGTCTAAGGAGCCTTTGTTAGACAAAATCGCCGCAGGGCTGTCGCCCAGGGCCGTGTTTTGCTTGGTTTTGGTCACCTGGGCTAGGTCGACGTCGTGTAGCCAGATGGTTTTGCCATCGCCCACAATCACCTGTTGGTAAGGCTTGTTGTAGGTCCATTTAAATAGGTTGGGCCGTAAAATTTGGAACTGGCCGCTGCTGCGCTTGGTGCTTTTTTTATTGGTCACCACTTGGCTGAACTGGCCGCTCATGCCTTGGGCCGAGTCGTTAAACTGCTTTAAAGTATCAATGGCGCCGGCATGGGCGGTGGCCAAGCTCAGGCCTAAAGCGCCAGTGCCCAAGAGGGTGGTGATTTTTTTTAGCATAGGGTTCCTTTCAAAGAGGCTTAGCATTCATTAAAGCGTTGGCAAATGGGCATACGCCAGTCTTTGCCAAAGTTGCGACGGCTTACCTTCGGGCCAATGGCCCCCTGACGGCGTTTGTGTTCGCTAATTTTCAATAGTTTCAGTACCCGCGTCACGTCGGCAGCGTCGTAGCCCTGCTGTATGAGCGAAGTGGCCGAGGCATTGTCGATCATCACGCGTTCGATGATGCCGTCTAACACAGTGTAGTCCGGTAGACTATCTTGGTCTGTTTGATTGGCTCTTAGTTCCGCAGAAGGCGGCCGCGTAATGATGCGGGTGGGAATGGTTTCTTGTCCTGGCACGAGGGTGTTGACGTAGCGGGCCATCTCATAGGCTTCGGTTTTAAGAATGTCTTTAATCACCGCAAAGCCGCCGTTCATGTCGCCGTAGAGGGTGCAGTAACCAGTGGCTAACTCACTTTTGTTGCCCGTGGTCAGCAGCAGCGCGCCCGACTTGTTGGACAAGGCCATTAGCAAGGTGCCGCGAATGCGGGCCTGTAGGTTTTCTTCAGTGACGTCTTCAGGCGCGCCGTCAAATACTGGGATTAAGCTGGTTTTAAAAGCGGCAAACATGGGCTCAATGGCGACGGTGTGGTGTTTTACGCCCAGCGTTTGGGCCATTAAAACGGCATCGGTGTTGCTGATGTCGGCGGTGTATTGGCTGGGCATGAGCAGCACTTCGCAGTTGTCGGCGCCAATGGCGTCGGCGGCAATGGCCAATACGAGGGCAGAATCAAGGCCGCCAGACAGGCCCAGACAGGCTTTTTTAAAGCCCGATTTTTGCATGTAGTCGCGGGTGGCCAAGACCAAGGCCTGATACTGCCACGCCGTTTTGCCTTCGGGTAAGGTCGCCGGTGCTTGTGGCTGAATGGCCGCGCCGTTTAAAGTGAGGTAATGTAGGCTTTGGCTAAAGGCCGGCGCTTGAAACACCACTTCGCCCTGAGCGTTCAGGGCAAAAGAAGCGCCATCAAACACTAGTTCGTCTTGTCCGCCCACGGCGTTGACGTAAATGAGGGGGCAATCGGTTTCTTCAGTTCGATAGCGGGCCTGCTGTTGCCGTTCGGCCAGTTTGCCGACGTAAAAGGGCGAGGCGTTGAGGCTGAGGATCACTTCGGCGCCGGCTTCTTGCGCTTCGAGCGCTGGTTCGGTGGCCCAGGTGTCTTCACAAATGATCAGCCCCATTTGGGTGCCTTCGTGTGCAAACACCAAGGGCGCGGCGCCGGCTTCAAAGTAGCGTACTTCGTCAAATACGCCGTCATTAGGCAGGCACATCTTTTGATAAACGCCCAAGCGGTGGCCGTCACGGTACACGCTGGCGGCGTTGTAATACGCGTCGCCTTGACGCTGTGGGTGGCCCACCACCACGGTGATGTCGTCTAAGGCTTCAATTTGGTCTAAGCCCGCGCTGACCTGTTGCCAAAAAGCGGGCTTAAATAATAGGTCTTCAGGGCTGTAGCCGGTTAAGGCCAGCTCGGGTGTCAGCAATAGGGTGGCACCGGCGGCCTTGGCTTCTTCGGCAGCGGCCACAATTTTTTGGGCATTGCCTAAGACATCACCGACGGTTGGGTTAAACTGAAATACGGCAACGCAGCTCATTTTTTAGACTTTCCTTCGTCAACAATGGCTTCATTGTAAACCAAAGCCAGCAGGGCTGTGCGGGTTTGCCAAAAAAAGTCTGTCGGTATTTGTTATACTAAGGCCATTTTGATTGTGTTGAGCCTGTCATGCAGATTTATCCCGCCTTAGAACAGGCGTTAATGTGTCCCGATCCGGTGCAAAAGTGTGGTTTAGTGAACAGCATAGTGGCGGCCGTGGACAAGGGCCAGGCCCTGTTCGACGTCGGCCTCGCCTTGCCTTATGAGGTGCCGGTTGCGGGGCAGCCGACCCGGCCGTTACTGGTGCCGCCACAAAGCGTGGCGCGGCGTAAGTTGTCGAGTCGCGAAGGGCATGCGGCCATGGTGCACGCCCTGTGCCATATTGAGTTCAATGCCATTAATTTAGGCTTGGATGCGGCCTGGCGCTTTCGGTTATTGCCGCCCGCGTTTTTGCAGGATTGGTTGCGCGTGGCCAGTGAGGAGGCCAAGCACTTCATGGCTTTAAAGCAACGGTTACAAAAACTGGGGTTTGATTACGGCGATTTTGATGCCCACAATCACCTGTGGGCCATGGCCGACAAAACCGCATACGACCCCTTAGTGCGCATGGCGTTGGTGCCACGCGTGCTGGAGGCGCGGGGCCTAGACGTGACGCCCGGCATTCAGGCCAAGCTCACCAGCATTGGCGATGCCGAAACCGTGGCCATTTTGGACATGATTTACGCCGAAGAAAAGGACCACGTGGCCATTGGCAACCGTTGGTTTGCCCATTTGTGCCAGCAGCGAGGTTTGGATCCACTAAGCGTTTTTAAAGGTTTGCTCAAGCGCTATGACGTGTTTGTGTTTCGCGGCTACTTTAACGTGTCGGCGCGTACCGAGGCTGGCTTTAGTGCGTTTGAGCTGTCTATGTTGCAAGATTTCCAAGAGGGTCATGATGCGTTGGCGCGCCTAAGCGCCAAAGGCACACCCATTAAAAAGGTTTAATAAGGAGAAGCAATGCGTCCTTTACAGGCAATATTGTTTGATTTAGATGGTACGCTGGCCGATACGGCGGTTGATTTGGGTGGCGCGATTAACGCCATGATGCGTAAGCGGGGCCTGCCCGAAGTCCCCTTTAGCGCCATTAGGCCCATCGCCAGCAGCGGCACCAATGGTTTAATTGCGCATGCCTTAGGCGTCCATAAGGGCGATCCAGGGCATCTTGAGCTACGGGCCGAATTTTTAAACGAATACGAGCATTGTTTTTTGGCGCGCAGCCAGCTGTTTGAGGGCGTACAAGAGCTGATCGCCGCCATTGATGCTCAAGGTTTGGTGTGGGGCATCATCACCAACAAGCCGCATCGTTTTACCGAGCGGCTGGTGCCTAAGTTGGGGTTTCAGATTCCACCAGCGGTGGTGGTGAGCTATGACACCGTGAGCGAGCCTAAGCCCAGCGTCAAGCCGATGCTACACGCCTGCGCCCAAATCAACATTGCGCCTGAGGCCTGCTTGTACTTGGGCGATGCCGAGTGTGACGTAGTGGCGGGGAATGATGCCGGCATGTACACGGTTTTGGCCAACTGGGGCTACATCAGCGACCACCAGGCCGCGTTGGCCTGGGGCCCAGACGCCGACATCAACGCCCCTTTGGATTTATTATCGGTGATCGCCCAGTGCGGCGTTACCCCCAAGTAGAAAGCAGGACATGACGCAGATTAACACCGTTTTGTTTGACCTTGATGGCACCCTGGCCGACACCGCCTTAGACCTAGGCGGGGCTTTGAACACCTTGCTGCGCGCACGTCATTTGCCAGAGCAACCGATTGAAGCCGTGCGGCCGATTGCGGGCTTAGGCTCTGGTGCGTTGATTACGCTGGGGTTCGGCATCGACGCCGCCCATCCTGAGCACGAGGTCTTAAAACAGGCTTTTTTAAATGAGTATCAGCACAACTTTAAGCGCGATACGGTGCTGTTTGAGGGCGTCAATGAGCTGCTGACGGCGCTGGTGGGCAAAGGTTATGGCTGGGGCATCATCACCAATAAGCATGCACGCTTTACCGACCTACTGGTGCCTTCTTTGGGCTTTAGTGAACGCCCTGGGGTGGTGGTCAGCGGCGACACCACCGATGAGGCCAAGCCCAGCGTAAAACCGATGCTGTATGCCTGTCACGCACTGGGCGTGGCGCCAGAAGCCTGTGTGTACGTTGGCGATGCGCTGCGTGACATAGAAGCAGGGCGCAATGCCGGTATGAAAACGGTGTTGGCCAACTGGGGCTACTTTACCGAAGCCGAGCAGCCCGAGCAGTGGGGCGCAGATTGGCGCATTGATACGGCTTTAGACCTGCTGCGCATGGTCTGATTGGCCACAATAACCAACAGGCCCACATGGGGATGACTCATGTGGGCCTGTTGCTGTTTGGCGGGGTTTATTCTTCGTAGGTTAAAAAGCCCTGCTGTTTTAACAGTGCATGGCTCTTGGCGTCGGGCGCTTTGTCGTAGCTATAGGACAATTTTTGGCGCCATGGAAATTTCTCACGCTTTTCGCCAAATTCAGTCATGGTGGCTTCGTAGTCGGCCAAGTCTGCGGGCAGATGGCTGGCATCGTACTGGTTGTCAAAATACACCGCCCGTAACGGCAAGCGGGGTTTCAAGCGCATTTCAACACTGGGTTTGCCAATGCACAGGCCCACGATGGGGTAAACGTATTGGGGCAGGTTTAATAAGTCGATCAGCTCGGTGGCCACGGCGCGTAGGCCGCCAATCGGACAGATGGCTAAGCCTAATGATTCAGCCGCCACCACCGCATTTTGAAACGCCATCGAGGTGTCGCTGATGGCGTTAATGAAGGCTTCCGGATGGCCACCGCCATTAAAGCTGCCGCCCATGGCGTCGCTGGCCAGCTTGGTTTTGTATAGGTCGGCACAGAAAATCAAAAATTCGGCGCAGTCGCCAATTTGGGGGTTTAACGGTTGCAGCGCCACGATTTTGGCGCGCAGGTCAGCATCCTTAATGTTAATGATGCTGTAGTGCTGGGCGTTGCGCCAGGCGGGCGCCTGCTGCGCCGCTGCCAAAATCGCCTCTAGGCTAGCGTCATCGAGCCTGTACTCAGGGTCGAAGTCGCGATAGGTGCGGTGTTGAGTCAGGGTTTGAATGGTGGGATTCATGTGTCAAAACTCCAGTGATTTATGGCTTGGTAATAAATAGGATGGGCTTAAATGTACCGTGGCTAAGGACTAAATTCAAGTTGCGCTGGTTTTTAGGGTGCAGCGCTTGCCACAGCGTACAAGGCGTAGAATAATGGAGGATTATGCCTGGCATTAAAGACAAGACAGGCCTTACTTTATTACATAGAAGACAAGACAGGATAGAAAGACATGAGTAACAACGACAAAACATGGTCGGGACGGTTTAACGAACCCGTTTCTGAATTAGTGAAAAAGTACACCGGTTCGGTTAACTTCGACCAACGCTTGGCCAAGTGGGACATTCAAGGCTCTTTGGCCCACGCCAAGATGTTGTCTGAATCAGGCGTGTTGTCTGCCCAAGATTTGGCTGCGATTGAAGGCGGCATGCAAGAGATCCTGGCTGAAATTGACGCCGGCACCATGCCGTGGTCTTTGGATTTAGAAGACGTGCACATGAACATTGAACGTCGCCTGACCGATAAAATCGGCGACGCTGGCAAACGCCTGCATACGGGCCGTAGCCGTAACGATCAGGTGGCCACCGACATTCGCTTATGGTTGCGTGATGAAATCAAAGCCATTATTCCTTTGATTCAAGCCTTACAACTGTCTTTAATTGACCTAGCCGAAACCAATGTCAACGTGGTGATGCCAGGCTTTACCCACTTACAAGTGGCGCAGCCAGTGAGCTTTGGCCACCACATGCTGGCCTATGTTGAAATGTTGGGCCGCGACGTTGAGCGCATGCAAGACTGCTACAAGCGCACCAACCGTATGCCTTTGGGTGCGGCGGCCTTGGCCGGTACCACCTTCCCGATCAAGCGCGAGCTAACCGCCAAGCTTTTGGGCTTTGACGGCATTTGCCAAAACTCTTTAGACGCAGTGTCTGACCGTGACTTTGCCATCGAATTTACCGCCGCTGCCGCCTTGGTGATGGTGCATTTGTCTCGTCTGTCAGAAGAGCTGATTTTGTGGATGAGCCCGCGCGTGGGCTTTATCGACATCGCCGACCGCTTCTGTACCGGCTCTAGCATTATGCCGCAAAAGAAAAACCCGGACGTGCCTGAATTGGTGCGCGGTAAGTCTGGTCGCGTTGTGGGCCACCTAATGGGCCTGATTACCCTGATGAAATCACAGCCATTGGCCTACAATAAAGACAACCAAGAAGACAAAGAGCCTTTGTTCGACACCGTTGACACCTTGATCGACACCTTGCGTATTTACGCCGACATGATGCGCGGCGTGACCGTTAAGCCAGAAGCCATGCGCGCTGCGGTGATGCAAGGCTTTGCCACCGCCACTGATCTGGCCGACTACCTAGTGAAAAAAGGCCTGCCGTTCCGCGACAGCCATGAAGTGGTGGCTTTGGCGGTTCGTCATGCCGATGGTGAAGGCGTGGATTTAAGCGACCTAAGCCTAGCGGTGTTACAAGGCTTTAGCGATTTAATTGCCGACGACGTGTATGAAATCCTGACCCCAGAAGGGTCGCTCAATGCGCGCGATCATTTGGGCGGCACGGCCCCTAATCAGGTGAAAGCCCAGATTGCCAGATGGCGTAGCCAATTGGCTTAAGCCGCAGACGTTAAAAAAGCACCCCGAAGGGTGCTTTTTTAACGTCTGCTCAGTGGCCGCCAGCGTTTAATAAGCAGTGGTTTTTTGCACCGACATTAAGTGAATTAATAGGTCGATAAACAGCACATGGTTAAATAAGCCCATGGTGTCGTTGCCAAAGATGAGGCGGCCGGTATCGTCGCTCAGGGCAATGAAGTTTTTTTGTTTGTCGATCACGCTTAAGGTCAGCTTGGCCAGCTCATGTGCTTCACCGTCGATGGTGATGTGCTGCTGGCTAAGGGTTAAGGTCTTAGTTGGGGTGTCAAAAGTTTTGTCGATCAGGCTACGCACTAAAACGGCGTCTGAGGTGACATAGCAAAAGGGCACGGCCTTGCCCTGCATGATTTTTTTTAAAAGCTTAGGAAAGCGGTACTCATAGTGTAAGGTTTGATAGGTGCGTAGGAACTCAGTGAACCCAGGCATTTCTGCGGGGATGACAAACCAAGGGCTTTGATCGTTTTTGCGAAAGGCTAAATTGTTGTAGGGCTGACAAGGTTTGGTTTCACCGGTGTGAAACAGATAGTTGTATTCAATGTCTTCATATAGCCACGCTTTATTATGGGGGGGATGGATGGGGTTCACCCCTTTTTGATGTAGGGTAATGCTTAAACCTTTGCTGGCCCCTTGCCCCTGCTGGCGTTGCCACAGGCTGTAGCCTAGAGGCAGCAGTGCGGCGATGGCAATGACGGGTTGGCCAAGAATCAAACCCACAATCAATAAGGCTGCGGCTAAAAACAGATGGCCATAGCGTTGGACAGACGTTGTCTTTGGCGGCTCGACCTGATAGGTTTTTAATACTTCGCCTAAGGCGGTTAATTCTTGCTGGGTTCTCATGGATACGCGAAGGCCTCATCTGTAGAATGCTAATGTTATTTGTAATAACATTCTAAACCACTAAATACATAACATTACGTTTCTTTACAAAACTTATCATATGATATTTGGGTTTCAGCTGTCGTTGCGTAACGCATGGGCCACTTCTGCCACCTTGGCCACATTGCCAGGCATGTTTAAGTGGTTTAAATCCATAGGGTTTCTGATGGGATAGGGGGCATCGGTTTCAAAAGCAAGGTCGGACATCGGTATATTTTTAACTAATTCTTTAAACTTTTTTGCTTTTGGATGATAGATCATGGGGCCAATGCCAATTTTGAACCCAAGATCAATCATTTGTTTGGCCTGTTCTATGCTGCCACCAAAAGCATGGGCATAACCGCCGTAACTGAATTGTTGTGCCTTAAGGTCGGTCAAGCATTGCTGCACGGCGTGGGTGCTGTGCAGCACAATGGGCAGTTGATGTGCTTGAGCCAGGGCCACCTGCGCTCGAAACAGCGTGAGCTGGGCCGATTTAACCGCTTCTGGCTGCTGCTTGTCTACAAAGTCTAGCCCAATCTCGCCCACCGCGTGTAGCTTGGCCTTAATGGTCGCGTCGTTCAGCATGTCCGCTAGGGTCTGTAGGGCGCCGGCTAGGTCTGAGGGTAAAAAGTAGGGGTGAATGCCCAAGGCAAATAAAATGGTTTGCTCTGGGTAAAGCGTGGGTAAGGTCAGCATTTCAGGCCAATCGGCTAGGCGCGTGGCCGGCACCAAAACCTTACTGACCTGATGGCGCCGCATGTTGGCACGCACCGACTCTGGTCGCGCCATAAATAGGGGATGGTTAAGGTGACAATGGCTGTCAAAATGGGACATAAGACATCCTTATCGGTCAAGAGGGTGAACGTATCTTCAACCCGTGGGCTGAGTGGCTGCGATTTAATCAGCCATTAGGTTAAATCATCTGTCGACGCGGGGCAATCTTGAGCGAATATAAGGCGCATTATTGGGCCTGCGGTTGACACATAAGCGCGGGTTTTGTCATGGCCGGGCGATAAGCTGCTTCGGCGCCTCTGCTTCGGGATTTTAGGCCGATTAAACCTTACTATTGACGAGGTGATTGGGCGCAAACTAACCGTTGTTTTATCCTCTTATTTCGCGCTATAGTGGCAAAGGTGGGACGTTCTGGCGCCGCATGATGCGGCAGTGAGTCCCAACCCTAAAAACCGGCCCATAAGACCATTAAACCCAGCCCAAGAAGCAGAAAGTCACACATGTCCCCTAGAGATACTTTGTTAGCCCTATGCGTCGTCCTCGTTTGGGGCGTTAATTTTGTGGTGATTAAGCTGGGCCTTGAAGGCATGCCGCCCTTGTTGCTAGGCGCGCTGCGATTTTGCTTGGTGGCGTTTCCCGCCATTTTGTTCATTAAACCGCCTAAAATACCCATGCGGCAGGTGCTTTTGTATGGCTTGACCATTAGTTTTGCTCAGTTTGCGTTTCTGTTTTGCTCGCTTAAGTTTGGCATGCCAGCGGGTTTGGCCTCCATTATCCTACAGTCGCAGGCGTTCTTTACGGTGATATTGGGCGCAGTTTTAATGAAAGAAAAAATACTGACCAATCAGTACGTGGCCGTCCTGGTGGCGATTGTGGGCATGGTCATCCTCACTCAAGGCAGCATGCAGGCGGGCGATGTCGCCCACATTCCACTGTTCAGCTTTTTACTGATCATGCTGGCGGCGCTAAGTTGGGCAACTGGCAATATTGTGAATAAAAGCATCATGCAAACGGCGCCCCAAACCCCAATTTTGTCTTTAGTGGTGTGGAGTGGCCTCGTGCCCATCGTGCCGTTTTTTCTTAGCTCGTGGTTGTTTGAGGGCGTAGAGGCAATGGCGATCGGCCTTCAGAACATTCAGTTAAGTAATATTTTAGCGCTTATGTATTTGGCCTTTGTGGCCACGATGATTGGCTATGGCCTATGGGGCTATTTGCTGTCGCGTTATCCCACCAATAAAGTGGCGCCTTTGAGCCTGTTGGTGCCGGTGGTGGGTTTGATCACGGCGGTGTGGGCGTTTGATGAGCGCTTAAGCCTCTTGCAAATCATTGGCGCGTTCATGATGATGTTGGCAATGTTGATCAACACCTTTGGTTCACGCTTACAGCTGAAGCGGTTATTGCGTAAGGCTGGGGGTTAAAGCCAATCATCAAGCTAAGGCATGCTACCCAACTTATCCGCAAGTGCTGTGGTTTTTGATGCGGTGGATTATGACTCAGGTGGCTTTGTATTTGCATGAAGTGAGGGCTTAAGATTAGTGTCAGCACGTCGAAATAAACCATGGTTTGGTGTTCGAATAAAAACCCTGTGCATATAGCCAGATACTTTAAACTCACCACCCTTCCCTTAGGTGAAGTACCGTTCCCCTTTTAGCCGCTGAGGCGGTTCGTGCGGGGCCGGGGCTTTAAGGCAAAGTTGTTTGAGTATTTGGCCGCAGGCCCAAATATGAGTTTTTGCCGCCGGCCACGTGCGGGCCAACGAGGGCACCCGCGTAGCGGGCGGATAAAGTGGGGTGGTTTTTCTTTGCTTCGTTTCTTTTTGACATCAAAAAGAAATGATGGCGCCCTACAGGGCGAAACCCAACGACCAATCAATAGCAATGTTGCCGAAGCATGAATGATTTTGAAATGCTGACTTTGGGTAAATAGGACTTGAATTTGAGCGTTTGTTTCGCCGAGGGCGACGTCATTTCTTTTGCGTGGCCAAAAGAAACGAAGCAAAGAAAAGGCCACCCTGATCCCCGGTCACTTCGTGACTGCCCTCAGCAGAACCTATTGAGCCAGCGCAGGCAAGAGTGCTCGATCTCCTATAAAAGCGTGGTCGATCGCCACAAGCTTTTTGCCTGCTTCATCTGGCTCAATAGAACCTACTTCGGCGGCTCTACGGGACGGTACTTCACCTAAAGGAGACGCCGTCAGAGAGTCAGCACCAGTGAAATACGTTTTACAAAACACACCAAACCATGGTTTTTCTTTAATAAAGGCTCATTTTAAGTGGTCTCCTATCTGCTCACAGAGTATCCCTGATGCACGGCACCCAACCATCACCTAACGGCAAAAGGGTGAAGCAATCCGCTTCACCCTTTTGTTTGATGCCTTAGTGGAGGGCCAGTTAAGCCTGGTTAGCCCAGCAGCAAGGCGTCGTCGCTAATGGTTTCGCCACGGGTTTGCTCAAATAAAGCCAATAGGTCGGGCACGTCCATTTTGGCGCGTTCTTCGCCCGCCACGTTCAATACCACCTTGCCCTGATGCAGCATGACGGTACGGGTGCCGTAATCCAAGGCTTGGCGCATCGAGTGGGTGACCATCATGGCGGTGAGCTGATTTTCTTTGATGATCTGGTCGGTTAAGCTCAGGACGAAGGCCGCAGTTTTAGGGTCTAGGGCCGCAGTGTGCTCGTCCAGTAACAGGATTTGTGACGGTTGCAGCGAGGCCATCAGCAGGCTGACTGCCTGACGTTGGCCGCCCGAAAGCAGGCCCATGCGGTCACTGAGGCGGTTTTCTAGGCCTAGGTTTAACAGCGCGAGTTTGTCACGAAACAGGGCGCGGCTGTGCTTGTTTAAAGCCGGTGTCAGGCCGCGTTTGCCGCCTCGCTTGTGCGCCAAGGCTAGGTTTTCTTCGATGCTTAAGGCTTCGCAGGTGCCGGCCATAGGGTCTTGGAACACGCGCGCCACCAGCTTGGCGCGTTTGTGTGCCGGTAGCTTGGTGACGTCCTGGCCGTTGAGGCTGATTTTGCCCGAGTCGACGATGATGTCGCCGCTGATGGCGTTTAACAGCGTGGATTTACCCGCGCCGTTGCTGCCAATGACGGTGACAAACTCACCCTGTTCAATATTGAGGGTCATGCCTTTTAACGCTGGGTTCTCGATTGGGGTGCCAGGGTTAAAGGTGATTTTTAAATCTTGCGCGTACATCATAGGGCTTATCCTTTTCTGGCAAACAGTTTGTGCTTGGCCTGTGGCAATACCAGTGCCAAAACCACGAGGATGGCGGTAATGAGATTCAAGTCCTGTGCGCCAAAGCCAAAGTCTTGCAGCATGCTGCTGTTCAACGCCACCGCAATGAAGAGGCGATACAGTAGTGCGCCCACAATCACTGCAAGCGTCATCCAGAAAATGCGCTTGGCGGGGATGAGGGTTTCTCCAATAATCACCGCAGCAAGGCCGATCACAATGGTACCCACGCCAATGGAAATGTCGGCACCGCCTTGGGTTTGGACAAACAGGGCGCCGCCCAGAGCGATGAGGCCGTTGGACACGGCCATGCCCAACACCACCATTTTGCCAGTGGCCACGCCTTGGGCGCGGGCCATGCGGCTATTGGCGCCGGTAGCGCGTAAAGAGAGGCCGGTTTGGGTCGAGAAAAATGCGTCTAGGGCCAGCTTGGCCACCACCACGAACCCTAAAATCATCAGCGGCTGTAGCCACCATTGATTACTGAAGTCGCTGGCTAAAAAGGGCGTAAACACCGTGTCTGCACCAATCAACGGCAGGTTGGGGGCGCCCATGATGCGTAAGTTAATGGAGTACAGGGCGATCATCACCAAGATGCTGGCTAAGAGCTGCATGATTTTTAGCGACACGTGCAGCCAGGCGGTGATCATGCCGGCGCCAGCGCCGGCCAACATGCCCAGACCAGTGGCCAACCAAGGGTTCATGCCGCTGCTTAAACAAACGGCACAGACGGCGCCGCCTAAAGGGAAGCTACCGTCTGAAGTTAGGTCGGGAAAATCGAGAATGCGAAACGAGATCAGGACGCCGAGCGAAACCAGCGCGTAAATCAGGCCAATTTCGAGGGCCCCAAATAAAGCTATGGAAGACATAAATACTTTCACAAACGCCCAGCGCCGCTGGTGGCGGCGCTGGGATTAACAGGGTTTATTCAATCACTTCTTTGGCGCTTTGCAAAATGGCTTCCGGAATGGTCACGCCCATCAAGGCCGCCGATTTTTTATTTAAAATCAGGTCGAAAGAGGCCATTTTCTCGGGGGCAATGGCACCTGCCGATTCACCATTTAAAATGCGCACCACGATTTTGCCCGTTTGGCGGCCCATGTCGTAGTAGTTCGCCCCTAGGGCGGCCACGGCACCGCGCTTGGCGCTGTCTGGGTCAGAGGCGATCAGTGGCAGTTTGTTTTCTAGGCCTACTTTGTACAACGATTCATAGGCCGACACCACGTTGTTGTCGGTGGTGCTGTAAATCACATCCACTTTACCCAATAGGCTACGGGCGGCGGTGGCTACGTCGGCGGTCCGTTGTGCTGGGGCACCGATGGCGCCAATGCCGTCTTTGGCTAAAGTGGTTTTTAGCTGATCAAAAATAATGGTCGAGTTGACTTCGCCTGGGCTGTACACAAAACCAATGTTTTTAACCGTCGGAATGAGGGCCTTAATCAAGTCGATTTGCGGCTCTAAAGGCAGGGCATCGGAGACGCCGGTCACGTTGGTGCCGCTGGCTTCCCAGCTTGGGGTTAGCTTGGCGGCTACAGGGTCGGTTACGGCGGCGAACACCAGTGGGATGTCGCGGGTAGAGGCGGCCACGGCTTGGGCGCTAGGGGTGCCAATGGCGACGATGGCGGCCGATTTGTCGCCGATGAATTTCTTCGCGATCTGGCCTGCGGTGGCGGTATTGCCTTGTGCGCTTTGGAACACCACCTTAATGTTTTGGCCCTGAATAAAGCCGGCCTCTTTTAGCTCATCTTCCACCCCTACGCGTACCGCATCGAGAGCAGGATGTTCAACAATGGCGGTAATGGCCACCTGTTTGACGTCGGTACTGGCGGTGCTGGGCGTGGCTGGGTTGGCTTCCTGGTCTTGTGAATCGGCAGTTTTGCTGCAACCCACCACCAGTAAAAGTGCCGCCAAAGGGGCGGCTAAGCGCAATTTATTCATGGGGTATCCTTAAAAAAAGCGTCATCGCGGTCAACATACCGTAGCGTTGACAATAAGCCATGATATAGCAGGTGCATTGAAAATGCATGCGGCAGATGTGGCAGCATATTTTAAAAATGAATGAATATTGGCATATTGGTTTATTTTTAGTCAAATAAAAGACAGTGTTGGCGTATTGTTGCGCCCTGCATGCCATGATGCGGTAATCATGTGAGGATGCGCCTAGGCTGGCAAATAACCACTTTATTTAAGGCTGTTTTTAGCAAGTGATTGCTTTTTAGGCGCTTTCTGTTTTTTAAGTGTGGTTTTTTTGGTGGCCAAGCGCATGGCATTGGCGCGTAATGTGTATGCGGCGTGGGCCGCCGCCGTTGTCATGGCGTACGGTTTGACATGGGCGGTAGCGGCCTCTTTAAAAGCCGGTGACGAATGAAATTAATCTGCACGTTTGAGTGGTTACCAGTACAATATGCGCCAAGGAAAAACAGTCGCTTAAGCATTTAATTCGGATTGCCTATGGGGTTGGCGTTTAAGCCACTGTTTTGTCTTCCTTAATTGTGCCGTTGTGGGGACGGCATCCACTTTTACTCATTTAATAAAGTAGGGTCATGGACGACAAATTGTTATATAACGTGGAAGACAAGCCGCCTTTTGGTTTGGCTTGGCTTTTGGCTGCGCAACACTTATTGGCGGCTTTAGGGGGCATTATTGCCGTGCCTTTGGTAATCGGTGGCGTGTTAAAGTTGCCGACGGAACAAACGGTGGCGTTGGTTAACGCCGCTCTGTTGGTGTCTGGCGTGGTGACGATCATTCAGTGTCGTGGCATCGGGCCGATCGGGATTCGGTTGCCTTGCGTGATGGGCACCAGCTTTACCTTTGTGGCGGCGGCGCTGGCCGTTGGCTTCAGCGAACACGGCGTGGCCGGTATTTTAGGTTCGTCATTGGTGGGCTCGCTGGTGATGATCATCGGCAGTTTTTTTATGCCGCAGATTCGCAAGCTGTTCCCGCCGGTGGTGACGGGGACGGTGGTGACCATGATTGGCTTGAGCCTAGTGCCGGTTGCCGTTGACTGGTTTGCCGGTGGACAGGTGGGTGACGCTCAGTACGCTTCGCCTGAAAACTTGGCCATGGCCAGCTTTGTGTTGGTGATGGTGTTGATTCTGGTGCAGTGGGGCAAGGGCATTTTTTCTGCCGCGGCCATTGTGATTGGCATGATGGTGGGCTATGTCGCGGCTTTGATTTTGGGCTGGGTGAACTTTGACCAAATGCATCAGGCGGCTTGGTTTGCCGTACCGCAACCGCTGCATTTTGGCCTGTCGTTTCCGATTTCCGGCATCATCGGCATGAGCATTGCTTACCTGGTGACCATTGTGGAATCCAGCGGTAACTTCTTGGCCCTAGGCGCCGCGACCGGCACCAAAATTACCGGCAAGCACATGAAGGGCGGCATTTTGTGTGACGGTTTGGGTTCGGCCTTGGCGGCGGTGATGTCGACAACGCCATTTTCATCGTTTGCCCAAAACATTGGCGTGATCTCTTTGACCGGCGTGGCCAGCCGTTTTGTGGTGGCGATGACGGGCGTATTGCTGGTGTTGGCCGGATTGTTCCCAGTGTTTGGCGCGATGATTGTGTCGATCCCTCTGCCGGTATTGGGGGGCGCTGGCCTGATGATGTTTGCCATGATCATCACCGCCGGCATTCAAATGCTGGACAAGGTTGAACGCAGCAAGCGTAATGGTTTGATTATTGCCGTGTCGATTGGCTGTGGCCTGGCAGTGACCACACGTCCTGAAATTTTGAGCCAGTTGCCTAGCTTCTTTAGAGAAGTGTTGGGTTCAGGCATTACCGTGGGTTCATTGCTGGCCTTGATTTTAAACCTGATATTGCCAGGTCGTACGGTGATGGCAGACGACGAATAAAGGCGGGCGTGAGGGATTTGTTTTAAAGCCAATGGGATGGGCGGCATGAACCCCTTGGCTGGTTTGTTAACCTCAACCCTCAACCCAGTATGAATAGCCATGACGGTCATTGCGGTCGTCATGGCTTTTTTGCTTTTGGTGACCTAAGCCATGAGGTGCGCTGAGCGTGAGATGCCTGCCGGTGGATTGGGTTTTTCCGCGGTGGTCGGGGCACTTATGGTAATATTTTAATAGGCATCGATCATTGGTGCGTCCATAGACGCAAAGGAGGCAGCATGTTGAAGATTCTTATTTTGGTTTTAGTGGTGATGCTGGTGTTTAAGGTTGCCCAGATTGCCATGAGAACGATGGGTTCACCCAAGTCGACACCACAGTCACGGTCGCCACGGCCGGTTAACGACGACTTTGACCCAGCTGAGCCGGAAGTCTTGCTGCCAGAGCAGGAGGCGACATCGACACAGAGCTATTGGCAAAAGAAGCTTAAAGATGCTTATCGGCAAGGCTATAAGGATGGTCTAGACGATGGTAAAGGCCAAAGCGACGGCAAGCTTTAGCTTATAGGGCATGTGTTTTGGTCATCCGTGTTCAAAAAACCGCGTTCATCATAAATGGGCGCGGTTTTTTTATGGCGTCGCTGGCTTAAACGGTAATCACGAGTTTACCGATGGTTTGGTTGCTTTCTAATAAGTGATGCGCATCCCTGAGGTTCGCTGCATTAAGCCCTTGTAGCTGCTGATTGAGGGTGGTTTTAAGGCTGCCGTCGTCAACCCAGTCAGCAACCTGTTGCAGCAGGCAATGTTGCTCTATGCGGTCTGGCGTTTGGAACAGGGCACGGGTAAACATAAACTCCCAGCTAAAGCTGACGCTTTTGCTTTTAAGCAGGTTCATGTCCAGCGGTGCTTCGCTGTCGACGATGCAGCAAACATGGCCTTGTGGCGCAATGCTGGCGACGATGTTGTCCCAGTGTGGGTCAGGTAGGTGCAGGCACAAAATATAGCGTACAGAAGCCAGACCGAGCTTAGCCAGCTGAGGCGCAAACGGCTGGTGGTGGTCGACGATGTGGTCGCAGCCGTTGGCCAAGGCCCAGTCGCTGCTTTGAGGGCGCGAAGCGGTGCCGATCACGGTCAGGCCGGCTTTCTTGGCCAGCTGGCTGGCAATCGAACCCACACCGCCGGCGGCGTTGATGATGAGGAGGCTGTCGCCGCTGTTTTCTTCTGGGTCGAGGCTGATGGCCATGCGCTCAAATAAAGACTCCCAGGCGGTGATGCTGGTCAGTGGCAAGGCTGCGGCTTCGGTAAAACTCAGTGTTTTAGGCTTGTGGGCCACAATGGCTTCTTCCACCAGTTGGTATTCAGCGTAACAGCCGGGGCGGTCGATGCTGCCGGCGTAATACACCTCATCGCCTGGTTGAAACAAGGTGACCTGATCGCCGACGGCGGTGACCACACCAGCGGCGTCCCAGCCCAGAAGCTTGGCTTCGGTTTCCACTTTGTCTTTAGGGGCGCGTACTTTGGTGTCAACGGGGTTCACCGAAATGGCTTTGATCTGCACCAATAGGTCATGACCTTGCGGCTGAGGTTGGTCGATGACCACGTCGACGAGGCTGTCTGGGTCGGTAATGGGTAAGTAGCGAAACAGGCCGATGGCGTTCATGGGGGTTCCTTTAAAGGACGTTGGGGTAGACGAATGCCTTCAGTCTAGTGCATATTAAACCAAAAAGTAAGTACGGCCATGAATGTACTATAGGGACAAAAAGGATACCATTACGGCTTTAAAAAGGCCTAAATAGGCCATTGCAACCGGGCCATACACACGAACAGAAAGCCGAAGATGAGCACAGAACAGCCTTTAAAATCAACAGCAGCGCCTCAACCTTGTCCCGTGGCGATTACTTCTGGCGTCATTGGGGGTAAGTGGAAGGGCGTGGTGCTGTTTCATTTATTAACCGACACCCGCCGTTTTAACGAGTTGAAACGCCTGATGCCAGGGGTGACGCAACGGATGTTGACCAAGCAGCTACGAGAGCTGGAGGCGGATGGCGTAGTGTCCCGCACCGTGTATGCGGTGGTGCCGCCGCGGGTGGAGTATGCGTTGACGCCGTTTGGCCAAACCTTAAGCGACGTGATTATAAGCATGCGGGCCTGGGGCATCGCGCATGCAGGGCAGCTGCCGCAGCATGAGGCACCAGGGGCCGATTAAGCCGACACCAAGACATAAAAACAGCGACCCAAGGGGTCGCTGTGCTGTTTGCTGTCTGGCGCTGAGGTTTATTTCTTGGCCGGTACGGTGCCCATGCGCTGGGTTAAAGAAATGCCGGGTTCGTTAAACAGGCTGGCGTAATACACCGTGTTTGACATGACTTTTTTAACGTAGTCGCGGGTTTCATCAAACGGAATGGTTTCGGCGTAAATCGCGCCTTCTAACGGCGTGCTGGCCTGCCAACGTTTGGCACGGCTGGCGCCGGCGTTGTAGCCAGCAGTGGCCAAAATCGGGTGGCCTAGCTGGCGGTTGACGCTGGCCAAATACCAGGTGCCCATGCGGATGTTGTTGTCGATGTCGCTGATGTTGTTGCCAGCGCCAATTTTGCCCGCAATTTCACGGGCGGTGGCAGGCATGATTTGCATCAGGCCAGACGCCCCAACGTGCGAGCGCGCGCCAATCACAAAGCGGCTTTCTTGGCGGATGAGGCCGTACACCCAAGCGGGGTCAATGCCCACTTCGGTGGCGTAGCGAATGGTGCTGGTTTTGAACGGCGACAAATAGCGCAGTTCATAATTGAGCAGCTTGTCGGTTTGTTCTGCGCTGTAAATGGCCATTTCTAAAAATTCATTTTTCAGCGCGACTTCGCTGGCCACCAATAAATCAGCTTCAGACTTACCGCGCATGGCGTAGCGCCATTCGTTGCGGGCGTCGTTGCGGATGCTGCTGCTGTTTTGCGCCAGC
Source organism: Neisseriaceae bacterium (assembly GCA_017991555.1). GTDB lineage: Bacteria > Pseudomonadota > Gammaproteobacteria > Burkholderiales > Neisseriaceae > JAGNPU01. Next base: position 132,403 of record JAGOQM010000001.1, read on the forward strand.
GCGTGTTTGAACAGCACCACCGATTGATGCACGGAAGGCTCTTTGGCCATGCGTTCTATTTGCTTGCTCGAGGCGCGCCCGGCGTTGCTTTTGGTCGACACCGCTCTGCCCAATGCCTCGGTCGACAGGGTGGCATAGAAGTTACGGCCTGAGCCGCTGGCTTTTTGCCATAAAGACTCAGCCGCAGCGCGATTGCCAGCGGCGGCTTCAGAACGGCCTAACCAATATTGCCACGCAGGGTCATTTTGCAAGTTGGCGGGCATTTGCTTGATGATACTGCCCACTTTGGCAAGGTTTTGCTGGCGTAGCGCCGCCCGAACGTACCAGGCCCATTGCTCAGCGTCGAGCTGGGCTTTGTCGGCATTGTCGTAAAAGCGGATGGCGGTGCCCATGTTTTGGCGTTTGGCTTGCTCTACCGCGGCTTGGCCCCAGGCGAAGCCGGCTTGGTCTGCGCTCAGGCCGGCATTGGCCAAGGCTTGGATGCTGCTGGCGGTGGCGCTGCGGCTACCGGCTGGCGAACTAACGGCGTACAGGGCGCTTTCTTGGCTGGCGCGGCTGCTGCCAGGGCTGCCGCCCAAAGAGGCAGACAAGGGCTCACCCATGGCTTGAGACAAGGCCCGCGCTTCGGTGACCAAGTTTTTGCTCAGCATGCCGCGGACGCGTTTCCATAAGGCTTCTTTGGCAACCAACTGGCGGCTGGCGCTTTCACGCAACAGGGTGTTACAGCCCAAGGGCAAAACGCCACGGCTGTTGGTCAGGCTCAGGGCCAGATCAGAAATGTTGTTTTGGCCCTGCTTAAGCTTGGCCACGTCGGCGTAACAGGCGACTTCTTGCTGAATGCCCTGCGGGCCGTTGGCCAGCTTGGCGAGCAAAGCGTACTGCTGGTTAAAGCTGGCCCAGTTGTCGTTTTTGCCCAAGAGCTTTAACCATTGGTTGCGTAAGTCTTCGGTTAAGTAGCTGGCTTCGGTGTGCTCGCTTAGGTAGCGTTGTGCCGCGGCGTCGCTGTTGTTCTTTAGGGCCGCAATGGCGGCTAGGTACTGCTGGTACTCCGCCCGAATGCTGGATTCTTGCTTGAGGATGGCTTCATTTTGGGCAATGGCCTGATCCTTAGGCGGATGATCTACGTTTGAGCATGAGGCCAGCGCCAATAATAGGGCTGAAGCAAGGCTCAGCTTGAGTGGGGTATTAAAACGCATATGCAGGTTCCCGTGGTTATTTACGCCAGTAGGCCGGGGTAAATAAAATCAATATGGTGAAAATTTCCAAACGCCCCAACAGCATCACGGATAAGCATATCCATTTTTGCAGGGCGGAGAGGGTGGCAAAGCTGCCAGAAGGGCCAACGGCCCCCAGGCCTGTGCCGGTATTGGTAATGCTGGCAATGATGGCGGTAAACGCACTCATAAAGTCAAAGCCGGTAAACATCATCGCAAAAGTAAAAATCACGATGGTGCTGAAATAAACAAAGATAAACGCCATCACGGCCAGGGCCGTGTGCTCGGGAATCAGCCGTTGGTTAATCTTGACCGTCCGCACCGCGTGCGGATGGAGCAATAGGGTCATTTCACGAATGGCGTATTTAAACAAAATGATCGCACGGACCATTTTAATCCCGCCCCCTGTTGACCCGCTGCTGGCCAAAAAGTTTGCCAGTAAAAACATCCATAGGGAAACGGCCAGCGGCCATTCGGCAAAGTTGGTGTTGGAAAAGCCTGAGGCTAGGCCAAATGAGATGAAGGTAAAGAACACATAGCGGATGGATGCCCAAAAGCCATAAAACCCATCCAGCCATAAAAATAGGCTCATCAACAGGCAGCTGCTAAACAGGATGATCAGCAGCGTTCGCGTTTCTAAGTCTTTCGCATAGATTTTAAAGCTTTTTTGACGAACTGAAAAGAAGTGGTTAGCAAAGTTGATGCCTCCGATGATGGTAAACAGGGTAATGATCAGCTCGATTGGGATGGAATTAAAATACGCAATGCCTTCGTTGCGGCTAGACACACCGCCTAGGCCTAAGGTTGAAAAGGCATGGCAAATGGCGTCTAGCCAGCTCATGCCGGCTATTTTGAGGGCCAAAAAGCAAATAATGGTGAGCGCAAAGTAAATCACCCATAGGTGTTTGGCGGTTTGGGTAATGCGCGGCGCCAGCTTGGTGTCTTTGTTAAGGCCAGGCATCTCGGCCTTATACAGCTGCATGCCGCCCACGCCCAGCATCGGTAAAATGGCCACGGCCAAAACGATGATCCCCATGCCGCCGATCCAAATCAAAAAATGGCGCCAGAAGTTTAACGATGGTGGCAGTGCGTCGATGTCGGTGATGGCGGTGGCGCCGGTGGTGGTTAAGCCCGACATGGCCTCAAAAAAGGCGTCGGTAAAGCCCATGTTGGGCAGGTGTAAATAAAAGGGCAGGCTGGCCACTAAGGCAAAGCCCATCCACATGGCAAACACCAGGGTAAAGCCTTCGCGGGGTTTAAGCTCTTGTTCGAAGCGTTTGGTCACGCCCCAGATAAATAGGCAGGCGGCTGCGGCCAACACGCCTGAGGTCAGGAAGGTGTCGATGAGCCCATCGCTATAGGCCAGTGAAATCAGAGCCGGCAGAATCAGCAGGCAGGAGAACAGGAAGCCCAGCTTGGATAGGACGTGAAGGGTGGGGAACACTTTATAAATGTTTTGATGGACATTTATCAGCTTTTTGGGTGGGAACATGGTTAGAAGAAGCCTACTTTAACTTGAATTAATTTTTCCACTTCTTTAACCAAGCGGCGGCGCGCAACAAAGAAAATAATGTGGTCTTCTTCTCTGATCACGATGTCTTCATCGTGAGGCAAGATGACTTCGGTGCCCCGAACCACGGCGCTGATGTAACAGCCAATGGGCAGGTCGATCTTTGAAATGGGTCGACCAATCAGGCGTGAAGTGTGTTGGTCGCCATGAATGATGGCCTCGATGGTTTCGGCGGCGCCACGGCGCAGCGGATGCACGGCCTCGATGTCGCCGCGGCGAATGTAGGCCAGAATCGAGCCAATGGTCGACAGGTGGGGTGAAATCACAATGTCGATGGTGTTGCCCTGCAGCAGGTCGACATAGCTAGAGCGATTTACCAAGGCCATGACGCGTTTGGCGCCGTAGCGTTTGGCCAACAGCGCCGACATGATGTTGACCTCATCGTCGTTGGTGAGGGCGCAGAAAATGTCGATTTCGTCGATGTTTTCCTGTTCTAGTAGGCTTTCGTCGGTGACGGAGCCGTTCAGTACCAGGGTATTGTCAAGGTTTTCCGACAGCCATTCAGCGCGGCCGCGGTTGTTTTCAATGATCTTTAAGTCGAAGGCTTTTTCGAGCTGGCGGCTCAGGCGAAAGCCAATGTTGCCTCCGCCGGCGATCATGACTTTCTTGGCGTGTTTAGGGTCTTTGCGGACTTCTTTTAAAATCAGCTCGATGTCTTTGCGTGAGGCGATAAAAAACACCTCGTCGCCGTCAATAATGGTGGTGTTGGCGTCGGGGATGATCAGCCGTTCGTTCCGATAAACGGCGCAAATGTGGCAGTCGGCGCCTTCCGGCAGGTCGTATTTGAGCTGGCTGAGCGGTTTGCCCACGATGAGGCCGCCGTTTTGGGCGCGAATGGCCACCATCTGCGCCAGGCCGTTGGCAAAGTTCAATACCTGTAGCGCGCCTGGGTAGGCGAACAGTTCGTATAAGTGATCGGTCACCAGCTGCTCTGGGCAAATGGATTCGTTGACGTCAAACAAGGCCAAGGTGTCTTGCTCAGAATATTCTAAATAATCACTCTGACGCACGCGGGCGATGCGGGTGGGGATGTTAAACAAGGTTTGGGCCAGCTTGCAGGCCACTAAATTGGTTTCGTCACTGCGGGTAAGGGCGAGCATCAGGTCAGAATCGTCGGCGCCGGCTTCGGCCAAGATTCTGGGTGACGCCGCATTGCCGACCAGCGTTTGAATGTCTAGTTTGGCGCTCATGTCTTTGAGCGCCTCCTCGGAAATGTCCACGACGGTGACGTCGTTTTGCGAGAATTCGGCGAGGTTATGAGCCACGGTTGAGCCGACTTGGCCGGCCCCTAAAATTAAAATCTTCACTGATTGGTTTACTCGTATCAAGCCATGGTTAGGCCCCATTTTAAAACGGATTGCATTAATATGCACGTTTAACCACGCTTAGGCGTTGAATGGCGGCACAAAGCAGCGCAAGGCGCACCACAAAAATTTGTCTGAGGCGAACTTTGGCCTGTGCCACAGGCGTTTAAAAGGCGTCTTTTCTGTAGTATCATGCCGTGATCACGTTCGGCCTTGGGCGACCCAGTGAGTCCCATTCCTGAACCACAGCAAGCCATAACAATGGTTTCCACTAGGAAACACAGAACCTTATCTACCAAAAGGGCACGTAATGACCATCATCAAACAAGAAGATTTCATTCAAAGCATTGCTGACGGATTCCAATTCATCAGCTTTTATCACCCCAAAGACTACATCGAAGCGTTGACCAAAGCGTGGGAAAAAGAAGAAAACCCAGCGGCGAAAGACGCCATGACCCAAATTTTGGTGAACAGTCGCATGTGTGCGGAAGGCCATCGTCCCATTTGCCAAGACACCGGCATTGCGGTGGTGTTCTTGAAAGTAGGCATGCAGGTACAGTGGGATGCGGAAATGTCGGTTCAGGAAATGGCCAACGAAGGCGTGCGTCGTGCCTACCTAAATGCCGACAACAAGCTGCGCGCATCGGTTTTGGCCGACCCGGCGGGCAAGCGCCAAAACACCAAGGACAATACGCCCGCGGTGGTGCACATGGAAATTGTGGCCGGTGACAAGGTCGAAGTGACCTGCGCCGCCAAGGGGGGTGGTTCTGAGAATAAATCTAAACTGGCCATGTTGAATCCTTCTGATTCGATTGTGGACTGGGTGTTGAAAACCATTCCCACCATGGGGGCTGGCTGGTGTCCACCCGGTATTTTAGGGATTGGCATTGGCGGCACGCCTGAAAAAGCGATGCTGTTGGCGAAAGAATCATTGATGAGCCACGTTGACATTCAAGACGTTCAGGCCAAAAAAGACGCGGGCGAAACGCTGACCACGATCGAAGCTTTACGCCTAGAGCTGTTGGAAAAAGTCAACGGTTTGGGTATTGGCGCTCAGGGCTTGGGCGGCTTAACCACGGTATTGGATGTGAAAATTTTGGATTACCCCACCCACGCGGCCAGCCTGCCTGTGGCCATGATCCCCAACTGTGCCGCCACCCGTCACGTGCATTTCGAGTTGGATGGTTCTGGCCCCGTGAGCTTAGAAGCGCCCAATACCGACGACTGGCCAGACATTACCTACGACCCTAGCAACGGCAAGCGGGTTAACCTAGACACCTTAACCAAAGAAGAAGTGGCCAGCTGGCAGCCCGGCGACGTGGTGTTGTTGAATGGTAAAATTTTAACCGGCCGCGACGCTGCACACAAGCGCATGATTGACATGTTGAATAACGGCGAGACCCTGCCGGTAGACTTCAAAAACCGTGTGATTTACTACGTTGGCCCAGTTGATCCGGTCGGCGATGAAGTGGTCGGACCTGCTGGCCCAACTACGGCCACGCGCATGGACAAATTTACCCGTCAAATGTTGGAACAAACAGGTTTGTTGGGCATGATTGGTAAAGCGGAACGTGGGCCGGTGGCAATTGAAGCGATTAAAGACAATAAAGCCGTATATTTAATGGCGGTGGGTGGCTCTGCTTACCTAGTGTCTAAAGCAGTCAAAGCGTCGAAGGTGGTGGCGTTTGAAGACTTAGGCATGGAAGCCATTTATGAGTTTGAAGTCCAAGACATGCCCGTGACGGTGGCGGTGGATGCGCAAGGTACCTCAGTGCACGCAACGGCGCCAAAAATCTGGCAACAAAAAATCGGTATTATTCCGGTGACCGCCGAATAAGCCCCAGCAGCCTAAACACCCCGTGTTTAGGCTGTTTTTCTGTGGCGCTAAGGTCTATAATGAGGCCTTAAGATTAAAAGGATCGACATGGTTGCCGTACCGAAACGCCGTCGTTGGATTGGGAAGGTGTTCATTGCCACCAGCATTGATGGGTATATTGCACGTGCTGATGGCGACATTGAGTGGCTTACCGAAGGCGCGACGGCTTCTGGACACGCGCCTGCTGCGGTCAGAGTGCCTGCAGGCATGGATTATGACAGCCATATGGGCAGCGTCGACCACCTAGTGATGGGGCGAAAAACCTATGACAAAGTCTGCACCTTTGATTTTTGGCCTTATCCTGACCATCGCGTTTGGGTGTTGAGTCAAAATCCCCATGAGGCCTTGCGCGAAGACGATAGGGTGAGCGTGGTGGGTTCTGTGACTGAGGCCGTTTCAGCCTTGAATACGGCCAATGCCCGCGGCGTGTATGTTGACGGTGGCAAGGTCGTACAGGCATTTTATGCCGCAGGTTTGATTGATGAGTGGGTGATCACACGGGTGCCGATTATTTTAGGCTCAGGCCTGCCTTTATTTGCGACGCTGCCGCACAGTACGCGTTTGGTTCACCTAGACAGTATCGCCGCAGCAGGGGGCATGGTCACCAGCCATTATCGTGTCTGTAATGACCACTCATGTGGTTCAATTGAGGAGTATGACGATGACCGCAATGCCTAAAACGCTGTGCGTGCTGAGCAGCGTGCGCACCAATAACTTTGACGACCCAGAAATTATGGCCAAAATCAGCGGTGCCTGGCAGCTGGCCATGGCCGAGCCGATTGAAGGCGCCGTGTATTACGGCGTGTACCATCATTATGCCAGCGATTTTGAGGGCGATTACGACCTCAGCGTGGCGGTGGACATACCCGGCAGCAGCGCCGAGGTGTTGGCCGTGCCCGAGCAGCCTTACGTTTATTATGAGGTCGATGCGGGTAATCCCCAAGGGGTAATCGAAATGTGGCAGCACGTTTGGCAACAGCCGCTTAAGCGAACTTATTTGTTTGATTATGAAGAATACTTTGTCGATGGCCGTATTCGCATCGCCATCGGTATTGAGAAGTAGTCGTATTGGCAGCGAAAACTGCCTTTGCAGAATCATGGCCGAGGTTTAATTTAGGCGTGTTTTGGTTTATGATTCAAGGTTAGAACGCCTTTAATGTTCACACAACCCAACCAACAATTTAAGAAAAAAGGAATCCATAATGTTAGAAGCTTATCGCGCCCACGTGGCGGAGCGTGCTGCTTTGGGTATTGTTCCATTACCCTTATCTGCACAGCAAACAGAACAATTGGTTGAATTGCTCAAAAACCCACCCGCCGGAGAAGGTGAGTTTTTGGTTGATTTGATCAGCAATCGCGTACCACCTGGGGTGGACGACGCCGCTAAAGTGAAAGCTTCATTCTTGGCAGCCGTGGCAGAAGGCTCAGTGGCCAGCCCATTGATCAGCCCAGAAACAGCGACTCAATTATTGGGTACCATGTTGGGTGGCTATAACATCCACGCCTTGGTTGAACTATTAGACAACCCAGCTTTGGCCCCGATTGCGGCCAAAGGCCTAAAACACACCCTGTTGATGTTTGACGCCTTCCACGACGTGGAAGAAAAAATGAACCAAGGCAACGCCGTTGCCAAAGAGGTGATTGAATCTTGGGCCAACGCTGAGTGGTTTACCGACCGCGAAAAAGTGGCCGAGAAAATCACCGTGACCGTGTTTAAAGTGACCGGCGAAACCAACACCGACGATTTGTCTCCTGCCCCTGATGCATGGAGCCGTCCAGACATTCCACTACACGCCTTGGCGATGTTGAAAAACCCGCGTGATGGCATTACCCCTGACCAACCTGGTTCTGTGGGCCCAATTAAACTATTGGAAGAGTTGACTGCCAAAGGCAACGTTGTGGCCTATGTCGGCGACGTGGTGGGTACTGGCTCTAGCCGTAAGTCTGCCACTAACTCAGTGGTTTGGTTTACCGGTAAAGACATTCCGTTCGTGCCGAACAAACGTTACGGTGGCGTGTGCCTAGGTGGCAAGATTGCCCCGATTTTCTTCAACACCCAAGAAGACTCTGGTGCTTTGCCTATTGAAGTGGACGTGAGCCAGTTCAACATGGGCGACGTGATCGACATCTTCCCATACGAAGGCAAAATTGAGAAAGACGGCAAAGTGGCCGCAGAATTTGCCTTGAAGTCGGACGTGTTGCTGGATGAAGTTCAAGCCGGTGGCCGTATTAACCTGATTATTGGTCGTGGTTTGACCACTAAAGCACGTCAAGCCCTAGGCTTGCCTGCTTCTACCGCTTTCCGCTTGCCTAAAGCCGTGGCCGAAACCAAAGCAGGCTTCTCACTGGCACAAAAAATGGTCGGTCGTGCTTGTGGTTTGCCTGAAGGCGAAGGCGTGCGTCCTGGCACTTACTGTGAGCCACGCATGACCACGGTGGGTTCGCAAGACACCACTGGTCCAATGACCCGTGATGAACTGAAAGACTTGGCTTGCCTAGGCTTTAGTTCTGACTTGGTGATGCAATCATTCTGTCACACCGCAGCTTATCCCAAACCCGTTGACGTAAAAACCCACAAAGAACTGCCTGAGTTTATTTCAACCCGCGGCGGCGTGGCCTTGCGTCCAGGCGACGGCGTGATTCACTCATGGTTGAACCGTTTGTTGTTGCCTGATACCGTGGGCACCGGTGGCGACAGCCACACCCGTTTCCCAATCGGCATTTCATTCCCAGCCGGTTCTGGCCTCGTGGCGTTTGCTGCGGCCACGGGCGTGATGCCTTTGGACATGCCAGAGTCAGTATTGGTGCGCTTTAAAGGTGAATTGCAGCCTGGCGTGACCCTGCGTGACTTAGTCAACGCGATTCCTTTGTACGCCATCAAGCAAGGCTTGTTGACCGTGGCCAAAGCCGGTAAGAAAAACGCCTTCTCGGGTCGCATTTTGGAAATCGAAGGCTTGCCTGAGCTTAAAGTTGAGCAAGCGTTTGAACTGTCAGATGCTTCTGCCGAACGTTCTGCCGCTGGCTGTACCGTGCACTTGAACAAAGAGCCGATCATTGAATACATGACCTCTAACATCACCTTGATGAAGAACATGATTGCCGATGGTTACGAAGATGCGCGCACTTTAGAGCGTCGTATTAAGTCTATGGAAGCCTGGTTGGCCAACCCAGAATTGTTGCAGCCCGACGCCGACGCTGAATACGCAGAAGTGATCGAAATTGACATGAACGACATTAAAGAGCCGATCGTGGCTTGCCCGAACGACCCTGATGACGTGAAGTTCATGAGCGAAGTGTCTGGCACCAAGATTGACGAAGTGTTCATCGGTAGCTGCATGACCAACATCGGCCACTTCCGTGCCGCTGGTAAGCTGCTAGAACAGTCTTCTGACATTCCTGTGCGTTTGTGGGTGGCCCCACCGACCAAGATGGATGCGCAGCAGCTAAGCGAAGAAGGCTACTACGGCATTCTTGGCCGCGCCGGCGCCCGTATGGAAATGCCAGGCTGTTCTTTGTGCATGGGTAACCAAGCACAAGTACGCGAAGGTGCGACCGTGATGTCAACGTCGACCCGTAACTTCCCGAACCGTTTGGGTAAAAATACCTTTGTGTATTTAGGCTCTGCTGAATTGGCCGCGATTTGTTCTAAATTAGGCTACATTCCAACAGTTGAAGAGTACCGTGAGAACATTGGCATCATCAATGATAAGGGTGCAGAAGTGTACCGTTACATGAATTTCAATGAAATTGATCGTTACCAGTCTGTTGCAGATGAAGTAAACGTTTAATTAGTCCGTAAGGGTTAAAAAAAGCCTCGTGAAACCTCACGAGGCTTTTTCTTTATTCATAAAAAACAGGTACAATAAGGCCTTTGATTTAGAACCAATGGGCTGACTATCTATGATGTGGTTTTTGTTATTTATTTTGCTGATCCTAATTGGTGTGCTTATTTGGTTCCATCGACAAAGTGCGCAGGAATGGGAGCGCGAACTGGCCTATTTGATGCGTCATGAACAGGATGAGCAGCAAAAGCCCGCAGAGGATCCCTTAGCAGACCCATCGGCCTATCGCCAAGTGTCGGTTAGCCCGATGCTGAGCAACGCCCGTGAAGTGGCCAAGAGCAAGCAAAAAGCCATTGAAACCCGTGAACTGGCCGAGCAGCTAAAAGAAACCAGTTTGCCCACGCCCAGACGCAGAGGCGGTCAGGCCCATGGCAGTGATGAGCTGTTGCCGATGTTCGATGTGGCCGAATCCGACGCCTCGACCCAGGCTGAACAGGCTGATTTTGCCTTAACAGAAGCCGACATGGTGGCGCATGGTGCCGCTATGGAAGAAACCGATTCGTCGGCTAACGAACACGCCCTACATTTAGACGAAGTGCCCCAAGTGCCGGCCAAGCCGGTTGAGGTCATTACTTTAGAAACCGCCACCCAGCTGGCGGCCAAAGTGGCCGCGGTGAAGCATAAAGCCAAGCCCGTGGCGCAGGAAAAACCGCGCGAAACCATCCGTTTGGTGACGCAAAAACAAGATGAGCCGGTGGTGGTGCCACAGGCCACGCCACATGCCTATCAGGCAACCGAGCCGACTCAAGTACAAGCCTATACCGTGGCCAAAGCAGGCGATGCGCTGCCGGTGATTGGCATTGATGACATCCGCGTTAACCTATTGAGACAGCGCGAAACCCGCCGCCGCAAGCAGGCCGATGAGCAGGCAGAACAGCAAAAAGTGCTGCCGGTGATTGAGGCAGAAGAAGCGTTTGCCAACCTAGCCCACGCCAAAATGCCATACAGCCGCAGTGCGCCGGTGGTGAAACAAATGGTTACCCGCAGCAGCGTGATTCCTTCTTCGGCCCGAGTCATTGGGCCACACGCCGTGGCGCAAAACCCACAGGTGCCGACCGAGCCAGCGGCGCCTATTTCTTCACGCTTTACCCCTTTCGAGCACGTACCTTATACGCCACCCGCTGCGAAGCAGGCGACACCGAAGCCTGTGCCGGTCGTGGCCGCTAGCGAAGCGCCAGCGCCCGTGACCATCACGCCTAAGCCCTTGGCCAGCCTGTTACAAGAAAAAACCCAAGATGCCGTCGTAGAAAATACAGAGGCAGACGCAGCCAGCGTGCTCACGCCCGTTGCTGCTGTAGCGGCAACGGCCGTCATGACGCCTATCGCGCCTACACCGGTCGCGTCCGTGGGCGTGATTTCGGGTGACGACTTGGTGGTGGACACGCCCAGCTGGCGCATTGAAGACCGCTTGATTGCCGAGTCGGCACAGCCGTTAATCATCGTGCCCGAGCCAGATGAGGCACCGGCGGTGGCCGTAGTGGCGGCATCGCCAGAAGCGGTGCTGGCGGCGGTAAAAGCCAAGCCCGTTTTAAAAGAGGCCACCGCGCTGTCATTTGAAGTATTAGACGAAGTGGTGAGCGTGGCGGTACCAGAGGCAGAACCAGAGCCAGAGCCAGAACCAGAGCCAGAGCTAGAGCCAGAGCCAGAGCCAGAGCCAGAGCCAGAGCCAGAGCCAGAGCCAGAGCCAGAGCCCATTTCACTGGTGGCCCAGCAGCCGGCCCATGACTTTATGGCGGGCGTGGCCTTGGCCGACGCCGCCGATGCACCTGTGGAGGCGGCGCCCTTGCTAGAGGCGGCCGTTGTTACGCCAGCGGCGCACCAAACGCTAGAAGCACCCACGCCCAGCGCCGAAGCGATGCTGGACGAGGTGGAAGACATTGCCCAGATTGATGACGATTCAATCGATGTGGTAGACGAAGCCAACCTGGTCTTGCTGGATGAAGCAGAGCCAGACGATGTGTATGTTGAGTCCACGCTGGCAGACACCCCTTGGGTCGACGACGTACCCGTGGTGGCGCTGGACGATGATGCAGCCGAGGTCTTTGAGCCCGAAGCCTTTGAAGACCATCACAGAGAAGCGGCCGTTGTTGCGCCCGTTGCGCCCACAGCGTCGGTTTTGACGGTGGCGCCTAGTCCCGAAATGATGAGTGAAGACGCTCACGTCGACGTAGAACCAGCCGGTTCGTTTGCGGAAGGCGATGAAGATGCGGAAGATTACGTGGATGATGAACAGCCCGAGGTGTTGGACGAAGGCACCGAAGCACCCTCGTGGTTGCCTAAGCGCGAAGTGGTGATCCAGCCGCCGGCGCCGAAGTGGGATTTTCCGTTGCCCGATTTATCCTTGCTGAATGGCCTGCCGGACGATCAGGGCCAGCCGATCAGTGAAGACTATTTAATCGAAAGCGGCATCGTCATTGAAGAAAAGCTGGCCGAATTTAGGGTCAAGGTAAAAGTGGTTGATTCCTATGCCGGCCCAGTGGTGACGCGGCATGAGATTGAGCCAGAGGCAGGCGTGCGCGGTAGCCAAGTGGTTAACCTAGAAAAAGACCTGGCACGTGCCTTGGGCTTCGCGGCGATACGGGTAGTAGAAACCATTCCCGGTAAAACCTGTATGGGCCTAGAGTTGCCTAACCCCAAGCGCAAAACCATTCGCCTGGCGGAAATCTTCTCGTCGCCGGCCTTCCAAGAGTCTGGCTCTAAGCTGACGCTGGCGCTAGGCCAGGACATTACCGGCCAGCCCATCGTGACTAACCTCGCCAAAGCGCCGCACCTATTGGTGGCGGGCACGACCGGCTCGGGTAAGTCGGTGGGTGTGAACGCGATGATTTTGTCGCTGTTGTTTAAGGCCACGCCAGAAGAGGTTCGGCTGATCATGATCGACCCAAAAATGCTGGAGCTCAGCATTTATGAAGGCATTCCGCACCTATTGGCACCAGTGGTGACCGATATGCGCCTGGCGGCCAATGCCTTGACCTGGTGTGTGAATGAAATGGAAAAACGCTATCGTTTAATGAGCCATATGGGCGTGCGTAACCTGGCTGGCTTCAATGCCAAGATTAAAGAAGCCAAAGCCCGTGGCCAAAGCCTGCCAGACCCATTTTCACTCACGCCAGAAACCCCTAATCCATTAGAGCCGCTGCCATTCATCGTGGTGGTGGTGGATGAGTTTGCCGATTTAATGATGACCGCCGGCAAGAAAATCGAAGAGCTGATTGCCCGTTTGGCGCAAAAGGCCCGAGCGGCCGGCATCCATTTGATCTTGGCGACCCAGCGGCCTTCTGTGGACGTGATTACCGGCTTGATTAAAGCCAATATCCCTACGCGGATTGCCTTCCAGGTGTCCAGTAAGGTCGACAGCCGCACCATTCTTGACCAAATGGGTGCCGAAAGCCTATTGGGCATGGGCGACATGCTGTTTTTGCCACCGGGTACGGCGTACCCGCAGCGCATTCATGGCGCCTTTGTGGCCGACGAAGAGGTTCACCATGTGGTTGAGTACTTGAAGCAGTACGGTGAGCCGCAGTATGTGGAAGACATTCTGAGCGCAGGCGTAGAAGAAGGTGACTTGTTTAGTAATGGCAATGGCCGCAGCAATAATGGCGACGAAGACCCATTGTATGATGAAGCCGTGGCTTTGGTGATTCGCACCCAGCGCGCTTCGATTTCATCGGTGCAGCGTCAGCTGCGCATCGGCTATAACCGTGCCGCGCGCTTGGTTGAGCAAATGGAACAAGAAGGCGTGGTGTCGTCGCCTGAAAACAATGGCAATCGCTCGGTGTTGGTGGCAGGACAGCCAGAAGACTAAGCGCCGTTTGGGCATTAAAAAAGCGTTCAGCCAGCAGCTGAACGCTTTTTTATTGGCGTCGATTTAGTCGCTGATGAGGCAGGGGCTGTAGACGGGTTTTTTGTCTTCCAGAATGCTTTCCAGCTGGCCAGATAGTTTAAAGGCAAGGTTGTAGTATTGTTTTTGTTCTTCTTGGCTCAACACTTGCTCAAACACATCTTTGAGTAATTGATGCTGTTGCGGCAGGTATTTCTCTAGAAATGCCAGGCCTTTTGGGGTCAAAATGGCAAAGGTTTTGCGCTTGTCGACGTGGCACTGTTCGCGCGTAATGAAGCCTTTTTCTTGCAGGCTGTCGAGAATACGCGTGGCGTTGGTTTTAGAAAACTGTAGGGCGGCGGCCAAATCGCTCGGTGAAATTGAGTGATTTGGGCACATCAACATCACCGACATGGATAACCATTCGGTTTGATTCAACACGTCTTCCATGAGTTGAAAGACGATGACGTCTAGCTGGGCCTTGATGTGACACTGTAGTCGAATGAGCTTAATTAACTCAGTCGGCGTATCAGGAATCAGGTCACTGATGTTGTTGATGGCCTGCTCCGTCATGATGAACTTTGGTGTGTGTTCTGACAGATCGAATGTGGTTTTGCTCATTGCATCTCTTTAGTTATACAAACTGATAATGGGGCTGATTCACTAGTTTACTAAAAATTGGCCTAAAAATCATCAGTTTAATCGTTTTTATGGGGGTGGCTGTTTGTTTTAGCGGTCTGCTTTTGTTGTATTTTGTGCTTCTTTAATGATAGCCCTTTTGACAGTAGGGCGAAAGCCCCCGCTAAGCCTATGAAAATTAACGGGTAGGTTAAAATCTTGGGCCACATGAAAATCAGTAGCGAAATCAGCAATAAAACCAGTCCCAGGCTTAAAAAAGCCCAGGATTCTGTTTCGCTGACTTCACGTTTGCCGCGAATGGCCGAGTGAATGGTTTCACCCAGGTGGATGGCTTGCCGCACCCCAGCCTTGGAGGAGGCGCGGGCGGAGTAAGCCGTAGGGCTGCGGCTAGTGGCTGGTTCGGGCTTGTTAGAGGGGCCTAAAACCACTTCAGTAGCGTTGTCTAAGTCTTCTAAAAATCGTTGCTGAAAGGCTTGAGCGCTAAGGGGATCTTCAATCGCAACGTCGATTTCGCGGTTGGCCAGCCAGCTGGAGATGTTTAAATTGGTCGAGCCCACGCGCGCCCATGCGCTGTCAACAACGGCCATTTTGGCATGGATCATGGGGCCGTTCCACTCAAACACGCGTACGCCCGATTCAAGCAGTGGGCGGTACAGGGTACGAGACACGGTGCCAATCCATTTGATGTCGGAGGTGCGCGGTACCAATAGGCGCACGTCTACGCCAGCCAAGGCAGCGCGCTTGAGCGCGTCCATGTAAATGCCGGTGGGCATAAAGTAAGCATCGGTGAGCCAGAGGTTTTTTTTGGCTAGGCTGATGACCATGAGGTCTAGCCGCATCATGTGGGCGGTGCTGGGGGTGGTGGCGATCAGCCGGGCCTGGGCCTCACCGTGCTGTTGGTAGTCAGCAGGGCTGTTCAGAATGATGGCGTCTGGTAGCGCTACCTGCTCCGCCACTAAGGTGTCGATAAAAGCGGCCATTACGTCTGCAACGATGGGGCCTTTCAGGCGCACGCCCATGTCGCGCCAGGGCTCGATGCCCTTCATGGGGTTGCCTTCCCATTGATTGGAAATACACAGGCCGCTGATGAAGGCAACGGCTTGGTCGATCAGTAAGACCTTGCGGTGGTTGCGTGCCAGCAGGTTAAAACCATTGGCCAAGGTAAGGCGATTGTAGGCGTGCACCGTGGCGCCGGCCTTTAGCAGGGGTTTAAAAAAGCCCATATAGTGTTGCTTGAGCGAGCCAAACCAGTCGTATACCAAGACCACGCTCACGCCCGATTGGGCTTTTTCAATCAGCAGGTCGCGAATGCGTGTGCCGTACACGTCGTCGGCAAAAATGTACATTTCAATACAAATGCTGTCCTGAGCCTGTTTTAACGCATTCAGCCAGGCGGGAAAGTTCTCAGTGCTGTCGTGCAGGCATTCAATCTCATTGCCTTCAGTGAGGCTGGCGCCGCCAAAGCGTGACATGACCTGTTCATACACGCGGCTAATGGCATCGTGGCTGTCATGGCTTAATGGGCTGGGCAGAGGCATGGGCGCTTAATCGAGAATGGAAAGGATAAGGTCATTATAGAAGATAATGTCAATATTGAAAATGGATGGTTTGGTGTGTAGACAGCTTTGCACCTGTTTTTATGAATATCAACTCACTATGTCTCCTTTGGGTGAAGTACCGTCCCCTTTTAGCCGCCGAGGCGGTTCGTGCGGGGCCGGGGCTTTAAGGCAAAGTTGTTTGAGTATTTGGCCAAAGGCTCAAATATGAGTTTTTGCCGCCGGCCACGTGCGGGCCAACGAGGGCACCCGCGTAGCGGGCGGATAAAGTGGGGTGGTTTTTCTTTGCTTCGTTTCTTTTTGACATCAAAAAGAAATGATGGCGCCCATAGGGCGAAACAAAACGCCTAGGTTTAAGTCATGCTTGACTAAAAGCAGCCTTTCAAAAACATTCATGCTTCGGCAACATCGCTATTGATCCGTCGTTGGGTTTCGCCCTGTAGGGCGACAGACTTTCTTTTGCGTGGCCAAAAGAAAGTATGCAAAGAAAACGCCACCCGACAATCCGCCCTAACGGGTGCCCTCGCTGGAACCTATCGAGCCGGCGCTAGCAAGAGTGCTCTGCCTCCTATAAAAACGTGGTCGGCAGCCACAAACGATTTGCTCGCTTCATCCGGCCCGATAGAACCCAACTCGGCGGCTTTAACGGGAATCGGTACTTCACCTAAGGGAAAGGTGGTGAGTTTAAATAATTTAGTACCCCAAAAAAACCATGGTTTGTTGTGGCTTCAATCTGCTTGGGTAGCCGTAGCAGTAGGGTGTGGTAAAGCGTAGCCTACCCACCAGCTTTAATGCTTCAGATCATGTAAACCAAAGGCGACGTGGGTTGCGACTCACGCTACAAAGTACTAAAAACCATGGTTTTGTGTGTAGAAAGCTTTGCACCTGTTTTTATGAGTATCAACTCACTACGTCTCCTTTAGGTGAAGTACCGTCCCCTTTTAGCCGCCACAAACGATTTGCTCGCTTCATCCGGCCCGATAGAACCCAACTCGGCGGCTTTAGTGGGAAATCGGCACTTCACCCAAGGGAAATATGGTGAGTTTAAATAATCTAGTACACAAACCATGGTTTGCTACTGGGCTGCAAAGGCAGGTGATACGTCATGCCACAGCGGAACGGTTTTCGTCGTGAGGTGCAGCCTACCCACGGCCTTGATGCGTGGGTCACATCATTCAATGTACAGGCAACCTAAGCCACGCCAGGCTCGATAAACAAAACTGCGTGGGGCGGTTGTCTATTTTTTAGACATTAACCCTGTCGGCGGATGATTTGGCGAATCCAAAAACGATGCGGGTGCAGTGCCTGCCGCATGGCGTCGCTGAGGGTGCTGCTGTGGCCCAATAGCTCATGTGCCACGGCAAAGCCGCACAAAGGCGCCGTGGCCAAACCGCGGGTGCCGTGGGCGGTGTTGACATAAAGGTTGGGGTAAAACGAGCAGGGCGTGGCGATGGCGCGGGTTTTGTCGATGGCCAATTCAGCATAATCTGCCTGTAGGCGCGGGCGCGGCCCGATGGGCCCCACCACGGGCAGGTGGTCATGGCTGTCGCAGCGAATGGCGGCTTTGCCCGCGGGCGTGGGGGCGTCGCCAAACGCTTGGGCCAAATCGGGGCAGAGGGCATCGAGCTGGCTTAGGTTTGCGGCTTCTTCGGTCACGGTCAGCGCCGTGTCGGTGACGTGGGCTTGAAAGCTGGCGCCAAAGCAGTATTGATCTTGCCAGGGCGGGCTGACGTAGCTATGGCCAGACAGGGCGATGCGCAGCGGGGCTTGGTCGAGCGGGCGTGGGCGATGGGTGACCTGGCCGCGGACGGGGGTTAAGGGCAAGTGTTGCAAGTCTAGAAACTGCCGTGCCAGGTGGCCCTGACACAGCACCAAGTGGCTGGCGCTATGGCTGGCTTGGTCGCCCTGGTGGCTGCTGACGCGCCAGGCGCCGTCACCGTGCTCAATGCGGCTAACACGATACTGTTCGTGCACTTGAATGTTGGGGTGGGCCAACAGTTTGGCAATAAGGCTGGGGGGGTGCAGCCAAGCACCCTGCGGCCAAAATAGGCCACCGCTGGGTAAGGATAAGCCCGCACGGGCGCTCGCCTGTGCTTGGGAGAGCGGGGTAAAGAGTTCTGGATAGGGCCAGCGGGCCAAAGCCTGATTGCGCTTTTGTTCCTGTGCGGTGACGTCTAGATGGAGCACGCCGCAGTCGTCCCAGGCCTGCCGTTCAGGCAGTAAGGCGTGTAAAAGCCTTAGGGTGAAGCCATAGCCGCTTAATAAAAGCTGGCTTTGCTCGGTTAAGTGGGGGGAGATTTTGGCGTAGATGAGCCCTTGGCGATTGCCAGAGGCCGCGCCGGCCACCTGCCCCTGTTCCAAAACCGTGACTTTAACCCCTTGCGTGGCCAGCGCATAGGCGGTGCTGGCGCCCGCAATGCCAGCGCCCACGATGCACACGTGTTGAACTTTGCTGGCGGGTGCCGCCGCGTACCAGGGCGGCGTGGCCGTTGGGTTTGGCTCAAGCGGATGGAAGCCGGCAGGGGGGTCGGAGCGTAGGCTGTAGCAGGCCGTGCGTGGCGCAAGGGCTGGCCATTGCGGTGTGCCTTCACCCAACCATAAAGACAATCTAAGGTTGGGGTTGATGATCAAGGTGTTGAGGCCGGGTGCGGCGCTGAGGTAGTCGCGAAAAAGCGTGGCGGCGCCAGTAGGCTGTGATTGTTTGTCGCCATGCCTTAACCACAGCTGGAGGGGGCGGTTCAACGGCAGGGTGCTTAAGTAGGCAAGCCATGAGGCCAGCGTGGTCAGGGCCAAGTCGTCGGGTAGGTGCCACACCCATTCGGCCGCAGTGGCCTGATCTTGGGCACAGGCCTCGTACATGGCGCGCAGCATGGGTTGGGTCATGGCTTAGGTGGCGCAAACCATTGGCTAAACTGGTTGGCTAGTTCTTTTTGAAGGGCTTTTTGGCGGGCCTCTGGGGTGTCTTCGTTTTGCACCAGCGTTTTGTAGTCAATAGCATAGCTAGGGGCCTTAATGGGGCCGGTAATGTTCAAGGGGATGTTCAGTTTACGGTATTTTAACGGCGCCGAAGCACGGCCCTGAACGTGCAGCTGGTAGTTTAAGTCTTGCTTGTTTAAGTCTAGTGAGCCTTTGCCTTTGAGCGTGATGAAGGGCGACACCAGGCTAAAGTTTTGGTTATTGGCCACGCCATTCTTGAGTTGAATGTTGGCTTGGAATGACTGGAAGGGCGTGTCCGACTGCTGGTCTACGTCCAGCGCCATCGGCGTGGTGAGGTTTTCTTGGCGTGAAATTTGCTGGATTAATTCCAGAAAATCAATGCCGTGCAGCTTGCCTTGGTTGAGGGCGATATGGAGGGTGCCGTTGAGGCGTTCGCGCATTTTTTTGGCGCTGTTGCCTTGGGTTTCAAGGCTGAGGTCGGTGTCGCCGGTGCCAGACAGGCGGTCATAGCCAAACAGATCATTGAGCCATGCGTGCACCGACATGCCCTTAATGCTTTGGTTGATGGTCAGCTTAGGGGTGGTGCTGGTGTCTAGCTGTAGCGAGCCCATGAGGTCGCCTTCGTACAGGCGGGCATGCACGTCTTGCAGCGTCAGTAACTTAGGCTCCGCTTGAATGTGGGTGCTGACTTGGTTAAACAGCAGGGTGCCCAGTTGGATTTTGCTGATGGCCACGTCACCGCTGATGTTCAGCTGGTCGAGCCAGCTAAAATCAAACGGCGTGTCGTCATCAAATAGGGGTAAGTAAGCATCGGCACTGGCGCTGCCAATGCTGGGCAAGCTGACGTAGTTGCCGGCGTTAAAGCGCTCTAAGTCTAGTCGCAGTTGAATCTTGTCGGCGCGCTGGGCCTGATAGTTAAGGTCTAAGGCGAGGGGGCTGTCGTCGAAGGTGCCGCTGCTGCTGAGCTCGGCATGGTCGCCAAACACGCCTTTGGCGTCGCCCTGTAAGAAGGTGCGCCAGCGCTGACTATTGTCGGTGGCGTTTTGTTCGCGGCTACTGAAGCTCAGGTCGTTGATTTGAAACTGGCGGTCGGTGTTGGCGGTCATGCTGGCACGTGCCGTCATCAATAAAGTTTTTTGTAGGCGCTTGTATTCGGCTTGGAAGCTGCTGTCTTCGACCTGAAGTAAGTTGCCAAAGAACGACACGTTGCTGACCAGCCCCGTCACGTCTAGCTGGTTAAGGCTGTCTTGGGTGAGGTGGGCGTTGACCGCAATCGATGGGATCAGCATTTGCGCCGGCGTCATGTGCCACTGCGCAATGTGCAGGTTGGTGTTGGCGCGGCCCTGATGGCTCTCGATCACCATGTCGGCACTGTTTAGGTCGAGCGTGCCCTCGTCTGGGTGCCATAGTCCTTTAGCCAAGAGGCGAATATTGGCGTCGATGATGCCGTCGTCGTTTAACAACTGGGCGTTGACCAAAAGGTTGTTCAGCGCGTATTGCGGTGCTTGCTTTTGCGTGTCGGTTTGGGCTTGAAAAGCGAGGTCGCGGCCTTCTTGAATAAACTTGCCCGCTAGGGCTAATTGCCCAGCGTTGCCTTGTAGGCCAGCAGCGTCTAATGAAAACTGGTCAATTTGATAGTTTTTTTGCAGGCCTTCGTCCACCAAGTTAAGCTGGGCGTTGCCAATGCGTAGGGTCGACAAAACGCTTAGTCGTGAAGGCTGGGTGCTGCCTAGATTGAGTAAGTCCTGTACCGACCAATGGCCTTGCTCGTCGCGGCTGGCGTCGACGGTGATGCCGCTCATGATGATGCGGGTGACTTCTGGCGTTTGGAACAGGCTTTGCCAGTTAAAGCGCAGCGATAAGTCGGCGGCTTTAATGACGGTGCGGCTGGGCTGGTTGGGTTCCGACACGGTAACGTCGCGTAGGCGAATCGTGGGTGAGGGGAACAGCGACGCACGAATTTCGGGCTCGTAGTTGAGGCTGCGCTCGGTCGGGGCAATAAACTGATCTAAAGCCTTACGTAAGTCGGCCTTATTAATGAGGGCTGACAGTAGGAGGGGCGTGAGTAACCAAATGAGCAAGGCCAAGGCGCAAAGCAGTAGTAGGGGACGTAATTTACGCTCTGTGCGTTTGATTCTATTGGTCATCAGCGAGGGTCATCGGCAATCAAGAGTTAATATGGACTGCGTTTACGAACTGAAAACGTTGTAAACGGTCACAGAATAGCATGATCAAGCCCTGATGTGAATGCTTGGCCAGCCGATTTTTATGGCTATTGAATGCGGCTTTGGCCGCACCAAGGCGGGCCTTTAAACGGTTGTGCCTGGATGCTGGCCGCAATAAATGGCCGAAGCGTTGATTAAAAAGGCGCTGGTGGGGCTCAGGGCTTAGCGCCTAAGGTTTTTAGAAGGTGCCATAAGGGCTATGCTGGACTTGATACCTGATTGTCATGGTGCAAAGCGTAATGAGACAATGGTTGATGTGGAAGAAAAACAGAATGGAAAGCACAATAGGATGAAAAAATTTTGGTGGTTAGGCTTGTTTTTGGGTGGTTTATCTTTGACGGCTTGCGCTCAGGAAAAGACGCGCGCCAGCCGGATGGCGGAGGCAACAGACATGCAGGCTTACTTTGATGCAGTAAAACGAGATGATGTGGCCATGGTTGAGGCTGGATTGGCCACGCCAGGATTGTTGACGGCGACCAATGAGCGAGGCGAAACGCTTTTAATGGCGGCGGTGTACGCACAGCGGCCAAGGCTGATTCGGCGTTTGATTGAGGCCGGGGCCGATGTGAACGCCCAGGATGAGCGTTTAAATAGCCCGTTTTTATACGCGGGTGCCGAAGGCGACTTAGAGACCGTTCGCTTGGCTCTGGCTCGTGGCGCTGATTTTACCCGTACCAATCGCTATGGCGGCACGGCTTTGATTCCCGCCGCTGAAAAAGGCCATCTGGCGGTGGTGACGCTTTTGGCCAACACCCCCAACTACCCGATTGACCATGTGAATCAACTGGGCTGGACGGCGCTGCTGGAGGCGGTTATCTTGGGCGATGGTGGCCCAGCGCAGCAAGCCATCGTAGCGACGCTGCTGGCAGCGGGGGCCGATGCGGGCATCCCCGATCATACCGGCGTCACCGCCTTAATCCATGCGCGGCAGAAGGGACTAACAGAAATAGTCGCCCTGTTAGAGGCTGCGCGCGGTTAATGGGTCTTTTGAAGGGCTTTTTAGAGGGCCGTTGAGATAAAGTACCGAGCACAGTTGGGGGTAGCGTTATGATTCAATTGAAAAGGTGTTTACTGCCCGCTTTACTGCTGTGGGCGGTCACTGGCTGTGCTGAAAAGACACGGCCGGTGACGGCACAAGTGGCCATTAGCGTGCAAAAAGAGGTGCAAGACCTCGCGCCAGAAATCGGGGTCATCCAGCCAGGGGATCAATGCCAGCTGGGCGACAAGCTGCACATTGCCAAGGTTTATGCCTATCGAAAAGTAGACTGCGAAGGTGGCCTATCCGGGTATATTTTAAACCCAGAAGTGGGTGACTTTATGTGAATGATGGCCGGCGGCCCACGCACAGCGGGCATAAAAAAGCCCTCGTTCAAGAGGGTTGTTTTGTGTGAACACTGGTTAAGCGTCCCTTGTTTGTACCAAAGGTTATCTAAGTTGTTGATCTACATAAATGCTATGGAGCGGGTGAGGGGAATCGAACCCCCGTCTTAAGCTTGGGAAGCTTCTACTCTACCATTGAGCTACACCCGCAGTGGTGATCAGGCCGATTGGCTAAGCGTTCGCGCGAATCAGAATCACAGAAGTGGCGAATGTACCCTTTTTTTGGGTTGAAGGCAAGCGGTAGGTGAATATTTATGGAGCGGCCGGCATAAAAGCGAGGCGGCGGCGTGGGCGTCAGTATTTTAAATAATTAACCGCTATACTATTTGCCAATAGAAGTGTGGCTCTATAAAATGGCTTGATGTGCGCCCCAAGGCGCTTTCTGTGTTGGTCAAAAGGATAGTGAACGTCATGAGCGTAAAACAACTTGTTATCGGTATGATGGTGCTGGGCTTAACCGCTTGCAGCCAGTCTATGGTGCCCAGCGTTGGGCAAAGCATGATTTCCGCCACCGTGACTCAAGAATGCCACAAGCAGTTAGACAAGCGGGTGGAATGGCAAACGGCCAAGCTGCTGGTGTCGCCAGACAAGGCCAAGCAGTGGGAACAGCAAGTCTGCAACTGTGTGGGCGAAGAAGCGCCTAACTATGTGTCCATGTCAGACGTGGCCACTGCGGTCACCAATCCTTCTGAGCGCGTCGCCATTGGCGCGCGCGTGGCGGAAGCAACCTTAACCGCCTGTGTCAAAAAAATAAAATTTTAACCGATCAAGGCCAAGCGTCGTGGCCAGTCAACAAACGCGATGCTTGGCCACATTAACGTAAATAAAGATTAAGTATTAGGGAAAACAGAGAACATGAAATACATCAGCACTCGTGGTGGCATGGCGCCCCAGTCGTTTAGCGATATTTTGTTAATGGGTTTGGCCCCTGATGGTGGCCTGGTGATGCCGGTTGAGTACCCGCAGGTGTCGCCTGAGCAGTTAGAGTCGTGGCGCACCCTGTCTTACGCCGAACTGGCCTACGAAATCATCAGCCTGTTCGCCACCGACATTCCGGCGCAAGACCTTAAAGACATCGTGGCCAAAACCTATACCGCCGAGTGCTTTGGCACCGACACCATTACGCCGGTTCGCCGCCTGCATGATGGCATCGTGATCCAAGCCCTGTCTAACGGCCCAACCTTAGCCTTTAAAGACATGGCGATGCAGTTTTTAGGCAATATGTTTGAATACGTGTTGGCCAAGAAAAATGCCGAAATCAACATTATTGGCGCCACCAGCGGCGACACCGGTAGTGCAGCCGAATACGCGATGAAGGGCAAAGCCGGCATTAACATTTTCATGCTGTCGCCCAATGGCAAAATGAGCGCCTTCCAGCGTGCCCAAATGTATAGCCTACAAGACGCCAATATTCACAATATTGCGATTGACGGACTGTTTGACGACTGTCAGGACATCGTCAAAGCCACGCAGCAGGATGCGGAGTTTAAAGCCAAGTACAAGATTGGCACAGTTAACTCGATTAACTGGGGCCGTATTGTGGCGCAAATTGTGTACTATTTTAAAGGGTATTTTGAAGCCACCTCGACCAACGAACAAAAAGTCAGCTTCTGCGTGCCCAGTGGTAACTTTGGCAACGTGTGCGCAGGCCACATTGCGCGTCAAATGGGCCTACACATTCATCGCCTGATTGTGGCGACCAATGAGAATGACGTTTTGGACGAGTTTTTTAAAACAGGCATTTATCGTCCACGCGGCTCGGCGCACACCTACATTACCTCTAGCCCCTCTATGGACATTTCTAAAGCCTCTAACTTTGAACGCTTTGTGTTTGACCTAGTGGGCCAAGAGCCTGACGCAGTTAAAATGCTGTGGGATAAAGTGGCCACGGGCGAAGGCTTCGACCTCAGCGAGTACCTGTCGGTGGTGCAAGACCATTATGGCTTTGTTTCAGGCAAGAGCACGCATCAAGATCGTCTAGACACGATTAAAGCCGTGTATGAGACCGACGGTCAATTTATCGACACCCATACCGCAGACGGCGTTAAAGTGGCGCGAGAAGTGCGCGATGCAGGTGAGCTGGTGGTGTGCTTAGAAACGGCGCTGGCGATTAAATTTGAAGACACCATTAAAGAAGCCTTGGGTGATGACGTGGTGATTCCTTGCCCTAAGGCCTTGGCAGACTTAGAAAAATTGCCACAAAGAGTGGTGGTTTTGCCGAATGACGCAAGTTTGGTTAAAAAATTAATCGAAGAAACATTGGCTTAAGCGGTACAGGCTTTAGAATAAACACTTTAAATCTTGTTGGTGTTTTAATATTTTCAGAAACTAGCATACAATACGGGTCACGCAGTTGGCCCGTAAGGAGCCTTTTCATCCCCCATGAGTCAAGTTAAATTTCAATCTAGTTTTGAATTGTACAAACGCCTGTTTAAGTATCTTCGCGGCTATTGGAAGGTATTTTCCGTGTCCATTGTGGCAATGGTGGTGGCGGCTTCAACCGAGCCGGCATTTGTGGCGCTGTTAAAACCGCTGATTGATGAAGGCTTTGTGGCCAAAAACATCAGCGCCATGAACTGGATTCCTTTGGCCATTATTGGCCTGTTTGTGCTGCGCGGCATCACCAGTTTTATTAACGAATACACCAGTAGTTACCTGTCTGGCCATCTGGTGCAGCAGCTGCGGCAAGAGCTGTTTGCCAAATTGCTGATGCTGCCGGTGGGTTATTATCAAAACAATCAGTCGGGTCGGCTGGTGTCTCGCATCACCAACGACGTCAGCCTCATTAGTGAGGCCGGCTTTCGGGTGATTACGGTGACCGTTAAAGACGGCATTACCGTGATTGGCCTTCTGGGCCTGCTGCTGTATACCGACTGGCAGTTGACGCTGATTACCCTTGGCGTCATGCCGATTGTGACACTGTGCGTGAAGTTTGTGAATAAACGCTTACGCGGCCTGTCGCGTAAGAACCAGCAGGACATGGGTGAAATGACACAGGTGCTGAATGAATCGATTGACTGTGCCCGAATGGTCAAGGTTTATGGCGGCGAAGTACGTGAGCAGGAGCGCTTTCGCGGCGCCTCGGTGGCGGTTCGCCATAACTTGGTGAAGCAAACCACCATGTCGTCTTTAAGCACCGGCGTGACGCAGCTAATCATTGCCTGTGCGCTGTCGGCCATTTTGTATTTTGCGGCCCAGCGGGCGCGCAATAATGCCTTTAGTGCCGGTGACTTTATGTCGTTTTTATCGGGCATGCTGATGCTGTTTGCGCCAGTAAAGCGCATTACCAATATTACCCAAGCGTTGCAGCGTGGTTTGGCGGCGGCAGAAAGCGTGTTTGGCTTTTTGGATGAAAAAAGCGAACCCGATCATGGCCGCCAAACCTTCCCAGGCTTGAAGAAAAGCCTAAGCTTTAACGACGTCGTGTTTCGCTACGAGGGTGCTGAAAAAGACAGCCTCAAGGGCGTCAGTCTAGACATTAAGGCCGGCTCGATGGTGGCATTAGTGGGGGCTTCTGGCTGTGGTAAAAGCACCTTGGTGAGCCTGATTCCACGGTTTTATAACCCGACCAGCGGCCAAGTTCGGGTGGATGGTGTGGACGTGGCCGACTACACCTTGCGTAGCCTGCGCCGCGACATCGCCGTGGTGAGCCAAGATGTGGTGCTGTTTAACGACACCATTGCGCACAATATTGCCTATGGCAAATTGGGCGAGGTCAGCGAAGCGGAGATTATTGCCGCGGCGAAGGCGGCTAATGCGTATGAGTTTATTGAACAGTTACCACAGGGTTTAAATACCCTGATTGGCGAAAATGGCACCAAGCTTTCTGGTGGTCAGCGCCAGCGTTTGGCGATTGCTCGCGCCCTGTTGAAAAACGCCCCGATTTTGATTTTGGATGAGGCCACCAGTGCCCTGGATACGGCTTCTGAGCGATTGGTTCAGGCCGCGCTAGAAAACCTCATGCAGGACCGAACCACCATTGTGATTGCCCACCGCCTGTCGACGATTGAAAAGGCCGACACCATTGTGGTGATGCATGATGGGCAAATTGCCGAGCAGGGCACTCATAGCGACCTGTTGGCGCTTGGGGCACGTTATGCCAACCTGTACCAAATGCAGTTTAAGGATGGCGCTAAGCCTGGGTCAGATGCTGACTCAAGCCCAGTTTAAAGTCAGCTTAAGATGAATGGCGCAAGATCATTCATGGTTATTTATTTTTATTAGGATAGAAAATGGCAGCATTTAATACTGTAAAAGTTTTGAGCGTCCATCATTGGACCGATGCATATTTTAGCTTTACCTGCGAGCGCGACGAAGCGTTGCGTTTTAAAAATGGTCAGTTTGTGATGATCGGCCTAATGGTAGACGGCAAGCCTTTGATGCGTGCCTACAGCGTCGCCAGCGCCAACTTCGAGGAGCATCTAGAGTTCTTCAGCATTAAAGTACAAGATGGTCCCTTAACCAGCCGCCTACAGCACTTAAAAGTGGGTGATGAACTGTTGATCAGTAAAAAGCCAACCGGTACTTTAATTGTGGATGACTTAAATGCGGGTAAAAACCTGTACTTGCTGTCTACCGGTACCGGCCTAGCGCCTTTTTTAAGCGTGACCAAAGACCCAGAAGTCTACGATCAGTTTGATAAAGTCATCATGATTCATGGCGTGCGCCACGTCAAAGATTTGGCTTATTACAAGCACTTCACCGAGGAGCTGCCCAATCATGAGTATCTAGGCGAAATGGTGCGTGAGAAGCTGATCTACTACCCAACCGTCACGCGTGACACCGACTTCCACAACACTGGCCGCATCACCGACCTCATGCGTAGCGGTAAGCTGTTTGAAGACATTGGTTTGCCTAAAATCGATCCAGCCGTCGACCGCGCCATGATTTGTGGTGGCCCAGGCATGTTGAAAGACCTAAGCCAAATGTTGGATGAGTTTGGTTTGACGATTTCACCCAAAACAGGCGTGCGTGGCGACTATGTGATTGAACGCGCCTTCGTAGGTGAGTAATGGTTTTTTTTAGGATTATATAAGCATTATGTTCTACACTTTATTGTTAATTTTAGCGCCATTGTTTGTGGGTTTTTTCATCAATGTCAGCAACAAGCAATGGCTCAAGAAGATTGACCAAAGTGTCAGCCTATTGGTGTATTTAATCCTGTTTGTGATGGGCGTGGGCTTGGGGGGGTACACCGACCTATTCCGCGAGCTCACGACGATTGGTGGCTACACGCTGGTCTTTTTCATTGTCATCAATCTTTGTAATATGGGGGTGCTGTTTTGGTACGATCGCCGTCGGCCTTTGGCGACGACTGAGGCCGCCCACCAGCCTACCTCGACGTGGGGGTTGGTTAAGAGTGCCTTAACCCTATTGGGCTATGTTTTTGCCGGCTTTGCGGTTGGCTATGCGTTAAAAGATTATGGGCATTTGCCAGATTCTTTTAGCACAATGGTGCTGATGCTTTTGCTGCTGCTCATTGGCATTCAATTGCGCAGTAGTGGGATTGGCTTGCGCCGTGTTTTAATTAATCAGCGCGGACTGGTCATGAGCGTGTTGTTCATGGGCTCGTCGCTGGTGGGCGGCCTGGTGGCTGCCTTAGTGCTGGGCCTGCCGGTGTTTCAAGGCCTGTCTATTGCCTCTGGCTTTGGTTGGTATTCCTTATCGAGCATTGTCATCACCGACGCCTTTGGGCCGGTGATGGGCAGCGTGGCTTTTTTGAATGATTTGCTGCGAGAATTTTTGGCTTTTGCCTTGATTCCGTTGTTAATGCGCCGTCATCCGTCTACCGCAATCGGGACCGGCGGCGCGACCTCGCTGGATTTTGTACTGCCTGTGATCCAGCGATCAGGCGGGATTGAAGTAGTGCCCATTGCCATTAGTTTTGGTTTTGTGGTGAATATTTTTGCCCCTATCTTGATGATTTTCTTCGCACAGTTGGCCGCTGCGTGAGGGTCTTTGGGTTTTCGATATTGAAAAATAAAGAAAATTCATTTGCGAAGAATCGAACATTTTGGCAGAATGGTAGTTTTACATACGCTGGTAATACTTATGTCGAATCGTCCACCTCGTCACGAAAGAATCATCGAATTAATTCGTGAGAATGGTTTTATGCCGATTGAAGAATTGGCCAGATTGCTAGAAGTGACGCCCCAAACCGTGCGGCGTGACATCAACCAATTATGTGAAGAGAATATTTTAAGACGCTACCACGGTGGCGCCGCTTTAGGCAGCAGCGTCGAAAACGACGACTACTTTGCCCGCAAAGATAAGTTGCAAAGCGAAAAGGCCCACATTGCCGATTTGATCGCCGAGCACATTCCTGAAAATGCCTCCTTGTTTATGGGCATCGGGACCACGATAGAAGCCGTGGCTTTGGCCTTGACCAAAACCCACAAAGGCCTTTGCATCATCACCAACAACATTCATGTGGCTTCGATTATGTCGACCCGCCCGGATTACAACATCATGATTACCTCGGGCGTTGTGCGCGCTTCAGATGGCGGCGTGACCGGGGTGGCCACCTTGGACTTTATTAATCAATTTAAAGTAGATTACGCCGTTCTGGGCGTGGCCGGCATTGAGCGTGACGGCACCCTTTTGGACTTTGACTACAAAGAGGTGAGCGTGGCTCAGGCGATGATGGCCAATGCGCGTCACTGCTACTTAGTGGCCGATCACACCAAGTTTGGCCGTAATGCTCTGGTGCGTATGGCCCACATTACCGATTTTAACTCGGTGTTTACCGATGAAGTGCCGGATGACAGCATGCGCAAGCGTTTGGAAGAAGCCGGCGTGCGTTGGTATTTGGCCGACAAAGAAACCAAATAGGTTTAAAAGCATAAAGCCGCTTCATGAATTCATCATGAAGGCGGCTTTTTTGTGTCTGACGGCTGCCTATTGGGCCGTCACCAGCTTGATTTCTACCTTCCAGTTAGGGTTGGCCAAGCGGGCTTCCACGCAGGCACGAGCGGGCGCATGGCCAGACGGTACCCAAGCGTCCCAAGCGCGGTTCATGGCAGCGTAGTCGGCCAGGTCGGTCAAGTAAATGGTGGCGTCTACCACCTTGCTTTTGTCGCTGCCGAGGCTGGCCAATAAAGTGTCTACCTGAGCCAAAATGTTTTCCGTTTGGGCTTGGGCGTCGGCCGCTTCGTTGGTGGGGACTTGGCCGGCTAAAAAGATCAGGCCGTTGACCACAACGGCTTCAGAGAGGCGTTGGTCGGTAATGTGGCGTTGTATGCTCATGAGGGGTGTCCTAGTGTGAGGGTAAACCCAAATTTTACCGAATAAAAAGGCTTTTTAACATCAGTGATGAGGAAAAAAATGGATTTAACCGCCTTTGAAGCATGGCTGAAAACGTATTATCAAACGCGTGCTTGGTATGACCTCGACGTGTTTATTCGCATGGGCTTTTTAACGGAGGAAGTGGGCGAGCTGGCCCAGGCCATCCGCAGCATGGAAATTGGCCGTGATCGACCTGACGAAGTAGCGCCAAGCCAGGCCCAGAAAAAGCAGGCCGTGTGCGAAGAAATCGGCGACGTGTTGGCCAACCTCGTGCTGTTGGCGCAAAAGTATGACTTGAGCTTGGCCGAAGTCTGTGCCGCTCATCAACAAAAGCTCATCCAGCGGTATCAGCCAGAATAGGACGCATCATGGTGTCAAAGAAGACGCTGAAATTGGGGCTGCTGGTGCCGTTGTTTGGCTGGCTGTACGTGACGATTTTGGGCCTGCGGTTGGATCTTTATCATGCAGCCTTTGTGGTGGTGCTGATGGCTTGGCTGGCGCGCCTGCCTAAAGTGATTGGCCTGAGCCTCTTTAGTGTGTTGGTGGGGGCCGCCGCTTTGTATTATCCCACCATGGTGCGCTTTGGCCCGCCCTCGTTAAGCGTGGTGGCTGCGGCGGTCAATACCAATGCCAGAGAGTCGTATGAGTTTTTGCAGCGGGTGGCGCTGGTGGATTATCTGTTGCCGCTGTTGTTTTTGCTGGTGGCGGGCCTATTTTATCGGTACGTCCGGGCGTTACAGCAACCGCGGCCTTTGTGGTTGGCGGGCTTGGTCTTATTGCTGCTGTTGCCTGATCTGATTAACGATGACCGTGATTACAACAAGGTGGTGCTGACCTATAAGGAAGGGTTGTTTTCTGTGCGGAGCTACCGAAAAGAGCGAACCATGTTGTATCAGGCCGCGTCACAGCCGCCTAGCTGGCAGGTGACGGCGGTAAAGCCTAAGTACCGTCATTATGTGGTGATCATTGGTGAAAGCACGCGGCGCGACCACATGTCGGTCCATGGTTTTCCATTAAACACGACGCCGTTCTTGGCGACCAGTAAGGGCCTGTTCTTGACCGACATGGTGGCGCCTTCGTACAGCACCTATTTTTCGCTGCCTTATATGCTGACGCTGTCACGGGCTGGTCGGGTCGAGGGCAACAACAACATCGTGACGCTGGCGCGGGCCGCTGGGTTCAAAACCCATTGGTATTCTAACCAAGGCTTTATGGGTGCTGCTGACACGGACATTGCCGCCTTGGCTTTGCAGGCCGATGATTATGCCTTCTTGAAAAAGGGCGAGTGGTCTTTTGAAAATCATGACGACTTTATGCTGCTGCCTAAGCTAACCGAGGCCTTAAACCAGCCTTCTGAGGGGCCGAAGCTGATCGTTTTGCACCTGATGGGCACGCATTTTCAGTTCTGTGATCGTTTATTTCCAGGGGATGTGCGCCTGGTTGACGTCAATCCAGAGCTGTCCTGCTATGCTTCCGCGGTGCGGAAAATGGACGAATTCATTAAGCGCACCCACGCCGCTTTAGCGGCCAGTGGCCAGCCTTTTTCGCTGAACTATTTTTCTGATCATGGCTTGAGCTATGAAGGGACAGATGCGAAAAGCCACGGTTTGGTGCATAATTCAGCTTATAAAGAGAATTATGAAATACCTTTTTTGTTTCTGTCGAGCGACGACACCCATCAGCGCCTGAATCCGGCCCGAAAGAGCGGTTTTGATTATCTGAAAGCCTACGCCGAATGGCTGGGCATTAGCGTAGAAGAGCTGGCGCAACAGCCGTCATTCTGGGCGAATGGCCGCGAGGCGACTCAGGTTTACACGCGCGAGGGGATGGTGTCGTTTGATGATTTACCGCGAGACGCGCAACCACAGAGGACTTATGGCCAAAGATAAATTTCCCACCACGCAGGCGATTCGCTTTTTAAAACAGCATCAAATTGACTACCAGCCATTTTTGTACGATTACGAAGCGCATGGCGGCACCGCCCATTCGGCCGCCTGCTTGGGCGCCGATGAACACTTGGTGATCAAAACCATTGTGTTGCAAACAGAGGCCAAGCAAGGCCTAGTGGTGTTGATGCACGGCGACAAGCACATTTCTACCCGCCAGTTGGCGCGTGACCTTGGTTTGAAATACATCGAGCCAGCGGCGCCCGAGCAGGCGAACAAATGGAGTGGTTACATGGTCGGCGGCACCAGCCCGTTTGGCTTAAAAACGGCGCTGCCGGTGTATGCTGAAGCCAGTATTTTTGCGTTGCCTGCGTTTTACATCAACGGCGGCAAGCGCGGTTTTTTGATTAAAACCACGCCGGCGGCGCTACAGGCCTTAGAGGCCCAGCCGGTGTCAGTGGCGGTTGATGCTTAATAGGCTGATAAAATAGACTGATAAAAAAACACCCGTTCTGGTTCAGAGCGGGTGTTTTTTTGGTTGGATAAAAGGGGCGGCTGGGTTAAGAGAATAGGGCGAACAGATAGTTGCCGGCCACGATGGCCACAATGGCGAGGCCACAGCCAATCTTGGCCATGACGCCAATGATGAAGCCAACAAAGGTGCCCATGCCCACTTTGCCCGCGGTTAATAGTGAGCGCTTGTCCATAAATTCACCAATGGCCGCGCCAACTAGAGGGCCAAAGATCATCCCGAAAATACCGAAGAAAATGCCCAGAACGCCGCCAATAAAGGCACCCCAGAGCGCCTTTTTACTGGCGCCGGTGGCCTTCGCGCCGGCCAGGCCGGCCACAAAGTCGAGGGCCATGCCAAAAGCAGTAATGATGCCGATCGCCCAAAGTGAGCCAGAGCCAATGATGAGGTAGTCACTTTGGTAGGCCAGGGCCCAAACGCCGCCAAACATCAGCGGTAGGCCAGGGATGGCCGGGTGGATGGTGCCGAGTAGGCCGGCAACCAATAAGATAATGCCTAAGCAAACCAATAAAATGTCCATGTGCTGCCTTTTTGTGAGTGTGAGTGTAAGATAAGGTTAAACGTCTTTTTTTAAAGAGAGATGTATCAAAGTTTATGTATTCTGGTAAGATGGCGACAGTTTTGAAAAGGTTCCATCAATGGTGGCTAGGGCTTGTAATTCAGGGCTTTGCCCCTATTTAATAGAGTCAGGGAATGGCTGGGTTTAATGGCTTATGAATAAACAGAAAAGACACGAAATTTTTTCGCGTTGGCGCGAAGCCAATCCGAAACCAAAGACCGAATTAAATTACAATAGCGACTTTGAGCTGTTGATTTCAGTGCTGCTGTCGGCTCAGGCAACCGACGTGTCGGTCAACAAAGCCACTGGGCCACTGTATGCGGTGGCGAATACGCCCGAAGCCATTTTGGATTTAGGCCTGGATGCCTTGGTCGACTACATCAAAACCATTGGCCTGTATAAAACCAAGGCCAAGCATGTGATGCAAACCTGTCATGATCTGGTGTTTAAGTTCGACAGTCAGGTGCCGCGCAATCGGGCCGACTTAGAGAGCCTACCAGGGGTGGGCAGAAAAACCGCCAACGTGGTGTTGAATACCGCCTTTGGCGAACCGGTGATGGCAGTGGACACGCATATTTTCCGTGTGGCCAACCGGACGCGTCTGGCGCCCGGTAAAGACGTGCGCGAAGTCGAGGCCAATTTAATGAAATTTGTGCCAAAAGAATTTCTGGTGGATGCCCATCATTGGCTGATTTTGCATGGGCGCTACGTGTGTCAGGCAAGAAAACCCAAGTGTGAGCAGTGCATGATTGCCGATTTGTGTGAATATCCCGCAAAGTTAGTGGCTTAATCGTAGAAAAAGCCGGCTGTGATTGATACAGCAGCGTTAAGTTTCTATACAATGTAACATTAAGAGATTAATGAGATTATAAAGGATTACGTGTGAAAGCGACGACAAAACTATCTACGCTGTTGATCACAGCAGCGGTATTATCTTTAAGTGGTTGTGGTAAAGAAGACGGTTGGTTTTCCGGTAAATCCGATAAAGGCTTTGTTCAAGAAATTACGGCCGAACAAAGTGATGGCACCGTGGCCATGCTGTTGCCGGACTTTACCCAGCTGGTAGAGCGAGAAGGGCAAGCGGTGGTGAATATTCAAGCCATTCGTACCGTCAGCAATCCCAATGCCGGCCAGCCGGAAGTAAACCCCTTCCCAGAAGGCGACCCATTCTATGATTTCTTTCGTCGCTTAATCCCAAACATGCCAGATGCGCCTACGGCTGAAGAAGACGCCATGAACTTCGGTTCAGGCTTCATCATCAGTAAGGACGGTTATATTTTAACCAACACCCACGTGGTGTCAGGCAGTCAGCAAATTAAAGTGATGCTCAACGACAAGCGTGAGTATTCGGCTAAGCTGATTGGCCAAGACTTACAGTCAGACGTGTCCCTGTTGAAAATCGAAGCCGAAGACCTACCGGTGGTGAGCATTGGCAACCCCGCTGAGCTTAAGGTGGGTGAATGGGTGGCGGCCATTGGCGCCCCGTTTGGCTTTGACAACTCTGTTACTTCGGGCATTGTTTCGGCTAAGGGCCGTAGCCTGCCCAATGAAAACTACACGCCGTTTATTCAAACCGACGTGGCGATTAACCCCGGTAACTCTGGCGGTCCCTTGTTTAACCTGAAGGGCCAAGTGATTGGCATTAACTCGCAAATTTACAGCCGCTCGGGTGGGTTTATGGGCATCTCGTTTGCGATTCCCATCGACATCGCCATGAACGTGGCCGAACAGATTAAAACCACCGGTAAGGTCCATCGCGGTCAGTTGGGTATCATGGTGCAAGAAGTGTCTTACGACTTGGCCAAGTCTTTTGGTCTAGACAAACCGCGTGGTGCCCTGGTGGCCAAAGTGTTGCCAGACAGCGCCGCGGCTGCGGCCAAGCTAAAGGTGGGCGACATCATCTTGGGCGTGAACGAGCGCCAAATTGAGTCGTCTAGTGATTTACCTGTGATGGTGGGCATGATTCCGCCGGGTCAGAAAATTAAACTGATCATCTGGCGTGCGGGCAAGTCGGTAGAAACCACGGTGGTGCTGTCAGACAGCGCCAGTGCGGCTAACCCGCATACGGCCCAAAGCCCCGATGCCAAAGCGCAAGCCAGCGTGCCGTTTTCGATTGACGCCATCGGCTTAACCTTGTCCACCCTTACGGTCGAGCAAAAGCAACGCTTGGGTACGGCCACGGGCGTGATCGTGACCAATGCTCAAGGCTGGGCTAGGTCAGCCGGACTCATGGAAGGCGACATTATCTTGCAGCTAGGCACGACCGAAGTCGACACCGAACAGCAAGTGCGCGCCGCCATCGAATCAGGCGACAATCCGCTGCCAGTGTTCATCCGTCGTGGCCCAAGCACGCTGTTCCTGCCGCTACGTACCAAATAATTCCCTCGACAGAGGCAGCCTTAGTGCTGCCTCATTTATTTTAAGGTTTTTGTTCCATGACACAACCACACCTTACGCGCGGCCCGATTATGGCCGATGTGGCTGGCTTTACCCTCACGCCAGAAGAAAAACAACGTTTGCTGAACCCCCATGTGGGCGGCGTGATCCTGTTTCGCCGTAACTTTGAGTCCGTGGCTCAGCTACGGGCCTTAACCGCTGAGATTCGTGCACTGCGCACGCCGGCTTTGGTGATTGCGGTCGACCACGAAGGCGGCCGCGTACAGCGTTTTATTGATGGCTTTACCCGCCTGCCGGCGATGAACGTTTTGGGTCAGCTGTGGGATCAGCAGGGCGCGGCGGTGGCCAAGCAAACCGCCACCACGGTGGGCTGGGTGTTGGCCACCGAGCTGCGCGCGTGCGGCATCGACCTGTCGTTCACGCCAGTGTTGGATTTGGGCTGGGGCAACAATCAAGTGATTGGCAACCGCAGCTTTCATGCCGATGCCAAAGTGGTGACGGAATTGGCTTTGGCCTTGCAGGCAGGGCTAAATCAAGGGGGGATGCGCAGCTGTGGTAAACATTTCCCCGGGCATGGCTTTGTGGAGGGCGATAGCCACCACGTTTTACCCGAAGACGAGCGTTCATTCGCCGACCTAATGGCGCAAGACATGGTGCCGTTTCAGCGCCTCAGCGGGGCGGGCATGGCGGCGGTGATGCCGGCACACGTGGTGTATCCTGCCGTGTGTGAAAAGCCAGCGGGCTTTTCTAAAAAATGGCTGCAAACCATTTTGCGTCAAGACTTAGGCTTTAACGGCGTTATTTTTTCCGATGATTTAACCATGGAAGGTGCCGTTAGCGAAGGCAACATTAGCCAGCGCGCGCAGGTGTCGTTTGCAGCGGGCTGTGACATTGTGCTGGTGTGCAACCGCCCCGACCTAGTGGATGAGCTGTTGCTTGATTTTGCCGAGCCAGAGAACGCCCAATTGGCCGAGCGTTGGGCCTATATGGCGGGCCAAGGCCAGCCAGCAGATTTTATCGACACGATGAGTACGCCTGCGTTTCAAGCGGCTCAGGCGCAGGTGTCGTCTTTAGCAACGGCCAAAGATGTGGCCGGTGGCGTTAAAGTCGGTGAAATGTTTTAATCTTTAAAGAACGCATATGAACGAATTTGATTTCATTCGTCGCTACCTCAATCAAGCTCAGAAGGATTCTGAGCTGATTTTGTCTATTGGGGACGACGCGGCCATATTACGCCCCAATCCAGCCTATGATTTACACATCAGTGCCGACATGCTGGTTGAGAACCGTCATTTTTTTGCGGGGGTTGATCCCGCCGACCTAGCCCATAAAGCCTTGGCGGTGAATTTGTCGGACATGGCGGCAATGGGCGCCAAGCCTCGCTGGGTGTTGTTGAGCGTGGCCTTGCCCGAGTTGGATGCCGACTGGCTTAAGGCCTTTTGTGATCAGCTGTTTGCCTTGGCCAACGAGCACGGCGTGCAGCTGATCGGCGGCGACACCACGAAGGGCCCGCTCACCCTGAACGTGACCATCATTGGGCAAACCCCTAAAGGGCAAAGCCTGCGGCGCAGTCATGCCAAAGTGGGTGACGACGTCTGGGTGTCTGGCCAACTGGGTCTGGCGGCCTGTGCTTTACACCATCACTTTGGCCACGAGCGCCTGCCGGATGACGTGTTTGGCCTATTTGAACAAGCCCGCAATCGACCCACCGCCCGCGTGGCGCTCGGGCGGGCCCTGTTGCCGTATGCGCATGCCGCCCAAGACGTGTCCGATGGCCTGGCTCAGGATTTACAGCACATTTTAACCGCCTCAGGCGTGGGCGCCCGCATTGACGCCGATGCCGTGCCCACTCATGATTACATTCGCGCCTTACCCAAGCACTATGCCTACGCTTTGGCCGGCGGCGATGATTACGAGCTGTTGTTCACTGCGCCAACGGCCTGTCGGGTGGCGCTCATGGAAATCAGCAAACAAGTTGGCGTGCCCATCACCCAAATTGGCACCATTACCGCCGCAAAAGGCTTACAATTGGTGAATCAAGCGGGTGCGCCTATTTTACTTAACCAACATGGATTTGATCATTTCTCATGACCACAAAAAAACCGATTACCCCCACGTTTAAATGGTTGAAAGAAGACTATTTCTGCATGACCGCCTTTGGTTTTGGTGCCGGCTTAGCCCCCGTTGCACCGGGCACCTTCGGCACTTTACCGGCCTTGGTGATTGCCTATGTGTTATTCAGCCTAGGGATGTCGCCACTGGCGCTGTCTATTTTATGCTGGCCCTTATTTTTAATCGGCATTCACATTTGCCAGCACGCCGAAGACAAGGTGGGCGTCAGCGATTATGGCGGCATCGTCTGGGACGAGATTGTGGCCATGCTGCTGATTTTGAGCACCGTGCCCTTTAGCTTTGGCTGGTGGTTGATCGCCTTTATTTTGTTCCGCCTGTTCGATGCCTTAAAGCCTTGGCCCATCAGCTACTTTAATGACAAGGTGCACGGTGGTTTTGGCATCATGCTGGACGACATTCTTGCCGCCATACCCTGTATTGTGATTCTGGGTATTCTTCAGTGGTTTTAATTTTTAGGAGCCGTTATGTTTGAAGACGAACCTGACATTGTGGTGGAAGCAGAACCCGAGTATTTGCCTAACCGCAGCAACATCATGAACGACGTTTATGCGTTTAGCTACCACATCACCATCCGCAATGAAGGCGAAGAGCCTGCTATTTTACGCCGTCGCTATTGGTTAATCACCAATGCAAAGGGCGAAGTGCAGGAAGTGTCTGGCCCCGGCGTGGTGGGTGAAGAGCCGTTGCTGCTGCCAGGGGATGAGTTTGAATACACCAGTGGCGCGACCGTGACCACGCCGTGGGCCTCAATGGAAGGGCATTATGAGTTTGAACTCAGCGATGGCTCTTTCTTCAAAGTTGACATCCCCTTGTTTCATTTAAAAGCAGAGATTACCTTACAATAATATGAGTCAAAAAAATAAAGTGTTATTGCCGACCGGCAAGGGCGGCGAGTGGGCCACGATAAAATCGCTGCTGCCGTTTGTGTGGCAGTTTAAATGGCGGGTCATGTTGGCCATTCTGTGCTTGGTCGCCGCCAAGGTGGCCAGCGTGACGCTGCCGTTATATCTGAAAGACATCGTTGACGAATTGAGCGTGACCAATGTGGCCTTGGTGTTGCCGATTGGCGCGCTGATTGGCTATGGCGTGGCGCGCTTAAGCAGCAGTATTTTTGCCGAGATACGCGATGCGCTGTTTGCCCGAGTCACCAATGGTTCGATTAAAGAAGTCGCCACTCAGGTGTTCCAACACATTTTCACCTTGTCCATGCGCTTTCACCTCAAGCGCCAAACCGGTGGCGTGACGCGAGACATTGAGCGCGGTACCAAGGGCATCGGCTTCTTGCTCAACTTCACCATTTTCAACATCTTGCCCACTTTATTAGAGTTGGTGATGGTGGCGGCAGTGCTGTTGTGGCGTTACGACCTTTGGTTTGCTTTGGTGACGATGAGCACCATCGGCATTTACATTGCCTTTACTCTGTTCATTACCGAAAAGCGCATGGCTTATCGTCGGCAAATGAACGAACTGGACAGTAAAGCGAATACCAAAGCCGTGGACGCCATGCTGAACTACGAAACGGTGAAGTATTTCAGCAACGAAGCCTATGAAGAAAATCGCTACAATGACAACATGAACAAATGGTTGCGCTCTGCGGTGCGCAATCAGGTGTCGTTAAACTTCTTGAATGCAGGCCAGGGCATCATCATTGCCACAGGTATCACGCTCTTGCTGTGGCTGTCTGCCGAAGGCGTGGTCAAGGGTGAAATGAGCGTCGGTGATGTGGTGTTGGTGTCGGCCTACCTAACCCAGCTGTATGCGCCTCTGAACTTTTTAGGCTTTGTGTACCGCGAAATCAAGCATTCTTTGGCCGACATGGAACGCATGTTTGGGCTGTTCAAAGAAGGGCA
Organism: Neisseriaceae bacterium; assembly: GCA_017991555.1. Classification (GTDB taxonomy): domain Bacteria; phylum Pseudomonadota; class Gammaproteobacteria; order Burkholderiales; family Neisseriaceae; genus JAGNPU01. The sequence goes on from JAGOQM010000001.1 coordinate 171,407, forward strand.
GGAAATTTCAGACAAACCCGACGCCGCCACCCTCAAAACGCAGCAGGCCAAGATTACGTTCAAGCACGTTGATTTTGGTTACGAAGCCAATCGTCAAATATTGTACGACGTTAACTTTACCATCGACCCCGGTAAAACCCTTGCCGTAGTGGGGTCGTCAGGGGCCGGTAAATCAACGTTGTCGCGACTGTTATTCCGTTTTTATGACGTGACCAACGGCGCTGTGTTGATTAACGACACCGACATCCGCGACGTGACCCAAACCAGCCTGCGTCAACACATCGGCATTGTGCCTCAGGATACGGTGCTGTTTAACGACACCATCAAATACAACATCGCCTACGGCCACCCAGGCGCCAGCGACCAAGAGATTGAGGACGTGGCCAAAGCCGCCAGCATTCACGACTTTATTGTGAGCCTGCCGGATGGGTACGACACCGAAGTGGGCGAACGCGGGCTGAAGCTGTCGGGCGGTGAGAAGCAGCGAGTGGCGATTGCCCGAACCTTGCTGAAAAACCCCCCGATTTTGATTCTTGATGAAGCCACCAGCGCTTTGGACACCCGTACCGAACGGGCGATTCAAGAAGAGCTGGTGCAGGTGGCCAAAAACAGAACCACGCTGATTATTGCCCATAGGCTGTCGACCATCGTCGACGCCGATCAGATCATGGTGATGGATGGCGGTCAGGTGATCGAGCAGGGCACCCACCATGAGCTGTTGCGTTTAGATGGCCGCTATGCGCAGATGTGGGCCATGCAACAGGCCAGCGCAGAAGTCATCGAAGATTAAGCAACCCATTAGTCAAAAAAATAAACCCCCTTACGGCGCTGGCCTTAAGGGGGTTTTTAGCGTTTGGGTTCGGTCGCTTCTACTTGACGCTTAATGTTGCGCAGCAGCCGGCGGCGGATCAGGCCACTACCAGGTCGGATCATGAGCCAATACAGGCCGCACAGGATTTGGCTGCCTAAGTCAGGGCAGGCGATTCGGGTCTGGGTGGTGAGGCGAACCTCTGGCCTTATTGGATCGAGGCATTCCAACCGATAGCTCAGGACCAGTTTAGCCATGCCCTTTTGTTCAAAAGCATGAAAGGCTGCGGCAGTGCCAGGGCGAATCAGGCCAAAGCTAGGGCGCCAAAATTGGCCGATTAGGCCTAGGGCCAGTTCTTTATGATGGTCTTGGCCCAGAATGGTAAAGCTGTCGATGCCAAAAGGGGGTGCATCGTTGGGCTGGAGGCTGATTTTTTGCCAAAGCCGATCCGGCAATTGCCGCAGCGCCAGCATTTGCCGAATAAGGGGATCGTGCGTGGCCTGGTGAGTCAGAATGGCATTCATGATGCTGGCTTCAGAAGCATGAATGTGAATGCTGTGGGTTTCTTTAAATTGAAACTTGGGGGCGAAATGATCGATCAATGACATGGTAACCAATGAACTCAAAAGCGATGCCCCATTATAGTAGGGTATTTGCTCTAAGGCCAGCTGGGTGGCCGTATCAGCACCAGTAGCATATTCAACCACCGTAACCATGGTTTGACGGCGGGTTTTGCTAAGATGGCAAGACTGTTTCAGGTGCGTTAACCGCGTCGCCAAGCAGCGTAGAGTGGATCGTGACCCACGTGGCTTTGGCCTCACTTCCCAGTAGCGTGGGTAGGTACCACAAAACCATGGTTTTTTTGGGGTACTAAATTATTTAAACTCACCACCTTTCCCTTAGGTGAAGTACCGATTCCCGTTAAAGCCGCCGAGTTGGGTTCTATCGGGCCGGATGAAGCTAGCAAATCGTTTGTGGCTGCCGACCACGTTTTTATAGGAGGCAGAGCACTCTTGCTAGCGCCGGCTCGATAGGTTCCAGCGAGGGCACCCGTTAGGGCGGATTGTCGGGTGGCGTTTTCTTTGCATACTTTCTTTTGGCCACGCAAAAGAAAGTCTGTCGCCCTACAGGGCGAAACCCAACGACGGATCAATAGCGATGTTGCCGAAGCAAGAATGATTTTAAAAGGCTGCTTTTAGTCAGGCATGACTAAAATTTAGGCGTTTTGTTTCGCCCTATGGGCGCCATCATTTCTTTTTGATGTCAAAAAGAAACGAAGCAAAGAAAAACCACCCCACTTTATCCGCCCGCTATGCGGGTGCCCTCGTTGGCCCGCACGTGGCCGGCGGCAAAAACTCATATTTGCGCCTTTGGCCAAATACTCAAACAACTTTGCCTTAAAGCCCCGGCCCCGCACGAACCGCCTCGGCGGCTAAAAGGGGACGGTACTTCACCTAAAGGAGACGTAGTGAGTTGATATTCATAAAACAGGTGCAAAGCTTTCTACACACCAAACCATGGTTTACATGAGCCAGAAGTCGTTCCAAAAACCTGTCACCGTAGGGTGGATAAAGCGTAGCCTACCCACCGGCCGTCACGCCTCACCACGTCAAAGCAAAGACCGTATGCCCACAAGCCGTACCGCCAAGCATAAAAAAACCCCGAATCAGCTTCGGGGTTGAGGTTAAGCGGTGCAAGGGGTTATTTAAACCACAGCAAAATGGTGTCCCATAAGCGGCCAAAGAAGCCGGCTTCGCCCACTTCTTTAAGCGCCACCACGTCTTTCGTCGCAATGACTTCTTCACCCACCATGATTTTCAAAGTCCCCACTTTTTGACCAGCCTTAATGGGGCCGACCAAAGGCTGAATGGTTTCTAGGGTGGGCTTGATCTCACCGGCTTGACCGCGCGGTACGGTTACGTAAACCGCCTGATTAAAGCCCACTTCGACCTCATTGCTGGCGCCTTTATAGACGCGGATTTTAGAAATGGCGGTTTTAGCGTCGTAAATTTTAGGGGTTTCAAACGCCTGTAGGGCCCAGTTCAGTAGCTTGCTGCTTTCATTGGCACGGGCTTCTGAGCTTTCTGTGCCCACCACGACCGACAGCACGCGGCGACCATTACGGTTGCTAGAAGCGATCAGGTTGTAGCCGGCGCTGTCGGTATGGCCGGTCTTAAGGCCATCGACGCTGGCGTCACGGTACAACAATAAATTTCGGTTTAGCTGTTTAATGTTGTTGTAGGTGAAGTCTTTAATGGAGTAAAGTTTGTAGTGCTCAGGAAAATCCGTCATGATTGCGCTGGATAGGGTAGCCAAATCACGCACAGTTGTGTAATGTTGTTCTCCTGGTAATCCAGTACTGTTTTCGAAGTTGGTGTTGTTCATGCCTAATTGGCGTGCTTGTTCGTTCATCATTACAGCGAAACCCGCCTCGCTACCCGCGATGGCTTCGGCAAGCGTCACACAAGCATCATTACCCGATTGAACAATCATACCCTTGATGAGGTCAGAGACGCTCACCGGTACTTTAGGGTCTAAGAACATTCTAGACCCTTCGGTTTTCCAAGCGACTTCAGATGCATAGAGTTCTTGGTCCATCGACAACGTTTTTTGATTTAAGGCTTTAAACGTTAAGTAAGCCGTCATTAGCTTGGTCAATGAGGCAGGTTCGATGCGCTCATCCAAGTTTTTTTGTCCTAAAATTTGCCCACTTTGGACATCCTCAATCAAGAAGGCCGTACCCGCTATCTCGGGAACAGGCGGTACGAAAGCAGTTTTTGCATGGGACAGAGGGCTTAAGCCAAAAGTAGCGCTTAAGGCCAGCATGAGCAGGTGTTTTTTCATTTTGAACAGCTCTTTTTTAATTGATTGAACACGGGCACATTATAACCTTTGGCTATAACATGCATGGCTTAATTGGCCTGCTTTGCAGGGTCTCGTATGACAGACAGTATGGTACGTTAAAAATTCAATAAAAACACTAGAAATAAACAGCGGAAACACTATGACTAATACCCATCAACACTATTTGAAAAAAATATTAACCGCATCGGTTTACGATGTGGCAGCAGAAACCCCCTTAGACAGGGGGCACAATTTAAGCAGACGTTTGAATAATAACATTTTATTGAAGCGTGAGGACTTACAGCCGGTATTTTCGTTTAAAATTCGCGGGGCCTATAACAAAATGGCCAACCTGAGCGAGGCCGAATTGGCCAAAGGCGTCATTACCGCCAGCGCCGGCAACCACGCCCAAGGCGTGGCCCTGTCGGCTAAAGTGTTGGGCTGTGAGGCCGTGGTGGTGATGCCCGCGACCACGCCACAGATTAAAATTGACGCAGTACAAAGCCACGGCGCCAAAGTGGTGCTGCACGGTCACTCTTTCTCCGATGCCTATGAACACGCCATGAGCCTAGTGGCCACGGCCGGTAAGGTGTACATTCCGCCGTTTGATGACCCCGACGTCATTGCCGGTCAGGGCACAGTGGGCATGGAAATTGTTCGTCAGCACCATAAAAAAATTGACGCCATTTTCGTGCCCATTGGCGGCGGCGGCATTGCGGCGGGCATTGCGGCCTACATTAAAAACGTTCGCCCTGAAATTAAAGTGATTGGGGTCGAGCCGGTCGATTCTTGCGGCATGTATTTGTCGATTAAAGAAGACCGTTTAGTCAGCCTGTCAGAGGTCGGCCTTTTTGCCGACGGCGTGGCGGTGAAGCAAATGGGCGAAGAAACCTTTAAAATTTGTCGTGACCTATTGGATGAAATCATCATGGTCGATACCGACGCCATGTGTTCCGCGATTAAAGACATCTTTGAAGACACGCGCAGCATTACCGAACCCGCAGGCGCTTTAGCGTTGGCCGGTTTAAAAGCCTATATCGAGCGCGAAGGTGCGACCGATCAAACCCTAGTGGCCATTTGTACCGGCGCCAACATGAACTTTGATCGCCTCGGCCACGTGTCAGAGCGCACCGAGCTGAGCGAGCGCCGTGAGGCCATTTTGGCGGTGACCATTCCGGAAACCCCTGGTAGCTTCAAACGATTTTGTCAGGTCATCGGCCAACGCAGTGTGACCGAGTTTAACTATCGTTTTGGTACGGCTGAAGAAGCCCATATTTTTGTGGGCATCCAAACCTCAGGCCGACAGGACATCGCCAAGATTATGGGCGACCTCGCAGAGAATGACTTTGCCGCCATTGATTTAACCGATGAAGAAATGGCCAAGATTCACATTCGCCACATGGTGGGTGGGCGTAGCGACAAGACCCTAAACGAACGCGTGTTCAGCTTTGAGTTTCCCGAGCAGCCTGGCGCCTTGTTACGGTTCCTAGAGGCGATGCAGCTAGATTGGAACATCAGCCTGTTCCATTATCGAAATCACGGTGCAGACTTTGGCCGTGTGTTGGTTGGGGTAGAAGTGCCCGAAGAAGACCACGCCGCGTTTGAGGCTTCTTTATTGGGCCTAGGCTATGCCCATAAGGAAGAAACTCAAAACCCCGCCTACCAGCTGTTTTTGCGCGGTAACCCTTAATGAACCCAGCAGGAGTAACTGACTGATGAGCAGCATGACCCGAGCCGACGTACAAACCCTGTTTGAGACCATCGAAGCCGAAAGTGAATGGGACTTAACCACGCCTAAGCTGTGGCAGTACTTTTTTGTCGACCCTTCCGAAGCCGTACTCACTAAGGCGGTCTCGGTCTTACAACTTATGGGCTATCAGCTCGAGCAAGTGTTTCCAGCTCAGGTGGCGGCTGGCGAAGCCCCGTATTACTTTTTAATGGTGTCTAAGCTAGAGGTGCACACCGCGTCTTCTTTGCATAAACGCAATGAAGAGCTGATCAAGTTCGCCCAGAAAATGGGCATTGCCGAGTATGATGGCATGGACGTCATTGACCCCGAAGACGAGGATGACGCAGCCGAATAGGCCTCGTTAGCGGCGCTTCAGCGCCCATCCTTATGTCGCTGCGGATGTAAAGCAGCCCACGTTTAATGTGGGCTGCTTTTTTATGGCTGGGGTAAGTGATAAATCATTGTTTTGTCGCAGGATGAGCCAAAAACCAACAGTCATGCGCTGGGTTATTTGTAGGTGATTGTTTAAGGCTTGGCTTGTTTTATGAAGTAGGTTAATCTACCCTTTAGAATAAAGACTCTGACCAGAGGAGGGGCAGCAGCAAGCACTAGTCTAAATCCCAAGGAACGCCAAAAGAGGCCAAAAAGGCCCGTTAGTGCGTGGGGTTTGGATGGTAATGATCTGGGTGAAGATCATTCAAGCAAACAAAGGAGAATCAGATGCAACAAAAACAAGAATTTGCCAAAGTATTGGGCAGTAAAGAAGTGTTGGCGCTCGCTTTTGGCGCCATGATCGGATGGGGATGGATCGTCTTAACCGGCGATTGGATTCAAGCCGCAGGCAGCATGGGGGCTATTTTGGCCATGGCCTTAGGCAGTTTAATCATCGTGTTCATTGGCCTGGCCTATGCTGAGCTCGCCTCTGCCATGCCTCAAGCCGGTGGGGCCCAAGTTTTTACCCAGCGCGCCTTTGGGCGCCTGGCGTCGTTTATCTGTACCTGGTCGTTAATTTTAGGCTATGTGTCTGTGGTGGCGTTTGAAGCCGTGGCGTTGCCGACGGTTTTAGATCATTTAAGCACCGACTATCAAAAAGTGTTTCTGTGGAATGTGGCCGGCTGGGACGTTTACCTTACCTGGGCCTTAGTGGGTATGGCCGGTACGGTGTTGGTGACCTGCCTGAACTACTTTGGGGTAGAAAACGCCAGCGCCTTTCAAAAGTTTGTGACCCTCATGATCGTGGTGGTGGGCGTGGTGTTTGTATTGGCTTCGGGCCTACAGGGCACAGGCAGCAACATGCAGCCACTCTTTAGCCAAACGGTGAGCGAAGGCAGCTCATTGCCGCCGTTTGTCTTGGGCATGCTGCCGGTGTTGATGATCGTGCCGTTTATGTTTGTCGGCTTCGACGTGATTCCGCAAACCGCCTCTGAAATCAACGTGCCCCCAAAAATGATTGGTAAGCTATTGGTGGTGTCGGTGTTGGCCGCCATGGTGTTTTACTGCGCCATCATTTGGGGTGTGGGCATGGCCTTGCCGTCCGAGCAAATGTCGCCCAATGTTCTCACCACGCCGCAAGCGATGGAAGCCGTGTTTAACAGCCCCTGGGCCGCAAAAATCATGGTTTTGGCAGGCCTCGCCGGCATCATCACCAGCTGGAATGCCTTTTTCATCGGCGGCAGTCGTGCCATTTATGCCTTGGCCAAAGCCAAAATGTTGCCGCAGTGGTTGGCTTATTTACACCCCAAATACCGCACCCCAACCCGTGCGGTGTTGTTGATAGGGGCTTTGACCTTTTTGGCGCCGCTGTTGGGCCGAAAAGCGTTATTGTGGTTTGCCAACGCCGGCAGCCTGGCAATTGTGATCGCTTATTTCTTGGTGTGTCTGGCCTTCTTGGTGTTGCGCCGGAGCGCCCCCAATATGCCGCGCCCCTTTAAGGTGGCGGCGGGCAAAACCGTTGGGGTCATCGCGGTGGTGAGCAGTGGCGCCATGATTTACATGTATTTACCCCTTAGCCCTTCGGCGCTGATCTCTCAAGAGTGGACCATTTTTGGCGTGTGGATGGTGTTGGGGGCCTTGCTGTTTGTGAGCAGCATGACCAAGCGGCGCCATACGGCCCACCAATGGTCATATCGTCCTTGTGCCGTACCACGTACATTGATTTACACCCCAGGCAAGGGCGCCTTCCAAGGGCAGCGTGGGCGCGCCGCTGGTCTGGCCAGAGTGCGTGTGACCAAATAGCATGAATGCATCAAACCGACCTGCTTGGGCTAGCCTAAGCAGGTTTTTTTAATGTCCGCTCGCCGCCTTGTGCTGCGTTTAAGGTTTTTTTAAGCTTATTTTTTTAAGCTGTGCCATCGCCTTAATAAATTAAAGATGGTGTTTATGATGACAAAATGGTTGCGCAGGGCATGGCGGCAATGGACGGTCAGCCAGTCGACCGTCATCGTGGGCAGTGCGGTTTTGTTTGCGGTCGCTCAAAATCTCGCTTTTTGGGCGCAGGCTTGGGCGCTGTTGACGCCCAATAGCGGTCGAGAATGGCTATTCCTGGCTTCGATGGCGGTATTTTTGGTCGCGGCCCTAACGTTTATTTTTGGCTGCGTGCTGTGGCGTTTTAGCACTAAGCTGGTTTTAACCGTGTTTTTACTGGCCAGCGCCGGCACCAATTACTTTGCTTTAAGCTATGGCATCTATATGGATAAAAGCATGGTGGCCAACGTGTTTGAAACCACCGGCTATGAGGCGCTGACCCTATTTACGCCTAAGTTTGCGTTGTGGATGACCCTGTTTGGGGTATTGCCCAGCCTGCTGGTGTGGCGCTTACGCATCGTGCACCCTGGGAAATTGTGGCAGAGAGGGTTAAAACGGCTGGCCCTTATATTGGGGTCGGCGCTACTGGTACTGGCGGTTTCTTTACCCATCTATCAGGATTACGCCTCGTTTATTCGCAATAACAAGCAAATCGTCAAATTGCTCACACCCAGCAGCTACATCAATGGTGTGATCGGACAAACCAAGCAAATCATGGCCAAGTCGCGGCCTCTGGTGCGCATCGGCGAAGACGCGCGCCGTCTCCCTGTGGCGGTGGATGAGGTTCGAAAAAAATCGCTGTTGATTCTGGTGGTGGGGGAAACTTCACGAGCGCAAAGTTTTTCGTTAAACGGCTACGAGCGAGAAACCAATCCCCGTTTGCAACAGCAGCCAGATTTAATCAACTTTCGCGACGTCAGCTCGTGCGGGACTGCGACCGCGGTCTCGTTGCCGTGTATGTTTTCCAACATGCCGCGGCGTGAATACGCCGGCAGCACCGCCGAACACCAAGAAAACCTAGTGGACGTTTTGCAGCGTGCGGGCATCAATTTGTTTTGGCGGGAGAATGATTCTGGCTGTAAGGGTGTGTGTGCCCGCATTCCCACCCAAGAAGTCAGCAGCTACGTGAAACGCGCCAGCATTGGTGAGGGCCTATTTGATGATGAGCTGATGCTGCAAGACCTAGAGGCTTACATCGACCAACAAACGGACGACACCGTCATCGTCTTGAATACCAACGGCAGTCATGGGCCAGCCTACTATCAGCGCTATAAAGAAACCATGGCGCAGTTTAAGGAAAGCTGTCGCACCAATCGAATTCAAGACTGCTCACGACAAAGTTTGGTCAACGTGTACGACAACACCATCTTACACGTCGACTTAGTGTTGGATCAGACCATTGCCTTATTGAAAAAATACCAAACCGAATTCGACACCGCCATGCTGTATCTGTCCGATCACGGAGAATCCCTAGGTGAAAGTGGCATGTATTTACACGGTACGCCGTATGCGATTGCGCCCAAAGAGCAAACGCAGGTGCCGATGATGCTTTGGACCAGCCCTGGTTTTTTACCGAGCCGACAAATTAACGCCGAATGCGTGCGTGAAAAAGCCCAAAATGACACGTTCTCACAAGATTATCTGTTCCATTCGATGTTAAGATTAATGCGGGTAGAAACCACGCAATACAACGCCAAGCTCGACCTGTTTAACGGCTGCGACCAAGGACCCGTATGAAACTACTGATCATTGAAGACGATGCTTTATTGAGCTTGGGCCTACACAAAGCCCTGGTCAAAGAGGCCTACGTATGCGACTGCGTGGCCAGCATTAAAGAGGCCGAAGCTTACTTGGCCGCTGGTAATGGGGGCATTGAAGGCTATGGCGCCATCCTGTTGGATTTAGGCCTGCCTGACGGCAACGGCATTGACCTGTTGCAGCGTTGGCGCCGTCAGGGCGTTGGGATACCGGTATTGATCATGACGGCGCGCGATGCCTTACACGATCGCATTGAAGGGCTCGATGCCGGTGCCGATGATTATCTAATCAAGCCTTTTGAACTGCTGGAGCTGGTGGCGCGCTTACGGGCCATTATTCGGCGTCACCAAGGCCAGAGTGACAATGTGTTAAGCGTCGGCGACCTGGCCTTGGATCTGGCGCAAAAAAGCATCAAGCAAGCGGATCAGCTTTTGGATTTGACCCCGCGGGAGTACGCCATTTTGTCTCGGTTGATGCTTAAGCAGGGGCAGGTGGTGCATCGGGAAACCCTACAGCAAGATTTATACACCTGGCAGGATAGCCTAGGGTCTAATACGCTGGAGGTGTACATTCATCACCTGCGGCAAAAAATTGGTAAGGCACGGATTTTGACCCAGCGTGGCGTGGGTTATTTGCTGACGGATGGTGCCCATGAGCCTGCGTAGGAAACTGCTGCTGGCCATTGGCCTCATCATGGTGCTAACCCAGATCATCAGCACCCTGTGGGTTTGGCACGAGAGCCAAGAGCAGGTGTCCATCGTGCTGGGTGAGCGATTGGTTTCTCGAGCGCAAAACGAACAAATCCAGCACGAGCTAGCCGAAACCATGGTGGCCTTAGTGGTGCCTTCGGCCTTGATGATTCTGCTGTCCTTATTGGTGATTTTCTTCACCATTAATCGCCTGACGCGACCCTTATCCAAACTCACCGCCGCTTTGGAAACCCGTTCCAGTACCCATCTCCAGCCTCTGGCCGGCGCCGCAGGGTCTAAGGAAGTAAACGCCATTACGCTGCGCTTGAACCAGCTGTTTGAACGGATCGAAGTGGGCCTAGACAACGAGCGGCGCTTCACCGCCGATGTGGCACACGAACTGCGCACGCCCTTAGCGGGCCTGCGGCTTAACCTAGAGTTGGTGGGCGAGGACGCATTGCCCGAAAAGCCGCTGTTGCTTAATCGCATCGATCAAATGATGGTGTCGATCGAACAGCTGTTACAGCTTGCCCGAGTGGGGCAGCGTTTACGAACCGGACACGAACAGGCCTTCGACATGGTCGCCGAAGTCATGGTGCCGATGCAGGATGAGCTATTAGACGACCCCTTTCCCCATTCACTCAGGTGGGTTTTGCCGGACCAGCTGCTGTTGGTCGGTGATTCAGGTTTGCTGTACGTGCTGCTGCGTAACCTGCTGGAAAATGCCCGCCATTACGCCGCGAACGGCACGGAAACCGTGGTCAGCTTAACCCGTAATGGACAAGGGCAAGCGGTGTTGTGCGTCACCGATAACGGCCCCGGCGTGCCGCCAGAACAGCTGACGGTCATTGGCCAGCGTTTTGAGCGGTTGGATCAAACACGCTCTGGCTATGGCCTAGGCTTGAACATCGTCGAGCGCATCTGTCAGGTGCATCAGGCCCAGCTTAGCCTGGCCAACCGCAGCGACACCCATGGCCTTGTGGCGACGGTGCGCTTTAGCCTGTAGGCCCCAAGCTAGGGGGCACTGATGAGGCAGTTTGGTCGCCAATAGGGCATAATGGGGCATGATTGTTTAGGAGTTTAACCCCATGATGCAGCAGCCCACACCTACCGTTGATTACGCCGCCAAATACGGCCTCACCGCCACCCATTCCGCCATTGTGGCCGCCATGAGCGATGTGCCGCCTGGCAGAGCACTAGACCTTGGCTGCGGCCGTGGCCGTAATGCCTTATACCTACAAAGCCAAGGTTTTACCGTGACCGCTTGGGACAAGAACCCCGCCAGCGTCCAACACCTACAGCACATCATCGACGCCGAAGGCCTCAGCCACATTAACGTGGCCGCCGTTGACCTGAATACTCAGCGTTTGAGCGACAGCTATGATTTCATCTTCTCAACCGTGGTGTTTATGTTCCTCGATCGAGCCGCCATCCCAAGCATCATCGCCGACATGCAGGCCCACACCCGTTCTGGGGGCCACAACCTCATCGTCACCGCCATCGACAGTCCCGATTATCCTTGTGCCGTGCCGTTCTCGTTTACCTTCCAGCCGGGTGAGCTAAAGCAATATTATCAAGGTTGGGACATCTTGACCCATAACGAGGAAGTGGGCGAGCTGCACCGTACCGACGCGCACGGTAACCGCATCAAAATGCGCTTTGTCACCCTGCTGGCGCGTAAGCCTTAGCCAGTTAGAAAGGGCATGCTGATGACCCATCCACTGAAGTACATGCTGGCCTTGGTTTTGCTGTCGCCTACAGCAGCCATGGCTTCTTACGTCAACGACTGCCTTCTGAGCGCCCGAATTCTAGAGGCCAGCACTGACATGGCCGCCAACGAACAGCGTATTAAAGTATTGGGCGCCACCAAGTATGGCCGGACCGACAGTGGTTGTCGGCAATACGTGAATCAAGTCATGCGCATCCCCCTAGAACCGACAAAAGGGACTCGGCTGAAAGAGGGGCAGCGCGTGCAAATTCAAATGCGCACCACCGATTTTGGGACGCAGCCCGTCGTGCAGATTCACTTTTATTTGATTGAGTGACGATCTTTTAGAGCCCAAAAACAAAAAAGCTTGAGCCCCTTTATTGGGTGGCTCAAGCTTTTTTCATGGTGCCCTCAGGCAAGCTTCATTACTGGCCCTTAAACACCGGTGCTTCTTTGGCAAAAAACGCGCGGATGCCTTCTTTGTGGTCGGCGGTGTTGATCGATTGCCATTGGTATTTGGTTTCTAAATCCAGCGTGGCTTCTAGCTCATTGTGGCACAGGGCGTGTTGGATGCGCTTGCTGTGGCGATGCGCCTGAAGCGGCGTGTGCTGTAGCTGGGCGACCAGGTCGGCGACGGCGGCGCCAAGGTCTTCGTTCACCGATTCCACCACGCCTTTTTTCAGTAGGGTGTCGGCGTCGAGTACGGCGTTGCTCATCAACAGTTTTTTGGTCAACACGTTGCCAAAGCGTTCTTTTAGGAAGTAATTTAGGGCGCCGTCGGCGTTCAGCGCCATGCCGGCAAAGTTAAAGATCAAGCGCGACTGTGGTTCGGCCACGATGAGGTCGTTCATCAATACGAAGCTGGCACCAAGACCAGATGCGGTGCCGTTAAACTGGCAGATGGTGATGGCGTTTAGGTCGTGGTAGTCCAGCATAAAGGTTTTGAGCAGGCCCATCATGTATAAATAATCGTCGTGGGTTTCAAGGCTGCCAATCATGTGCAGATCGCCGCCGGCGCTGTAGTGGCGGCCTTCGGCGCGCATCACCACGATTTGAATGGCTTTGTTGGCCTTGATTTCATTTAGCTTGTTTTGCAAGGTGGTGATGAAGGGGATGGAAATGGTGTTGAGGCGTTCCGGCTGGTTAAAGGTTAGGGTGGCGACGTTGCCGTCGACCTGTAGCAATACTTCGTTCATTTTTAGGGTCTCCTTTGAGACAGGCATCTAAGTGGTTTTTTTGGTTGTGGGCTTAAGTGTAAATGCCATCCCGATAAAAATCAAAGCCACGCCGATGGTTTGCATGTGGGTGGGGACAAAATCCAACAGCAACACGTCCATCACAATCGCCACGGCAGGGTCTAAAAACACCAGAATCGAAATGACTTTGGCTGACAAAAGGCGAATGCTGTCAAAGAATAAATAAAATACCAAGCCGGTGTGGATCAGCCCCGTGGCGGCAATGTACACCCAATTACTGCTGCTTAGGCCCTCAAAGGCGCCTAGGTTCACAAAGGGGAGCAGCATCAGTACGCCGACTAGGGTTTGCAACGAGGTCACGGCATAGGTGCTGGTGTACTTAATGCCTTTACCCATCAGGGTGGTACAGGCGTAGAAGAAGGCGGCCAGCAGGCCCCATAATAGCCCAGAGGCCATGAAGTCCTTCAGCGAAGTGTTTTGATTAATGCCAGCAATAAATAAAGTACCGACAAAACACACGGCAATGGCCAGCACGGCCATCAGGTTTAAACGCTCTTTAAATAAGAGGCTGCCAAAAATCAGCACCATCACCGGGGCCAGATGGTAAATAGAAATGGCAATGGTAATGGACAGGGTTTCGAAACTTTTAAATAAGAACACCCAGTTTAAGATCAAAAACACGCCGCAAATGAGGATGTGGACTAACTCACGCGTGTGTCGTTTTTCTTTTTTGTATTGGCCAGTGGCAAACCATAAGCCGCCCAAAAATAGCGTGGCGGCAACGCAGCGAATGAACACCAGCTCAATGGCCGGCAGGCCCGTTTGGACAGAGAAAAAACCGACGGAGCCAAAAATGATCATGGAAATGGCCATTTTAATCATGGCGGCAGTACCGTTGAGTGGCCGTTGGTGGGTAGGGGTTGACGTAGTAGACACGTTTAAAACTCTTTATGGATTTTATATGTTGAAAAAACGGTAAAAAAACCGCAGCGTCAGCATGCGGTGGTTGGGTAAATGATACCGCGTTCTGGCCTTAGATGGCGGGTGAAGCGCGAAAATCAAGGCCTGAATCGTCATTTGTGCACATTCAGGCCTGAAGGAGGATGGTTTCGGACAAACTGTCTCGTGGCTTAATCAGCCTTACCGTCGGCGCGTGGGCTCACCAGCCAGGGCAGGTAGCGATAGGCATACAGCAATAACGCTAAGGCAAAGCACAGTGCGCTGGTCGACAGCAGCCAGGTGTGCTCAGGCCAAGCGCCAGCCAGCAGGCGGACGATGAGGGCGGCGACCATCAGCCAAAAAGCAGGGAGTAAAGGCTTAGGCAACACCATCGCGCGGCCGGTGTGGCCTAGGGCGGTACGGGCCATCATGCCCAGGGTTAGTAAGCCAATGCCGCCAACGGCAATCAGGTGGGTGGCGCTGCTCAGTAGGGCTGGCGCATAGGCGTAGCTCACGCCCAATAGGCCGACGCCTAGGGCGGTGGCACCGTAACCAACATAGAGAATCCACAATAAGGGCGTGGTGGCCACGCCGTGTTGATACCAGCGCGCCAGCTGAATGAGGTTGATGGTCATGGTGACGAGGCCGAGGATGGCGATCACGCTAGGGGCAAACTGGGCCAGCATCAACAGCGTCATCAGCATGGGGATGACCAGGGCCGACAGAATCACCGATTTGGGGTTGTTGACCGTGGGCGTATGGAGGGCGCGACTGGTAAAAAAGGGAATAATACGCATGCCAATCAGGCCGATGATGCCGGCCACCATCAGTAGGCCCGTTTGCAGGGCGTAGAGGCTAGGCAGGCTGACCTTTTGGAACACCGATAGGTGAAACCATAGGTGGGTTAAGCCAAACAGGCCTAGGGCCAGTGGCGCAATGAAGTTACGGCTGTTGCGGCTGGAAATGATGGGTTTGGCCAAGGCCAAAGTGGCGCCTAGGTAAAAGACGCTGCCGAATAGGCCAGCATAAAGCGTGCCGTTGGGCAGGTAAATGGCGATGCGGGCCAATAGCCACAAAACCAATAGGCCAATGAGTGGCGCGCCTTGCAGTGGCTTTTGGCCCGTCCACGTGGCCACGGCGGTGAGGAAGAAGCCGACGATGACGGCGCCGGTATAGCCCCAAATCATTTCATGGGCGTGCCATAAAAAGCTGGGCAACTCATTAGAGCCAAGAAACCCCAGTGGCCCCCACATCAGGATGGCCACGGCGCCATAGAGGACGGCCACGGTATAGAATGGCCGAAAGGCGATTGAAAAAAACACGCTTAGGCTGGGTTTGGTGGACACATTGGGGGTGGCGTTAAGGGGGATGAAGGTGTTCATATTAAGCTCTTTCACGGTGAGGGGTGGCCTGCCAGTGGGCCTCAATGGCCACAAATAAAACGCGTTCTTCAAAGCGAACGTGGTCGATGAGGGCTTGCCCGAGGGATTGCTGCTCGTTTGGGTTGGGCGAGGCCAAAGCGGCGCGCAGCTGCTGGTGTTCTGCATAAAAGCGATCGCTGAGCTGGGTTTCTGACCAGATGGCGAAGAGGGGCGCAAACTGCCGTTCTTCTTCCTCAAAATGTTGGAGGAGGCTGTTCTTTTGGCTCGCCAATAGCGCCTGTGCCCCACGGTGTTGCTGGGTTAAGGCCAGCCCTAAGCTGAGGGCTTGATGGTGTTCACGGGAAAAGGGTTGCAGTCTTGGGTGGCGTTTCATTTCGGTTCCTTATTTTATAACATGAATATAAAATGAATGTTATACTTCGTCAAGTATCCTTTTTGATGAATGTTTGATGTTTACGGTAGAATGAGCCGAATCTGAAAGAAAGCTTATGTACATTACCCAATACACCGACTATGCCTTACGTATTTTACTGTTTAGTGCCAGTAATCCTGATCGCCTCATCAATATTGCAGAGGTGGCAGACGCATTTTCTATTTCCAAAAGCCACCTAACCAAGGTGGTGGCGCAACTAACCCGTGTGGGCGTGCTCAGGAGCGTGCGCGGCAAGGGGGGTGGCTTATGCTTGGCGCAGGCGCCGACAGCGATCAATGTGGGCGCGGTGGTGCGGCTGATGGAGCCGCTGGCGTTGGTGGAGTGTCATGGCCCTGACAATACCTGCATGATCAGTGCCCACTGCCGTTTGGCGGGGGTTTTGCAGCAGGCGTTGCAGGCATTTTTGACGGTGTTGGATGAGTACACCCTGGCTGATCTGGTCCGCAAGCCCGAGCTGGTGCAGATGTTGCAGCGTGATTAGCAGGTCAGTATCAAAAAAAACAGCCCCAAGCCATTAAGGCTTGGGGCTGTTTTACGCGTGGCTTATTTACGTAAATGATCGCAAATCGCCAAGATGGGGCTGAGGATGGCTTCGCCCAAGCGCAATGAGCGCTGGCCGTTCCAACCAAAGTCATCGTCTGGCAGATTGTTGTTGTCTTTAAAAGGCATTTCCAAAGTGTAGGCCAGGCAGTTAAAGGTATGGCCAACGTAGTTGGTGCCGACGGTCATGTTGGCCTGGCCTGGTTCGTCTTTGTCGTAGCCGTGTTCGTCTTGGAAGTCTGGGCTGGCGGCCATGAAGGCTTCTTTAAAACGGGCTTCTAGACCAGCAATGCGCTCGTCGTAGCTCGGTACGCCTTCGGTGCCGGCCACAAACACGTAAGGAATCGCTTCGTCGCCATGAATGTCTAAGAATAGATCCACGCCGGTTTGGTGCATGTGCTCGCGCACATAATACACTTCAGGGCTGGTTTCTAGGCTAGGCTCGGCCCACTCACGGTTCAGGTTGGCGCCAGCAGCGTTGGTGCGCAAGTTGCCCAAGGCAGAGCCATCCGGGTTCATGTTTGGCACAATGTAAAACGTGGCTTTGTCTAATAGGGCCCGAGCGGTGGGGTCTTGCGAATCAAGTAAGCGGCCCAGTAGGCCTTCTACAAACCATTCGGCCATGGTTTCACCTGGGTGTTGACGGGCGGTAATCCAAATTTTTAGATCGCTCTCAACCTGGTTGCCAATGGTCAGTAGGTTAAGGTCGCGAGCCTGTACGGTCGGGCCTAGGTCGTCCACCTGACACAGGCCGCTGTCTTGCGCTTCGCCAATCAGGTTAAGGTGTGATTCGTAGGAATACGGCTCAAAATAGGCGTAGTAAACGCTGTTGGCCAAAGGCGTGTGCTCAATGCTGAGGCGTTTGCCATCGTAGTGGCTTTGCACGCGGAACCAGTTGCGGCGATCGTAAGAAGCCACCGCGTGGTAATCCACCCAGCCTTCGGGATAGGCTGCTTCGCTGGCATTGTTGAGGTGTAGGGTACAGGGGGTGTAAGCAGCGCCTTGCAGTCGGAAGTAAAACCATTGTTTGAATTCAGAAGCGTTGTCTTCACGAATGTTAAGTTGAATATTGTCCGCTTGGCTGGCGTCGACAACCACGATACTGCCGCCATCAAAGCTTGTGCTGATCTTCATGTAAACCCTTTTTTAATCTAATGCATCGTAAACCTTCATTTTAACGAGCTTCGCCCAAAAAACCAAGCCTTGATCGGTTTTCTTGTGCTTTGCCAAGCAAGGCTGTGCCGGCTTTGGCCTTTGTGGTGGCAAAGGGCAGGTGCCATTGACATATCTGGCACAAGAGGCGTGAATGAAATCAAGGCTTAGCTAAACCCAGCGTGGGTGAAGGCCACTTTGTAGTGCTTATCAGTCGCAACAAGAACGTGGTAATAATTGTGGCAATGTGGTCTAATTAGCAGCATATATAAAAGGTACAAGTGCGGTTGTCGCCGTGGGCTCTGTGGAAAAACAGCGTGTCATAGGGCCAATTTAAACAGTAATACAAGGGAGGCCTAGCGTGTCTCAAGAAAAAAGAATCATCAAGAAATACCCTAATCGGCGCCTGTATGACATGGCCACCAGCGGTTACATTACCGTGGCCGATGTGAAGCAAATGATTATTGAACTGAATGACGTTGTGGTGCAAGACGCGAAAACGGGTAACGACATTACGCGCCAAGTGTTGTTGCAGATTTTGTTGGAGGAAGAGGCCGGAGGCCAACCCTTATTAAACGATGAGATGCTGTGCCAGTTTATCCGCGTTTATGGTGAGGCGTCGCAAAGCGTATTGGGGCCTTTTTTGGCTCAGAATATGAAGCTGTTTGGTCAGTGGCAAGCGTCGATGCAGGGACAGGGGCAAGGACAACCACAGTCGACGACAGGTGCAGCGCAAGAAAGCGCCAATCAGTGGTTTTCAGCCCTGATGATGCCCTCTAAGGCGCTCATCGACTGGCAGCACGAAATGCAGTTGCAAACCCTTAAATTTTGGGAAGCGGTGAAGCCCGCTGATCAAAACACTGAGCCGCGCTAGGCGAACGGTGACACAATGTTAAAAAGAGCCTGACGGCTCTTTTTTTATGGGCCGGGGTTTTAGCCTAAAGTGGTGTGAACGCGAAGCCCGTCGTAGGCAACCTCAATGCCAGGTGGGCATTGTGCGCTTAAGTCTTCGTAAGAAAAAGCATGGGTCATGTGAATCAAATAGGTTTGTTTGGCCTTAATGCGTTGGGCAAACTCAATCGCCTGACCAAAACCTAGGTGGCTAGGATAAGACTCCGGTCGCAGGCAGTCTAAAAACAGATAGTCTAGGCCCTGTAGTGCTTCTATTTGGGCATCACTGATGTCATTAATGTCCGTTAGCCACGCCACTTTGCCAATGCGATAGGTGGTACACAGCCAACGGCCATGCGGCATGTCGAGCGCCAGCACCGGCGTGTTGTCTATGTCAAACGCGTCCTCAACGATGTTGGCGGTGAGCACGGGTTTGTCCCAGCTTTGACCTGGCGGGAAAAAGGCATAGTCAAAGCGGGTTTTAATGTTGTTGATGCTGAAGTCGTTGCCATAAATTGGAATGGCGCCCTGCTGTTTGTAACAAAAGGCGCGCAGGTCGTCGATGCCGTTGAGGTGGTCGGCGTGCGGGTGGGTGTACAGCACGGCATCAATTTTTTTGATCTGATGCTGTAACGCCTGTTGGCGAAAGTCGGGGCCGGTGTCGATGAGCAAGCTTTGTTCGCCAACCTGAACGTGGGCGCTACAGCGACTGCGGGTGTTTTTGGGGTTGGTGCTGGCGCAGGTGGCGCACTCACAGTTGATCACCGGGGTGCCGGACGAGCTACCACAACCCAAAACGGTCAGCGTTACGGGGGTGTTTAATGGCTTCATGGGCGAGGTATTTTATTAAAAAGTCGATAAAAGTTGTCTGTGGTGGCGGTGGCGATCGTGTCGACAGGACAGTCGCGCAAAGTGGCAATGTGTTCTGCCACATGCTTCACAAACCCAGGTTCATTGGTTTTGCCCCGAAAAGGCACCGGGGCTAAATAGGGCGAATCGGTTTCGATCAGCATGCGGTCGAGCGGCACATACTGAGCGGCTTCTTGAATGTCTTTGGCGTTCTTAAATGTCACAATACCCGAAAATGAAATGTAAAAGCCTAAATCTAGACAGCGTCTGGCGACGTCTTTGTCCTCGGTAAAGCAGTGGATCACGCCATTTTGGCATTGCTGTTCTTTGATCATGGCAATGGTGTCATCCGCTGCTTTACGGGTGTGCACAATGATCGGTAGGCCGGTGTGGTTGCCGGCTTCAATATGGGTGGCAAAGCGTTGGTGCTGCCAACTTAAATCGCCTTCGCACCAGTGGTAGTCTAAGCCCGTTTCGCCAATGCCCACTACTTTAGGATGGGCAGCGTGTTCGATCAGTTCGACCAAGGTGAATTCTTCTGCCTTGATGTCGTCAGGATGAACGCCAACGGTGGCGTAGATGAAGTCATGAGCTTCAGCAATGGCCAATACTTCAGCGAAGCTTTGGCGGCTAACGCTGATGGCTAAAGCCTGCTTAACCTGATTTTCCGTCATTTTGGCGAAAATCTCAGGTAATCTGGCCACAAGGTCAGGAAAATTTAAATGGCAATGGGAATCTACAAACATAAGGTCTCTATGGCATTAGGCCGATTTTTGCGGCAGTTTTAAATAGTCGATCAACAAAGATTCTAACTGTAGTTTAACACTCAAGGTGTGCTGGCCGTAAGGGGCCAAAGCATTGAGGCTGTCGATGTAGGCAAACAGCTTGAGGGCCTCAATCTTTTGGGCCAGCATGCTTAAAGCCTGCTGGTGTTCCGGATAAAAGCCCAGCTTTGCGGTTTGCTGTATTTGGGCAATGTCCAAACACCATTTTTGAATCCAGTTTAAAAACAGGCTCAGCGGCCATTTTTTTTGGTCAAACTTAGCCGCATAGTCAAGGCAAGCGATTAGGCCGGGTTTGCTCAGTAGTCCTAAAAGTTCGGCCCGCATGGCTTCATGCTCTGGCTCTGGTTCGAATAAGGGCGCACCGTGGTTAAACGCGAGCAGCGCCTCAGCGTTTTCCGTGCCCTGATCGCGTAGGTAGGCCAGCGCTTCCTCGGGCGTCGGCGGCGTCAATGGCAGCTGTCGGCAGCGGCTTTTAATGGTGGGCAACAGTTTGTCTTTATTGTGGCACACCAGTAAGAACAACACGCCGGCCGGCGGTTCTTCTAAGGCCTTAAGCAAGGCATTGGCGGCTTGGGTGTTCAGCGTTTCGGCTGGATTAATCAATAAAATGCGCATGCCGCCACGGTGGCTGGTGAGCTGAATAAAAGACAGCGCTTCGCGCACGTCGTCAATTTTGATTTGACGCAGTTTCTTGGCGTTGGTTTCCCCTTCTTCTTCAAAGGGCGTCAGCAGCTTGAAGTCGGGGTGGCTGTGTTGGCTCATCAAATGGCATGACGGACACCGTTGGCATGGCTGGTGTTCGGCCAAGGGCTGTTCGCACAATAAGGCCTTGGCCAAATGTTCGGCAAAGGCGGTCTTGCCGGTTAAGGCTTTACCGGTGATCAGCCAGGCATTGGGCTTACTGTCCCACTGTTTGGCCAAGTCGAGCCAATTGGTTTGGTGCCAGGGGTAAATCATGCCTGATCCAATGACTGTTTCAAGTGGGTTAAGGCGGCATTAATTTGCGCCTGGACGGTTTCTACCGGCTGGCTGGAATCTAAGACTGTGTAACGCTCAGGATGGGCTTTGGCACGGCTTAAATAGACGTTGCGGGTGCGCTCGAAAAAATCACGCGCTTCTTGTTCGAAACGGTCTTTTTCGCGCGAACGGGCTAGGCGTTCTTCTGAAACGGCAAGGGAAACGTCGAGTAGCAGGGTTAAGTCGGGTTGGAGCCCTTGTTGTACCCAATTTTCTAAAACCTCAATGCGTGCTAAGGGCACGCCACGGCCACCGCCCTGGTAGGCAAAAGTGGCGTCGGTAAAGCGATCGCTCACCACCCAAGTGCCTGCGGCCAAGGCTGGTTCAATCACGTCTTCGATGTGCTGCATGCGTGCGGCAAACATCATTAAGGTTTCTGTGTTCAGGCTGGCTTTAGTGTCTGGGTCCAGCAACAGGCCGCGTAGGGCTTCACCCACTGGGGTGCCGCCCGGCTCGCGGCTAAAGACCACGTTGATGTTTTGGGCTTCAAACCAGTTTTTCATGAAGGCCAGGTGGGTGCTTTTACCGGCCCCATCAATGCCGTCTAAGGTAATAAATTGGCCACGCATATTAGCCTCCTCTTTTTAAAATGTATTTACGAACCGCTTGGTTGTGCTCGGGTAGGTCATGGCTAAAGTAGCTTAGGCCACTGCCGTCCATCATCGACACGAAGTACAAGAACTTCTCGGATGAAGGATGTGCCGCTGCCTCCAAGGCTTTTTGGCTGGGCAGTGAGATCGGCGTCGGGGTGAGGCCCGCGCGGGTATAGGTGTTGTAAGGGGTGTCTCGGCGGAGGTCGGCACGGCGGAGGCGGCCTTTAAAGTTGGGGCTAATGCCGTACATGACGGTCGGGTCTGTTTGTAAGCGCATGCCGATGTTCAGGCGATTCACGAACACCGCGGCCACGTGCCTGCGGTCGGCCTCATGGCCGGTTTCGCGCTCAATGATGCTGGCCATAATTAAAAGCTCATACGGGTCTTTATAGGGCAGGTCGTACTGGCGGTCTTCCCAGGCCGCGGCCAGCTGCCGCTGCATGTTCTTATAAGCCAGCGTATACAGGTTTAAGTCGGTCTCGCCTTCGTTATACTGATAGGTGTCGGGGAAGAATAGGCCTTCGGCCTTCGTATAAGGCGTGTTGGGGTCGATTTGCTTGAGCAATTCGGCTTCAGACAGGCCTTTGGTGACGTGTTGTAGCCCGCCAGACTGGGCAATGGTGGCGCGCATTTGGCTGAAGTTGGCGCCTTCTAAAATGGTGACGTAGCGGGCTTCTGGTTTTTCATTCAACAGCACGCGTATGATGTGCCAGGTAGAGGCGCTTTTACGAAAGCGGTAAACCCCCGGGCGCAGCTTGTCCTGACCGCCGAGGCTGTAGGCAACGGCTTTCATGAGCAGCTCACTTTTAATGACGCCATCTTTTTTAAGCTGACTCACAATTTGGCTATAGCCCTGATTTTTCTTAATGTTTAAAGAATAGGTTTTATCTAAGGCAAACGGGTAAAACAGCAAAGTAGCCACCACGATGATGACGGTGAGCAAGGTACTGATCGTATAAAGTTTGGCTTTACGCATATAAGGGTCTGGACTCGATTAGGGAGGCACGGGCCTCAAACTTAAAAGGCTTATTTTAGCATCGTTTAGTGGGCTTAGGGGGAGTGTTGACGGGCAGGGTGGGGTTTTTTATATTGGGTTCGGAAGCGGCGAAAGCGGCGGCATTATCCTGCTGAATTTAAGGTCTTTAGCTTGGGTGTGCAGTCTGTCAGCTGAGGGCATAGCCTGAACCAGGCTGGGCGAATAAACCACTACAGATCAATGATCTTAAAGTTTTAAGGGCAGGCTGTCGGCTTTTTTAGATGAGAATCATTATTAATCTTATTGATTTTAAAGAATTAATTGTATAATTTGATTGGAGCGGGCTAGTTTTTTTGATACCATGAGCCCGAATCTGTGTGTGGCCCGCTCGGTCTCAATCGAGCCTGCTCAACCCATTCCTGAGGCTTGGTTTAGGGCTGGCCAGTAGGCCCAAATAATGAAACAAAGAGATAAGAAAGGATGGCGATGACTCAAGACAGAGGCAGGCTAATGAAGTCCGCAACCTATGCGTCGGTAAGCCTCGCGGTTGCGTTGATTGTATTGAAAGCATGGGTGTGGTTTGCCAGTGGTTCAGTGAGTATTTTGGCCAGCTTAATCGATTCTTTAATGGATTCGGGCGCCAGCGTCATTAACATGATTGCGGTGGGCATTGCCCTTAAGCCCGCTGACAAACACCATCGATTTGGTCATGGTAAAGCCGAGAGCCTAGCCTCTTTAATGCAGGCTGCCTTTGTGGCCGGTTCAGCCGTGTTTTTACTGCTGCAAGGATTTGATCGACTGCTGCATCCGCAGCCGGTGAATCATTCCGGTTGGGGCATCGTGGTGATGGTGGTGTCGATTGTGGGCACGATTGCCTTGGTGACCTATCAGCGCTATGTGATAAGCCGCACTCACTCGCAGGCCATTGCGGCAGACTCGCTTCATTATGTGAGTGACTTGCTGGCCAATAGCATGGTGATTGTGGCCCTGCTGCTGACCACCTGGGGCATTGAGGGCGCTGATGTGTATATGGCCTTCTTCTTGGCCGCGTGGATTTTGAAAAGCGCGTGGGACATCGCCAAAAAAGCCTTAACCGACTTAATGGACCAGGAGTTGCCGGCAGAAGACCGCGAACGGATTCAAGCGCTGGTGCTGGGGGTCAGCGGAGTTTTGGGCATGCACGACTTGCGCACCCGCACTTCTGGTGCCAACGTGTTCATTCAGTTGCACATTGAGTTGGACGACCACTTGAACATTGTGGTGGCGCATCAGATTACGGAAAAGGTCGAGCGGACGCTGGAGAAAGCTTTTGACTACAGCGAAGTGATCGTGCATCAAGACCCCGTTAGCGTGGTCGAGAACGCACGGGCTAAAGGCCTGTTGTAAGGCGATAAACCTAAAAAAGACTGCCTGGGCAGTCTTTTTTTGTGCGGGGCATGACTGCCTCAGTGTATTGAGGCAGTCATGCCGCCATGTTGCAGGCCATTACTGTACGCTTCTGGCCTTGCTGCGCTTATTGTTCTTGGCTTCAGGGAAGGTTAGGTGAACCTGTCCTTCTTCATCAATTTGCACGATGACGGCACCGCCACTGGTCAATTTACCAAACAGTAATTCATCGGCCAAAGCCTTGCGAATGGTATTTTGAATCAGGCGCGACATAGGGCGTGCGCCCATCTGTGGGTCAAAGCCATGCTTGGTCAGGTACAACTTCACCGAAGGCGTGAACTCAATCTCGACCTTTTTCTCCAGCAGCTGTTCTTCTAGCTGCATCAAGAATTTGTCCACCACCCGTTTAATGGTGTCGGTATTCAACGGCGCAAACGGAATGATGGCGTCTAGACGGTTGCGGAACTCAGGGCTAAACAGGCGTTTAATGGCAATCATTTCATCGCCTGCCTTGGTTTCGGTGGTAAAGCCCATGCCAGGCTTGGCTAGGGCCTCTGCGCCCGCGTTGGTGGTCATGATCAAGATGACGTTGCGAAAGTCTGCCTGACGGCCGTTATTGTCGGTTAAGGTGCCGTTGTCCATTACTTGCAACATAATGTTGAAAATATCGGGGTGGGCTTTCTCAATTTCGTCTAACAGCAATACGGCAAACGGATGCTTGTTGACCGCCTCGGTCAGCAAGCCGCCTTGTTCAAAGCCAACGTAGCCTGGTGGCGAACCGATGAGGCGGGCCACCGAATGGGCTTCCATGTATTCCGACATGTCAAAGCGCAGCATTTCGACGCCTAGGGCAAAGGCCAGCTGTTTGGCCACTTCGGTTTTGCCCACGCCGGTTGGCCCAGAGAACAAGAAGGTGCCAATGGGTTTATTCGGCAAGGCTAGGCCAGAGCGGGCCATCTTAATGGCGCTAGACAGGGCTTCCACCGCTGGGTCTTGTCCATAAATCACATTTTTTAAATCGCGATTGAGGTACTTTAAGACCCGTTTGTCGTCGTGAGAAACGGTTTTTTCGGGAATGCGCGCCATTTTGGCCACGATGGCCTCGACGTCGGCTTTGCCAATGCTCTTACGCTGCTTCTCTTTCGGGAGAATGCGCTGCGCTGCGCCGGCTTCGTCGATGACGTCGATGGCCTTGTCGGGCAAAAAGCGATCGTTAACGTAGCGAGCAGACAGCTCGGCCGCAGCCTCTAAGGCCGCTTGGGTGTACTTAACCTGATGGAACGACTCAAAGGCCGACTTTAAGCCTTTAAGGATGCCCACGGTTTGTTGGACTGTGGGTTCGGCGATGTCTATTTTTTGGAAACGGCGGCTCAGCGCGTTGTCTTTTTCAAAAATAGTCCGGTATTCATTGTAGGTGGTGGCGCCAATACAACGCAGGGTGCCTTTAGAAAGCGCCGGCTTCAAAAGGTTGGAGGCGTCCATGGTGCCGCCAGACACGCTGCCCGCGCCGATGATGGTGTGTACCTCATCAATAAACAGAATGACGTTGGGCAGTGCTTCAATTTCTTTTAGGATCAGCTTTAATCGCTGTTCAAAATCGCCACGGTATTTGGTGCCGGCCAGTAGGGCGCCTAAATCAAGCGACAGCACTTGGGCGTCGGCCAAAACCTCGGGCACCTGTTTTTGAACCACCATATAAGCCAGGCCTTCGGCTAGGGCGGTTTTGCCCACGCCCGCTTCGCCCACCAGCAAGGGATTGTTCTTGCGGCGGCGGCACAACACTTGAATCATGCGCTCTAGCTCGGCTTCGCGGCCAATCAATGGGTCGATTTTGCCGGCCACGGCCAGCTTGTTCAGGTTGGCGGTGTACTTCATTAGGGCCGTTTCGTTGGCGCTGGCGTCTTCGCTGGCCTCGGCTTCGGGTTCTTGGCTGGGGCTTGGCGCATCATCGGGACCAATGCCATGCGCAATGTAGTTCATGACTTCTAGCCGGGTAATTGACTGTTGGTTGAGGTAGTACACGGCATGGGCGTCTTTTTCACCAAAAATCGCCACCAGTACCTGGGCGCCATTCACGTCTTTGTGGCCAGAAGATTGGGCCTGCATGATGGCGCGTTGAATCACACGCTGAAAGCCTAAGGTAGGCTGCGTTTCAACGCGCTCAGACATGCTTTCAGGAATGATGGGGGTGTTTTCGTCAATAAACTCACTGAGCTTATGGGCCAGTATGGCCAGATCGGCCTTACAGCCAAGTAAAACTTTACGGGCCAAATCATTTTCTAATAAAGCCAGCAGCAGATGTTCAACGCCTAAGAATTCATGGCGTTTGAGTTTGGCACGCGCAAAGGCATGTTGCAATGTGGATTCTAGTTCTGGTGTGATCATGTTTACTCCTCTTCTGCTATGCACAATAAGGGATGGCCATGTTCTTGCGCTAAAGCCATCACTTGGGTGACTTTGGTAAAGGCAATGTCTTTTGAGTAAAGGCCACAAACGGCTTTACCTTCTTCGTGTACTTGCCACATCACGGCCTCGGCTTGATCCTGGTTCAAAAAGAACACTTCGGTCAAAACGTCTACCACGAAATCCATTGGGGTATAGTCATCATTTAACAAGCATACCTTGAATTTCCGTGGAGGAGGCATATTTTGTGTATTTTCTACAACTTCTACCGCTATATCATAGAGGGTGTTGGGTTTTGTCATATATATCAATGCTTTCGGCGTAAAAAACGTCTTTATTTTGTGGCAACTTTGGTTTTTAAATGCCAAATATGAAAACTTTACTTGACGGCACTAAATAAGTTGCGTAAAACGTTAGACGGTGCTCGATTTTGTGGGGGGTTAAGTTTAACCCATAAACCACACTGTCGTGTTATTTAGTCTCACCAACATGTTTTTATATGTATAGGAAGTTTCATGGCAACAGGTATTGTTAAATGGTTCAACGACGCTAAAGGTTTCGGTTTTATTACTCCTGATGAAGGTGGTGAAGACCTATTCGCACACTTCTCTGCGATTAATATGAGCGGTTTCAAAACCTTGAAAGAAGGCCAACGCGTTAGCTTCGACGTGACCGATGGTCCTAAAGGCAAACAAGCCTCAAACATTCAAGCAGCTTAATTTGATTTAATCGAATTCAAAAAGCCGCTTTCGAGCGGTTTTTCTCTTTGACTGTTGTTGGTGCTTCGGGCCTACCCATTAGGCAAGCAGAACACGGTTAATGCAACACACATACAGTGGGTATTATGGTTTTATTCAGCAAAATAAAGGCTGCCTAACGGCAGCCTTTATTGCGTCTGGCGCGGTCGCTAGCAGGAGGTCAAAATTTTTGATAGGAACTGCTGTGCCCGTTCGCCGCGTGGGGCATTGAAAAACTCATCCTTGCTGCAATCTTCTTCAATACGGCCCTGATCCATAAAGATAATGCGATCGGCCACGCTTCTGGCAAACCCCATCTCGTGCGTCACGCACATCATGGTCATGCCTTCCTTGGCCAAGCCCACCATCACGTCTAACACCTCTTGAATCATCTCAGGGTCAAGGGCGCTGGTCGGTTCATCAAACAGCATCGCCACAGGATCCATGCTTAATGCTCGTGCAATGGCCACGCGCTGCTGCTGGCCGCCAGACAGTTCGGCCGGAAACTTATTGGCGTGGGCGCTGAGGCCGACCCGGTCCAAATAGGCCAGCGCCTTTTTTAAAGCCTCATCGTTGCTGCGGCCCAATACCTTGATTTGGGCAATGGTCAGGTTTTCGATGATGCTCAGGTGAGGGAAGAGCTCAAAATGTTGAAACACCATGCCGACGCGACTACGCAGCTTGGACAGGTCGGTTTGGCTGTCTTTGAGCTTGATGCCATCAATCACGATTTGGCCCTGTTGAAAAGGCTCCAGTGCATTGACGCATTTGATCAAGGTGGATTTGCCTGAGCCCGACGGGCCGCAGACCACAATGACCTCACCTTTTTTCACCGTGGTGCTGCAATCGGTGAGCACCTGAAAGTCACCATACCACTTGCTGATGTTTTGAATCTCAATCATATTTGTCGTTTGGGTCATACGCTGATCTTTCTTTGTAACTGTTTGACGAGGCTAGAAGCGATAAAGCTGATGATGAAATAAACCACGCCCACAAAAATAATGTAAGGGGTCAGTAAGCCCATTAAGTCGCCACGAACAGAAGCCGATCGGAAAAAGTCGGTTAAGCCAACGGCGTAAACCAACGTCGTGTCTTGGAACAAAATAATGCTTTGTTGCAGCAGCAACGGCGTCATTTTGCGAAAGGCCTGAGGCAAAATAATGAGCCGCATGGTTTGCCCATAGGTCATACCTAAGGCGTAGGAGGCTTGCATTTGGCCTTTGGAAATGGATTGAATGCCGGCACGGACGATTTCGGAGAAATAAGCCGCTTCGAACAGCATAAACGCCACCACCGATGAGGCAAAGGCCGTGTCAATGGTCATGAAGTTGCCGGTCACCCAGTGATAAATTAGGGGCACAGCAAAGTAAAACCACAGCAATACCAACAGCAGGGGTACCGAGCGGAAGTAGTTCACGTACAGTTTGGCGGCCTGGCTCAGTAAAGTAAAGCGTGACAGACGGGCCAAGGCCAATAGGGTGCCAATGACAATGCCGCCTAAAACGCCAAAGGCCAAAACTTTTAGGGTCATCCATAGGCCGGCCTGTAGGCCAGGCAAGGCTAAGGGGAGGTCGCTCCAGAAGTTCATGACTTACCTCCTGTCAGCATGCCGGGGATGCGCAGTTTCTTTTCCAGCGTATTCATGCCAAAAATCAACAGTAGATTAATGATCAAATACAAAATTGTGGCATAGGTTAAAAATTCAAAGGTATTTTGCGTGTATTCGCTGGCGGTCTTGATTTGGGTAATCAGCTCTGCCGCGCCCACCAATGAGGCAATCGACGCATTCTTAAAACAGTTGGTTAGCTCCGAGCTTAACGGCGGTAAAATCATGCGAAAAGCCTGCGGCAACAGCACAATTTTATACACCTGAGGTAGGCTAAAGCCCATCGCATAAGCCGCATTGAGTTGCCCTTTAGGTAAAGATTCAATGCCGGTACGAACCTGCTCACACAGCCGTGCCGCAGTAAATAGGCCCAAGCCAATGGCGGCAGAAATGTAGGCCGAGGTTTCTGGCGCTAGGCTTTGATACCACCAGTCTTGCATGCCGCGCGGCATCAGCGTAGGCAATACGTAATACCAAAGGAACAGCTGTACCAGTAGCGGTACGTTACGAAAAATGGTGACGTAGGTGGTGGCGATGCCCCGCGCCCAACGGTTGGGCAGCGTGCGCATAATGCCTAGTGTGGTGCCGATCACCATAGCGATGATCCAGGCAGTGATAGAAATGGCAAAAAGCCATCCTAATCCGGTAATGATCCAGCTTAAATAGGTTTCGGTGCCGATCCCTGTGTCACTGAATAAAACGGACCAATTCCAGCTATAGTCCATGTGAACCCCTTTATGGTAAACCTTACAAACACAGCCAAGTCAGGCGACTTGGCTGTGGGTCATGGCGTGAACGCCAGTCGCTTCGTTATGCCGCTTTATCGTGAGGCTTCGTAATCAAGCTTTTTAGCTCGTTTGACATTGGGAAGTTCAAGTTTAGGTTTTTAGGGGGGACAGGTTTTTGGAACCATTTATTGTAAATCGTGTTGATTTCACCTGATTTATAGGTGGCAATAATGGCGTTGTCGACCACGCGCTTAAAGTCGGCATCGCCTTTACGCATCATGCAGCCATAAATTTCAAATGACTGAGGCTTGCCCGTCACCACCCAGTTACCAGGGTTTTTTGACTTGGCAATTTCACCATACAATAGGGCATCGTCCATCATGAAGGCATCAGCACGGCGGTTTTCTAACAGCAAGAAGGCATCGCCGTGGTCTTTGGCGGAAATGATTTTAATACCGGCGTTGTTTTTGGCATTGTAGGCACGAATGTAGCGTTCAGAGGTGGTGCCCGCAGTGGTCACCAGGGTTTTGCCTTTTAGGTCGGTAAACTCTTTAATGCCTGAGGTTTTAGCGGTCAAGAGGCGGGTGCCAATTTCAAAAATGCCTACTGAGAAAGCCGCCTGTTTTTGGCGCTCTTCATTGTTGGTGGTAGAACCACACTCAATGTCGACCGTGCCGTTAGACACCAAAGGCACACGGTTTTGTGAGGTCACTAGATTGTAGCGAACCTTAAGGTTAGGCATTTTTAATTCTTTTTTAACTGCTTCAACCACTTTTAACTGTAGGTCGTGTGAATAGCCGATGGGCTGCCTTGGGTTGTTGGCAATGTAAGAAAAAGGAATAGAAGAGTCGCGGTGGCCCAAAACAATGGTGCCGGAATCTTTAATTTTTTTAAGGGTGCCCGTGTATTCTTTGGCAAAAATAGGCGTAGACAATACGGCTAAAGAGATCGCAGTTAAGGCAATATGCTTGATCATGATGTTTCTCCTAAATCATTTTCACTGTGGACTTATAACTTATATTTATTAGATCTATGCTTGGATCTATGCTTTATGCAAAGATGGAATTAAATCTACGACAAAAATTATGAAAAGGCAATGGTTTTTTGATGACGTTGGCCAAAAGCTGATCCAGCTCAGGTAAAGGGGCGCAGCGATTAATTTGATTTAGTCACTTGATCATGCAGTGGGTTTGAGGTGAGTTGTGGTATGCTTCAAACACGCCTGTATGCACTCGCAAGGCGAGTTTAAGAATATTGATAAGGGGTATTAGGCATGGCTTTTTGGGCAGATTTAGGCGTGGATATGACCAATGTGCTGCAAATCATGCTGCCTATTTTGTATTGGCTGTTGGTGGCCTCGGTGACGTTTAGATTGTTGATGAAGCGTCAAGTCGTGTCGGTGACTTTAGCATGGTTGATGGTGATCTTTTTGATCCCATTTATAGGCGTTTTTTTGTATTTGATCATAGGGGAAATCTATTTAGGTAAGGAACGCGCTAAAAACGCCAACGCCATGATGGCGCCTTTTCATGACTGGGTGAAGGATTTAAATGCAGCCCCTCGTTTGGTCCTGAAGCAGGCATCGGTGATTGCGACGCCCTTATTTAATTTGTGCCAAAATCGCTTGTCGATTCCCTGTTTAATGGGCAATGAATTACACATTTTAGACAATGCCACCGAGGCGCTAAAGAGCGTGGTGCAAGACATCGATGCGGCCGATGACAGCATTAAAATGGTGTTTTACATCTGGCATAACGGCGGTTTGGCCGATGAAGTGAAAGCAGCCCTGATACGGGCTCAAAACAGAGGCGTCAGCTGCCATGTGATGTTGGATTCGGTCGGCAGTGCGGCTTTTTTTAAAAGCAAAACGCCGGCGCAAATGAGGGCGGTGGGCATCGACATTGTCGAAGCCTTACACGTGAGCCCGGTGCGGATGTTTTTTCGGCGCATGGACTTGCGCCAGCACCGAAAAATCATCGTCATCGACAACAGCATCGCCTATACTGGCAGTATGAACATGGTCGATCCTGCCTATTTTAAACAGGGCGCCAACGTCGGCCAATGGATTGACGTCATGGTGCGCATGACTGGCCCCATCGCCGCCGTGTTGAATGGCCTACACGCTTGGGATTGGGAAATAGAAACCGGACAGCGCATGCTGCCACCGCACCCGACCCAGCCCGCGATTGCCGTCAGCGGCCACAACAGCCATGCGGTTCAACTGTTGGCGACCGGGCCTGGCTTTCCTGAAGACTTAATGAATCAATCGCTGCTGTCGGCCATTTACGCGGCCACCACTGAAGTGGTGATCACCACGCCTTACTTTGTGCCGAGCAATTCGCTCTTAGAAGCGCTTAAAGTGGTGTCTTTTCGCGGCGTGCGGGTACAGCTTATCGTGCCCAAGCACAATGATTCCACCATGGTTAAATGGGCATCGAGGGCGTTTTTTGATGAACTATTAAGTGCTGGCGTGGAGATTTATCAGTTTACCGGCGGTCTGTTACACACCAAGAGCGTATTGGTGGACAACCAGTTAACCATGGTGGGGACGGTTAACATGGACATGCGCAGCCTGTGGTTAAATTTAGAAGTCACGATTGCCGTAGACGATCAGGTGTTTGCCAACGAGGTCGCTTTATTACAAGAAGGCTATTTGAATCAGTCGGAGCGTCTGGATGTGGCGGTATGGGCAGAGCGGCCAATTAGGAAAAAGTTTCTGGAAAAGCTGTTTTTCATTATGAGTCCATTGCTGTAATGGGCACAGTGTGCTAAAAATAGGGCGACGACGTATAGGCTGAATCGGTTTTTAATGGCTGCTTCTCTCATATGAAGAAGCAGCCATTGCTGCATTTAGACATTTATTGATCTGCTAAACAAAGAGAGAAAAACATGAGTCACTTAACCGCCGATGATAAGGCGTTGATTCTGGCCGAGGCTTTGCCTTATATTCGCGAGTTTTCTGGCAGTACCATTGTGGTGAAGTATGGCGGCAATGCCATGATTGACGAAGAGCTGAAGCAAAACTTCGCCAAAGACATTGTGTTGCTTAAGCTGGTGGGCATGAACCCAATCGTGGTACACGGTGGTGGCCCACAAATCAACAACGCTTTGGAGCGTGTGGGTAAAGAAGGCGCCTTTATTCAGGGCATGCGCGTCACCGACCGCGAAACCATGGATGTGGTGGAAATGGTTTTGGGCGGCGGCGTGAATAAAGAAATCGTGTCCATGATTAACCAGTATGGCGGTAAAGCCGTTGGCATCACCGGAAAAGATGGCCATTTTATCCGCGCTAAAAAACTATGGATGCAGGACGAAAAGGCCAACAACATCGACATTGGCCAAGTGGGTGAAATCGAATCCATCGACACCAGTTTGATCGATGCCCTGACCGGCCAAGGCTTTATTCCCGTGGTGGCGCCTATTGGCGTGGGCAGTAAGGGCGAGGCGTTCAACATTAATGCAGACCTAGTGGCGGGCGAGCTGGCCAAAACGCTGGCGGCTGAAAAGCTCATCTTGATGACCAATACCGCCGGCGTATTGAACAAGCAGGGCGAACTGTTGACGCGCTTGAATGCCGATTCGATCGCAGAACTGATTGCTGATGGCACCCTTTACGGCGGCATGTTGCCTAAGATTCAAGCAGCGCTAGAAGCGGCTCAGGACAACGTTCAGGCCGTGCACATTATTGATGGGCGCATTTTACACGTCTTGCTGCTGGAAATTTTTACCGCAGCAGGCGTGGGCACCATGATTACCGCACAATAACCACGCTCACCTCATCACCAAACCCTTTTATTCCTAGTCGAATCAAAGGGTTTTTTAATGTTAAGGTAAAGCGATTAAGCCATAGCGTGATTTAATCAGCGTAGGCTTTACTTCTCTTCCTATTTGTTATTGAATGAGGGCCTAACGACAAAAGGAATGCTATGAATATTGTGATTGTGGGGGCCAGTAAGGGGCTAGGGCGTGCGCTGCTAGAGGGGCTTGGCGGTGCCGAAGACCAAGTGTATGGGGTCGCGCGTAAACAGCCCGTCGGGGCAGTGCAAGCATCAGCCGGGACGGTGCATTGGATTGAGGCCGACCTGAGCCAGCCACAACAGGCAGTGGGGGTAATTGCAGCAGGGTTACCCGAGGTTGTGGACGTGTTGATTTACAATTTGGGCCTGTGGGAGGCCAACGCCTTTGCCGATGATTATGATTTTCAGCAGGATGACGATTTAGAAATCATGACCATAGTGAACAGCAATGTCACGGCCACGATTTTACTCATCAAGCGCCTGATGCCAAAAGTCCTCGCTTCTAGCCGACCGCGCATCATCCTCACCGGTTCGACCTCGGCGCTGCGCCAAAGTGGGCGGCCAGAAGTCACCTTTGGTGCCACCAAAACAGCCCTTAATGGCATTGCCGACGCGCTTAGAGAAGGGTATCGGGCTCAAAAGCTAGGGGTGACGACTTTGCAGCTAGGCTATTTAAATACCGATGATGACCTGTCGGTGCCGGTGGCAGAGGCTGCCCGAGCTGGGGCGGGAGAAACCATTCCGGTGCATGATGTGGTCTTGATGACCAAGAGCTTATTACAGCTGTCTGAAGCCTCGTTTGTGCGCGAGCTGTGTTTGCCCGCAATCTTGGATCAACGCTTTTAAGCACGCTGTTTTAAAATAGAATGTTTAAAAAAAGGCCCTAGCAGAAGCTAGGGCCTTTTTTTAATTCATTTTGGTAATCAAGTCGACGTCGACTTCGGTACCGCGGCGGTCTTTGTCGATCTCACCGTAGAGCTCCACAATGTCATTGGGGCCAACAACCTGGCCACGCCATTTATCTTGGTCGATTTCAACCGTGATGGTGCCAGTGTTGTCCTGCAGTTGGTACTTATCCTTACTGAGCTGTTTGACTAGCTTACCCTGTAGGCGAACCTTGCTGTCGTCCGGTAGCGTTAGCGCCTGCTTGATGTTGCTTAGGTTAATGGTGGTGCCTGGGCCAGTATAACCGCTGGCGGCATTATTCACATAGCCGCCCTGGGCCAAAACGAGCGTGCTGCAACCAAGTAAAGCGATCGCCAAAGTTTTTTTAAGCATGGTTAACTCCTAAAGATGGACTCATGAAGCCCCAGCTCATGCCTGATCCACATCAAAAATGAGCGAGACCTTAATAAAAGTGTCGCTCATTTTAAATAAAAAGTACAGCTTAACGCGAGATGTCTTCGTTAGTGGGTTGTACGTGTGGAGGCGGCGCATCAATCGCGGTGGCTTTTCTTGCCTCTTTGGCCTGGTTAACGCAAGCGGTTAAAGACAAAGAGGCCAGAATAATGCTTAGCCAAACTGTTTTCATAATGGGACTCCTGGTGGGTGTTCTGTGTATTGTCATGTTTTGGGTGTTGCCCTATTGTACTGCTAGGGGGTGATAATGACAAAATATATTGGGTTACATTTAATTTGCCTAAGGATAAAAATTCGTATTCTTTTTTTTGGATAAAAGAAAGGGCACGGCGCAGAGAATTACGAAGCTAAAGTACTGACAGTGTCGGCAGTGTAAAATAGGCTCTAGACCATGAGTGCCTAGCAGCATCTCTGAGGTATTCACACCTAATGAACACTGGTCAATATATTGCCAGAGTTTTGTGTGGTGATAGGATCGTTGGGTGGCCTTAATCCTAAATCCTAGTCATGGATTAGCACACTAGAGAGCTACTGGGGTGCAGCCTCAGTAAAAATGGCAATGTAAAATCTGCCAAATCTGCCATATCTGCCTGGCTCAAGAGTTTATACGTCCACATACGCCGCAGCAAAACGGCATGGCTGAAAGTTTGATTCGAACGGTCAAAAAGCAATGCTTATGGTTATATAACTTTGAATCACTCAGTGCTGCCAGGCTAGATTTGGGCCGCTGGTTTCAATTCTATAACCATGAGCGGTCGCATCAGGTTTTCAAGATGAAAACCCCTGCTGAAGCGTATGCTTTAGCAGCTAAAGTTGAGCAGAAACTGTTGGGTCATTACAGTATTACACAGCTAATGTAATTAGATGTTTTGAAAATAAGTCGCCGGTTAAATACGATTAATTACTGCGTAATACACTATAGACGTAATTCAATAATGAGGCTGGCAATAATCTTGGCGCAGATCTTAAAATAAAAATAGGTATACCAGAAAGATAATGCTGAAATTGAAGTTTATTTTTAAGCTGCATCATTTGCCATTCACTTTTTATATAAACCAATCCACGTCGGCGGCCTAGCATGGCTTTTCTTGAGCGCATATATACCAAAACTTGATCCAAATTAGTGGTTTTATAGCCTGCAGCTAAAATACGGATCCATAAGTTATAGTCCTCCATGAGTAAATGGTGCTGATAACCACCTACGTCTTGAATGACCGTTCTTTTATACATGGTCGAAGGGTGATTAAAAGGAGAGCGTTTTTTGGCATAACTTATGATTTCGTCATGAGATGTTGGTACTTTTTTAATTGAAAGTGGGTTATTTACACTTCCTTCAAATTCAATAATTTGCCCACCGACAAGAACCACGTCTGGATGATTCATTAAAAATTTTAATTGTCGTTCAAATCTATCTGGTACAGCAAGGTCGTCAGTATCCATTATGGCAACATAGTCATATAAGCATTCATTCAAACCAATATTTTTTGCTTTTCCTGTTCCTACATTTTCAGATAGTTTTGTCGTTTTAAATATGTGAGGATAGGTGTTCAGCCAAGAATCTATGACGCTATATAGTTCAGGGGTTAAAGGACCGTCTTGAATCAAAATTATTTCATCAGGCTTACAGGTTTGTTTATCCCAAATACTTTCTAAAGCTTCCTGAAAGTGCTTAGCGTCTTCTTTATAATAGATAGACATTAATACTGAAAATTTTGGAATAGTCGTTAGGTTTGTCATTTTTTTAATTTTATAAAATTTAATAAAGATTCTGTAGCATTACCATGATGATACTCATGAAATTGATTGCGTATTTGATTCCGAAATTTTTTATATTCATCTTCATCTGGCTGCATAAATGTACTTAAGTAATGACAGAGCTCATTATAAGTTGAGATTTTCGATCCTGGCATTAACGCTAATGGGTTTGGAAAATTAAAACCTCGTGTATTCTCATATTTTTCGATGTCGTCGATCGTAAAGCCTATAGGCTTGTCCAATAGTAAATAATCAAAATAAATAGAAGAGTAATCAGTGAGTAATCCATCAAAAGCGTTTACAAATTGGTAGTTAATGATTTTGGTACTATTTAAGTCATCATTTCTAACCAAGCTAATGTTTGAAAGATTTGGTAAGTTGACTAACTCATTATTAAGACTCGAATATGGATGTAATTTAATTACAAATAATAATGATAAATTTTTTAGAAAGGAGTTTAATTTAACTATATCGTCTATAGATTTAAGAATAGGTAAATCAAGCTCATCATCAGAGCTAACGCCATCACTATAACGACCATTTATAGAGCGCCTGAAGGTAGGCATCCATAGGATACTTTTTTTATAATCACCTTGTTGGCGAGACATCAGTTGCCAAACTAAAGGATTTTTAATAAATAAGTGGTCATTCTTTGGGTAACCGTTAATTAATATTTTATCCTTACTGCAGCCAAAAGAGTCTTCAAAGATTTGACTCAAAGACGAATGAGGCACAATAATCTTAGTAAAATCATCATATCGATCTAATGCTGTTAATTGCTCATTAGCAAGGATGCCAATTTTTTTTAAAGGTATCCCGTGCCAAAGTGAAATAACCATTTGGGATTTACTGGGTTTTATTTTTAATGTGCCACCGTCATAAAAGCAAAATTTTGCGTTCAAGAAAATGAATGGAGCAAGTAAAGTGGGTATATGAGTGACATTTTTGACACTATTTTTTTCTTTAATAGGATCGGGTGTGCTCACATAAATTTTGTATTTATTATTATAGCCACGGTCTAGCATTAATTGAAGTAAGGCTTTGTTATTATCATTAAAATTATAATTATTACTAAAAAAAAGGATTGTGTTATCCTTTTTTGGTATAACAATATTTATTATGCTAAATAAACGCATAATATATAACGCAAATATTTTCGCTAAACGACTTATATGCATAGTTACTTATACTTTCATGTCATTTTTAATTTTAGTTGTAGAAATTTCAGGGGTACGGTCTAAATATCGTACGTCACAATACGGCTTCAAATTATCAAAATGACCAGCCCAGTCATTTCCAATCACAAACTGATCGATGTGATATAGCTTGATGTCTGTTATTTTTTGTTCCCAGTTTTCTTCAGGAATAACTAGGTCTACATATCGTATTGACTCTAAAAGTTTTTTTCTTTCTTCGTAAGTGAAGTAGCAAATTTTATTTTTAGCGGCTAAGTTAAACTCATCCGTTGATAAGCCAACCACAAGATAGTCACCTAATTCTTTAGCCTGTTTTAATAAATTAATATGACCGTAATGTAGTAGGTCAAAAGTACCGTAGGTAATTACTCGTTTCATTTGAGACCTTTAATAAATTACAAAGATTTTTCTTTGAATTTTACAACATATTTAAATAGGATGGGAGTATGTTTAATTAGCAATAAAGACATCATTCTTACTTTATCCTTGCTAATAAATTTAAGAATATTCCTTGTGGAGAATATATCTTTATCTACAGTTTTAAATAAAAATTTCATATCAATGCTATAGTTGGGAGAGTACTGGGCAAAATTTATAGCGGCATAGAAAACATAGTTTACTAAATAGCTATATTGATAATAGTTTGCGTAAACATCATAAATATTTTCCTCGTAGAGAAAGTCTTTATATGATTGAGAAACAGCTAGTCTACTGTTTAAATAGTTCTCATCGTATTGATGCATAATAGAACCAGCTCTTTGTAGGTAGTTGTATAGTGGTTTGTTTATACTAACGATTTTTTTATTGTACAGTAAACGAAAGCACAAATGTGTATCTTCATATGTGATGTTTTCATTAAAGTATACGCCATCAAAAACATTTCTTTTGAACAGCTTGTCACACATAAAAGATGTGATGCTACGTAAAGTTAACAGTATGTCTTTTTTCTGATAATAATCTGTCGCATTGCTATAGTTTATTTTGATGTGCTGACCATCCTCAGAAATATAATTCATTGCGCAGACACAAATGTCAGCTTTTTCCAAAGTGATTTTTTTGATTAAACACTCCAGAAAATCTGGTTCAATAGTATCATCACTGTCTAAGAAGGCTATATATTCACCTGTTGCATGTTTCAGGCCAAGGTTACGAGCTGAGCCAAGGCCGCCATTTTTTTTGGTAATAATGTGAAAGCGAGGGTCATTCCCTATAATGTCTTTAGCAAGCTCAATTGAATTATCAGGGCTACCATCATCAACAACCAGAGCTTCAAAGTTAGGATAGGTTTGTTTTAATACGCTAGATAGGCATGATTCTATATAGGCGGAAACATTATAAACAGGAATAATGAGTGAAATTTTATTATTTAACATGAATTGCCCTGGATGGTTTTAAGTATTTTTTTATGTCTGTGAGTTTAAGGCAAATAATAAACAATCCTAAACAGCTAATTATTTCAGTTATTAGAATAGAATAACCAGCACCAATAGCCCCATATTTAGAGCTTAATAGAATAGTATAAGGTATGTGTAAAATAGCGGTGACTATAGGCATAATAAAGTACGGTTTTTTATAACCTAGTGGTAGTAATAAGTAATTAGCAAATATAACTGCATATGGTGTAAGAATGATCATAGGGGCCATTGTTTTTAAAATGGTTTGGGTGTGACTAAACTCTTCTCCCAGCACTAAAGGAGCAAGCATAGGTACTATATAATAAAAAAATATGCTACCTAGAACAGCAAAAGGAAAAAGGTAAAAAATTAGCTTTCTAACAAATAGATAACCCTCAGTGGGGTTGTCAGCGAATAATTTAGATGCTCTCGGGTAAAAGACTTGGCCTAAAACTAAAAATAATCCAGTTAGTGCACCTCTAATCCTAAAACTTGCAGAGTAGTAGCCTACTTCTTCAAATGTATTGACTAGACCAAGAATTAGCGGGGTACTTGCGTTGTAAACACTAATAGCTAAAGTACCAATAAATAGAGGTAAGGACTCATACAAAGCATTTTTAATTCCATGTATATTTATTTTGGCTTTTTTAATTATGTTTTCTTTTGAAACTAAATATAAAGCTAGGATAGCTGCCAGTAAAATTGTAGCACTTTGGATGGCGCTTGCAAGAACTACATCAGCAGGGCTTCTAACCATCCAAAATAATAATGGAATGGTGAATAGTTTACAGCACGAGGTAATGATTGAAACTTGGCTGACTTTCTCAAGCCCTTGAAAAAACCAATCTGGTGTTATAATCGCAGCAATGACTTGAATAGATAAAGCCAAGATAATCCAGCGAACCTCATAAACTGTATCTATTTGAATAATGACTAACGTCATGGCAAATAGAGAAACCAATGCTAACAAGCTTTTAGAGTAAATAGTTTCCCAAAAAATCTCATTTATTTTTTGAGGGCTGTGCCTATTGAGCGATATTTTTTTTGTTGTACTCAAATTGAAACCAAAATTAGTCAATAAAATAGCGTATTGAATAATGCTTAAACCGATATTCATTGCGCCATACTCATATACCCCCAATGTTCTAGTTAAATAGGGAAGCGTTAGGAGAGGGACTAAGTAATTGATGCCTTGCATAAAGAATAAGGCAACAATATTTCTTTTTAAGGAAGCCATTGGAGCAGTCATTTCTAAGTTGGTATATTACTTTTAAATTGAATAGTTCTAATATACTCTAGGAAGTCATGTTTAACTTCCGAGTGCTTGAGGGCATATTCCACGGTCGCTTTTAGGTAGCCTAGCTTACTACCACAATCATAACGGACACCTTCAAACTTATAGGCTAAGACGGTTTCTTGTTTAAGTAGCTGTGCAATGGCATCGGTCAGTTGGATTTCTCCACCGGCACCTCGTTGGGTCGTGGCCAACAGTTCAAATATTTTTGGCGTTAAAATATAACGACCCACTACGGCCAGGTTAGATGGCGCGACATCAGGGTGTGGCTTTTCTACAATACTGGTGATTTGATTTTGGGAGTTTATTTCAACAATACCATATGAGCCAGTTTCACGGGGATGCACAGGCTCAACGGCCAAAATACTGGCGTCAGCGGCTGCATATTGATTGACCATTTGTGCGAGTGCACCTTTAGGTGCATCAATGAGGTCGTCTGCTAAGATAACAGCAAATGGCTCATTGCCTACCGCGGGTTTTGCGCAGGCCACGGCATGGCCCAAGCCAAGGGCTTCAGTTTGCCGGATGAATAGGCAGCTAACGTTAGTAGGAAGAATATTTTGCACGTGCTCTAGTAAGGCAGTTTTGTTTTTATAAGCCAGTTCGGTTTCTAACTCATAAGCTTTATCAAAATGATCTTCAATGCTGCGTTTATTTCTACCGGTTACGAAAATCATCTCAGTGCAGCCTGCTTCGACTGCTTCTTCTACAGCATATTGTATTAATGGTTTGTCAACGATGGGTAACATTTCTTTAGGGCTGGCTTTGGTTGCCGGTAGAAAGCGTGTCCCTAAGCCAGCAACTGGGAAAACAACTTTAGTAATTTTTCTTGACATTTATATTGTTACTCCGAAGTGATGGCTGAGGTTTTATAGCCATTAGGATTGTTGCATTGCCAGCGCCAGGAGTCTTGCATCATGAGTAAGAGGTCACGTGAGCACTGCCAATTGAGCTTTTTCTGTGCTTTACCTACGTCCGCAAAGCAAGAAGCTACGTCACCATCGCGTTTGGCAGTGATTTTATACGGTATATTTATACCAGTTGCTTCTTTAAATGCGTTTATCACCTCAAGAACAGAGTAGCCTTTACCAGTTCCTAAATTGTAGGTGAATATGCCAGATTCATGTTGGTGTGTTTCTAAGGCTTTTAGGTGGCCATTAGCAAGATCACAAACATGAATATAGTCTCGCACACCAGTACCATCAGGGGTAGGGTAATCATGACCAAAAACCAGAAGCTCATCTAGCTTCCCAACGGCAACTTGTGTGATATAGGGAAGTAAGTTATTGGGTATCCCATTAGGATCCTCCCCAATCAGCCCGCTCTCATGGGCGCCCGCAGGATTAAAGTATCTGAGTAATGTTACTGACCAGCGAGGGTCTGTTTTGACAATGTCATGCAATATTTTCTCTACCATTAATTTAGAAGTGCCATATGGGTTCGTCGTATTACCTACTACTTCAGATTCATTAATCGGCACAGTCTTTGGGATACCATAAACAGTTGCTGATGAACTAAATATAAGCGTAAATACTTCTGCAGTGGCCATTTCCTGAATGAGAACAAGGCTTCCCGTTACGTTATTGTCATAATACTTTGCGGGGTTTTGAACGCTTTCACTCACAGATTTTAGCCCTGCAAAATGGATTACCGCTGTAATCTTGTGCTGACTAAAAATTGTTCTTAATACAGATCGATCACGAATATCACCTTGATAGAAAATGATGGATTGTCCAGTTATTTTTTCTACTCTGCTTAAGACTAGTTTGGAAGAGTTGCTAAGGTTATCAAGCACAACTATTTCATGATTGTTTTTTTGTAATTCAATAATGGTATGTGAGCCGATATAACCATTACCACCAGTCAGTAAAATTGCCATATATATTAAATATCCATTTTATTTAACTCTATTTTAAGAGTAAGTTGGGAAATGTTGACTATTTTTTCTTGCGGAATAATATAAATTTTTGATAAATATAAAGAAGCACATGAAAAAAATTATTTCATAGAAATATTCGAAGATGGCTCCCCTGGGGAGAAAAAATAGTGTCGTCATAATCATATAAGAAGCAAACTTAAATGCGGGGTGGTTTTTGTTACCTTCAAATATAGAAATAAAACTACCTAATACGAACATACCGAAAATGACGAAAGCTATGTTTATTGAGTATAGCTCCACAATGAAACTGGTTCCTAACCCTTCACCTGAAAAGTATGCTTTTTGATCAAGAGTATAAGTGAGGTGATGGGATAAGTAATTAGTGTTTTTAATTGTTTCAACTGATTGTCCTCCTCGAGCCATTCGATCAACGATGGGTGCTAAAATGTAAGGCATTGAATGATCAGGCATTTCTTTTTTGTAATCAATATAGTAAGGTAAGATAATACCAGAGACTCCTTGCTCTACAATTGATGAGACTACGTGAAGATCATTGCTGGTTTGCCCGCCCCTTATCTTACCAACATATTGCATAGATAGTATTAAGGAGGGAACAAGTAAGGCCAATAATACTCTAGTTTTACGTTTTAATTTGAAAGCACCTTTAGAAGAAGGCCGCCGTTGGTAACTTAACCAATACCATAATATAAACATAATAGTAATACCAAACTCAGCGCGCTTTCCTAAGAATAAATAGACACCGCTAACAACGATCATTAACAGTGAAACCCTAAAAAATTTTTTAGTGGTTAAGGGGGCCACTAAATAAAATGATAAGCCTAGAATAAAAAACTTATAGCTAATGAATTCAACAAGTCGTTCTAAGGAGCTTTGTTCAATCCCAGTGTAAAACCCATGGTAACCATATGTAAGGACATGTTGCATTGTTGTAATGAGTTTTAAACCCATGCCAGGTAAGCTGAGAATGAGCAGGCATACGCCTATTTTGTAGCAGATTAGTAAGAAGTTATTAGGTACATTTAGATTTAAAGGATCTCTATACTTAATTTGTTTCTTGCAGACACGGTTTGTTAAGTAAAAGCCTAGCAAGAAAAATACTGAGGCATATAGATAGACAAATATTGTTTCATTTAGAGTGGGAATGGGGAAATTATATTGTACAAACCGTGACGCCCAAGAAATATTATAAGGCATTAGGTTAAATGCCTCTAGCATGAATCTGCTATAGATAAATAAGATAAACATGCTAACCATAAGGAAAAACAATGGTCTGGATTTTATTTGGCTATAGCCATAATAAAGTGATGTAACTTGTACTGCTAATAAAAAATATATTAATAACTCATTCGGCACCATGCCACCTCCTAGTTCGTAAATACTGAGGAGGAGCAGAAGAATGAGCTCGATGAATACAAGAAAAATCATAGTTTACACATTACCTATCGGGCGCCGAAGCCTGAAAGCATGGTTTTAATGGTTTTGAAAATAATCAAAATGTCTAACCATAAAGAAAAATATTTAATGTAGTAAAAGTCATGCTCAATTTTTACTTGGGTTTCGTCTGCGTCGGCGGCGTAGCCGTGC
The DNA here is from genome assembly GCA_017991555.1 of Neisseriaceae bacterium. Classification (GTDB taxonomy): domain Bacteria; phylum Pseudomonadota; class Gammaproteobacteria; order Burkholderiales; family Neisseriaceae; genus JAGNPU01. The sequence continues at coordinate 215,139 of JAGOQM010000001.1, forward strand.
ATGACTTGAGCCCACCCAGAAATGCCTGGTTTGACCATGTGTCGGTAGGCATAAAAGGGAATTTCTTGGGTAAACTGATCCACAAACACTTTTTGTTCTGGGCGAGGGCCAATTAGGCTCATGTCGCCTTTAAGCACGTTAAAAAACTGGGGCAGTTCGTCAATGCGGGTTTTGCGGATGAACTTACCCACGCGCGTGACGCGAAAGTCGTTGCTGCTGGCGAATTGGGCGCCAGACTTTTCTGAATCTTGACACATGCTGCGGAATTTATAAATTTTAAAAACCTTATTGCCTTGGCCCACACGTTTCTGGATGAACATGATGGGGCCGGGGCTTTCAAACTTAATGATGATCGCGGTGAGCAACATGATGGGCAGCACAACGGGAAAACTGAGCAAGACCATGACGGTGTCTAATAGGCGTTTCAATAGCTGATAAGGAACCGACGGCATCACCGCGCCCAGCTGGTTCTCATACAGGTGCTCAATCTTTACTCGGCCGGTTAATGATTCTCTTAACTGCTTGTGGTTAAACACGGGGATGCGATTCAGCGCACAGGTGGCGTAAAAGTGCTGCCACTCTGGCTCGGCCTTGGTGTTTAAGTCGGCGGCAATGCCATCAATGTGCACGCTGGGTAAGCGCGGGCGCTTGAATTCGACCCAACGCACGCCTGGAATCTCTTTCAGCGAGGCGGTTTTGCCGTAGCCTGGATAGGCAATGATGGTTTTTTTAATGCGTCTGATCAAGAAATAGCTGGCGAAGCAGTACAACACGGTCAGGCCAAAGCTATACGCTATGAAGTAAATCGAATAGTAGCTACGGGTCACGATGAGGTAGGCAAATAGGGCGGCATACCAAAACGTCACTGTGGGAATGGTGTACGCCGTTGCTTGTGAGCCAGGATAGCGGCTTAGCTGGCGTAATGAGATAAACACCAGGGTAAACGTCGTGCCAATTAGGGTGGCGTTGTGGGTAAAAACGTAGGACGTCGTGGGGATATTAGGCCCCCAGATGAAGTAGCTAGGCACAATGATGGCAAGAATCAACCCTATGCCGTAAATCAGCAGGGTGGTGAGGATTGATTCAGAATGGTGGTAAGTATGATTATGCACGTTTATTTTGGCTTCAATGATCAAGTGGCTGTTTTTGTGTCTGTTATCTTGCGGTTGTTAACAACGCTTGATAAAACATCTGTATTTTAACAAAATTTTAGTGTTTAAGGCAGTCTAAATGTGGGTTCTTTTACTTTAAGTGCCATAAGCGGCCTTGGTTTAAGCATAAGTGTGTGGCTTTATGGCTTAGGCTAGACAGTAAAATACAAGTAGGCGCATGATGGTCTATGACATAAGGCTCCTATGATAAAACATTTTTCAATCTATTTGTAATCTAAAGTTTAAAAATTAGGGGCAATCATCGACGACTCTGCGCATGGCCATTAAAATACGGTCCTTCGGGCGCGGTTTTCGCTCGCCAGTAAGGTGAGCGCAAGGGCGCAGGACCACAACTTGACCCTAGGTGTAAACTTAAAGCTAGGGGGTAGGCTTTGGCATTTAAGCCTCTATATTTTATTAATACCAGAAAGTATTTTATGATTTCTTTTGATCCAACCCTGCTGATTTTATTGGTGTTGGCGGGTTTAGGCATTATTAGCCAAAACATGACGGTGACTTTAGCCATCTTAATTTTATTGATGATCCGCATCACGCCGTTGGCTCAGTTTTTTCCGTGGGTTGAAAAATATGGGCTCACCATTGGTATTTTGGTGCTAACCGTGGGGGTTCTGGCACCGATTGCCAGCGGTAAAATCACCGCTCAAGAGGTTATTGGCTCATTTTTTCACTGGCAGTCGATTATGGCGATCATGATTGGGGTCATGGTGTCTTGGCTTGGTGGCAGGGGCGTGAGCTTGATGAGTAATCAGCCATCAACCGTGGCTGGCCTTTTGGTGGGCACGGTTTTGGGTGTGGCTTTATTTCGGGGCGTGCCGGTGGGGCCGTTGATCGCCGCTGGCATTTTGTCTTTGGTGATCGGAAAGGGCTAGTTTTTTTGGTTGTTTACTTTGAGCTAAAGCTTCAGGCAATGGGCTCGTCTAGGGCCTGAAGGATGTTTGTGTTGTCAAAGGGCGGTTTTATTTTGAGAAACAAAACAATAACAAAACAATTAAGTACTGATTAACGCTTTATTTTCGATTGACTGCGTGTAGAATAGGAATTAGTATCATTCGTATTGATATTTAATCATCATCACGTGGCTAATTGCCATGCACAGACAGTTAATAGGAAATGTAATATGAACACCACAGAGCGCTTAAGAGAACAAACCCGTACCAACCATGACAGCGTGGATAACTTGGTTATGTCGGTTAAGCCGTTTGATAAAAAAGAAAACTACGCTAAGTTCTTACAGGCTCAGGCCGTTTTTCATAAGATTCTTGAGCCGGTTTATCGCGACGCACAGTTAAATCAGCACATGCCAGAGCTATTGGCTTTGGCGCGCTATGACGCTGTTTTGGTTGATTTGAAGGCCCTGGAAAGTCAAGAGGTGTCGATGGATGGTGCCTTGCCAGCGCCCACTTTTCCACGCGCTTTAGGTTGGTTGTACTGTGCAGAAGGCTCTAATTTAGGGGCGGCCATTTTGTTTAAAGAAGCAAAAAAAATCAGCATTGATGAGCACAACGGTGCCAGCCACTTAGTGGGCCATGCTGATGGTCGTGCGCCTCACTGGCGTCAGTTTTGCGCTCAATTGAATGCGCTGCCGTTAAGCGAAGCTGAGGCAGCGGAAGCGGTTGAAGGGGCTAAAGAAGCCTTTGCATACTATAAAGAAGTGATTCGCACGGTTTTTGCGGGCGATGAGGCCGTTGCGACTGCGTAATGTTGTGGTGAAGGGCCTTGGCCTTTTGTAAGAAACTGCTGCCACAAGGCCCAGCCATCCTGTATGCTGGGCCTTGTGTGTGGGCACTAGGTAGATTATGTTGAAAAATGAATTAATCCCGCAAGTCAAACCCCTTTCGCCGACCCTGCGCTGGCTTTTGCTCTGCGCTGGCGCGGTGTCTTTATTGCTGGGCGTCATCGGTTTGTTTTTACCGATTTTGCCAACCACCCCATTTATTTTATTGACCGCCGCCTGCTGGTCGCAAAGTTCACCGCGCTTTCATCAGTGGCTGCATCAGCATAAAACCTTTGGGCCTATGGTTAAAAACTGGGAAGATCGGCGCGCTGTGCCTTACAAGGCGAAGTGGCTCGCCTGGAGCATGATGACGGTTTCTTGCCTCATCGTGTGGTGGCGTTTTCCCGATTGGCCTTGGGTGGCCGGCAGTGTTTCGGTAGTTTGTCTCATTGTGGGGTTGTGGATGTGGCGCTTGCCTAACGCATAGTCGCAGTACGTAAGAAAAACCATTTAAGTGCCGCTGAGGCTTAAATGGTTTTTTTTGATTGGCGGAGCGGATGAGGGCCGTTTTGTAACAAAATGTATCAAAAATCCCATTTGTTGCCTCGTGTGACAAAATAGTGTGCTTTTGATATCCCCTTGTTACACGGTTATGGTGTAATGCTGTCTGCAAGTCGTCGGACCGGCTTCTTTAGGAGGCCGCAGACGAATAAGGTTAAATTTATGGGCTTAGGCGATCAGCCTCGGGCTCGCTTTGAGTGTAATCAGCTTGGATTAACGAACGCATGAAAAAAATCAAAATGAAATGGGTATTGGCCATCCTGTTGGTGGCGGCTTTGGCCTTTGGCGTCTATACCTTCTTTTTTAGATCGGACGATCAGGTTAACTATTTAACCGAAACCGTGCGTACGGGCAACATTAGCCGCACCGTGAATGCGACCGGTGAAGTCGCGCCGGCGCAGTTGGTGAGCGTGGGCGCTCAGGCTTCTGGTCAAGTGCAGAAGCTACACGTGGTTTTGGGACAAGAAATTAAAAAAGGCGATTTGATTGCTGAAATTGATTCCACCACTCAGCGTAATAATTTGGCCAACGACAAGGCCAAGCTGGAAACCTATCAGGCCCAATTAGTGTCGGCCCAGATTTCTTTAGATGCCGCCACTATTCAACACCAGCGCGAAGTGAAGCTGATGGCGAATGACGCCACCAGCCGTGAGAGCTTAGAAAACGCCAGCACGGCCTTGGCCAGTGCTAAAGCGCGGGTGGCCGAAGTGCGTTCGTTAATCAAACAAATGCAAATTGCGGTCAACACCTCTGAAACCAACTTAGGCTACACCAGGATTGTGGCGCCGTTTGACGGCACGGTGGTGGCGGTGATCGTGGAAGAAGGCCAAACCGTGAACGCGAACCAAACCACGCCGAATATTGTGCAGTTGGCTGACTTAAATAAAATGGAAATTAAGCTGCAAATTGCCGAGGGCGATGTCACCAAAGTCAAACCGGGCATGAAGGTTAGCTACACCATTTTGTCTGAGCCGGATGAGGTGTTTCATACGGACTTGGCGTCGATTGACCCAGGTTACACTACCCTTAGTGACGGTAAGTATACCGACAGCAGCAGCAATGAGGCGGCGGTTTATTACTATGGCAAGCTGTTGGTGCCAAACGAAGACCGTAAGTTAAGCATTGGCATGACCACGCAAAACGTGATCGAGGTGGCCAGCGTTCAGAAAGTCTTAATTGTGCCCTCGATTGTGATTCGTAAGCAAAAAGGCAAGTCGATGGTGAGCGTGTTGGGTGAAGACAGCCAGGTCACCGAGCGTGAGGTCAAAACAGGCCTTTCGGACAACATGAACACTCAAATTCTTAGTGGCTTAAAAGAAGGCGAAAAAGTGGTGGCCTCACAGCTGGCTGCGGGCGAGAAGCCAGGCAACGGTCAAGGTCCTCGTGCTGGTGCGGGTCGGGGCATGAGAATTTAATATGAACATTATTGAGATCAAAGGCCTTAATAAGTATTTCGGTGAAGGCGACAACCGAGTACACATATTGAAAGACATTGATTTAAGCATCCAAAAGGGTGATTTTGTGGCCATTATCGGCCAATCGGGTTCGGGTAAGTCTACGTTGATGAACACGCTAGGCTGCTTGGACACGCCGACTTCCGGTTCTTATAAGATTGATGGTCAAGAAACGCTGAATCGAGACGCCAATGAGCTGGCGGCCTTACGAAGCAAAAAGTTTGGTTTTATTTTTCAGCGCTATAACTTATTGAACAGCCTCACCGCGTTAGACAATGTGGCGCTGCCAGCGGTTTATTCGGGCGCACCGTTGGCCGAACGCACCGAGCGGGCCAAGCGCTTGCTGACCGATTTAGGCTTGGGCGATAAGCTCAGCAATAAGCCCAATGAACTGTCTGGCGGGCAACAGCAGCGAGTCAGCATCGCTAGGGCTTTGATGAACGGTGGCGAGGTGATTCTCGCCGATGAGCCCACGGGGGCTTTGGATTCGCACAGTGGCGACATGGTGCTGGACATTTTGACCGACCTGCATCAGCAAGGGCACACCATTATCTTGGTGACGCACGATCCGCGCATTGCCAATTACGCCAACCGGGTGATTGAAATTAAGGATGGGGTGATTATTGCCGACGAGCGTAAAAAGAACGAGCAGTACACCAATACCAAGCACAGCACCGTTGGTACCCGTAACAGCCTATTGTTTTATAAGGACCAGTTTGTAGAGTCCTTTAAAATGTCGATTCAGGCCATTGTGGCCCATAAGCTGCGTTCGCTGTTGACGATGCTGGGCATCATCATCGGGATTGCCTCGGTGGTGTCTGTGGTCGCGCTGGGCCGGGGTTCACAGGAACAAATCATGCAGAATATTAATGCTTTGGGCACCAACACCATTAATATTTATCCTGGCCGTGGCTTTGGCGACCGGCATTCCGGTCGGGTCAAAACCTTGACCGTGGCGGACTCGAACATATTGGGGCAGCAAAGCTATTTAGACAGCTCAACCCCCACCACCTCGGCCAATGGCACCGTGGTGTATCAAAACGTGTCGGCGACGGCCCAGTTAACGGGCGTGGGCGCTCAGTATTTTGACGTGCGCGGCTTGCAGATCGAGCGCGGCCGTATGCTGAATGCGGACGACATGCGGCAAAACGCGTCGGTGGTGGTGATTGACGCGCCGACTCAGGAAAAGCTGTTCCCAGATGGCGAAAACCCCTTAGGGAAGGTCATTATTTTTGACAAGAAACCGCTCGAAGTCGTGGGCGTGGCGGCGAAGCAGGATGCTTTCTCGGGCGGCAGCAGTAATTTAAGCCTATTGGCGCCGTATTCAACGGTGATGAACAAAATCACTGGCCAGAAAAACATCAGCGGCATCATTGTGAAGGTGAATGACAAGGTCAGCTCGCAGGTGGCCGAGAAAAACCTGACGCAACTGTTGACGGTGATGCATGGTGGGCAAGAAGACTTCTTTACCATGAATACCGACAGTATTAAGCAAACCATTGAAAGCACGTCGCAAACCATGACGCTGCTCATTTCCAGCATTGCGTTGATTTCGTTGGTGGTGGGGGGCATTGGGGTGATGAACATCATGCTGGTGTCGGTGACCGAGCGAACGAAAGAGATTGGGGTGCGGATGGCCATTGGCGCCCGCCAATACAATATATTGCAGCAGTTTTTAATCGAAGCCATTTTAATCTGTTTGATCGGTGGTGCCGTAGGGGTGATGCTGTCTTACGCGATTGCCTGGTCGTTTAATACGTTCTCAACCAATTTCCCAATGTCGTTCTCTGGCTGGTCGATTGTGTTGGCGTTGTTTTGTTCGACCTTAATTGGGGTGGCGTTTGGCTTTATGCCCGCCCGTAATGCGTCTAAATTAAACCCCATCGACGCGCTGTCGCGTGATTAACCTTCTGAAAGTTTACTGGTGATGAAGCCTATGTTACAAAAACCTCGTTTGACTCTGTTGAGTGCCTCTGTGGTGGCTTTAATGCTGCTGGGCGGCTGTGCCAACATTCAGCCTCAAAGCAATACCGTACTGACCCAGGCTTTGCATTATGAACAGCTGGATTTAGGCCAGTACACGCCGAATGAACAATGGTGGCGGGTGTATCAAGATCCGCAGCTAGACGCCCTGGTGCAAGCCGCGTTAGACAACAATATTGATTTGGCAAAGAGCACCATTAACGTCAACAAGGCCTTGTATCAGGCTCGTTTAGTCGGCGCGGCGCTGGTGCCAGAGTATTCGGCCGGCGCCAATGCGTCTGTGCGCGACAACTTGAAAACCGGAGACGCATCGACGCGCACCTTTGGTGGCAGCGTGGGCATCAGCTACGAGGTGGACCTATGGCGGCGCCTGAGCGACAGCGCCAATGCCCAACAGTGGGCCTATCAGGCCACGGTGGCGGATCAGGAAGCCACTCAGCTGGCGCTGGTCAATAACGTGGTCGATGCCTATTATCACCTCCATTATCTTCATGCCGCGATTCAGCTCAATGAAGACAACTTACAGCAGCATCTAAAGATACAGCAGCTGAACAAGACCAAGTACGAGGCGGGTAAAATCGACAAGATCGCCTACGTGCAGTCTGGCCAAACGGTGTTGTCGACGCAAAATAGCCTGTTGGACTTAAGTAACCAACGTAAAGTAGCCGAGCAAGGCCTACGCGACCTGTTAAATTTAGGGCCGAGTGCGGCATTGCCGATCCAGTACCGCGACTTCGCCAACGTGGTGATCCCTAAGGTCGATCTGGAGGTGCCGCTACAGGTGTTGGCCAATCGTCCCGACTTGCGGGCCGCCGTGTTTCGTCTGGAGCAGGCCAGCAGCCAGCTCAGCGCCACCGAGAAAAGCTGGTATCCCAGCATTTCCTTAAGCGGGGCAATTAACGCCTCTGCCGATCAGTTTCGGTCGGCGTTTAACGTTCCGGTTGGCACCTTGGGCGTCAGCCTTAACCTGCCGTTTTTAAATTGGCATAAAATCCGCTGGAACATCAAAATTTCTGAGGCCGATCGCGAGCAGGCGCAGCTAGACTTTAGCCAAAGTCTGGTGACGGCGTTAAATGAAGTAGACGTGGCTTATAGCGCCTATCAGAACGCCCAGCAAATCAGCAGCAACACCTTGGCCAAGTGGCGTTTGGATCAGGAAAGCACTCGGTATTATAAAATTCGCTACGAGTTGGGTAAAAATGAATTTAAAGATTGGCTCGGTGCCATCAATACTGAAAATGGTTCGGCGCTGTCGGTGCTGAATAATCGCTATCAGTTAATTAAGCAGGCCAATACCATTTACAAAGCCATGGCTGGGCGTTATGTGTCGCCAGGCATAGGTGAATAAGGGATGAGCGCGACCAAAAAATATCGCCACGTGAAGAATCGACGCTTGATGGTGGATGAGCAAGCGTTTGTGTACAGCATCATTGCTTATGAGCAAGTGGTGAAGGTGCGTTTTTATCATGAACGCAAAACCCCTTTTTTGGAAATCGCCTTTGATTATCCCGCTTTGTGGTCAGTAGACATTTATCGGCCTAAGATTTTGGTCGAGTTGTTGCGTATTCATGGGGTGGGTGAGCGGGCCATTGGTGCCGGTTTAACCGTGGTGACGCCGGCAGAGTCGGCCGTGTGGGTACCTCGCTTGGCTTTAATTGAGCCACCCCAGAGCTTAGGTTAAACCCGATACAAGACTAGCCGCCCAATGGGCGGTTTTTTTATGGGGGGCGGTTGGCCCTGTTTTAGGCTGGATGGGATTGGTTTTTCAGGCGCTCTAAGCCATCTGGCGTATTTCATTCAAGACATTAAATAGATAAAATTAATTCATTAATAATAAACCATAAACAATGATCATCATTGAGAAGTCATCGGCTTGGCTGCTCGCTTAACGAGCAGCAGAAGCGATGGCTTTTTTAATGGCCTCGATCCTTTGGTCATTGTTTATGTGGTTTTTACTTGAGTGGAATCATCATGCCCCGTCGACTTTTTTTACGTACTGTTGCCATCGCTGCACTGGCTCTTTTGCTGCCAATGAGTGCTGTGGCAGCCAGCAAGCCATTACTGTACGTTTATGGCGCCGTGCCGAGTCCGAAAGCCATCAAGCGGGTGATTAGTGCCGGTGGCCCGTCGGATGTTCTATTGTTGAGCCTGGCGCCAGAGAAAATGCTGGGTTTGGCCTCGGCCAACACCGACCCCAAGCGCCGTGCTTATTTTTCACCGGCCGTGGCGAAGCTGCCGACGTTGGGCCGCCTGTCTGGGCGTGGCAGCACCTTGCCACTGGAAAAGCTCATTGCTTTAAAGCCCGATGTGATTATCGACGTGGGCAACGTCACCGCGGCTTATCGTTCGCAAGCGCAGCGTTTGGCCCAGCAAACACAGATTCCCTACGTTTTGGTGGATGGCCGCTTGGCCGACGCGCCGCAGCAGCTGCGAGAATTAGGCAAACTGTTGGGTGTTGCCGATCGGGGCAATGCCTTAGCCGCTATGGCTGAGACAATTTTAAAACAGGCCCGTCAAAATGCCGCGGCACAGGCCGGTAAGCCTGCCTTAAAAGTGTATTTTGGGCGTGGCGTGGATGGTTTAGAAACGGGCTTGGCGGGCTCGATTCACACCGAGGCGCTGGAATATGTTGGTGCCACCAATGTGGCGCAGGCGGGTGGCAAAAAAATCCTCACGCGGGTCTCGATGGAACAGCTGCTGCTGTGGCAGCCGGATGTGGTGTTGACGCAAGACCCAAAATTTTATCAAAGCCTGCACCAGAACAAGGCCTGGCAAGGGGTTAAAGCGGTCAAGAATAAGCGGGTTTACCTAGTGCCGTCGTTGCCTTATGGCTGGTTAGATGGGCCGCCGAGCATCAATCGCCTGCTGGGCTTGATTTGGCTGCAAAAAACAGTGTATCCCGGTGCGTCAAGCCGCGACGCGGCGGCGCAGATTAAACGCTATTTCAAACTATTTTATGGCCATGACTTAGCCACGGGGCAGTTCTAACCATGGCGCAGCACCGAGACAGCGTACTCAGGTTGGCTTTGCCGCCGTTGGCCCTGCTGGCGGCCGTGTTGGTCGCCTTTGGCTCAGGCCAGTTTTCGATCAGTGTGGCTGAGCTGTGGGGCTATGGTATAGCAGCATGGCAGGATACGGCGGCCACCGAAGCCCATGCCACGCTGGACACCGTGATCATGCAGGTTCGGCTGCCCCGTATTTTGGCCGCGGTGGCGGTGGGGGCGGCTTTGGCGGTGGCGGGCGCGGCTTATCAAGGCATGTTTCGCAATCCTTTGGTGTCGCCCGATATTTTAGGCGTCTCTGCTGGGGCAGGATTGGGGGCCGTATTGGGTATTTTCTTGGGTTTGCCCATCACGGCGGTGCAGCTACTGGCCTTTGGCGGCGGCCTTAGCGCCGTGGCGATGGTGTACGCCGTGTCCCGACTGTCTCGGCAGCATGGGGCCACCTTGGCGATGGCGCTGTCAGGCATCGCGATTGGGGCTTTACTGGGCGCCGGCATTTCGCTGCTGAAAATTCTGGCCGACCCTTATACGGAGCTACCATCCATTACTTTTTGGCTGCTAGGCGGCCTGAGCGCGGTCACCCTTGGCGACGTGATGGCCACGGTGCCGGTGATGCTGCTGGGTTTGGTACCGCTCATCTTATTGCGCTGGCGCATGAATCTGTTGAGCCTGAGCGATGAAGAGGCCACGGCGCTGGGCGTGAACGTACGGCACACGCGGTTGTGGTTTATTTTAGCGGCCACCTTGATGACGGCGGCGGCGGTGTCCATTACCGGCATCATTGGCTGGATTGGCTTGGTGATTCCACACATTGCACGGCTGTGGGTGGGGCCAAACTTTACTCGTTTGTTGCCGACGGCGCTGTTTATGGGCGCTGCTTTTTTGGTGCTGACCGATACGCTGGCGCGAACCGTAGCGTCCATCGAGCTGCCGTTGGGCATTTTAACCGCCTTTATTGGGGCGCCCTTCTTTTTGGGTTTGTTAATCAAGGGTGGGCGTCATGGCTGAATTGGCGTTGAAGCAGCTGTCGACGGGCTACGGTACTCGAGTCGTGGGGCAAAACTTAAGCTTTGAGGTAAAGGCGGGTGAGGTGACCTGCTTGCTGGGTGCCAACGGCTGCGGCAAGACCACCTTGTTAAAGACCTTGCTGGGTCTGTTGCCGCCTTTGGCCGGAACGATTGAGATACAGCAGCAGCCCTTAGCAGCCCTTGCCGCCAAACAGCTGGCGCAAAAAGTGGGCTATGTGCCACAAGCCCATCAAGACTTGTTTCCTTATTTGGTGTTGGACATGGTGCAGATGGGGCGGACGGCTCATCTGTCTTGGTTCAGTACCCCAGGACCAAAGGATCAGGCCATTGCCCATGCTTGTCTGGCGCAAATGGGCATTAGCCACCTAAGCGCACGGCGGTATACCGAACTCAGCGGCGGCGAACGCCAGCTGGTGTTGATTGCCCGAGCCTTGGCGCAACAGCCGCGCCTGTTGATTATGGATGAGCCCACGGCCAGCTTGGACTTTGGCAATCAAATTCGTGTCTTGGCGACGATTGAACAGCTTAAGGCGCAAGGCCTGGCCATTTTGTTGACCACCCATCAGCCAGAGCATGCACATCGGGTGGCCGATCGGGTGGTACTGCTGCATCAAGGCCAGATATTGGCCAACGGCAAGCCCGCCGAAGTCTTAATCGCCGCTCATTTAGCCACCCTGTACAACTTAGAGGAAGCGCAGCTGCATCAGCATCTGGCTTTTTTAACCCCGACCTTATCGATGGAACCTACCGCATGATCGACAACATTGACTTTGGCGAACTGTATCGCCAACACGTGGCCTTGGCCCAACGTCAGCCCAAGCCTCCCAGCGCCTGGGACGAGCGCGCCGCGGCGATGGCCGACAGCTGTGCCGACCCCGACAACCCTTACGTTCAGGCCTTTATTGCCAAAATGGACTTGAGCGACGCCCACAGCCTGTTAGACGTTGGCTGCGGCCCGGCCACCATTTCTTTGCCCTTAGCCAAGCAGTTTGAGGCCGTCTATGGCCTAGATTACAGCCCCGGTATGTTGGCCGTTGCCGCTGATAGGGCACAAAAAATGGGGGTGACAAACTTTCACCCCATTCAAAAATCGTGGGAAGACGATTGGGCCGACGTGCCCGAGTGCGACATTGTGGTGGCCTCTCGTTCGACCATGTGTTTGGACATGGCCGCGGCCATCAACCAGCTCAATCAAAAAGCCAAAAAGCGGGTGTACACCACCCATACCGTGGACCAGCATTTTTTAGACCCCCACATTGTGGCCTGCATTGGCCGTGATGCGGTGGGGTTTCCTAACTACATCTACACCGTGAACCTACTGGCACAAATGGGTTATCTGCCCAAGGTGGACTACATTCAAACCCCGTTTAGCCCACAGAAGGCCAGTGAGTTAGCCGATTTTATCCGTTCAGTGTCTTGGTCAGTGGGGCCGTTGACGGCGGCTGAAGAGCAGAAGCTGACGGATTATTTTTACCACGATTACCCCAACATTGCTTTGACCAATACGCGTACCTGGGCCTTTGTGTCTTGGGACGTGCGCCCTGGTCAGGCGTTGTTGCCCAACCCTCAATAATCATAAAAATGAACCCCCCTTGCTTAAGGAACGTCACTTTGCCTACTAAGACACATTTGCCCAAGCCGGCAACCATTCACGTTTTACTCGCTTTAAGCGTGCTTTCCAGTACTGCTTTGGCCAATCAAGCCGCGGCGCCTGAAGAAACCGGCGAATTTCAATTAGGCACCATTACCGTTTATGGGCAGGCCAAAGACCCTGCTGTGGTGCTGGAACAAAAAATAGACAAGAAAACCATTCAGACTGTCGAAGCCAAAGACGTCGGCCAAGCGTTGGCCCATCTGCCGGGCGTGCAGTGGCATGCGGCATCAGGCCGACGCCATGAGTCCAGCGTGAGCGTGCGCGGCTATGGCAGCGGCGATGTCCCCATTTACATCGATGGTGTGCCTGCCTATGTGCCTTACGATGGCATGATGGACTTAAGCCGCTTTCGCACTGAAGACGTGGCCAGTATTAAGTTGGCAAAGGGCTATAGCTCGGTGATTTATGGCCCCAATGCCTATGGTGGCGTGATCAACGTGGTGTCGCGTAAGCCCAGTAAGGCATTTGAAGCCGACGTGATGATCGGCGCGTTTACCGGTAAGGGCTTTGAATCCAGCATTAACCTGGGCACGCTGCAAGAAAAATGGTATGCCCAATTAAGCACGGCCTATGCCGAACATGACTACACCCGTGCCGCGGCTAAGTTTCATGGGGTGGATGAGGGCGATGGCTATAAGGACCCAGCGGACCAAACGGTGAAGCACACCGATCGCAAAAGCATGATGGCGCGCGACAAAAAAGTCAGCTTTAAGCTGGGCTTTACCCCTAACGAAACCGATGAATATGTACTGAGCTATTTAAAGCAGGAAGGGCGCCAAGGGCCTAAGGACACCGATAAAGGCTTTGTGCCAACCACCTTTAGCTGGCCAGTATGGGATAGAGAAACGGTGTCGCTGGTGTCGCACACGCAGCTGGGCCAAGACAGCTATGTGAAACCGCGCTTTTACTATGATCAGTACAGCAATGCGCTGGTGGGCTTTTTGGGTAAAAAAGCCGGCGCGGGCGCCAAGCCTTCGCCCAACGCCAGCCGTTATGATGACTATGCTTGGGGGGGCTCGGTTGAGTTGGGCACCAAGCTGTTGCCCAACAACACGCTTAAGGCCTTGGTGTACTACAAGTTTGACCACCATGGCAGCTTTGACACCATTGGGCTAAGCAACACCAAGATTGACGGCACCCAGCAAACCGTAGAGCAAAAAACCTGGTCGTTTGCCCTAGAAGACACGCATCAGTTTAATGAACAGTGGGAAGCGCAGCTGGGCTTGGCTTACAGCAAGCGTAAAATGGGCAAAATTGAGCAGGGCGACAACCGCTACAACCAAATCTTTGAGCAGGCACACCCTAACCGTAAAGATTGGCTCAGCCCTGACATCGACACCTTAGACCCGCAGTTGGCGATTTTTTATAAGCCGACCGAGTTCGATCGGTTTTACTATAACATCGCCAAAAAAACCAAGTTCCCGACCATTAAGCAGCAGTTTTCAGGCTTTGGTGGTGACAAGCTGATCTGTCCGGGCAACGCCAAGAAGTGTGGCGGCGGCGAAAAAGTCCCGCTGATTATTTTGCAAAACCCAGATTTAAAGCCGGAAACCGCTATTCACCAAGAGGTGGGCTATGTTGGCCAACCTCTGCCGGGCATGAACCTACAGGCCAGCGTGTACTATAGTCGCACCAAAAATCACATTGAACGTTCCGACACCGACTTTAGCAGCTACCCAGGTTACGGGGTTGAGCAAACGGTGAACACGGAAGGTCGAGTGGTGCGTAAGGGCTTCGATCTGGGCGTGGACTATGAGTTTAATGACCGCTTAACTGCGGGCTTGAGCTATGCCTACTTAAGCATGAAGGACAAAGACGACAGCAGCCATTACTTTAGAGACATCGCCAAGCACACGGGTGCCGCCTATGCGGTGCTGACCCCGATGGACGGCGTGAAAGTGATGCCTACGGTGCGATTTTATTCTTCTAGTGCGGCCGATACTGAAAATAAAAACCGCAATGGCGGCGCAGCCATTGCGGATTTAAAACTCAGCGTGACGCCCAAAGCTTATAAAAACCTGACTTGGAGCGTGGGCAGCACCAACGTGTTTAATAAAAACTACGCCACCTATGAAGACGCTTACCCCAGCGAAGGCCGTAGCTATTACACCAATGTGCGCATGACGTTTTAAGCCGCGCGCACAAAAAATCCCCCTAAGCTTCGTTTAACGAGGGCTTAGGGGGATTTTTTTATCAGGCTTTACGCTTGATTTAGGGTGTCCACAATCTGCGTTAGGCCGCTGAAATCGTTAATCACGAAATCGGCGCCGTAGGCTTTATAGGCGGCCTCTGTGCGTTGGCGATGGGCGGCTTTTTCTGCTTCGGTACACGCCAGCCATTCTTGCTCGCTCAGGCCCATTTCTGAGCTGCCTTCAACGATGCCTACCGTCCAGACGCCGGCGGCTTTGCCTTCGGCGATGTCGCTGGCGGTGTCGCCCACTTTAATCACGCTGGCCACGTCGGCCAAGCCCAAAACCTGCATGTTTTGGAAGATCATATAAGGGAAGGGGCGGCCATAGCCATCCACGTGATCGGCACAGCACCAGTGCTCGGGGACGTAGCCTTGGCGCGCGGCTTCTGCCACCACCACCGCCATCATTTTGGCATTGTAGCCCGTGGTCGAGCCGATGCGTAGACCATTGGCCTGTAGTTGCTTGATGGTGTCTAGCACGTGAGGCTTGGGTGCAGCATAGTCGCTCAGGCTGGCCATTAGCTGGGCTTCAAACTGTTGGTACATCTCGTCGATGTCGGCCTGAGTGAAGGCGCGGCCGTGTGCCGCAGTGAATAGCTCAGAAATGCGCGGCATGTTCAGCATGGTTTCAATGTGGTCACGCTTGGCCATGCCCATAGGGGCACGGGTTTCGTCCAGGGTGACTGCTAGCTGCCAGCGTTTGAAAGTGTCCACAAAAGCCTGTACTGGGGCCATGCAGCCAAAGTCTACGGTGGTGCCTGCCCAGTCAAATACAACGCCTGTAATTTTTGCCATGATGGCTTACTCCTGTATGAATGCTTTAATAATGTCGGCCACGCGCGCGACGTCTTCTGGATAAATTTCGCCGATGTTGCCCAGTCTGAAGGTGTCAACTTCGGTGAGTTTGCCTGGGTAAATCGCATAACCACGTTCTTTAACGTAGGCGTACATTTGGTTAAAATCAAAGTCATCATTTGGGAATAAGAACGTGCTGATGAACGGTGATTGATGCTCTGGCTTTAAGTATGGGTGAATGTTGACCTCGGCCAGCTTTTCACGCATCAGCGCATTGTTGTGCGCATAGCGTTGGTGGCGTGCGGCCACGCCGCCTTCAGCGGCCAGCTCTTTCAACGCTTGGGCAAAGGCCAAAACGGTGTGGGTCGGTGAAGTAAAGCGCCACTTGCCGTCTTGCTCCATGGCGTCGTGCTGGGCATGTAAATCCAAGCTTAGGCTACGCGCGTGGCCTTTGCTGGCGGCCAGCTGGCTGCGTTTCGCTAAAATAAAGGCAAAGCCAGGCACCCCTTGGATGCATTTATTGGCGCTGCTGATTAAATAATCAATGTGCCAAGCCGCCATCGGAATGTCGATGCCGCCAAAGCTGCTCATTGCATCCACGATAAAGGTTTTATCCTGGGCGTGTACCACTTTGCCGACGGCTTCGATGTCATTCAAAATGCCGGTGGTGGTTTCACAATGCACCATCACCACGTGTTTGATTTCTGGGTGTTGGTTCAGCTTGGCTTCAACCTGAGCCGCATCGATGGGCTGATCGTAGGGCTGAGCCAACAGCACATGAGGAATCTTGGCGTAGTTTAGAATCTCGACGATGCGTTCGCCGTAGGCGCCGTTACTGGCCACCAATACGGTTTCATCGGCCTTGATGACGCTGGTTAACACCGACTCAACCCCAAAGCTGCCGCTGCCTTGCATTAAAATGGCGGTGTAGTCGCTAATGGGGGCCTGGGCCAAAGCCAATAGCTGTTGTCTGATGTCGCGGGTGATGACTTTGTAGTCTTCATCCCAGGTGCAGTGATCGACCAGCATGGCTGCTTTAACGCTGTCGGTGGTGGTCAGAGGACCAGGGGTAAGCAATTTATACGCTAACATGATTATCCTAAGATTTATTGGTTTTGGTTATGGAAAAAGGCTTTGTGCTGTTCTAACAGCTCAGTCGTCAACGGCTGGCCAAACTGTTTAGGGTGGGCTGACTTTTGGTTTTCGTCAGTGGTTTCACCTTCATACAGAGCGTTTGGATAGTGTTTGGTCAAGCCTTTACGACCGTCTTTGATGATGATTTCGGCCATTTGGCTGGCCAAAGGATTGGTTTTTTCGCCTTTGTCGACCACGGCAACGGCTTCGGTTAGGGCAAAGTTGCCTTCCGTTGGGTCGACTAGGTCAATCGGCAGACCGTTGACTTTGTCTGCCACTACTTGGTGTCTTAGGCCAAAACCTAAGGCCACTTCACCGGCACGGGTTTTTTTCAATGGGGCTGAACCAGACTGTTCTACATGGTGGCCGGCATTATTAATGATGCTGTTCATCACGGCTTTGCCCGCCGGGCCGTCGCCGTAAGCGCTGACGATGGCTTGGGTTAACAACCAAGCGGTAGACGAGCCGTTAGGATCAGGAATGGACACTAAATCTTTGTATTCAGGCTTGCCTAAGTCTTTTAATGAAGTGGGTTTGGGCAGTTTTTTGTCGGCCAATTCCTTGGTATTCACAATAATGGTGCCTTCAATGCTGATAATCGGGGCATAGAAGTCTGGGTAAGGGCTTAGGGTTTGACGTTCAAAGGTTAACGGCACAAACATTTGGTTTTTGGCTTGGGCACTGTCTAAAAAGTATGAGCTCATGGTCACCATGTCGGCTTCAATGTTTTTGCCTTCGGCCAGCAGGCGGCCGCCTAGCTCAGAAGTGCCAAAAGTTTGCATGAGGTATTTGCCTTCCATGCCGGCACCATTCAGGGCATCGGCCATGGCCGTTTTGGCCTCATCGTCGGCATTGGTGTAAATAATCACTTGGTCGGCGCTGGCCTGGCCACCGTTGTCGCTGCCGCCACAGGCGCTTAACAGCAAAGCGACAGAGCAGGCTAAAGTGAGTTTTTTAAGGGTGGTGTGCATGGTATTTCCTTTAGGTGAATAGCGTCTTAACGGCTGCTCAGCTTGCTACTGGCTTTCATGATGGCCAATAGGGCTAGGTTGGTGAGTAAAATAAAAATCGACAGAATAAAAATTTCATCAAATTTGGCAAAGTGCTGTAGTTCTTTAATCTTGGTGGTCATCACCATGGTGCGCGCACCGGTAATGAAGATGACGGCGCTGACGGTCACCATGGCATTGATGAAGTAGTAGGTAAACATTTGTGCCAGGGTGGCTTTGGCATTAGGCAAAATCACGCGCCATAAGGTTTTAAACCAGCTGTCGCCCATGAGCGCCGCCGTGTTTTCCCAATTGTGGTTCATTTTGTTTAACGCGTTTTTGGCCATTAAGTAAGGCGTGGCGAAAAAATGCACGATGTTACACAGCACGATGATGAGTAAGGTGTTGTGTAAGCTGGTGCCGGCAAACAACAATAAGAAGGCGATGCCCAACACCATGCCTGGCACACTGTTGGTGATCAGAATCATGGCTTCCATCGCGCCCTTAAGGCGTTTGGAGAAGCGTGAGCGAGCGGTGGTCAAGGCGGCGCCAAAAGACAGGATCGTGCCCAGAATGGCGGTCGCGGCGGCCACCCACAGCGAGTTCTGATACACGCTCATCATGGTGCTAGAGGTTAAAACGTCTTTTAAGGCATAGGTATTAAAGCGCAGGATGTACGGCCAGTTTTCCGTCATCGGGGCAATAAACATCACCAAGAAAATCCCCACCATGCTGGTCACGATTAAGGTGGCGAAGACACCAAAAAACCAGTCCTGTGCGCGTGAGCGAGGCAGATCAAGCTGCGATACCTTTTGATAGCGGATGTTGTACCGTTCCAAGTACTGCAATAAGGCGATGCTGATGATGGACGGCGCCAGCATAAATAGGGCAATCACGGCACCGCGCTCAAAGGACGGGTTAACCCCCAGCATTTCTTGATACAGGTGCGTGGCGACCACGTCGAAGCGGCCACCCACCGAGGCAGGAATGCCATAGTCGGTGAAGGACAAGAAAAACGCTTGGATCATCGCCGCTGCAAACGTGCCCAATAGTGGGCGCAGCAGCGTGGTGCGGCAACGGCGCCAGGCACTGTCCTGCATCACGATCGACACCACCACGAATTTTTTGTCTAAATATTTAAAGGTATTGTTAATTAGAATAAAACAAATGGGCAGGGTGTAGAGGGTGTAGCCCAAAAGCAAACCTTTAAAACCGTAAATGTCGCTGAAGATTTGATGGCCCAATACCTGGGTCAGTAAGCCTTGTTTGCCAAAGGTGTAAATAATCACGAAGCCATAGGTAATCGTGGGCAGCAGCATCGGAAACTGTGCCAGCATGTGTAAGGTTTTTTTGAGCCACTTGGGTAAGTGGGTCATGTTGACCGCATAGGCCACGATAAACGCCAAAAAAGTGGCCAAAAACGCGGTGGCAATCGACACCAGCAGGCTGTTTTTAAAGGCTTGGATAAAGCCGGCGTTGTTCAGAATGGCCTCAAAATGCGCCAGGCCGAATCCGTCTTTAAGGTGAAAGGCATTCTGGAACAGGACGCCAATTGGCAACAGTAAGAAAACCCCAAAAACCAGTAACACGACGGCGTAGATCAGCTTTAATTCAGGCTGTTTGTTGTTCATTGACCGCTCCAAACAGTTGCAGAATATTGTGACGTTTAATGTGCAACTGGTTCAGAATGAACGAAGACACAAACTCATTGGCCGGCTGATTGATGATTTCTGCGGGCGTGCCATATTGCGCAATTTTGCCTTCGTTTAAGATTAAAATCTTGTCCGACAGCGTCATGGCCTCTTCCGGGTCGTGGGTCACAATCAGGGTGGTTAGGTGTAGGGTTTTGGCGATGGTCTTAATGCGTTCTTTAATAGACTCTTTAATCACCCCATCTAATGCGCTCAGCGGCTCATCCAATAGCAAGACCTTAGGGTTCATCACCAGCGTACGGGCCAGGGCCACGCGCTGCTTTTGACCACCAGAAAGCAGGTCAATGTTTTTATCCAGATGCGGGGCCAAACCCAATAGCTCGATGAGCTCATCAATGTGGGCCTGATCGGGCTTAACCTTGAGGTTCTTTAAACCGTATTCAATATTTTTACGCGTGGTTAAGTGTGGGAATAAGGCATAGTCTTGAAACACGATGTTGAAGCCGCGCTGGTTCATCGCGCGCTTGCTGACGTCTTTACCTTGAAAAACAATGTTGCCAGTTTCGCAGGACACTAAGCCCAAAACAATGTTAAGTAACGTGGTTTTACCACAGCCAGAGGGGCCTAGAATCGACACGATTGCCCCTTTTTCAACGTCAAAGCTGATGTCTTTTAAAACATGATGTGTGCCATAGCTTTTGCTGATGTTTTGTAATGACAGCATGTGTTGCTACTCCCTATACGCCATTGGCGCTGATAAAAGGCTTGTAAAGCTTCAGGCCGAAAAAGCCTGGGTTATTGCCGATGAGTATAGGGAGGGAATGTGACAAACATGTGAAGGTCAAAAAAAATGATGCGCCATTTCACGAATCTGTCATCCAGAATCCTAGGATTAAGAGAAGTAGGCCGTGATGGGCCTAGGGCTTCTATGTGACACCGCCATGACATCAAAATGGGCGTGACAAAGGGATGACAACGCCCATGAAAAATGTTTTTAAGCTGGGGTTTAGTGCGGAATAGGGGTCATAAGTCATTAATATAGAGAGGTTTATGGGTGATTAAACCGTTTTAATTCGCTTCAGACCGGTTCAAACCGTTATTTTTTGCAATTATTTACCACACTTTTAAGAATAAACGCTTAAAGTGTGGTTTTTTTGCCCTATTTATCCGTGGGTTAGCCGTAGATGTGTGGTTTATATGGTTCTGGCGTGAGGTGGGGTGGGCGCGGGTGTCGGTCTTTTAGGGGGAATTCACCCATCATAACGAGGTAAATAGCAGGGTCTGATAATAATAAGATGACTTTTTGTCCTTTATGGTACTAGTATAAATTCGCATGAGTGTGAATGAGCCGTCTGATTGTTAAGGCTTTGAAATAATGTGATTAAACCTTGTTTTTTTACGCTGTATGAACGGGTTTGAGCTTTTAGATTTAAGACCTGAGTTGTTTGCTTATCGGGGCCATGAACGTAGGGGCACCGTTTTATAAAGGAAGAACGCTATGAATCAGATCGTAAAAGCCAAGGGGGCAATCATGAGCAAGCCCACGCTGGCGCCCAATGTTTTAAGCTTCGCCGTTGTGATGGCCTTGAGCAGCACCGCGGCTTGGGCAGCAGAGCCTTTTGAACCCGAAGTGGTGGGCTACACGCAAATGGCCAATGTGAATACGGAAATGATCTACACCAACATGGGCAGCCTGCATCAACGTGTGGGTGAAAACCAAGCCATGGCCTGGGATGACTGTAGTGATTGTCAAAACAAGGTCAATGCCCAAACGTGGGGCCGTTTGTATGGTAAGCGATTAAAGCAAACAGGCAAAGAATACTTTGACAGCGATGTCAGCACCTATGGTTTTCAACTGGGCCAAGACCTGAGCATCAGCGTCGATGAGGCCACTGGTAGCCGTCGCCATACGGGCATTATGGCGTCTTACGGCTATGGAAAAAGCAAGTTTTTTGATCAAAAAGGCGCCAACCACGATGATGAAAAAACGGGCACTGCCAAAAGCCATCTGGGTTCGTTAGGGCTGTACTCAACAACGTATGCTAAAAATGGCACTTATTTAGACCTGGTTGGGCAACTTAACTACGTGCGCAATAAGTACAAGCTCGAAGACGGTGATGGCAGCGTGAAGCAAAACGGCTACGGCGCCGCTTTGTCTGCTGAAGTGGGCCGGCCTTTCCAACTGGGTGAGTCGCGGTGGTTGATCGAACCACAGGCACAATTAACCTATCAGTACTTACGCTTAAAAGACCCAAAGGATGACGTCCTAGACGTTGACCAAAAAAACACCCATGGGGTGCGCGGTCGCTTAGGCGCACGCTTGGCCTACAACGCGCCCACCGAAGCATTCCGAACCAAAACGTTCTACACATCCTTTAACGTGCTGCATGACTTTATCAAGCCCGCCAAAGTGAACGTTGATGGCATTGAGCTGCGTGAGCGCTATGGCAATACCTGGGGTGAAGTCGCCGTGGGCATGCAGGTGCCGTTGGCGAAATCAGCCTACCTCTATGCCGACGCACGCTATGAGCATTCGTTTGACGGTGCCAAGCGCGAAGGTTATGGCGGCACTCTCGGTTTAAAACACATGTGGTAGGCCTTGCCAACCCAGTCGCTAGAATGTAAAGGAAAGATTATGAATACCAAAACCATGGTGAAGTTAAGCGTCTTGGCCAGTGCTCTGCTACTGAGTGCCTGTGGCAGCCTTAAAGACGTCAATAATAGCTGGTGTCCTGCGCCTGCTGCGGCAGTGCCGGCGCCCGCAAGCGAACGCATCAACGTGTCTGCGGATGCTTTGTTTAAGTTCGATCGCTCAGACCTTAACGACATGCTGCCAGAAGGGCGTCAGATTTTGGATGAGTTGGTCAGCCGTATTAATCAGGGCTATGTGACCATTGCCAGCATAGATTTAACCGGGCATACCGATCGCTTAGGGCCCGTTGCCTACAACCAAAAGCTGGGCTTAGCGCGGGCGCAAACCGTTCACGACTACTTAAAATCGAAGGGCATTAACGCCGCCATGACGGTAAACAGCGCCGGCGCTTCTGATCCCGTGACCACTGATTGCGTCGGCAATAAGGCCACCACCGAGCTAAAAGCCTGCTTGCAGCCGGATCGACGCGTGACGCTGGACATTAAAGGGGTTAAAAAAACGCCGTAAAGAACCCATAGCACCCGCCAAGGCCACCTGCAAGCAGGTGGCCTTTTTGTATTCGGCTGATTCAGGCCCTAATTGCCGCGGTAATGCTTAAAAAAATCACGCAATTTTGAATCAAAATAGGCTAGCTGCGCACAAGGATATGGGTTGAATAATCTAGATTGGGGTGGTTGTGGGCTTAAGTGGTGGGTTGCGCCTGAATCCAGCATGCTAAAGCCGTATTTTATGGCGCTTCGCTTTTGCTTTTTGCCCTAAATTCACACTATGATGAGCCTTTTTGTTGCGGTTCAGGCTGCATTAATTGAAGGAAGTCACCATGCCACAGGATGTTGGCCTAGCGCGTTCGCTGGGTTTAAAAGAAGCGATTACCCTCACGGTGGGCACCGTGATTGGGGTCGGATTATTTACCGTCGGCTCAAACGTCGTGGGCACCTTGGGCAGCGTCACGTTTTACGCCACCCTAGTGGCGCTGTTGGTCAGTATTTTCCCTGCGCTTATTTATGGCGAACTGGGGGCGGCGATGCCTTATGAAGGCGGCACCTATCAATACGCCACCCGAGGCATCAACAACTTCTGGGGCATGCAAGCAGGGTGGAGCTTTGTGATCTCCCTCATCGCCGTGGCCAGCGCCGAAGCATTGGCGTTTTCGTTTTATCTTAAAACCCTGTTCGAAGCCATCGGCTTGCCGTTAAGCCTAGACGATCGCATCATTGCCGTGTTAGCGGTGTTGATTTTTATTGTGATTAACTGGCGTGGCGTGAAGCTGTCGGGCAAGCTACAGAATGCCTTTATGTTCTTTTTCTGGGGCGTGGCCATCGTGTGGTTCATCAGCATGTGGTCGCACCTTGATTTTGCCAACTATCAGGCCGTGGTGCCTCTAGGCGCAGGCAATCTAGACATCGCCACCTTTATTGCCGCCACCGGCTTGGTGTGGTGGTGTTTTGCCGGCTTTGAAACGTGCTGTTCCTTGGGTTCGGAAATCAAACACCCTCAGGTCAACATTCCCCGTGCCTTGCTGCTGGCGCCCTTTATCGTGTTTATTGTGACCGCCAGCTTTCAATGGTTTTTAATTGGCATTGTGCCGCCAGAGAAGCTCAGCATGCTGGTGGCGGCCGAAGCGCCGTACGCAGAGGCCATGAAGCAGGCGGGTATTTTGGGCTTTCCATTGATCATGCTGTGTTTGGGCATTACCTTAGGCGGTAACTTTTCGACGCTTAACCCCAGCGTAGCCGCACCGGCGCGCTATTTGTTCAGCATGGCCAAAGACGGCGTGTTGCCGGCGGCTTTGGGTAAGTTACACCCAAAGTTTAAAACCCCTTATGTGGCCGTTGCGTTCATGGGACTGGTGATTATGGGCTTAATCAGCACCAAGTCGATTATTTACATTGCTTCATTAAGCCTGTTTGCCGACCTGTTTTATTATGTGATTGGCCTGGTGGCGTCGATTTTCTTGCGCGTGTGCTACCCTGATATGCCGCGCCCATTTAAGGCCCCTATGGCCATTTTTGGGGCCGTGTTCAGCGTGGGGGTGTATTTAATCTTGATGTCGCAGCTAGACCGTGCCGCGTTTATCAGTGGCTTTGCTTGGTGTGTACTGGGTGGGGTGATTTATTTTGTTCGCAGCCACAAGCGCACTAAGTTTGGCGCCCCCGTATTTACCGAACCAGCAGAAATCAGCGTGGCAGATCGCCGCCAGTTAGACGCTGAGTTT
Source organism: Neisseriaceae bacterium (assembly GCA_017991555.1). Lineage (GTDB taxonomy): Bacteria > Pseudomonadota > Gammaproteobacteria > Burkholderiales > Neisseriaceae > JAGNPU01. The sequence goes on from JAGOQM010000001.1 coordinate 239,336, forward strand.
AAGGTTTGGGCCAGTGTGGTGTTTGGGCTGTTTGCCGTGGTGGTGATCGGCTACGCCATCAGTGCTTATTATTAAGACGCTATGACTGTTTAACCAAGCCAGCTTATGCTGGCTTGGTTATGGGTCAAGACCCTACATCATCAGGGTCGCAACCATCAAAACGGGCATAATGCGAGTATGACTCAATACGATAATGGATTATAGTCGATCTATTTATTATGTTTTCTTTAAAAAAGAGCGCCCTATGACGTTATTTGAACTGTTTCGTAACCTAAGGGCGTTTGTGCGCCCGTATCGATGGTTGGTCATGGCCACCCTAGTGCTGACCTTTATTGGCGCCGGTGCGGCTCAGGTCAACGCCTTGGTGTTGCGCTATGTGGTCGACACCATCAGCACCATGGTCAACGAAGGGCAAGGCCTGGCAGAAGGGGGCCGCCTCTTGCTGGTGATCAGCGCCATTTTGTTGGGCAAAGAGTTGGTCAGCGCCGTGGTACAGTTTGGGCAAAAATTTTATGGTGAGCGGCTGCGTATTTTGGTGTCTCAAGACTTGGCCCAGGCCATCATCGTCAAAATCCTGACCTACAAGCTGTCCTTTTTTGCCGATAACGACAATGAGGCGGGGCGATTACAAACCCGGATTGACGGCGGTATTGGCAGTCTGACGCGTTTGGTGCAAAACTTCTTCATCGACATTTTACCGCTGTTTGCCAATTCGCTGATGGCGCTGGCGTTGATGTTCTATGCCAACGTTTATGTCGGCCTAGTGGGCCTGTGCATCATCCCCGTCTATTTCTATATTTCTAAACGCCAGGCCAGCAAGCTTAAAGGCTGGCGTCGTACGCTACGGCGCGATCGAGAATCAAAAAGTCAGGGCATTATCAGCATCATCGATTCGATCACCGTCATTAAATCGTTTAATCGCGAACAGGAAGAAGGCATCAAGCAGCTTAATCTTCAAAAAGACCTGACTGCCAATCAATTACAAACGCGGCGGCTGAGTTTTTTATTTGATGGCTTAAAGACGTTTGTAGAGCAGTTTGGGGTGGTGTTGGTGATTATCTTGACCGCATACTTGGTGCTTGACGGCGTGATGACCATTGGCGCGATCATGTTCCACATTCTGTTGTTTAATAACGTTTCGGCACCAATTCGCCAACTGCACCGCATTTATGACGAAATGAACGACGCGTTAATTTACTCTGAAAGCTATTTTAAAATACTCAACGCTGATGATCAGACCGAACAAACGGGTGCCTATCGTGGCCCACAGCCTAAGGGCGAGTTTGTGTTAAAAAACGTCGATTTTACCTACCCCAATGGCACCAAGGCCTTACACAATATTGACATGACCATTGCCAAGGGCAAGATTACCGCTTTAGTGGGGTTGTCCGGCGCGGGCAAAAGCACGCTGATTAGCCTATTGGATAAATTTTATCAGCCAGATTCGGGCACGATTACCCTCGATGGGATTGAGCTGACCGAATACGATACGCAGTTTTTACGGGACAACATTGGGCTGGTGTTACAAAAAAATCACATTTTTAACGGCAGCGTCGAAGAAAATATTCGCTATGGGGACAGCCAGGCTTCGTTTGATGAAGTCGTTGCGGCGGCGAAGAAGGCCTACATTCATGACCAAATTATGGCTCTGCCAGAGCAATATCAGTCTCGCGCATTGCAATTGTCTGGGGGCCAACAGCAGCGCATTGCGATTGCCCGCATGTTTATTAAAGACCCGCCAATTATCTTTTTGGATGAGCCCACTGCCAGCCTGGATGCCATTGCGACCGAGCAGATCAAAAATAGCCTAGATGCGATCAAGCAAGACCGCACCGTCATCATGATCTCGCACAGTATTTCTCAAATCATCGATGCCGATTACATGTATGTGCTAGAAGAGGGGCGGGTGGTGGAGTCGGGCACGCATGAAACGATTTATGCGCAAGGCGGTACCTATACCAAAATATTTGACGCCATGGCGCGTAGCCTTAACTTAGACAAAATCACCCAGAAAATGTAGCCCTTACAACGAATGCCCCCACACCACGCTTGATGGCCCAAGCGTGGTGTTTTTTGTGTTCGTAAAACCCAAACGGGCTATTTGTAAAATATTAATTCCACCAGCCATAATATGCCATCATACTTTTTTAGTTGCCTGCCTATGCACGGGCGATGATCATTCTATTCATGCAGGTGACCGTAGAGGAACGACACATGTTACGTAAATATGCTTGGCTTTTGCCGGTATTGGCTTTGGCCTTTGTTTTTTATATGGTGACGGGTAGGGAAAAGCCCATCACCATCAAATTTTCACACGTGGTGGCCGAAAACACGCCTAAGGGCAGCGGCGCCTTAATGTTCCAACGATTGGTTGACGAACGCTTGGGCGATCGTGTCAAAGTAGAGGTGTACCCCAATTCGCAGCTGTTTGGCGATGGCAAAGAAATGGAAGCGTTGCTCACGGGCGACGTTCAAATGCTGGCGCCTTCCTTGGCCAAGTTCGATAAATACGCGCCTGAAATCCAGGTGTTTGACCTGCCTTTCTTGTTTGATGACATTCAAGCAGTGGATCGATTTCAGCAAAGCAGTGCCGGTCAGGGGCTATTGACTGCCATGGAAGACAAAGGCATTTTGGGCCTGACCTATTGGCACAACGGCATGAAGCAGCTTTCTGCCAATCAGCCCCTGCGACTGCCACAGGATGCACGTGGACTTAAGTTTAGGGTGCAGGCATCTGATGTTTTAGAGTCTCAGTTTAAGGTTTTGCAGGCCATACCCCGAAAAATTAGCTTTGGTGAAGTATATCAAAGCCTACAAACGGGTGTGGTGAATGGCCAAGAAAACACCTACTCCAACATCTATTCGCAGCGCATGAACGAGGTTCAGACCCATCTTTCCGAAAGCAATCATGGCCTGATTGACTATATGGTGATCACCAATGCTGATTTCTGGGCCTCTTTGCCGGACGACATCCGTGCGGAGCTGACGACGATTTTGACCGAGGTAAGCTTGGCGGTGAACGCAGAATCAGAGGCGCTTAATGAGCAGGATAAAGCCAATATTTTAGCCGCGAACACCACCGAGATCACCGTGTTAACGCCAGAGCAAAAAGTCGCTTGGCGTGAGGCTATGGCACCGGTTTGGTCAGAGTTCAGCGGTGCCATTGGACAAGCCCTTATTGACGAAGCGCTACGGGCCAATGAGGTGCCGCCCGCGCCCGTCGCCGAGTCTTGATGTCGATGCCGGCGCTGACTCGGGTGGCGTTTTGGTGGCAATGGCTGGAAGATCAGCTGGTGGTTTTTTCCTTGGTGGTGATGACGCTGGTGACGTTTGTATACGTGGTGTTGAATAACGTGTACATGGTGTTTTACTGGTTGACCCAGGCCATGCCGGCCGGTTGGTTAGGCCTACAGCAGTTTTGGCAAGGCTTGGGCGACGCCATTTTAACCGGCGCTCAGGACATGTCCTGGAGTGCGGCCCTCACCAAGGTTGGGTTTGCCTGGCTGATTTTTTTGGGCATTGCCTATGGGGTGCGCACGGCCACGCACTTGGGCATCGATGTGTTCACCAAGCGGCTGTCGTTGGCAAATCAGCGCAGCCTTGGGCTAATGGCCTGTGCCTGTTGCCTGGCCTACGTGGTGGTGTTTTTTCTGGCCAGCTGGCAATGGGTTTCGGTGTTGTGGCAGCGGCAAATAGGGGCCGAAGATTTAGATCGGTTTGGCATCACCTTGGCCCACATTGCCGCGGTGGTGCCCGTTGGTCTGGTGATGGCCGGCTTGCGCTATGTCCAAATTTTAAGGCGCATGCTGGCGCTACAGCAGGTGGGCCTCATCCCCGGTGAGCTGGATGAAGTGGCGGATCTGTTACAGGCCTTAGAAGAGATGCCTGAAGCGGCCGCCGCCAAAGCTGCGGCTGAGACAGAGAGGAACGACAAATGACGGTGCTGTTTCTGTTTTTAGCCCTGTTTACCTTAATGTTCATTGGGGTGCCCATCGCGGTCTCTTTGGGCCTGTCCAGCGCCATCACCCTGTTTTTATTTGGCAATGAGTCGCTCAGTGCCTTAGCGGTCAAGCTGTTTGAAACGTCTGAGCTGTACACCCTGTTGGCGATTCCTTTTTTCTTAATCTCTGGGGCATTCATGACCACCGGCGGGATGGCCAAGCGCTTGGTGGCCTTGGCCAATGCCTGCGTGGGGCATATTCGTGGCGGCTTGGCCATGGCAGCGGTGCTGGCCTGCATGTTGTTTTCCGCACTGTCAGGCTCTTCGCCCGCCACCATTGTGGCCGTGGGTTCGATTGCGATCACCGGGATGGTCAATGCCGGCTATCAGAAGTCGTTTGCGGCCGGCATTATATGTAATGCTGGCACCTTGGGTATTTTGATTCCGCCTTCCATTGTGATGGTGGTGTACGCCGCCGCCACCAACACCTCCGTGGGCAAACTGTTTGTGGCCGGTATTGTGCCGGGCATTAGCTTGGGCTTGCTGCTGATGGCGGTGATTTACGTGATTGCTCGGGTGAAGAATCTACCGGCGCAGCCCAAGGTGGGTTGGTTGGCGATTCTGCGGGCCGCCAAAGATGCCCTATGGGGCTTATTGCTGTTGGTGGTGATTCTAGGGGGCATTTACAGCGGTATGTTTACCCCAACGGAAGCCGCCGCTGTGGCGGCGGTGTACGCTGCCGCCACCGCTTTGTGGGTGTATCAAGACATGAACTGGCGCGAAAGCCGCAAGGTGTTGTTAGACGCAGGGCGGCTGTCGGTGATGCTGATGTTCATCATCGCTAACGCCATTTTGTTTGCCTACGTGTTGACCACGGAGCAGATTCCGCAGCAAATGACGCTATGGGTGATTGAGCAAGGCTTTGGGCCCATTGGGTTTTTGATTGTGGTCAACGTGGTGCTGTTGATTGCGGGCAGCTTTATGGAGCCTTCGGCGGTCACCTTGATCATGGCGCCGATTTTTTTCCCGATTGCCGTCAGCTTGGGCATCGACCCGATACATTTAGGCATCATCATGATGGTGAATATGGAAATTGGCCTGGTGACGCCGCCCATCGGCTTGAACCTCTTTGTGACTTCGGCCGTGGCCAAGATTACGGTGGGCGAAACGATTAGGGCGGCGATGCCGTGGCTGAGCGTGTTGCTGGTGTTTTTACTGTTGGTGACCTATTTACCTTCGCTGTCTTTGGCCTTGCCGAACTGGTTAGGGATGCCTTAGGCGCTTTATGATTGACAGGGTAGGCTCACAAAACACAGCCTCTAGTCCAGAGTGGGCTAGAGGCTGTGCTGTGGAAGTTTGGCTTAAGGGCTAAAAGGCCCGATTAAATCTGGAAAACGCTCAGACCTAAGCCTGGCTGGCCAACAGCTGCCTTGCCCGGGCAATGACTGGGGCGTCGACCATTTCACCGTCCAGCTTAAAGGCCAATTGGCCACTGCTGTCTGCCTGCTGTACGACCGCTTTGGCCCAGGCCAACCGTGCGGGGCTAGGCGCCAACAAGGCATGTAAGGGGGCAATCTGGCGGGGGTGAATACAAAGCATGCCGGCAAACCCCATTTGCTGCCAGCATTCGGCCCGCTGAATCAGGCCGGCATCGTCTGTGAAGTCTGGGTAAACGCTGTCGATCGGTGCGGCAAGGCCATTGACCTGGCTGTGAAGCAAGAGTTGAAAGCGTACTTGATGCATCAGCAAGTCGCCGCCTGGGGTATTGGGGCTAGCGCCCAAAGCCTGAGCTAAATCTAAGGCGCCATAGCTTAACCGATATAAACCTTTGGCCGTGGCGATCTGGGCTAGGTTTAATAAGCCTAAGGGTGTCTCTATCATGGCCAGCACGGGTTTGTGGGTGTTCTGAGCCAGCGCGGACACTTGATGTTCGTGTTCGGCCTTGGGGAGCAACACCCCGATGATGCCTTCGCACTGCAAGCAGGCGCTGACGTCGTCGGCGTAGTGTTCGCTGGTCACGGCATTAATGCGTACCCACACTTTGGTTTCGGGGTGTTCAGCCAAATAGCGTAGGGTGTCGGCTCGAGCCGCGTGCTTGTGGGTTGCGGCAACGGCGTCCTCCCAGTCAACCACTACGGCATCGGCGCCGCTATTGAAGGCTTTGACAATGCGTTCTAGGTGGGTGGCGGGCACAAATAATAGGCTGCGTAGCGGTAAGGCTAAAGGGGTCATGCGAGTTGTCCTAAAAAGTCGGCGGCCAGGCCTAATTCGGTCAGGAGCGCCTGGTTGTGCTGGCCCAATGCCGGGATGGGGCCCATTTGGGCTTCAAAATGACTGTTTTTACCCGGAGGCAGTAGGGCCGGTAGCGGGCCCACCGGGCTGTCAATGCTGCGCCAGCGCTGTCTGGCCATGAGCTGCGGATGCTGCCAAACCTGATGCATGTTGTTCACCTGGCCGTGGGCAATTTGGGCCAAATCCAGTCGCTGTTGTAATGCTTGCGTTGATAGGCCGAGCAGGACTGAGTCGATGATGGCTTTAAGCGCGACACGGTGTGCTGAGCGCTTGCTGTTTTGATCAAAGCGCGCGTCGCTGGCTAAATCGGGCATCTGCAACACGAGGGTGCAAAAGGCCTGCCACTCTCGTTCATTTTGCAAGCCCAAAATGACAGTGCCATCACGGGTGGCAAAGGGGCCGTAGGGATAAATAGTGGCATGCGATGCCCCAGTGCGTGCCGGCGGGGGCGCACCCTCAAAGGCGTAGTATAAAGGGTAACCCAGCCATTCGACCAAGCTTTCCAGCATGGACACATCAATATGGCTGCCCACGCCTGTTTTTTGGCGCAGCAGCAGCGCATTCAGAATGCTGCTGTAAGCGTACATGCCTGCGCTGATGTCGGCAATAGAGTTGCCAGATTTAGCCATGGCGCTGGGTTCGGCGCCACCGGTAATCGACAGCATGCCGCTCTCGCTTTGGATCAAGAGGTCATAGGCTTTTTTGTCTTTATAGGGGCCGTCTTGGCCATAGCCAGAAATGTCACAAACAATGAGGTGGGGAAAGCGCTCATGCAGGCTCAGAAAATCTAAGCCTAAACGTTCGGTGGCGCCAGGCGCGAGGTTTTGTACCAAAACGTCGGCCTTGGCCAGTAGTCGGCTCAGTACGGTGGCCGCCTGTGGGCTTTTGAGGTCGATGGCGAGGCTTTCTTTACCGCGGTTGACCCAAACGAAGTGTGAGGCCAAACCGGCCACACGCTCATCATAGTGTCGTGCAAAATCACCGCCGCCAGGACGTTCTAGCTTAATGACCCGAGCGCCCATGTCGGCGAGCTGGCGAGTACAAAAAGGGGCTGCAATGGCGTGCTCAAGGCTCACCACCAATAAATCAGATAAAGGGCGTGGGGTGGACATAAAGCGACTTTCTTGTTTTAAAAGCTACGGGGTAAGGTTAATAGGTGTTCCGCGACATAAGCCAGAATGAGGTTGCTGGAAATGGGGGCAACCTGATACAGGCGGGTTTCTCTGAATTTACGTTCAATGTCGTAATCTTGGGCAAAGCCAAAGCCGCCAAAGGTTTGCATGCATTCATTGGCGGCCTGCCATGAAGCCTCGGCGGCCAGATATTTCGCCATATTGGCACTGCCGCCAGCAGGCTGCCCAGAGTCGTATTCTTGACAGGCGCGCCAGCGCATAAGGTCGGCGGCCTCTATGGCCATGTGGGCTTTGGCTAAAGGAAATTGAATGCCTTGGTTTTGGCCAATAGGGCGATCAAACACGATGCGCTCTTTGGCGTAGGCCACGGCTTTTTCGATAAACCAGCGACCATCACCAATGCACTCGGCCGCAATCAGGGTGCGTTCCGCGTTCAGGCCGTCTAAGAGGTATTTAAAACCTGCGCCTTCTTCACCGATGAGGCTGTTTAATGGCAGCAATAGGTCTTCAAAAAATAGCTCATTGGTTTCATGATTCACCATATTGGCAATCGGCCGTACCGTCAGGCCATGACCAACCGCTTCACGCAGGTCCACCAAAAATAGGGACAGGCCCGCCGACTTTTTGGTGACCTCGCTTAAAGGCGTGGTGCGGGCCAGCAAAATCATCAGGTCAGAATGCTGAACGCGCGAAATCCATACTTTTTGCCCATTGATGCGGTAACCCGCTTCGGTTTTCACCGCCGTGGTTTTAATTTTGGTGGTGTCGGTGCCAGTGGAGGGCTCGGTCACCCCCATCGACTGTAGCCGTAAGGCCCCGCTGGCCAGCTGCGGTAAATAGTGCTGTTTTTGCTGGCTGGAACCGTGCTTGACCAGGGTGAATAAATTATACATTTGGCCATGGACGGTGCCAGAGTTGCCGCCACAGCGATTGATTTCTTCCAAAATGACCGAGGCTTCGGCCAGGCCTAAGCCAGAGCCACCGTACGCTTCTGGGATCATGGCTGCCAGCCAGCCAGCGTGTGTCATCGCGTTCACAAAGTCTTCAGGAAAGGCCTGGCGCTGGTCTAATTCACGCCAGTAGGCGGCATCATAATGTTGGCAAAGGGCGCGCACGCCTGCACGAATGTCTTGATGGTCATGGGTCATGATTGGGGTGTCTTCAATGTATGGGATTCAAGATAGGTCAGCGTGCCTTGCTGAATGAGGCCAGCGTCATTGCTAAGCCACACGTCAGCCTGTCCTAGATCGCCGAGGCAACCGGCGACGGTAAGGGCATGGGGTAATGTTGTGGGCCTCAGACCGCGGTATTGGTAGCTGGTGACGGTTAGGTCAGGGTGGGCTTTTATAAACGCTTGTAGGGCCCAAGCGGCCATCATCGGTCCATGCACGACCAGATCAGCATAGCCTTCCACCAAGGTGGCATAGGGGTGATCGTAATGAATGCGATGGCCGTTGAAGGTCACTGCCGAGTAGCGAAACAGCAGGGTGCTGTCTGGCTGAATGGCGTGCTGCCACTGTGGCGCTTGTGTGGGCGTGGGGCCGGTGAGCTTAGGGGCGCTGGGGCTGCGATACACCACGTCCTGTTCTTCAATAAAGGCCAGCCGATTGGCTTGGGTGTAGCGGTGTTCGATGGTGACGAACACCAAACGGCCCCCTTGGCCCTGCTTTTCTTCAATTTGGGTGATGCGGCTATGGCACTGTGCTACAGCGCCAATCAGCAACGGCTGGAAAAACCGAAAGCGCCCGCCGGCCCACATTCTTTGTAGGCCGTCAGTGGGGGGCATAAAGCCACCCACGGCTGGATGACCATCTGGACCTAAGGCAGTTGATTTTATTTCAGGTTGAAAGAAAGCCCAATGCCATAAGGGCGGCAGTACCGAGCCTGGGCTTAATGGAATGTCGTCTGATAGGGATAGGTGCGCCATGGTTAAGGCGAGGCGACGCACGCGGATGGGGTCAATGAGGTCTTCGCTGTCGCAGCAGCGGTCGAGCCAGTCGTTAAGTTTGGTCATAGTGATGAGTGTGTCTGTTGGGGATTAAATAGGCAGGGTGTTTTTAAGAGCATGAGCGGTTTTGATCGTTTTGAGAATTGATCATTTCCTAATGCTGCGTTTGGGTTTTATGAATGCTAAAAAAGATGTGGGGTGCAAGGCTCGCGTCATGGGCGTTTCTGTTGATTTTAATTGTTTAAATTGTTGAAATTTAAAGATAATTAACTATTTCTTGGATTGACGACCGGCTCAGGCTTACGTCATTATGCTATTTGTTTAATTAATGTAGACGGCATGAATCAGACCAAGGGAGCAAACATGGCAGTCAAACAAATGCATATGGTAGGGGCGATTGTGGGTGGCGTTGTTGGGGTACTGCTGGGCAGCATCATCGGCGGTGCCAGCATGGGCGTCGAAGGCGGCATCACCGGCGCCATCCTCGGGGTGGTATTGGGGGTGATCATTGGGGTAGTGGTGGCCTCGGTTGAGGTCAATACTTAAATAAACGGTCCATACAGAGCCAATCACGGCGCTAAGAAAGGCACGCCATGACAGACACCCAACGACTGACCCAGTTTTTAGCGGCGTTACGGTATGAGCACTTGCCGCCCGCCGTGGTGGCCAAGACCAAGGCTTTATTCATTGATTGGCTAGGCTGTGTCTTCGCTGCGGCCAATCAGCCTGAGGTAAAGCGGTTTACCGACTTTGCCACCCAAATGGGGGCAGATCAGGGCGTGTGTGGCCTATTGATTGGCCAGCAGCGCCAGTCGCCTTATTTTGCCGCCCTGATCCATGGCGCAGCAGGCCATGCGCTGGAACAGGATGATTTGCATAATGGGTCGGTATTGCATCCGGCCACCGTGGTGTTTCCCGCGGCTTTGGCGGCCGCAGAGGACTTAGCCGCATCGGGTCAGGCGTTTATTGAGGCCGTCGTGGTGGGCTATGAGGCAGGCATTCGCATCGGTGAATTTTTAGGCCGAAGCCATTATCAAATTTTTCACACCACTGCCACGGTGGGGACATTGGCCGCAGCCGTTGCCGTGGGCAAGCTACATGGCTTTAACGCTGAGCAGATGGGGCATGCGCTGGGCAATGCGGGCACCCAGGCGGCAGGGCTATGGGCCTTTCTGGTAGAGGGCGCAGACAGCAAGCCTTTACACAGTGCTAAGGCCAATGCCGATGGGCTACTGGCTGCTTACTTAACCGCTCAAGGCCTCAAAGGGGCGCAGAATATTTTAGAAAGTCCACAGGGGTTAGGCGCAGGCCTGTCGCGAGCGGCGGATGCCAGTCGCCTAGCGGATGGCTTAGGCAAGCGCTGGGCCCTGTTGGAAACGTCCTTAAAACTGCATGCTTGCTGTCGCCATACCCATCCTGCCGCCGATGCTTTTTTACAGGTAAAACAAGCGCAGGGGCTACGCGCAACGGACATTGCGGCGATTACCTGTTATGTCCATCAAGCGGCCTTAGACGTTTTAGGTAAGGTGACGAAGCCCACCAGCGTGCATCAGGCGAAGTTTTCGATGGGCACCGTCTTGGGCCTGCTGGCCTGTCATGGAGAGGCCTATCTGAGCACGTTTGAACATTATGCGCTGACCAGCCCACAGGTGGCAGAAGTCGCGGCCAGAGTGACGATGGTGTTAGACCCAGAGATTGAGGCTGCTTACCCTAAAGCATGGCGCGGTAAGGTCCTGGTAGAAACCGTGACCGGTGAGCGGTATTGGGGCTGTATTGATGCGCCCAAGGGCGACCCTAGTGAAGCCTTTAATGCCCATGACTTGTCGCAAAAATTTTATCGGCTGGTGGCGTTTTCAGGCGTCCTAACCGAAGCGCAGGCCACGCGTCTGATGCTTAAGCTCAGTCACTTAAATGACTATGCCAGCATGCGTGGCTTGATTCATCATCTGATTCAAGAACCTAAGGAGTCGATCCATGAATAGATCAGAATGCCATCATGAAGTACGTGGCCCTGAAGCGGAATACAAAGCGTACTTGGCTCAAGGCGTATTTAAAATACAGCGCAGTCAGCGTACTGGCAAACACGTTTTCTACCCTCGAATTGCCATGCCGCACAGCGGTGAAACTGATTTGGCCTGGGTGGATGCCAGTGGCTTGGGAACGATTTACGCCATCACGGTGAATCGGAGCAAGCAGACACAGCATAACGTGGCGCTGATTGACTTAGATGAAGGGCCACGGTTGATGTCGCGCATAGAGGGCGTCGAAACGGCGCCTATAGGCAGTCGTGTGCAAGCCAAAATCATTCAGGAGCAAGGAGAGCCATTGCTGGTGTTTACCCTGATAGAGGCGGCTTAAGCAGCGATTCAGCCTCACCCTTAGCGTACACCTGGGTACGCATAGCCGCTTAGGCGGCTTTTTTGTGCCTGGCGACTGAGGAAAAGGCCAACATCGTTTTTTTTGAGCCAGACCATGACGGGTTAGGCTCACTATTTTTTTAATGCGGCGTTTTGTTTTAACGAACACCGAATCGGCCTGATTAAGGACTTAAGCCCTTATTCATCGAGGGTTCAGCATCATTTAATGCCTGCTCAAGGCGGCTTTAGCTCTTTTGTCTGATGTTGCACTGCAATTTAGGCGCGGACGGTTGTGGCACCGCAGGGAACGCTCTGGTAAGCGCCTAAGTTTTAACAACTAATTATTTATGTTGTTGGTTTTGCTCGTGTTGACAAAGAGATAAACCAATCGTAGCTTAAAGTACGGTGGCATTTAATGCTGTTTGATTTCAATGAACACAGCAGTCAATTGCTGGCATTGATGATGAACAAAAATAACGAGGAGAACGCAATGAGCCTAAGAGGAAAAACCGCCGTAGTGGGCGTCGGAATGGCGGGCACCGGGGTGGCCGCTGAGCATAACGCCATGGAGCTATTGGCTTTGGCCAGCCTACGTGCTTTGGCGGATGCTGGGTTGCGTTTACAAGACGTAGACGGCATTTTCGCCGCCACCAGCAGCCATGCCTTCCCAACCCTGTCGGTGGCCGAGTATTTGGGCATTCGCCCTAGCTATTTTGACGGCACCAACGTCGGCGGTTCTAGCTTTGAAATGCATTTGTTGCAGGCCAGCCTAGCGCTAGAGGCCGGTCTGTGTGAGGTGGCCTTGATTTGCTATGGCTCCAATCAGCGCAGTGCTGGCGGGCAGCTGGTGTCGATGAGCGAGCCGCAGTGGCATGAGACGCCGTATCGGCCACGCCACCCCATCAGTGCCTATGCCTTGGCTGCCAGCCGGCACATGCATCAATACGGCACCACCCGCGCCATGTTGGCCGAAGTGGCGGTGGCGGCGCGGGCCTGGGCCAATTTAAACCCAGCGGCGTTTCGTCAAGGTCCTTTGAGCATTGACGACGTGTTGGCCAGCCGCATGGTCAGTGATCCGCTTAGCGCCGCCGATTGTTGCCTCGTCACCGACGGGGGGGCGGCCTGCATCATGGTGAAGGCAGAGCGGGCTCGGGATTTAGCCCAAGCGCCCGCCTATTTTCTGGGGGCCGCCGGTGCGCACTGGCATCGCGCCATTAGTGCCATGCCCGACCTAACCGTCACGGCGGCCTCTGAAAGTGGGCCCAAGGCCATGAAAATGGCCGGCATTAACCATGCCGACGTCGACGTCACCATGCTGTATGACGCCTTTACCATCAACCCCATTTTGTTTTTGGAAGACCTTGGGTTTTGCCCTAAAGGCGAAGGTGGGCGCTTTGTTCAAGATGGCCACATTGCCCCTGGTGGGGGCCTGCCGATGAACACCAATGGCGGCGGCTTGTCGTGCGTTCACCCTGGCATGTACGGACTGTATTTAATCATTGAAGCCGTCACCCAAATTCGGGGTCAAGCTGGCGCTCGCCAACTGCCCGACGTCAATGTGGCGTTACTCCATGGCAATGGTGGCACTTTAGCCAGCCAGGTCACTGCTGTATTGGGCAGCGAGCAGACCGTGTAAGGGATCGCTCCAGACACGGTGACGGCTCGCCGCACCATCATTACGTTCATCACCATCATCACGTTGGGTTAAGGGGAATGACATGAAGCATACTGCGCCAACAACCGACCACAATTCAGCAGCGTTTCACAGCTTGACGCCGTTAATTTGCCCGCGAAGCGTGGCCATTATTGGCGCTTCGGCCGACCCCACCCGCATTGGTGGTCGGCCCATCGCCTACATGCTGAAAAACCAGTTTCAAGGCCAAATTTATCCGGTTAACCCCAATCGAGAAACCGTTCAGGGATTACCCGCCTACGCCGCCATTGCTGATTTGCCAGACAACATCGACCTAGCGGTGATTGCCGTGGCAGCAGACTTAGTGTTGCCGAGCGTGAAGGCGCTGGGGGCCAAAGGCGTGAAGGCGCTGATCGTGTTTTCATCGGGCTTTAGTGAAGTCGGCCTTGACGGCGTTGAGCGGCAGCGGGCCATCGTTGCCGAAGCGGCCTATTGGGGTATGCGCTTGCTTGGGCCAAATTCTTTGGGTGTGTTTAATGCCAACATTGGGCTGTATTGTAATTTTGCCTCTGGCCTTGAAAACACCACGCCGCTGCCGGGGCGGATTGGCATCGCCACCCAGTCCGGTGCCTATGGCGCCCACCTATACGGCGTGGCCACTGCCAGAGGGATGGGCACGCCGATTTGCGTGGCAACGGGCAACGAAGCCGACATCAGCCTGGCTGAAGTCATTGGATGGATGGCGGCCAGCCCAGACGTTGACGTCATTATGGCCTACGCCGAGTCGATTAACGACGTCGCCACCTTTATCACGGCGTTGAGCCTGGCCCATCAGGCCCGAAAACCCATTATTCTTCAAAAAGTGGGCAACAGCGTCTTGGGCCAGCAGGCCGCGTTGACGCACACCGCCTCTTTAACCGGCGACGACGAGCTGTTAGACACCTTATTGCGTGACTATGCCGTACTGCGGGTGAGCTCCAGCGAGCAACTTATTGACTTTGCCTATGCGGCCAGCCAGGGCATTTTTCCCGTCGACAACAGTTTGGGGATGGTCACCATCAGCGGTGGGGCGGGCATTATGGTCAGTGATGCGGCCGAAGCGCTGGGGCTGCCGATGCCCCCGATGCCCGCAGACGCACAGGCCAAGCTCAAGGCTGCCATTTCTTTTTGTTCTCCGCTTAATCCAGTGGACTGTACCGCGCACGTACTCAATGACTTGTCGCTAGTCGGGTATTTTACCGAAACCATGGCCGCGGCCGGCGGCTACCAGTCCTTACTCGCCTATTTCAGCCAAAGCGGTACCGTCCCGTCGGTTCAGCCGCAAATGTTGGCCGAATTTAAAAAAATCAAAGGCTTATTTCCCGATCGCTTATTTGTGATGACGTTGCTGTCACCGCATAAGTATGGTCAGGCCTATGACGACATCGGCATGTTGGTGTTTGAAGACACGCACCGTGCAGTAGCGGCGATTGCGGCCATGGGGCAGCTGGGCATGGCTTTTGCGCGGCCGCTGCGGCCTCAGCCGGATCGAATGCCGCCTTATTTACCCAGCCATGACGTCACCGAAGCTGAAGCGCAAACGGTGCTGAGCGCTGCTGGCTTAACGTTTGCCGCCACCGTTTTGTGTCCTGACGTGTCCAGCGCGGTGCAGGCGGCAGAGGCCATAGGCTATCCGGTGGTGCTGAAAATCGCCTCTGCCGACATCATGCATAAGTCTGACGTTGGCGGTGTGGTGGTGAATATTGGTGATGCTGTGGCCATGCGTGTGGCCTATACCCAAATCATGGCCAATGTGGCGATGGCCCAACCTTTGGCTAACCTAGCCGGGGTGTTGGTGGCCCGCTACGTGACCACTGGGGTGGCCTGTTTTATGGGCAGCCAGCACCACGTTGACTATGGCCCTATGGTGACGTTTGGCTTAGGGGGCATCTTTGTTGAGGTGCTCAAAGACGTGGTGTGTCGCCGCTGTCCGGTGTCACCTGCCGAAGCCATGACGATGATTCACAGCATTCAAGGCGCACCGCTGCTGCAAGGCGTGCGTGGCGGTGCCGCCGCAGACCTTACTGCCCTGGCCGAGCAGCTGTCACGGCTGTCGTATTTTGCCTACCACGCAGGTTCGGCGGTACAGGCAGTGGACCTTAACCCAGTACTGGCACGGCCAGACGGTGCGGTGGCGGTAGACGCCGTGTTGCAACTGAATCACGCCCACAAGGAGGCAGAACATGGCCATTAACCTCACGCATTTATTGAACTATCCCATTCCCGTCCAGCGTCAACGCTACACCCGTGCCGACATGGCTTTGTATGGCCTGTCCGTGGGCGCGGGGCAAGACCCATTGGCTGAAAACCTGTTGGCCTATTGCGTGGCCGAACGGCCTGACTTTAAGGCCGTGCCCAGTGCGGCGGTGGTGTTGGGCCATCCAGGTTTTTGGCTGGGTGCCGCCGACACTGGTGTCAATGCGGTCAAGCTGGTGCACGGCGAGCAGGGCATTGTCTGGCACCAGCCGTTGCCGCCTGAAGGTGAGCTGATTGGCACCACCCGCGTCAGCCAAATCGTGGACAAGGGGCTCGGTAAAGGGGCTTTGTTGTACAGCGAAAAAACGCTGACTGATGCACAAACGGGCGCGCTGCTGGCGACGACTTATGGCACCACTTTCTTGCGCGGTGATGGCGGCTTTGGCGGGCCTGCAGGGCCGATTAAAGCGCCACACGAAATGCCGAAAACGCCGCCGCTGCAGCGCTACTTGGTGGAAACCCGGCCTGAACAAGCCTTGTATTACCGCCTTAACGGCGATGGCAATCCCTTACACGCTGACCCTCAGGTGGCGGCAGCGGCCGGTTTTCCCCAGCCCATTTTGCATGGCCTGTGTACCTTAGGCGTGGTGCTTTTACCCTTGCTGGGACACTTTCTACAGCACCAAAGTGATCGCCTCGGCAGCCTGACGGTTCGCTTCGTGCAACCGGTTTATCCGGGCGAAACCTTGGCTGTAGACGTGTGGGCCGACGGGTCGTTTCAGGCGACGGCATTGGCACGCGATCTTGTGGTTTTGAATCATGGCCACATTGGGTTCACTGCTGCTGCGCAATCGGTGGGCCAGACGGGCACAGCAGGTTAATCGAGCCTAGGGCGCGCTCAGCATTGTTTGAATTAAGGAGAATCAGCATGAATCAACAACAAATAATAGAGGAGGGGCAAGCGCGCTTGAGCATGATTCGAGACAGCGTGGGCGCCATCATGACAGACGGGCAGGATTTTGGCCGCATCCGCCAGCTGCGCTTTACCGAACCCGGCATGGACCCGCAGGTGTGGCAGTTGATGGGCGACATGGGTTGGCTGGGACTGCGGCTGCCAGAAACGGCGGGCGGCATCGGCATGGGCCTATTGGAGTTAACCACTTTGCTGGAAGCCTTAGGCGAGGGGCTGGTGCCAGAACCGTTGATCGAGGGGGCTATGGCGGTGTGCCTATTGCCAGCGGCACCGCGCACGCAGGCGTTGGCGGGAGAAACCTTAGTGCTGCCGGTGGGCTTGCCTGGTTTGGCCGCGGCCGTGCCGGTGCAGCTCCGTGAGGGCGCCTTACAGGGTGTTTTACAGCACGTGCCGATGGCTCAAGCGGCGACCGACTTTTTGGTGTACACGCCGCAAGGCTTGGCCTTATTGCCACAGGCGGCCGTGAACGTCAGCGTCGTCCTGACTCAAGACGGTGGTCACTTTGGCAGCTTTAGCGTGACGGGCTTGGTGCCGCAGTGGGTGTTGCCGGTGGCTGAGGGCCAGCTTCAATGCTTGTGGGATGAAGCCTGCCTCGCCAGTAGTGCCTATTTGCTGGGGGTGATGCAAGCGGCCTTTAGGATGACCCAGGACTATTTAAACCTGAGGGTACAGTTTGGCCGTCGTTTGAGCAGTTTTCAAGCCCTGCAGCACCGCATGGTCGACCTTTATTTGCAAATTGAATTGACGCGGGCCATCGTGGCCAAAACCGCCACGTTTATGGATGACGCCCTTGCCAACGGTACTGAATTAAACCCCGCCACGGTGCAAATGCGGCAACGCTTGGTGAGCGTGACCAAAATCAGAGCAGCCCAAAGCGCCCTGTTGGTGACCCGTGAGGCCATTCAGCTGCATGGCGGCATCGGCTATACCGATGAGGCTGATATTGGTCTGTTTTTACGCAAGGCCATGACGTGGCTCAATCGTTATGGCAGCGTTGAGGCACACCGTCAGCGCTATCTGAGCTTGGCGGCGGGCCCCAGCCATGAATAAGCCACACGATGCTCAGCCAGAAGGCTTGTTGCAACACCGGCTGGGTCGGGTTTTGGTCTTGACCCTCAATCGGCCACAGCAGCGTAATGCCCTGTCTGCGTCGCTGCGTCAGGCTTTATGGCAGGCGTTACTGGCGGCAGAGGAACACCCTGAAATCTCGGCCGTGGTCTTAACCGGTGCGGGCGGGATGTTTTGTGCCGGTGGCGACCTACGGCACATGCCGACCACCGTTATGGCTGGGCGCCAGCGTATGCAACAAAGCGCGCGCTTAATGGTGCAATTGACCCAAATGAACAAACCGGTGGTGGCCGCCATAGAAGGGTGGGCCATGGGTGCAGGCTGGTCGTTGGCGCTGGCCTGTGATTGCCTCGTCGCAGCAGACAATGCTCAGTTTGGCAGCGGTTTTGGCCAAGTTGGGTTGCTGCCAGATTTAGGCTTACTGCACACCTTGTTGCAGCGCGTGAGCATGGCCACGGCCAGGCGCTTATTGTTGTTTGGCGAAGTGGTTTCTGGCGCAGAAGCCGCACCGCAAGGCTTGGTGGATTTTGTCACGCAGCCAACAGAGGCCTTGGTGCAGGCGGTGGCTAAGGCTGAATGGCTCAGTCAGCAGGCACCATTGCCTTTAGCCATGTTGAAGCAGACGTTTGCACAAGGCCTAGAGGCGACTTTGATGGCGGAAATCACCCAGCAGTCAGCGCTTTTTGTGAGCGCGGACCATCACGAAGGCAAGCAGGCTTTTTTTGCGAAGCGACCGCCTATTTTTAAAGGACATTGAAAATGACGACCATGATTGATTACAACACCTACAGCGATGCTGACTTTCAAGCAGAGGTTGAGGCTTGGATTCAGGCCCATTATCCAGATGACTTACGCAATCCATCCAAGCGTTTGGGCATGCAGGAGTGTGGCGATTGGTATCGCACCTTATCCCAACAAGGCTGGTTGGCGCCTGGCTGGCCGGTGGCTTATGGCGGCATGGGCTTAGAGCCTGGCAAACTGCTGATCATGATGGACGTGCTGGAATCTTACGGTTGTGCGCGGTTGCCAGATTCGGGCATCACCATGTTGGGGCCGCTGTTAATTCAGTTTGGCAGTGAGGCCCAGAAAGCAGAATTTCTGCCCAAAATACTGAGCGCCGAACACATTTGGTGTCAGGGCTACAGCGAGCCTAACTCGGGTTCTGACTTGGCCAGCCTCAGAACCGAAGCCGTTTTAGACGGTGAAGAGTGGGTGGTCAACGGCCAGAAAACCTGGACCACCATGGGCTTAGAGGCGAACTGGATGTTTGTACTGGTACGCACCGACAAAGCGGTTAAGCCTCAGGCGGGCATCAGCTTCTTATTGATTCCGTTGGATACGCCTGGGGTTGAGGTAAGGCCCTTGGTCAGCATTGACATGAACGTTGAGTTTTGTGAGGTGTTTTTTACCAACGTGAGGGTAGCCAAACAGGCCCTAGTGGGCGAGGTTAACCGGGGTTGGGACATGGCCAAAGCCTTGCTCGGTTTTGAACGGATTTTTTTGGGTTCGCCCAAGCAGGCCACGCAGGCGCTTAGCCATTTAAAGCGTTTGGCCAAACACTTAGGCGTAGAGCACACGCCGTACTATCAGCATCAGCTCAGCCAAATAGAAATGGATCTGCTGTGCCACAACGCTCTGTATGAAGGCTTTGCTGCTCAGGTGAAGGCCGGTAAGCCTTTGGGCGCCGACGTGTCTGTGCTTAAAGTGCATCAGTCGGAGCTGTTTGTGCGGATTTGTGCGCTGGGCCTGCATTTGGCCGATGAGCAAGGGGCCCTCTTGCTGCCGTTTGCTGACGACCCGCAAATTTACCCTGCAGCCTTATTCATTCGCTCGTTGCAAACCCCTATTTATGGGGGCACCAACGAGATTCAGCGCAATATTTTGGCCAAACACGTGTTGGGCATGGCCAGCTAATTTAAAAAGGACAGCATGATGAATCAACAAAAGCATCCAGATCAGGGCCTCTTGGCCGGTAAGGTGGCCTTGGTTACAGGCAGCGGCGGTGGCTTGGGCCGGGCCTATGCGGTGGCTTTGGCGGCAGCAGGCGCCAAAGTGGTGATTAACGACGTGGGGGCATCCTTACAGGGGGACGGCGAGAGCGTCGGCCCGGCTCAGGAAACCTTGGCCTTGATCCAGGCCAACGGTGGCGAAGCCGTCATCAATACCGACAGCGTGGCTCAGTGGGTGGGCGCACAGCACATGGTTCAGTGTGCTCAAGACACGTTTTCGGGTTTAGACATCGTGGTCAACAACGCCGGCGTGCTGCGTGACGCCATTTTTCACAAGATGGCGCCAGAAGAATGGCTTGCCGTCATTGATGTACACCTAACCGGTAGTTTTATGGTCAGCCGCGCCGCCGCACCTTGGTTTCGGCAGCAGCAATCCGGTAGCTACATTCACACCACCAGCACCTCAGGCCTGATCGGCAACGTGGGCCAGGCCAATTATGCCGCGGCCAAACTGGGGATTGTGGGCCTGTCTCAGTCGATTGCCTTAGACATGAACCGCTTTGGCGTCCGTTCTAACTGCTTGGCCCCGTTTGCATGGAGCCGCATGACCAACGCCATTCCCACTGAGACACCAGAGCAACAGGTGCGAGTGGCCAAGCTTCAGCAGATGACGCCGGATAAAAATGCCCCTCTGGTGGTGTTTTTGGCGTCGGACTTGGCGCATGAGGTCAATGGCCAAGTGTTTTGTACACGCCACAATGAAGTGTTCCTGATGTCGGCCACGCGGCCCATTCGCAGCGTACAGCGAGATCAAGGCTGGCACGGGCGAAGCATTGCCGAGCATGCCCACCAAGCGTTTAAAGCCCACTATCAACCCTTACAAACCAGTGCCGAAGTGTTTTCTTGGGATCCGCTCTAGGCACCGAATCGCATTGCCTAATTGCTTGACGGCCTAAGCCATGAGCCAAGGGGTCACTCATGAGGGCCCAGTGACGCCAAGCATCCCGCTTGGCAGTATGGCATGCCAGACGGGGTTTTGGGCACCTACTTGAGCGAGCGTTTCCCCGTGGTCATTCGAGCTTATTCGATGGGCATGGCGTATAAGGTTGGCCGCATAGGCGCCATTATGGCGCCGATTGCGACGGGCTTTAGCTTCTTATCATTAGGTCTAGTCATACTTTATGACCCGCTCGGTGCTGGCATTAAAAATTAAAGCCAAGATATACAATACCAATAAAGAATAAGCCCTATAATGAAGCACGTGAATTTTGCACACTAAAGGGAAGAGGAAGGGGCATGCATGCATTTTAACCTCGTCGATTTAAGGGTATTCGTCAACGTGGCGCAATCACCCAGCTTAACGCAAGGCGCTAAAAAAGCGTTTGTATCACCGGCCTCGGCCAGCACCCGCATCAAGGGTTTAGAGCAGCAGTTAGGGAGCCGCTTATTCTATCGCCACAATAAGGGCTTAGACTTAACCCCAGCAGGGGAACGTCTGTTACAGCATGCACGGGTGGTGTTACGCCAGGTTGAACACATCAAAAGTGATTTCTCTGGCTACGCCTCCGACCAAAGTGGGCACGTGCGGGTATTCGCCAACACCACCGCCGTCACCGAATTCCTACCAGAGATATTAGCCGGCTTTTTGGCTGAGCGGCCCTTGGTCACCATCGACCTACAGGAGCAGCTTACTAAAGGTATTTTTCGAGGGGTGATCGAAGGCGCTGCCGACATCGGCGTGGTGGCAGGACGGGTGCCTTCTCAAGGCTTAGAAACCATTCATTTCAGCACCGATCGTTTGGTCTTGGTGACGCCGCGTGGCCACGCCTTGGCGCAGGGCCGCCCGGTTAAGTTTAAAGACACCTTAGAATATGCCTACATCGGCTTACAAGAGGGCAGCACCCTACAAGCGTTTCTGCAAGAGCAGCAGGCAGCGCTGGGCATGAATATGGCCACGCGGATTCACTTATCCAGCTTCGAAGCCATTTGCCGCTTAATTGAAGTAGGCGTGGGCGTGGGGGTAGTGCCGGAGTCGGCGGCCAAGCGCCACCGCTTAACCAAAGCCATTGATCTGGTGGATCTAGATGAGGCTTGGGCGGTGCGGGAGCGCAGCATTGTGGTGAAAGAGCAAAGTGCCTTAACGCCATTGGCGCGGGCATTAATCAAAGAAATCGTGACCAAAATGGCTTAAGCCCAACGGGACAGAACAGGGTGGTTTAAGCGTGGGCGTCAATCAAGATTCAAAATCGACACAGTCGAATCGATGGGTAAGCATTTTGTGCCAGGCAATGTGGCTGGGCATCACCTTATTGTGGCTGCTAGAGCTGATCAGCTTTACTTATGTTGGCATTGTCATGGTTCTAGTATGGGGCAGCGTGTTTATTCTAAGCCGGCCGGCCTATCGCTTTTTAAACGCAAAGGCGTCTTCATTAAGCCGCCACATGGGCCTATGGGCCTTGAGCGCGGTGCTGTTGGTGCTGTGCCTATGGCCGGTGGCGCAGTGGTTTTCAGGGCAGGGGGCAGGCTGGCAAAACCGCTGGGTCTGGCCTAGCCAAGAAGGCAGCGCCGTGTGCGTGTTTCAGAGCCAGGAGGGGGCAGGCGCTGGCCGTCATCGTTTTATCGTGGCTTGGCCGTTGGGCTCGGTCGCCAACGTGACGACGTCGGTACATGACGTGTCGTTTGCTTGGGCGCATCGGGCCCAGCAGCAGCCGGCCTACTTGGCTAATCAAATCAGCGTATACCAGCAGCAATTAGGGCCTTACTTTAATCAGGCACTGGGGTATCGCCTGCTGTTAGGGCTGGGTTGGCAAGTGGGTGCTGGCGTTGCCCCCTGTGATTTCTCGCAGCCAGCCCAGCCTGCGCGTCATTCAGCCAGTGAAGGGGTGGTGGCGAGCGCTTCATAGTCTACTTTATGAGGCCATCGCGTTAATAATAACTATACGGTTAAAATTTAACATAACGCCAATTAAGGCTAAAGGATGGTTTAACCTCACCTAGAGGACACACCAGTCTGCAAAGAAGGGCAAGGCCAGGACTGTTCATGACCGGCTTTAGGGTTTAAGATTGATTCAAAATAATCCAGCTTAAACCCTAATAAAAAGATTAAACCCTAATAAAAAGATTAAACCCATGTCTACACCCATTAACCCCAGCACGCCCATGTCGCCCCCTAAACCGTCGAAGACGGTTTACTCTATGATTGGGGCCATCAGCGTTTCCCACCTTTTGAACGACATGGTGCAGTCGTTGATCTTGGCCTTGTATCCCTTATTGCAGGCAGAGTTTTCACTTAATTTCATGCAGGTAGGGCTCATTACCTTAACCTATCAAATCACTGCATCGCTATTGCAGCCCATCATAGGTCTGTATACAGACAAACACCCACAGCCATACTCTTTGCCTATAGGCATGGGCTTTACCCTGACGGGGGTTGTGCTGTTGGCGTTCGCACCCAGTTTTTCTGTGGTGTTAATGGCCGCCGCCTTGGTTGGTACAGGGTCTTCAATTTTCCACCCCGAATCCTCGAGGGTGGCCCGTATGGCCTCTGGTGGCCGCCATGGCTTGGCGCAATCCCTGTTTCAAGTAGGGGGCAACCTTGGTAGTTCTTTAGGCCCACTGTTGGCGGCTTTATTGATTGCGCCTTATGGACGGGGCAGGGTGGCTTGGTTTTCCTTGGCTGCGCTGTTGGCCATTTTGGTGCTGTTACAGGTGAGCCGCTGGTATCAGATGCAGCACCGTGTGGCCAAAAACCAGCCCAAGCCAGCGTTCATCAGCCCCTATGCGCGGCCTATGGTGATTAAATCGATGCTGATTTTGTTGGTGTTGATTTTCTCTAAGTATTTTTACATGGCCAGCTTGAGCAGTTATTATACGTTCTACCTCATGGAAAAATTTGGCTTGAGCATTCAAAATGCGCAGTTCCACCTATTTTTATTCCTCTTTGCGGTGGCGGCAGGGACAATACTGGGTGGCCCTTTAGGCGATAAGATTGGTCGTAAATACGTGATTTGGGGGTCTATCTTAGGGGTTGCACCGTTTACCCTCATGCTGCCTTATGCGTCCTTGTATTGGACTGGGGTATTGACCATCATCATTGGTTTAATTTTGGCCTCCGCCTTTTCAGCCATTCTGGTGTACGCGCAAGAATTAGTACCTGGACGCATTGGTATGGTCTCGGGCCTATTTTTTGGCCTAGCCTTTGGGATGGGCGGGTTAGGGGCTGCGGTTTTAGGCTATGTGGCTGATAAAACCAGCATTATTTTTGTGTATCAACTGTGTGCCTTTTTACCTTTATTAGGCATCTTGACGTTATTTTTACCCGACATGAAGAAACACCGTATTTCATAAAGAGACCTGTATGGACATTAACTTAGAAAAACATCAACGAGACCTATTGGCCGCCTCATTAATTAAATACTTTGACCACAATTTAGACCATGATTTGGGCAACTTAGACGCTGGTTTTTTATTAGACTTCATCCTCGAAGAAGTAGGGCCCAGCATTTACAATCAGGCCGTTAGGGACGTACAAAACAATTTGCTGCAGCGGGTACAAGAAGTCGACGCAGAAGTGTTTGTGGATGAGGTGAGCTACTGGTCGAAACCACGGCGCTAAGCGGCGATTTTGACTATTTTTATTATTAATGGTAATAATTTAACATAACGCACAATAAGGTATCAAACTTCATAAGCCTTACTGAACCGAATCGCTGAGTCAGCAAGATACAAAGAGGGCGCCCAGCTAAGCCTTAAAGCCAATTGATCAGCACAGAAAAAGCCGATGAGCGGGCCTCCTCATCGGCTTTTTTATGAGCTGATCGTGCAGGATGTTAAAACCCTACTGCGAAGCCATCAAAAATTACTTGGGTCTTCCAGCTGTTTGACTTTCTTAGCGACGTCTCTTGGTGTGTTTTCAATCGCCTCAGACGCAACCGTTTCAGGCGTTATGGCTTCGGGTTCGTCGTGTAGGCATTCCGGGTTGTACACCGAAATAATTTCTTTGCCATCGGCGTCTTCGGTCACCACATACTGCAAGCCACTGCGATTCATCTTATGGCACATCCGTTGATACCAGCCCATGAAGCCGGTTTTGGGCTCATCTGGATTGTAGTAAAATGCATTCATCACGCCCGGCAAGCCCAGGCCACAAACCAAACCCGACAGCAACACGCAAATAAAGGTGTAGCCAATCAAAATGTCACTGTATTCGGCCAGTTGCGGCATATTGGCCACGGCCAGGATTAAGGCGAGCGAAATCCCGCCACGCACGCCGCCCCAAGATAAAATCGTCAGGCTGCCATGATAGCTTTTGCTTTTGACCTTCCGAAAGGGAATAAAGGCCAAAAAGTTACCGGCAAAACGGGCCAGATGCAGCAACACAAACGCCACCACGCCGCCAATCAAGAGGTTGGCGTGAAAATCGATGATGAATAACTCCATGCCGATTAAGGTAAACAAAAACGAGTTAATGATGCCTTCAACCGTGTGCCAAAAATGATTGACCTCACTGACTTCCTGTTCCGATAAAATCTCTTGCCAGCGATTGCCGACCACCAAACCGGCAATCACGCTGGCGATGGGGCCAGAAGCGTGAGCGTATAAGGCCACTAAATAAGAGCCTGTGGCCAAAAAAGCGGTCGATAAAATCAGCGATTCCATCTCGTGCTTGCCGTTTAAAAGCCGTAACACAAACCAACCAAAGGCCATCCCAATGACCACGGCCACGGCGATTTCATAGATTAAGCTTGCGAAAGAGCCTGTAAAGGTAAATTCCCCACCTTTAACAATGGCCAAGATGGTCATGAATAAGGCAATACACACTGCGTCATTAAACAGTGATTCGCCTTCTAGCTTCACCATTAGGTGATGAGGCGCCTTGACCGAACTCAGAACGCCTTTGATGCCAATTGGGTCGGTGGCGCCCAGCGCAGAACCCAGCAACAGTAGAACCAGAATGCCGACATAATTGCCCGTGGCCATTTGATAGCCGTATAAGGCCACGCCAAAGAATAGGGCGCATAGAATCAAGGCGATGCTGGCCAAAATGGCAATAGGCTTGAAGTAAGTTTTTAAATCAGAAATGCGAAATTTGAGCGCAGAAGAGGTCAGAATAAAGCAGATGACGCCATTAATTAAAAAATCATAAAAATTAATGCCCCGAACCGCGGCTTCAATTTCACCAATATTGATCTTAATGTAATCATTCTGGCCGAATAGGCTGACCGCCCATTGTAATAAGAACACGAAAATGGCAGACACAATGGGGACACCAATGGCCGCCGGCAGGCCCAACACCCGTTTATTGAATAAAGTCGTGGCAATGGACAGTGAAAACACCACCGTAAACACCTGTAAGAAAGAATAACTTCCCATATGTGATTGGCCTATATTGGTTGAGGTTTATTGAAAATATTAACTATATTATTAAGCATATAATTAATCAGTAGGGGTATTTTACTAGAAATAAAGGGGATTCATCATTAAAGTTGCTGTTTTTAGCCCAGACCCGCATCAAAGCTCAGCGCTGGCCTCCATCAGGCCCGGGCATGGCTTTTGAGTGAGTGTATGTTAAGCACTTTAAATTCAAGCGCTCAGGCTGAATTCAGTGGATAAACGGTGCTAGAATAAGCGGACAAACCAACACCATATTGGCACGCAAAAAAACCAGCCAAAAATAATCATAAAGGAGGGCGAGGATGCAGACATTAAACGTGCAGGAACAGGCCATTGAAACGACGAAAGGCGCCATTTACACCAAAACTTGGGCTTATCCAGGTTCAAGTAGTCCCATTGTTTTAATTCATGATTCTTTAGGCTCAACCCAGCAATGGCGGCAGTTTCCAGAAGCCCTAGCGCTGGCTACGGCCAGAACGGTGATCAGTTACGACCGTTTGGGCTATGGGTTCTCGGCCGAATACGTAGGGGTACAACCCAGCCACTTCATGCGAGATGAGGTCACCATGTTTCAGCACATACACCGTGCCTTAGGCCTAGATGAGTTTCTATTGTTTGGCCACAGCGTGGGTGGGCCGATTGCCGCCATGATTGCCGCTGCACAGCCCAAGCAGTGTTTGGCCTTGATGACGGCCGGCGCACCAGCGTTTATGGAAGCCAAAATTCGCTCGGGCGTCACCGCCGCACAGGCTTATTTTGAAGAGGCCGCCCATCTTGCGCGGCTCAGAAAATACCATCAGGAAAAAACCGATTGGGTCTTAAATTCATGGATAAGTACTTGGCTAGACAGAAGTTTTGATGATTGGTGCCTCAGCGATCACGTGGCGCAATTGGCGTGTCCCATTCTAAGCCTTCATGGGGATCAGGATGAGTATGGCAGCTTCATCCAGGCCCAGCGTTACAGCGAGCTGTCTGCCTTTGAAAACCAAGCACGGCTGTTGCCAGGCTGTGGCCATGTGCCACACGTTGAGCAGCCCAATGAGGCCATTGAACTGGTCAAAACCTTCATTGAAGACCACATTTTGGCTTCAGAAAAAATCGCATAAAGGCCGAGGGTGCTAACATCGGCTTGTAAGTGCTGATTATGTTAAATTTATGAGCCTTTAGTATGGCCTAAGGCTTCGCTAAAGGCGTGTCGGTGACGCGTTGTACGGTCATTGACGGTGCTCATCTAGCCATGACTAGGGCTAAGATTAATAACAAGATGAGCCTAATTGCCGATCATTGATGCTGTGGTTGTCTAACATCGTGTGGCTACAGGCTCAACTGGTTGATTGGTTACTGACGCTGGCTAATGGCGCCTAAGTTTAGCTACAGCACCGTGCGCGGTACTGCGCCTTATGGTGCTTAAGCGACAAGCGTTGATCATGCACCGTGTGCGCATTACGGGCATTGAAAGACTTAACTGGACTGATGGATTTAACGCATGAATAAGCATCGGATAATGTATCCTTGGTTTTCATGCGTATTAAGCCATTTAGCGCTTAAAAACACCATGAAAGCCGCCAGAAGCGTTTCCGAATGTGTTATGTATACTTCGCATAATATATATTATGTTAAATTATATTGACTGGTACAGCACTACTCGTGCCCCAATCACCACTTCCCCAGTCGCCAGAGCCTTAAAACAGCCACACACACCGTTTTAATCGACGTCGTGTCTTTGGGTTGCCTGAATTGGCTATGAAACTTAGACACCGCCCAACGTCACCCTTAACCTCATAATAAAAACGTCACCCAATAACTGGCGCTGATTTTCGTTCCGGCAGCCTTACCTTAAAGCCTAATCAGCCAATTCGTGGCCGTGCCATCACCATAATGACGCTTGCTGCCGCGTTCACCAGCAAACCATCACTCGAAATCCGCATAACTTAATCGTTCTGCACTTTACTGGTGTGCTTTTCACCAAGGCGCTGTTACTTTGCGCGTACAGCGTTAACGGGTCTAAGGCCTCATCCAAGTGCTGAATCGAACGCAGTTGCAGCCGCATCACACAACAATCCTCGCCTGTGACCTCATCGCACGCCACGGATTCAGGCATCAATTGGATCATCTGCTCAACGCGGTGCAGCGCCCCAGCCATAGGTTTTACCCGCACAATGGCTTCTAAGGAATAGCCCAGCGGTACGGGGTTAATTTTGGCCTGATAACCGGTAATGATGCCCTGTTCTTCTAAACGGTTCACCCATTCGGAAGTGCTGGGCGCAGAAAGCCCCATCTGCTGGCTCAGTGCTTTGCACTAAAATGCTCATAATCCTCGGCGTCACATTTAAGAAAACGCCTAAATATGACGTTAAGTTATAAAGAGGATGGCCGTTACGCCCTGTTCATGACCAGAGTGCTTTCGGGCACGATTGGCATTCATTAATGGGGTTGGTTGCTGGTCTTGGGCCCGTTGCACTGCCTGCTTAGGCTATTCCTTTAAGATCAATAGATTAAAGGTCGATGTAATTCATAATCACACGCTTGACCATCATGAGCCTTTCTTTTAGCGTCGCCAGCGGTACCGACCCTAAGGCCAGGCGCAGTGCATGCGGCACACACGTTGAGGTGGCAAAGGGTTCGGCCGTGGCCACGGCAACGCCCGCTGTCATCAGCGTCATGGCCACCTGGTCAGCGCGTACCCCTTCCGGTAAGGGCAGCCAGATAAAGTAAGCGCCTGGATGAGCAATGAACGGCATGTCGGCAAAGACTGCCTGGGCAATGGCCTGACGCTGTCGCGCATCCAGCCGTTTTTCGGCTTCAAACAAGGCCACAGTGCCCTCTTCTAACCAGTCACACACAATGGCCGTCAGCATCGCCGGCGTGTTCCACACCGTGGCGCGAATCACCCGCTCTAAGGCAGCCACATAAGACAGAGGCGCTGCAATGTAGCCAACGCGCAAGCCCGTGGCCACGCTTTTAGAAAATCCTGATACATACAGCGTGATGTCTGGGGCCAAGGCCGCCAGCGGCGGTGGTGCATCTTCGATCAAAAAAGCATAGGCCGCGTCTTCAATTAGCAAACATTGATGCTGTCGTGCCAGTTCAATTAAACGCTGACGCTGGGCCAGAGACAACACCCAGCCTAAGGGATTGTGCAAGGTGGGCATGCTGTATAGCGCACGAATGCGGCGCTGTTGGCACAGCTGTGCCAACACATTCAGATCAGGCCCTGTGGTCGTCACCGGTATGGGCAATAGCTCGATGCGTAAGGTTTGCGCCAATACCTTAAAGCCTGTATAGGTTAAAGCATCCACCGCCACCACGTCGCCAGGTTGGCAAAGGCCCATCATGACGGTGGCCAAGCCATGCTGGGCGCCGCTGACGATCAACACATTCGCCGCCGTCACCTCGAGCCCATAACCGACAAGATACTTGGCAATGCTGGCGCGTTCATGCGGCCGCCCACCGTGAGGCTGATAGTGTAATAACGAGCCCAAAGCGCCAGAGGTTGTCAGCTGGCGTAGGGCCAAGCGCAAGGCCTCGGTTTGAGACGGCAAGGATGGGTAGTTAAAGCTTAAATCAACCAGATCAGGGCTGGGGGGCTGATCAATGCCCTGTCCAAGTGGTAAGCCAATTTCGCGCACGAAGGTGCCACGGCCTGCTTCACCACTGACCAAGCCCATGCTTTCTAGTTCGGCGTACACGCGGCTGGCCGTGGCCAGAGACATGCCGTTGTCGGCGGCCAAGCGCCGATGGGTGGGCAAGCGTGTGCCCGGCGCCAAGCGGCCCGAGCGAATGTCGGCGGCAAAGGTGTCCACCCAGTACTTATAACGTAAACGAGCCATTGAGCGTTGTATCCATGACAATAATTTGATTGTGATGCATGAGCACCCTATTATGCCTACTCAAGGCGGGATCGCGTTGATTTTTTAATCATCACCATAATATGGGCACACTGCCCAGGCGACATCGGGAGAGATCATGGCAGCACATCATCACCACGGCCATAGCGCCAGCGGTTGGCTCAATGGCTTCATAGGCATGCTGATTTTTAGTGGTTCCTTACCCGCCACGCGGGTGGCGGTGCTGGCGTTCGAGCCAGTGTTTCTCACGGCCCTGCGCGCCGCCATTGCCGGCGTCGTGGCGTTGGCCTTGCTGCTGATACTGCAAGAAAAACGCCCCAACCGAACACACCTGTTGCCGTTGTTGATTGTGTCTTTAGGCGTGGTGATTGGGTTTCCACTGCTGACGGCTCTGGCCTTACAGTATGTCACTTCGGCCCACTCGATTGTGTTTTTTGGGCTGCTGCCATTGACCACGGCCACGTTTGGCGTGATTCGTGGCGGTGAGCGCCCTCGCCCAGCCTTTTGGGGCTTCTCCATCATGGGCAGCCTGCTGGTGGTGGGGTTTGCTCTCAGCCAAGGGGTCACCGCTTCTTGGCGCGGTGATGTATTGATGCTGGCCGCGGTGGTGATCTGTGGTCTTGGCTATGCCGAAGGTGCGACCCTATCCCGTACCATGGGCGGCTGGCAGGTGATCTGCTGGGCGCTGGTGCTGTCTTTACCGCTGATGCTGCTGTTGGCGCTTGGCACTCGGCCTGACGCTTTTGACCACATTGAGCCGCCGGCCTGGATCGCTTTGGCCTATGTGTCACTCTTTAGCATGCTGATTGGTTTTTTCTTTTGGTATAAAGGCTTGGCTCAGGGTGGGATTGCCGCGGTTGGCCAGCTACAGCTGCTACAGCCTTTTTTTGGACTGGCCCTCGCCGCCTGGCTCTTACGCGAACCGGTCAGCAGCACCATGGTGTTGATGACGTTTGCGGTCATTTTGTGCGTGGTCGGCTCGAAGCGATTTGGGCGCTGAAGCTTGAGTAGTGTTCTTGGTCGTTTATTTAATGTATCTTTAAAGATTATTTAATGGCCAAGGAGGCTGTATGTCTGCGACACCTGATTATTCACACAAACGCTATCTTGACGACCTGGTGGTCGGGGATCAGTTTCTCAGTGGCCACTATGAAATGACGGCCGCTGAAATCAAGCAGTTTGCCCAGCGCTATGACCCTCAGCCCTTTCATTTAGATGAGGCGGCGGCAGAACAAAGTTTTTTTCAGGGACTGGCCGCCAGTGGCTGGCATACGGCTGGCGTCACCATGCGGCTATTGGTGCAAAGCTTGCCTTTGGCCGCAGGCATCGTGGGGGCGGAAACCACCACTTCATGGCCACGGCCTACCCGACCTGGCGATGTGTTAACCATTGTGGCCACCCTTAAAGAGATTAAGCCCTCGTACAGTAAGCCAGATCGCGGCATGATTACCCTGTATTGTGAAACGTTTAATCAAGACCAACAGGTGGTGCAAAAATTAACCGCCAAGCTGCTGGTTTTTCGCAAGCCTGCCTAATCTACCTGTTTAAAGTTGCCTTATGTACCTGATTCGTTCCCTACTGTTGTGCCTGTGGTTGGCATTACCCGCCGCTTGGGCGCAACCTTTATTGCACCTTCATGCCGCCTTTACCCATCCCAGCAGCAGTGGGCTTGTGTTGGATGCGCCACAGGCTTACTTCATCAGTGCCGATGGCCAACACAGGCTGCGCCTAGACGCTTGGCCCGTTTGGCCTAAGATGGCCGCAGGCCCTGGTTTGCCCATCGACAACCTAGCTCAGCTACCCAGTCAGCTACGGCTGCGTTGGTTTTCGGCCCATGACGATCAGTTTTGGTCGGTTCACTTACCCCTGCCCGCGGCCACTTTAAAACACTATGTGGCACAAAGCCTAAAAGAAACTGACGATTTAACGGTGTTTGACCGGTTGATCGTCACCGTCAAAGCCGACGGCTGGGTCAGCGTTTGGCTGGGCAATGCCACCCATGAGATTCAGCTCACTGATGAAGTTCAGGCCCGCGCGGTTCAGCTTGACTGGGCAGACTTTACGCGCCATTGGCCGCAGATGCAGCAAGGCCGCACGCGTGCAGAATGGGTGGCCAGCATTCAGGCCCAAACCGAGCGGCCTTATTATAATTTACGCTTTAAACGGGTGTATGAAGACGATGCGCCGGCCGTGGGCTCGGCTTACGAGGTTTATGCCGACACTGATCAAGGCCGACAGCACTACTGTGGCCGAACCGACCGACAGGGTGAAACGCGAGAGTTCATTAGCCTGTTTGCGCCACAAGCGTACAACATGACCCATGACGAAGCGGGCTGTGCCTTAATCCAACAATTGGGCCGGCCAAGTAAGCCTTGAATGAGGCAGCAATAAGCCCCTGTACGGAAACGACCGCACAGGGGCTTTAAAAAAGCAGGCTTTAATGGTAAAAACGACCGATTTTACGTAGCCGCTGACCTGCAAACAGATTGAACAGCCCCAAAATAATGGACGATACCGCCAAGAATGAAGACACGAACAGGACGCCTCCACCTGGGTTAAACAAGAGGTAACAGGCGGCCACAATCGAAACCAGCCCGATAAACAGCCAAAAGCCCCAGCCAGAGATGCCCAAGCCTTTGATGTCGAATGAAAACGACACCAAGGACGCACCGTAAAACAGAATCCAAAAGGCGGTCAAGAACAATAAGAAGGCTTCGGGCAAGCCTGGGTTTTTCAAAAGGTAGGCACCAATAATGATGTCGAGCACGCCTTTAGCCAGGCGCCAGCCCCAACCCGAAATTTTGGTATTACTCAGGGCAAAGGCCACTTCCAATATACCGGTCACTAAAAAATAAGCCGCAATGATCTGTGCCAAAATGATGAAGCTAATGAGCGGCTGCATCATCACATAGATGCCCAACAGCACAAATAAAACACCCATGATGGTGAGTATCCACCCATTTTTAATTAAACGGCCCATGGCGATCCTTTCTCTTTACTTTGGCCCTGTTGTCTCAGGTCTGGTTAAATGTGTACCCATTTAAAATATCACCGATAACCCTAAAGCACTAGGTAAATTCAACAACACTGTCTTATTTCACCCAAAACTAGGGATTTATTGCCCTAACACAATGAACCCCTACTTTGTGCCGCAGTTTGATTGATCCTCTTTACAGTGATTGGCCTCGATTGATTGGCCCATTGTATAACAGTATGGCTGGTTCATTCAGTCCTTCGCTCTGGCCTTTGTCGGTTAGGCTTTGGTGGCTAGGCGACGCTTTATTCCCCTAAGGCAGGTGGCCGAGTCAGTCTATGTGGGGTGGGCACAGCATCACATATCCGCCGAGATGTCGGTCATCTACTCGATAAATCATTGGTTACTTAGGCCACATCCCACGCTTATTAAAATCCAGTGTATGAGGCCTCACAAAAGCCAATGACGACCAGATCAGCCGCCCTTTATTTATACTATTATATTATTGATTATAAAGCCATTTATAAAAATAAACCCGGTTGCCACAAATATTATTCTGTTCTAAAATGCGACACTAAACGCACTTAAAGCATGACAAACGACTTAACGAGGCTGCATGGCTCACGATGATTCAACACGCCGCTGGTGGCGGCACCGCAGAAGCAAAGGGCAAACACAACGCCGTCTGACCATTACGGTCAGCAGCGTGGCGGGTAGCCGTACCTACACCGCCAAAGAAAACATCAAGAAAAAACTGTACTGGACGCTAGGGTTAATGCTGGGTTATTGCCTGCTGTTAACCGGTGCCGGTGTTTTTTTGTTTGACCAATACCGGCATTCGGCCCTTATCTGGGGCCAACTGCAGACGCTCTTAGATTATAAAGCCGGCGTTGAGGCTGAACAAATACGCCAGCAACAGCGTTTTGGCATTGCCAACATTAACCAAACGGCGGTGGCCAAAAAGCAGGCTTTTTTACAGCTGGTGCCCAACGGTAGCCCCCTGCCAGACGTCAACCTACAGGTGACCAGCGGCTTTGGCCGCCGCAACCACCCAGTTTTGGGCGAAATCATGGCCCATAATGGCTTAGACATTCGTGCGGCCATCGGCACGCGGGTGCAGGCCACGGCGGCAGGCATGGTCAGCGTGGCAGAAACGCAGTCGGGCTATGGCAACGTGGTTAAAATTGAACATGCGTTTGGCTTTCAAACCGTATTTGCGCATTTGGATAAGCTGTTGGTGCAGCCAGGGGACCTCGTCAAGCAAGGCACCATTGTGGCTGAGAGTGGCAACACCGGTCGTAGCACCGGGCCCCACTTACACTATGAGGTTCGGTTTAAAAATACGCCGTTAGACAGCACTAACTTTATTCGCTGGAATCAGCAAGATTTTGATTATGTCTTTAAAAATGAAAAGGAAGTTGAATGGGCATTTTTCGTAAACGAAGTCATTTAGGCAATGACAAACACCTGACGATCGTTGCGGTTGCCACCACGTTCAAAGGCGAGATTAACAGCGAACACATGGTTCAGATCGACGGGACGTTTGAAGGCTTAGCGGCGTCACAAACCCGCGTAATGATCAGCGAAAGCGGCACCCTAACGGGTGAAGTGGTCGCACAAGAAGTCAGCGTTTTTGGTCAGGTTAAGGGCAAAATCACGGCCAACAAGGTCATTATTGGACACAAAGGCTGGGTTAATGCCACCATCGTGGCCGAGCATTTGGTGATCATGGAAGGCGGTCGCTATGTGGGTGAAAAGCAAGAATCCCCCGCTGATGCAGCCCTTTTGCCTTCTGCGACCAAGCCCACGGCGGCATTAGCCGACACTGTGTTGGTGGCGGCTAAAGATCAGGTGGCTTAAATCGGGCTTATTGGCCCTAACCGCAACCAATCGCCCACAAAAAAGCCAAACGCAAAAGCGTTTGGCTTTTTAAATAGCATGTTAATGCGTTTACATGCGTTCGATCATGGCTTTACCAAAGGCAGAGCAGCTTACTTCGTTGGCACCGTCCATTAGGCGGGCAAAGTCGTAGGTTACTTGCTTGTCGGTAATGGCTTTTTCCATAGAGCTGATCACTAGATCGGCAGCTTCGGTCCAGCCTAGGTGACGCAACATCATTTCAGCAGAAAGAATCAATGAACCTGGGTTCACTTTGTCTTGGCCTGCGTACTTAGGTGCGGTACCGTGGGTGGCTTCAAAAATAGCGTATTGATCAGAAATGTTGGCGCCAGGTGCAATACCGATGCCGCCGACTTGAGCCGCTAAAGCGTCAGATACGTAGTCGCCGTTTAGGTTCAAGGTCGCGATCACGTCGTATTCAGCAGGACGCAATAGGATTTGTTGCAAGAACGCGTCGGCGATCGCATCTTTAACGATGATGTTTTTACCGGTTTTAGGGTTCTTGAACTGACACCATGGGCCGCCGTCAATTAGCTCAGCGCCAAATTCAGTTTGGGCCAACTCGTAGGCCCAGTCACGGAAGCCACCTTCGGTGTACTTCATGATGTTGCCTTTGTGGACGATGGTCAAGCTGTCGCGATCGTTGTCGATCACGTATTGCATGGCCGCACGTACCAAACGTTGGGTACCTTGTTTAGACACAGGCTTGATGCCGATACCAGACGTTTCTGGGAAGCGGATCTTGTTAACGCCCATTTCTTTTTGCAAGAAGTCGATGACTTTTTTGGCGTCGGCTGATTCAGCTTGCCATTCGATACCGCAGTAGATGTCTTCAGTGTTTTCACGGAAGATCACCATGTCGGTTTGAGTCGGGTCTTTAAGTGGTGAAGGCACGCCTGCAAAGTAGCGAACCGGACGCACGCACTGGAATAGGTCTAATTCTTGACGCAAGGCCACGTTCAAAGAACGAATGCCGCCGCCTACTGGCGTGGTCATTGGGCCTTTAATAGAAACAGAATAGGCTTTAAGCGCTTCTAAAGTCTCTTCTGGCAACCAAACGTTGTCACCGTATACTTTGGTGGCTTTCTCACCGGCGTACACTTCCATCCAATGGATTTCTTTGCTGCCGTTATACGCTTTTTTAACCGCAGCGTTAATCACATCTTTCATCACTGGGGTGATGTCGATACCGATGCCGTCACCTTCGATGAAAGGAATGATTGGGTTATTAGGGATGGCTTGACCGGGTACAATCTTTTGGCCGCCTTCAGGCACTTTAATATGACTCATTCTCTGCTCCTGATATATTATTTTTTAAATGATTACAAAGCTCATGCTTGTAACAATAAGGAAGTGATGCATTGATCAATCAAGCCTCATTATCCTAGAAATCTCAGCTTATGGCTAGATGCAACGCACAAAATCCACGATAATTAGACATTACCTCAGAAAAACCGATAGAAGCCCTCAAACCATGAATGATTTAATCGCGCTTAATAAGCCCTACGGCGTCATCTGCCAGTTTAGCAAACATGAAAAACATCAAACGCTTAAGGCATTTGTTGATCAGGCCGGCTTTTATCCGGCTGGCCGTTTAGACACCGATAGCGAAGGGCTATTGCTCCTGACAAACAATGGCCGCCTCCAGGCTCAAATTGCCGAGCCACGACACAAAATCGAAAAAACCTACTGGGCCCAAGTAGAAGGTGTGCCCACGGCTGCTGGGCTGGAAATGCTGGCCAACGGCGTCGATCTGGGCGACTTCATTACGGCCCCAGCCAAGGTTAAGGTTGTCGAACCCCAAAATTTATGGCACCGTGACCCTCCGATCCGCGTGCGCCAAACGGTGCCCGATTTTTGGCTAGAAATCAAAATTACCGAGGGCAAGAACCGTCAGGTTCGACGCATGTGTGCCAAAGCCGGCTTTCCGTGTTTGCGCCTAGTCCGAGTGGCCATCGGTTCCATCAATCTATTTGATTTAGACTTGCCCTTGGGCCAGTGGCAATATTGCCGCCAGCGCCCTTAAACATTGCATCATCAAAAGGTTTTGTTAAGACGTGTCTTCTAGTCCCACTATCCAATACCGCCCCGACATCGATGGCTTACGCGCCCTCGCCGTCGTTGCCGTGATTATTTTCCACCTTAACCCCGCCTGGCTACCCGGCGGCTTTCTAGGGGTGGACTTTTTCTTTGTCATTTCTGGCTATTTAATTACGGCCATTATCTACAAGCAGGCCGCAGCGGGCCGCTTTTCATTCGTGACGTTTTACACGCGCCGCATCAAGCGCATTTTGCCGCTCTTTTTTACCGTGCTGTTCGTCACCACCCTCGCCAGCCTCTTGCTGTTAGTGGCCCAAGATTTAGAGGGCTACCTACACACGGCGACCTATGCGGTGCAGTTCCGCGCCAACTTTGCCTTTGGCCAAAGCAGCTACTTTGATGTCGCCACCAACGAAAAGCCGCTGTTACACCTATGGTCGCTCGCGGTTGAAGAGCAGTTCTACTTTGTGTGGCCGCTGGTGCTGTTGGGGTTGTTTTGGCTGTTTCGGCGCCAGCCCAGCCGCCATCGCCTTTTTGCCGCCACCTTAGTATTGCTGCTGGCTTTTGCTGCCCTAGCGCAATGGCAGGTCAACGTAGACCCCGCCCAGGCCTATTACATGCCGTGGGTGCGCGCGCCCGAACTATTGCTTGGCTGCGCCATGGCGCTGTGGCCTTATCAAACGCGGCCCTATCAGCGCGCGTTGGGCTGTTTAGGCTTAGCCATCATGCTGGGCTGCCTGATTTTTTATCGCCCCGACATGCGCTTTCCCGGCCTCAGCTCGTTGTTGCCCACCTTGGGCGTGACCCTCTTTATCTATGATGACCAGCTGGGCCACCGCAGCAAGTGGCTCTTTCAACGCAGCGGCATGATTTTAATCGGGCTATGGTCGTTTTCTTTGTATTTGTGGCACTGGCCTATTCTGGCGTTAATGCGCTACGTCTATGGCGCCGCCGAGCTGCCCTACACCTGGCTGGCGGTCGCCGTGATGTTGATGCTGGTGCTGACCGTGGCCAGCTATTATGGGGTGGAAAAGCCAGTGCGCCACAATCGTCTGCGCTTCTGGCCCAGCCTTGGCCTAATCTATCTGGCGCCGGCGGCGCTGCTGTGGGGCTTGGTCGCCCTCAGCCATCTATCGCCCTGGCAGGAGCGGCTGTATCCGCCAACCGAGCTTACCTTTTTAGGCGACGACGTGTGCTATGACCGCTTCGCCGCAGACTGTACCCAGGGCGATCCATCAGCACCGGTGTCGGTGCTGATGGTGGGCGACTCTTACACCGCCCACTTGGCGAAGTTCATCGACGTGGTGGGGCGTAAAGAAGGCTGGCGGGCCGACGTGCGCTCGGTCAGCGCCTGCTCGCCTGTGCTTAACTATGAGTTTGAAACCGCTTTAGATGATTCCGTTTTGGCGCTGTGTCAGCAGCTACAGGGCTACATCAAACAGCATTGGGATGAATACGACGTGATTTTCTTGGCATCGCGCTGGTCTTACCAGCTGGGGCTCACGCACAGCCGCTATGCCGACCCTGGCTACGAAGAGAAATTCATCGCCACCCTCAGGCTGCTGTCGCAACAAAAGCCGATTTATGTGTTTTCATCCATGCAAAATGCTGACTATAATCCCTTACGCTCGATTAAATTAAATCAGCTGGGTTTAGACACCTTAAAAACGGCCAACCAGCCGAAGCAGGATGACGCAACCCTACAGGCCAATGCGCGCATTAAAGCCCTGGTGGCTGAGATCCCTAACGTCCATTGGGTCGACATGAGTCCATACCTGCCGCCCTCCTTAACCCTTGAGGGCAAGCCCATGTACATGAACAACAATCATTTAAATGCCTTTGGGAGCCGTAAGCTTGGCCAACGCTTTAGCCAACAGGAAGCCCTATTTAAGGAACACCATGAATCAACTGACTGAAATGCGTTTAGACAAATGGCTGTGGGCCGCGCGCTTTTTTAAAACCCGCGCCCTAGCCCAAAAACACATTGAGCTGGGCCGCGTCCAGGTCAACGGCGACAAGGTTAAAACCAGTAAATACATCATGGTGGGCAACGTCATTGACATGACCTTAAATTCGCTGCCGTATAAGCTGACGGTGTTGGGCTTAAACCCACAGCGCCGCCCTGCACCCGAAGCGCGCTTAATGTATCAAGAAGACGCCGTCGTGGCGGCCAAGCGCGAAGCGCAGCTGGCTTTGAATCAGGCCGCCAGAGGCTCGCAGGCCTACCCCGATGGCCGCCCGACCAAGCGCGATCGGCGCCAGCTCGATCGAGTCAAACGCGACTGGGCCGACTAAAACAGCCCCATCTTTTGACAACATGACAAGCATGTTTTAAGGTT
This sequence comes from Neisseriaceae bacterium, assembly GCA_017991555.1. GTDB lineage: Bacteria > Pseudomonadota > Gammaproteobacteria > Burkholderiales > Neisseriaceae > JAGNPU01. The sequence goes on from JAGOQM010000001.1 coordinate 278,357, forward strand.
TTCCGTTAGAATCCGATTCTCTTTACCGTATTAGGGGTTGTTTGTGCGTCTTACCCATATCAAACTTGCTGGCTTTAAGTCTTTTGTTGACCCAACCAACATCCACGTGCCGGGCCAACTGGTGGCGGTGATTGGGCCCAATGGCTGCGGTAAAAGCAACGTGATTGACGCCGTGCGCTGGGTGCTGGGCGAAGCGTCGGCAAAACAGTTGCGTGGTCAGAACATGCAGGACGTCATTTTTAACGGCGCCAATACCCGTAAGCCAGTTTCTAGGGCCGCGGTAGAGCTGGTTTTTGACAATTCAGACCACGTGCTTCAAGGCACGTGGGGCCAGTATGGCGAGATTTCCATTAAGCGAACCCTGAACCGTCAGGGTGATTCAGCCTACTTCATCAACCAACAGCAGGTGCGGCGCAAAGACATTACCGACCTGTTTTTGGGCACGGGTGTGGGCGCGCGCGGCTATGCGGTGATCGAACAGGGCATGATTTCGCGCATTATCGAGGCCCGCCCCGAAGATTTACGCGCCTATTTAGAAGAAGCCGCCGGCGTGTCGAAGTATAAAGAGCGCCGTAAAGAAACTGAAGCCCGTTTAAAAGACACTCACGACAACCTGGCTCGGCTACAGGACTTACAAACCGAACTAGAACGCCAAATGGAACGCTTGGGCCGTCAGGCAAAAGTCGCTTCTCGCTATCAACACCTTAAGGTCGATCTACACCACAAACAAAACCTATTGGCCTTAATGCGCCATGATGAAGCCCAAGCGGCGGAGCAAGCAGCTCGGGTGGCCTTGGCTGGGTTAGAAACCGAACAGGCGGCCATCAGCTTAAGCCTCACCCAGGTGAACGAAGCGCTGTATCAGCAGCAGCTGACCGAATATGAGGCACAAAACAACGTCAACCAAATTCAAACCCAGTGGGCGATGATTCGCGAACAGCTGGCGCGCCTAGAAGAACAAATTCGACATCAGCAAGACACGCAAAAGCGGCTGACCAGAGAACGGTTGCAGGCCGATACGCAGCTGGCCCAGCTTGGCCAGGCCAGCCAGGTGGCGACAGAACGGCTCACCCAAGCCCAAATGGTGCTGACCGAAAAACAGCTCATCGTGGAAGAATGGGCGTTGAAGGTCGAAGAAGCACAAATGCAGCTGCCGCTTTTGGAAGACCAAGTGGGCCAGCTCGACAGCGCCTACGCCAGCCAAGGCGACGAGCACAATCGTCTCAAGCGCAGCCTCGAGCTGAATCAGCAAACGCAGCAGCACAAGCGCCAACAGCAGCAGCAGCTGGGCAAGCGGCAACAGGCTTTGGCGGATGAGCTGGCGGCCTTAAACGTGCCTGCGGCGGCTCAGGTCACGGCGGCGCAGCAGCAGGTTGAAGAGGCGCAGTATCAGTACGAGACCCTGAGCGAGCTGTTGCAACAAAGTGAAGACACCTTAGAAACCATCGCCACTAACCTGCAGGGCGCCCAAGCGCGGCAGCAGGATTTAAATGCACAGCAACTACGCCTAAGCGCCCAACACGACGCGCTGGCCGCGCTGCTGCGCAGTGACCACGATGCCGCCACGCCGTTTTGGGCCGAACAAGGCCTGAGCGATGCCCCAGCGCTGTGGCAAACCATTCAGGTAGCCCCGCAGTGGCAGCAGGCCGTCGCCACCTATTTAGGCGAACGGTTACAGGCCCGCCCGGCTAGCCCAACCCTATTGTCGGCCGCCAACGAGGGCGATTGCCCAACTGTCGTCTTAACCCAGGCCGGCACTGCCGTTGAATACGCGGTTGCGACCGCACTGCGCCCTTTCGCCTTATTGCAGCACATTCAGCAGCAGGGCGAATTTGCAGGTCCGCTAAACGACTGGCTGGGCGCGGTTTATTGTGCCAACAGCCTCGCCGAGGCGCTGGCACAACAACCGCTGCTGCAAGGCCCACAGTGCTGGCTTACCCCCGAAGGCCACGTCATCAGCGCCCACAGCGTGGCGATTCAAGGTCAAAACCAAGCCGACAATCAGCTGGTGCGCCAGCACCAGGTCACCGAGTTACACGCCGCCCTCACCCAGCTGGCGCCAGAATGCGCTCAGGCCGCCGAAACCGTGGCCCAGCTACAGGCGCAGCAGGCCCAACAGCAACAGATTCAGCGCCAGCACAAGCAGCAGCTACAGCAGCTGAACGACACCCTGCGCGAGGCCAACACCCAGGCCACCAAACTGCTGGAACGGGCCAATCAAACCCAGCTGCGGCAGCAGCACATTCAACAAGAGCAGGCACAAAACGACGGCACTTTGGTCGAACTAGACGTGGCCATTGAGACCCTCACCTTCACCCTGGTTGAGCTAGAAGAGGCGCTGTATGCCCTGGGCGAGGACCATCAGCAAACTCAAACACAGCGACAAACACAGCAGCAAGCCTTAAAACAGGCACGGGCCATGGTTTTTGAGGCCAACCGTCAATTGGGCCTAGAGCAAATTGCGGAACAAAAGCTGTTGCAAAACATTGCTCAAGCCGAACAGGAGCTGGCCCACATTGCCAGCCAGCACTTGGCCCTCACCCAACGTCAAAATGAGCTGGCGCTAGACCACGACGACGCCCAACAGCAAGAAGACCAACAGCAGGCCTTGCTGACCTTAGAGCAAACCCAAGAAGCCATTCAATTGCAGCTGCAAGACGCTCAAAGCGGCCTAGAGCAAGTGCGCCAACAAAGCCAGCAGCTGAACGCCCAACAGCAACAGCTCAGTGCCCGCCAGCCGCAGGTACAGCAAGCCGTACAGGCACAGCTGCTGGCGCAGCAAGAGGCAAAGCTACAAGCCGAACGCTTCCTCGAAGAACTCACTGCCCATGCGGCGGATATGGCGGCACTGCGGGCCGAACGCGGCGAGCTGACGGCCAGCCCAGACGAGCTGTCCGCCCAAATCGTCGAGCTGGCCCGGCTGTTAGAAGGTCTGGGCGCAGTGAACCTCGCCGCTCTAGAGGAGCTGGAAGAGGCAGAGCAGCGCGCGTTGTATTACCACACCCAAAGCGAAGACTTACAGCAGGCGATGGCGGCGCTGACCGATGCCATCGCCAAAATTGACGATGAAAGCAAGGCGCTGTTTAAAGAAACCTTTGATGCCGTCAATGACAAAGTTCAGCAGTTTTTCCCCACCCTGTTTGGCGGCGGCGAGGCCAAGTTAGAAATGGTGGGCGACGACCTCTTGAATGCCGGCGTGTCGATTATGGCGCGGCCACCGGGCAAAAAGAACAGCACCATTCACTTACTGTCTGGCGGCGAGAAAGCCTTAACCGCCATGAGCCTGGTATTTGCCTTATTCAGCCTAAATCCCGCGCCTTTTTGTCTATTAGATGAAGTGGACGCACCGCTTGACGACGCCAATACCAGCCGCTTTTGTCAGTTGGTCAAAGAGATGAGCAGCAACACCCAGTTCTTGTATATTTCGCACAATCGCTTGACCATGGAAATGGCCGAACAGCTGGTGGGCGTCACCATGCAAGAGAAAGGCGTGTCTCGCATCGTGGCGGTGGACATTAAACAGGCTTTGTCGATGCGCGAGGTGGGCCACGGCGCGGCGCAGTAAACCGCCATTATTTTGGTTTTTACAGCGCCAGACACACGACGCCCCCCCTTATTTATGCTGATTATGCTTGAAAACGCCGGTATTTTTGCCTGCGCCTTCTCCTCAGGCACCCAAATAAAAAGCAATATCTTTAAGCTTTTCATAGAGATTGCCAAAATAAAGCCTGAGACGCGCCTTGGGGTATTCTATTGAGCAACAGGGCATGTATAATCAGACGATAAGGCTGATTATCGGGTCTCCCCTACACGAGACAACGTACGGCTGGTTAATAAAAAATTTTTTGATCATAGGAGCAGTAAATCATGTCAATGGCAGATAGAGATGGGTACATCTGGTATAACGGGCAACTGGTAGACTGGCGCGATGCCAATACTCACGTTTTAACGCATTCTTTGCACTACGGCTTAGGTATTTTTGAAGGCGTGCGCGCTTACAAAACCCCTAAAGGTACGGCCATTTATCGCCTACAGGACCACACCGACCGTCTGTTCCGTTCCGCCCATATTTTGAACATGAAGCTGCCTTACACCAAAGAGCAAATCAATCAGGCCCACATCGACGTGGTCAAAGCCAACAAGTTAAACGAATGTTACTTCCGTCCCATGGCGTTTTATGGCTCCGAGAAACTTGGCGTGGCCCCCGCGGTCAAAGACGTTAACGCCATTGTGGCGGCTTGGGCTTGGGGCGCTTACTTAGGCGAAGAAGGCATGACCCGTGGCATTCGCATTAAAACCAGCTCATTTTCACGTCACCATGTGAACGTGACCATGTGTAAAGCCAAGGCCAGCGGCAACTACATGAACTCAATCTTGGCCAATAACGAAGCCACGGCTGACGGCTATGATGAAGCGCTGTTGTTAGACGTGGACGGTTACGTGGCCGAAGGTTCTGGCGAAAACGTGTTTATTTACCGTAACGGTAAGCTGTACACCCCAGACTTAACCGCCGCACTAGAAGGCATTACCCGTGACACCATTTTGCACATTGCCAAAGACATGGGCCTAGAAGTGGTGGAAAAACGCATTACCCGCGATGAAATGTATTCAGCCGATGAGGCCTTCTTCTGTGGCACCGCCGCCGAAGTAACCCCCATTCGCGAATTAGACCGTCGTCAAATTGGCGCCGGCAGCCGCGGCCCCATTACCGAAGAGATTCAAAAACGCTACTTCGCCATTGTTAAAGGCGAAAATCCTGCGTACGAGTCTTGGTTAACCTACATCGACTAACCACTGTTTTTTATGTCTCACAGGCAACGCTCGGTTGCCTGTTGTTTTAGGAGTTAAGCTATGTCTACCAACGTTCGTCCTAACAACGTGATTGAAGTCACCGCCGCCGACCTGCCCCTGCATTGCCCGACCGAAGGCGTCGCCTTGTGGAGCAATCACCCACGCGTATTCTTACCCTTAGAAAACGGCCAGGCGCGCTGCCCATACTGTGGCACTTTATACAAATTCGTTGGCGAAATGCCCGCAGGACATTAAGGCGTGATGACGCAAAAAATCCTCATCATTGCCCCGTCGTGGATCGGGGACTGTGTCATGGCACAGCCCCTGTTTCGCCGCCTGCATGAACAACACCCGCAGCTAGCGCTTCATGTATACGCATCGGCGTGGACCTTTCCCCTGCTGAGCCGTATGCCTGAAGTCCAGCAAACGCATTTAAATCCGTTTGGCCACGGCGAGCTGCGCCTGATGGATCGTTATAAGAGCGGCAAGAGCCTACGGCAAGAACGCTTTGATCAAGTCATCGTGTTGCCCAATTCACTTAAATCGGCCCTGGTGCCTTTTTTTGCCGGCATCAAGGTACGCACCGGTTATTTAGGCGAGTCGCGCCGCGTTTTACTCAATGACATCTACCTGTTGGACGAAGTGGCCTTGCCAAAAATGGTGCAGCGCTTTTTTGCGCTGGCAGAACCCTTTGGCTTTCCCCTGCCAACGGTCCCTCACCCACGCCTCCGCGTGAATCAAGCCGCCCAGGCAGAAGCCGTGGCTAAGTTCGGCTTAAGCTTAGACAAACCCATCATTGCCTTTTGCCCCGGCGCCGAATATGGCCCCGCCAAGCAGTGGCCGGCCGAACACTTTGCCGCCTTAGCCAAACGTTATCAGGCGGAAGGCAAACAGGTGTGGATTTTCGGGTCGAAAAAAGACGCCCACACCATTGCCAATGAGATCAATGAGCGAACAGGCAACCAGTGTGTCAACCTATGTGGCGAAACCGAACTGGCAGAAGCCATTGACCTTTTGGCCCTGAGTGAACTGGTGGTGTGCAACGATTCTGGCCTCATGCACGTGGCCGCTGCGCTGCAACGGCCCTTAGTGGCGCTGTACGGGTCGTCTAGCCCCGATTTCACGCCACCGTTAAGCGACGAAGCCAAAATCATGACGCTAAACCTGGATTGCAGCCCCTGTTTTGAACGGGTTTGTCCTTTGGGCCACACCAAATGCTTGAATGATTTGATGCCCGATCAAGTGCATGCAGCCAGCATGGCGCTGTTATCAAAAAACGCTATCGCATTAATAAAAGAATAAATTAGACGTATGGGTCTGCATGACCGATACTGTCTAGCTATATTTAAGACTGACTATTGAAAGGACGCCCCTATGAGCGAAGCCAAACACAGTAAATTAATTATTTTGGGTTCAGGCCCTGCTGGTTACACCGCCGCTGTTTATGCTGCCCGTGCCAACCTAAGCCCAACCTTGATTACCGGTATTGCCCAAGGTGGTCAATTAATGACCACCACCGATGTGGACAACTGGCCAGCCGACCCTAATGGCGTCGAAGGTCCAGAGCTAATGGCGCGCTTTTTGGCCCATGCTGAACGCTTTGGCACCGAAATGGTCTTCGATCAAATTCACACCGCCGAATTACAACAACGTCCGTTCCGTCTAGTGGGCGACATGGGCGAGTACACTTGCGACGCCTTAATCATTGCCACCGGTGCCTCAGCCAAATACCTAGGCCTGCCCAGCGAAGAAGCGTTTGCCGGTAAAGGCGTGTCTGCCTGCGCCACCTGTGACGGATTTTTCTACAAAAACCAAGACGTGGCCGTTGTGGGTGGTGGTAACACTGCCCTAGAAGAAGCTTTGTACCTAGCCAACATCACCAACCACGTGACCTTGATTCACCGCCGCGAAACCTTCCGCGCTGAAAAAATCATGGTCGACAAACTGATGTCACGCGTGGCCGAAGGCAAAATCACCTTGAAACTAAACGCCAACCTAGATGAAATCTTGGGCGACGACAAAGGCGTGAACGGTGCCCGCATTAAATTCAACGATGGCAGCACTGAAGACATCAAAGTACAAGGCGTGTTTATTGCCATTGGTCACAACCCTAACACCGACATTTTCAAAGGTCAGTTAGACATGGACGAAACCGGCTACTTGATCACCGAAGGCGGCCGTGAAGGCAATGCAGGCCAAACCAGCATTAAAGGCGTGTTTGCCGCTGGCGACGTCCAAGACCACATTTACCGTCAAGCCATTACCAGCGCCGCCAGCGGTTGCCAAGCGGCCCTAGACGTAGAGCGTTTTTTAGACGGCCTATAAGCCTTAGTTAATACATAAGCGTCATCCCTACCGGCATCATGTGAAGACAACGTCTTGTACATGATGCCGGATTCTTTCGTTATCGCATAAGGTCATCCCTGTACATGCAAGCACGCTTAACCGCCAAGGACATTTGGGCCCTTGGCTTCATGACTTTCGCCCTTTTTGTGGGCGCGGGCAACATCATTTTCCCCCCTATGGTCGGCTTACAGTCTGGAGAGCACGTCTGGATTGCGGCCCTGGGCTTTTTATTCACCGCCGTTGGCCTGCCGGTGCTCACCGTGGTGGCGCTGGCCAGAGTGGGCGGCGGCATCGAGGCCTTAAGTTCGCCCATTGGCCGTCGCGCTGGCCTACTTTTGGCCACCGCCTGCTATTTGGCCGTCGGGCCGCTGTTTGCCACCCCACGCACTGCCACGGTGTCCTTCGAAGTGGGCATTGCCCCCTTAGTCGGTAATGGGCCGCTGCCGCTGCTGACCTACAGCATCCTGTATTTCATCGTCATCACCCTCATCTCCTTGTATCCGGGCAAGTTACTGGATGTGGTTGGCCACTTTTTGGCCCCGCTTAAAATTTTAGCGCTGGCGATTTTGGGCATTGCCGCAGTATTGTGGCCGGCCAGTGGCCCCATCGGCGCCACCAGCGCCTATCAACAGCTGCCTTTTTCATCTGGGTTTGTGAATGGTTACTTAACCATGGACACCTTAGGTGCCATGGTGTTTGGGATTGTCATCGTCAATGCCGCCCGTTCACGTGGGGTCAGCGATACGGCCTTATTGACTCGCTACACGGTTAAGGCTGGCCTCATTGCCGGCATTGGCCTCACCCTGATCTATTTAAGCCTATTTCAGCTGGGTTCGGGCAGCGGCCAGCTGGTGCCCGAAGCCCAAAATGGCGCCAACGTGCTGCATGCTTACGTGCACGCCACTTTTGGCCAAATGGGCAGCCTGTTCCTGGCGGGCTTAATTTTCATTGCCTGTATGGTGACGGCCGTTGGCCTGACCTGCGCCTGCGCTGAATTTTTTGCGCAGCATTTGCCGTTTTCTTATAAAACGCTGGTGTGGGTGCTCGGTATTTTCTCGACCCTGGTGTCTAACCTAGGCTTAAGCCACCTGATTCAAATTTCGATTCCGGTGATGACGCTGATTTATCCGCCCTGCATCGTATTAGTGTTGCTGAGCTTTACCTTGAGATGGTGGCACAATCGTCGCCTCGTTTTGGCACCGGTGATGCTGGTCAGCCTTATTTTTGGCGCTTTAGACGCCCTTAAGGGCCTGGGCATGGTGGCCTGGTTACCACAATGGCTACAGCGCTTGCCGTTGGCCGACCAAAGCCTGGCCTGGTTATTGCCTTCGGTATTGGTGTTTGCTGTGGCGGCGCTGTACGATCAGCGCTGGGGTCGACCGCGGCCAATGCCGGCACCCTAAGCCTATGCATGGTTCATGGCAAAACCCCACGGCTTAACCGTGGGGTTTTTTGATCCAGCAAACGTTAAAAATCACGGCCTTGAGGCCGTGATTTTTAACGTTTCATGTGCATATGGCCTAGTCGTCGATGACCTTACGGCCTTTCATTTCGCCTTCGCGACGGCCAATTTGCCAGTAGGCACAGGCGTAGCATTCTTCACGCTGCCAGCCCTGTTCTTTACGCAAGTAATTACGCGCCGCCCGTACCGTACCATGCTCGGCGGTAATGTGAGCGAAACGCGCATCGACAGGCCAATCCAAGATCGTCTGGTTGGCTTTTAAGGCCTCGGCCAAGGGGCTGCCTTGGTCAGGGTGTGGGTTATACAGCCACTCAACGCTTAGGTTAGCCGCGCTTTGGAACGGGTAATGGTCAGCAGCCGTGGGCACTTCGGCAATCACCACCGCCTGGCTACCGGCAGGCAACCGCTCTAACAACGCCGCCGTAACGGGGATGCCGGTAGGGTCGGTCACAAAAACATAGTGGCCTACTTCCGGCATCAGCTTTTGCTTGCCCGCCTTCATGGTCACGCCGATTTCATCACCCACTTCGGCATTCACCGCCCACTGGCAGGCAATGCTGTCGCCTTCATGAACCGCAAAATCAATGGTCATGGTGTTCTTTGCCAAGTCGATGGCGCGATGGGTGTAGGTACGCACCGTAGGCAATAAGGCCGGATCATCAACTGTCCAACCCAGTACCGGATCGTGCGTGGGCAACACCACGGTTTTATGGCCCACTGGCGGCACAAAAATTTTGTTATTCGCGCCTAGCGTGGCGTCAGCATAGGAAGAAACATCGTCGCCGGTCAGGACAATGCTTAAGTAATTAGGGGTGATGTAGTGTTTTTCAACAACGCTTAATTTGGTTTTTTTGGGGGTTACTGGGGTCATCATGGCCTCTTTCTTTTCATTTTATTTACCCCTGCCATTATGCCCGCAAAATGGCATTAATACAAATCATTATCATTTAAAATAGGACAATGCGAGCCGTAGGGATGGTTTAAGTTAAAGGGGTTAAACCACTCACCCTAAGTAAAGCTTAAACAACTGTCAATAAAGGGTTATTTAATTATCAGCGGCCCTTGTGGGGCTGATTTAAAATGTGAGTAAACCCCTTAGTTAGGCCAATCTTAACCTGATTAGCCTATTTAAGGGGGCTTATCATGGAGACGATTAGGTGATTTTGATCGTCGTCACCTCACCCTAGCCACACCGTTTGCCACAGCTTTTTTGGGTGTTGATCCCGAATAAAGCGTACAGCGGACAAAACCTGAATAAGCCCGCCAACAAGGGAATTATGCCCACATAGGCCCAAGCCCCTAACCCACCCGTGATTGCCGCAATGATTAACGCTAAGCCTGCCACAATTCGAATGCCTCGATCGATACAGCCAATATTTTGACGCATGATGCTTCCTTTTTTGGTTAATGAACACACAATATAATCTATATTTTTATATAATATCTATTTATATAATATAACGCCCGTGTTTGTCAAACCCAAGGCTGGATTAACCGCTGTGGCTTAGGAACATGTTAAAATAACCCATTGCTTAACTTATAGACCCGCCATCGCCATGAATGATTTATTTACCCGTGAACCCACTGCGCCCTTAGCGGAACAGCTGCGCCCCAAAACATTGGCCGAAGTCAGCGGCCAGCGGCATTTGGTCGGGCCCAATAAGCCCTTAAGCCTGGCGGTGCAAAGTGGCAAACCCCATTCGATGCTGTTTTGGGGGCCGCCGGGCGTGGGCAAAACCACCCTGGCGCGTATTTTGGCCAACAGCTTTGACGCTCAGTTTTTACCGATTTCCGCCGTCTTCAGTGGGGTTAAAGACATTCGCGAAGCCTTAGAAAAAGCCCAACATGCCTTACAGCGTGGGCAACACACCATTCTGTTTGTGGACGAAGTTCACCGCTTTAACAAAGCTCAGCAAGATGCTTTTTTGCCCTACGTAGAAAACGGCCTAATCACCTTTATTGGCGCCACCACGGAAAATCCGTCGTTTGAAGTCAATCCGGCCTTATTGAGCCGCGCTCAGGTGTACGTCCTCAAAGCGCTCAGCGAAGACGAGCTGCTGGAATTGGTGCAAAAAGCCTTGGCCCTACCCGATTATCAAGACCTTCAAATCGTGCCAGAAGCCCAAAAAGTGTTGGCGCAGTTGGCCGATGGCGACGCCCGCCGCCTGCTTAACCTAGTCGAACAGACCCATACGGCGGCCGCAACCCAAGGTGTGCCGACCGTCGACGCCACCTTTTTACAAAACACCCTCACCGCCAACGTGCGTCAGTTCGATAAAGGCGGTGATGGTTTTTACGAGCAGATTTCGGCCCTCCATAAGTCTGTACGCGGCTCCCATCCTAATGCGGCCCTGTACTGGTTCTGCCGCATGCTCGACGGCGGTGCCGACCCACGCTACCTATCGCGCCGAATTGTGCGCATGGCGTGGGAAGACATCGGCCTCGCCGACCCACGTGCGCTCCAAATCGCCAATGATGCGGCGTTGACCTTTGAACGCTTGGGCAGCCCCGAAGGCGAACTGGCCTTGGCCCAAGCGGTGCTGTACTTAGGCAGCGCCCCCAAAAGTAACGCCGGCTATATGGCGTACAACCAAATGCGCGCCTTCGTGGCCGAACAAGGCTCTAGCGCCGTGCCGGTGCACTTACGCAACGCCCCAACCAAGCTGATGAAAGAACTTGGCTATGGCAAAGCCTACCGCTACAGCCACGATGAGCCACACGCCTACAGCGCTGGTGAAACCTACATGCCCGACGGCATGGAGGAGCCTGATTTCTATCAGCCGGTCGACCGTGGTTTGGAAATCAAGATTGCGCAAAAGCTGGCATTTTTGAAACAGCTGGATGAAGATGCAGAGGCATAGGCATAGGCCAGCAGGATTAATGTCACACAAGATTTTCGTTAAGTGAGTCACGCCCCATGTGGTTTTTATTAGCACATAAGTGAAGCATCAAAGTCGTAGGGCAGCTGTGCTTTAGCCGCCCTACGACAGCGACGATGGCGGTAAATTTTGTAGGATGATTGATGATTGTGTGAATATCAGATTATTTACACTCGCCATCGATGGGATACACCGTCAGAATCTCGACAACATTGAGACGCATCTTCATCGCACACAAAATCATGGTTTGTTGTTTGCAGAAGACGTGCCTCAATTTTACGGATTTTCTGACAGTGTCTCCCTTAGGTGAAGTACCGTCCCGTAGAGCCGCCGAAGTAGGTTCTATAGAACCCAGCTCGGCGGCTTTAGCGGGAAATCGGTACTTCACCTAAAGGCAAGGTGGTGAGTTTAAAGTATCCGGCTATATACGCTGGGTTTTTATTCGAACACCAAGCCATCGCTTTTAGTGCTTCGTAGAGTGAATTTCGACCCACCTCGCCTTAGATTTACATGATCTGATGCATTAAAGCTGGTGGGTAGGCTACGCTTTACCATACCCTACTGCTAAGGCTACTCAAGCGAATTGAAGCCAACAAACGATCGTTTTGTGAATGCCAAATTATTTAAACTCACCACCTTTCCCTTAGGTGAAGTACCGACTTCCCGCTAAAGACAATGCGGTGAGAAGATAGGTGCAAATGAGGTACGTCTTCTGCAAACACCAAGCCTTGATTTGCCTCTCGTCTTACAGGTAGTCAGCTGATGAGGCGAGACCATGGGTAGGCTGCGCTTTACCCACGCTACAGCATGTTGGCCATCACCAAACCAAGGATTATTGCCCACACGGCCTTTGATTTAGGGTGAAGTCATGCCTTCAGGCTGGCCGCCACGCTGCACCCTACCCACTTGGCGTATAACAGCCACACGATTCAAAAATATAAAACAGACGCTGTTCTTCCCCATTCCACCACTCTGTGTTAAATTATAAATGGCCATCTAGACGCCAAAGCGTCCTTGTTAATGACTCAATAAAAAAAGCCCTAGCCACCACACACAGAGGAGCGGCACCGATGTCCCTAACCAGTAAACTGCCCCAGTTTGGCACCACCATTTTTAGCCAGATGTCACAGCTGGCCCAAACCCATCAAGCGCTGAACCTGTCTCAGGGCTTTCCTGACTTCGAGGCGCCAAAACCTTTATTACAGGCGCTGGGCCAATACGCCCTAAGCGGTCACAACCAATACCCACCCATGCCTGGCATTGCCCCTTTACGCGACCAGGTGGCGGCCAAAATTACTCGGCTGTATCACAATCCTGTCAGCGCCGACACGGAAGTCACCATTACTGGCGGCGCCACCCAGGCGCTGTTCTGTGCGATTCACACCCTAGTAGGCCCTGACGATGAAGTGATTGTGTTCGACCCCTGCTACGACAGCTACGCGCCCGCGATTCAGCTCACTGGGGCGCGCTGCGTTCACATGCCATTACAGGCCCACGATTTCGGCATCGACTGGCAGCGCTTGCGTGACGCCCTGAACGACAAAACCCGCTTGATCATTTTAAATAGCCCCCACAATCCCAGCGGGGCCTTAATCAGCGCCACCGATTTAGACACCCTTGCCACGCTGATTCGCAATCATGACGTCTACTTGCTCAGCGATGAAGTGTATGAACACTTGGTGTTTGATGGCGACGTGCACGCCAGCGTGTTAGGCCATCCAGAACTGTATCAGCGCGCCTGCGTCGTCAGCTCGTTTGGCAAAACCTATCACGTCACTGGGTGGAAAACAGGCTACATGGTGGCGCCCCCGAAGTTGAGTGCTGAGTTACGTAAAGTGTATCAATACCTTAACTTTTGTGCGGTTAGCCCGATTCAATACGCCCTAGCCGACTTCATGCAACAACAGCCACAGCACCTTGACGAACTGCCGGGTTTTTATCAGGCCAAGCGCGACCAGCTGTGCGCGGCGCTGAGCGAGTCGCGGTTTACCTTTACCCCCAGTCGCAGCACCTACTTTCAGCTCATTGATTACAGCGCCATCCGCGACGATTTAGACGACTTGGCAATGGCCACCTGGCTAACCCAAGAAAAAGGCATTGCCACCATCCCCCTTTCCGCGTTTTATGACCAGCCACCGGCGGGCCAGCGCTTATTAAGGGTGTGCTTTGCCAAACGAGCGGACACGCTGACTCAGGCCGGTGCGCTACTGGCCACCATCTAAATTTTGGCGCCGTCAGCCACTGCCATAAAAAAAGCCCCACTCTGTGCAGAATGGGGCTTTTATAAATACTGCTCGTGGCTTAAGACCAGCTAACCCAGCCAAAATACCAGGTGGCCAAAATAACACCACCAAAAATGATTCGATACCAGGCAAAGGGCACGTAGTTACGGTGCGACACAAATTTCAATAAGGCCCGCACCGCCACCAGGCCGCTGACAAACGCCGCCACAAAACCAACGGCAATCACCGCCACGTCATCGGCGCTAAAGGCGCTGAAGTTTTTGTACACGTCAAAAATCGTGGCCGCAAACATCACTGGCACGGCTAGAAAGAACGAAAACTCGGTCGCGACCTTACGGTCTAGGCCGTAGGCCATCCCGCCCATGATGGTGCTGCCCGAACGCGAAGTGCCGGGGATCAGCGCCAAACACTGGGCCAAGCCCACCACCAAGGCGTCTTTCGCGCGCATGTCTTCCACCGTCAAAACGCGGGCGGGCCGGTTGGCCTGTCGGCGTTCGATCAACAAAATCACAATGCCACCAATCACTAAGGCCGTGGCCACGCTGACGGGGTTAAATAAAATGGTTTTGATTTCTTTAATGAACGACAGGCCCACAATGGCCGCGGGCAAAAACGCGATCATTAGGTGCAACACAAAACGATTCACCGAGCGATCACGGCCAATGTGGGTGAGTACATGGGTGAAGCGGCTACGGTATTCGAACACAATGGCCAAGACGGCGCCGAGCTGAATGGCGATTTCAAAAACCTTGCCATTACTCTGAAAATTCAATAAGTCACCCACCACAATTAAGTGGCCAGTGCTGGAAACGGGTAAAAACTCTGTTAAACCCTCAACAATACCTAAAATTAAAGCCTTAAGAAACAAATAGATGTCCACGGTCTACGCCTAGTCGTAAAAGAACAGGCAACCGATTGGTTGCCTGTCAGGGTTGCATTAAGCAGGTTTTTTCATGCCGCGCTCTTGGCGCACTTTTTGTACCAATTCATCCACTACGTTCATGGCGGTGTTCACGTCACGCATGATGACTTGGTATTTACCACCCACGATTAAGCGCGGGGTTGAATCAATTTTGTAATCCATGGTCATTTTTTGCATGGCTTTGGCTTCGTTCGCCGCAGCGAACGAGTTAAAGTTTTTGGCGACCTGTTTGCCCGCTGGCGTCGTTTGCTTGTCTAGCCATTCTTTCATCACTTTAGGATTGGCCAAGTTACGCTTGTCATTGAATACCGCATTGAAAATAGCGGGCCCAACGGTGGTGTTGGCTTTGCTCATGTTCACGGCAGCGGCCAATTTGGCCCACGGCAACATATTGTCACCCCAAACGATGTGAATCTGTCTGAACGACACGTCAGAAGGGGCTTTTTGCGTGTACTTAATAAAATGAGGTTCTAAGTTGCGGCAATGAATGCAGGTGTAAGAGAAAAACTCTAGCACTTCTACTTTGCTTTTGTCACTTTGCGCAAAAGGCGCCTTCAAAACTTCATAATCACGGCCTTCTACAATCGCCGCTTGGGCAACAGAGAAAGACAGCATCATTGCTGCTGGGAATAGCCATTGTTTTAGATTCATGTTATTTCCTACTATGTGTTAATAATTAAAGGATGGGCACGTTAACCGCACGACAGTCGTCATAAGAGACAAGACCAAAGGCCAGAAGGTTCCAACTGGCCTGTGCCGTACGCCAAATAAGCTTAACGAACCAGCATGACGTCTACGCCTTTACCGGCAAGGTCGGCTTTGGCACCTTGAACATCTTTCACACCCATACGGACGCGGTACATAATGCCTTTGTCGCCTAGATCACTTTTGATGACATTGGCAGTATACCCCATTAACGCCAGTTTCACTTTCTGCTCTTCGGCTTGCCCTTGGGTTCGATAAGCACCTGCTTGTAAAGTGCCCCCTTTCGCAGCCTCTACTGGTTTTTTAGCAGTGGCGGGCTTAGATTCGGCTTCAGGTTTCTTGCTGGGCTCGGGCTTAGGTTCGGGCTTGGCGGCGGCCTCTGGTTTTTTAGTGGGTTCAGGCTGCTTGGCCGGTGCCGGTGTGGGCTCTGCTTTTTTCTCGACCGGCTTAGGCTCAACCTTCGCAGGCACTGGCGTCACCGGTTTAGACTCAACCACTAGGTGCTCTTTAACGGCCAAATCTTTTTCGATAAAGGCACCCAACGCGTCCGGTGTCGGCTTGCTGTCAGGTGTTTTAGCAGGGACTTTGGGCTGCACAGGCTCGGTGGGCTTGGCCCCTTCACCGGCAGTCGCTGGCTCTTGCGGCTCTTCGCTGTTCAGCCATTCGCTTGGGTCTTTGTGTAAAATCGACTCTAGGCCATCGTTTGGCACAATGATTTCTGGTTGGGGCGCTGGGGTTTCTTTGGTCACTACCTCAGGCTGATAAGGCGCTTTTTGTTGACTAAAAAACCAAAAGGCACCGCCTAAAATAACGACGGTAATGAGAATCCCTAGGATCATGCCCCCCAGGGTTTGGCCTTGTTGCCGCTTCATGCTGTTCATGCGTTTATTCCAGAAAATAGATCATAAAAAGGTATTATATTATATTCGCCTAAAACTAACTGCTTTTAATATATGTTGTTCAGTCACCGTCATGTGATCGTCTAAATCCGCAACGGTTCGCGCCACCCGCAACAATCGATGATAACTGCGGGCTGATAAAGACAATTTGGTCATTAACTGGCCCAGCGTTTGCTTCGCCTGTGGGCTAATCTCGGCCACGTCATCGAGCTGTGTCACCGTGAGCCGCGCATTGATCACGCCCTGGCGGGCCATTTGTCTTGCTCTGGCCACCACCACGCGTGCCTTCACGTGTTCACTACACTCTCCCGGCGCTTGGTCGGCCAAATCAGCCTGGCTGAGGCTGGGCACGTTAATGCTTAAGTCAATTCGATCCAATAAAGGCCCGGAAATTTTACCTTGATACCGCAATACGGCTTCTTGGCTACAGCGACAAGGCTTACTCACGTGACCAAGATAACCACACGGACAGGGATTCATCGCTGCCACTAGTTGAAACAAGGCGGGAAACGTGGCCTGTCTGGCGGCCCTAGAAATGTGGATCTGGCCGGTTTCTAAGGGCTCACGCAAAACTTCTAACACGTTACGCCCAAACTCGGGCAGCTCATCCAAAAACAAGACGCCGTGATGGGCCAACGAAATTTCACCCGGCCGCGGGTCAGAACCACCACCCACTAACGCCACCGCCGACGCACTGTGGTGCGGTGAACGAAAGGGCCGCACGTGGATGTCCCCCTCGTCAATCGATTGATACAGCGATCGCAAAGCCGCCGATTCAATCATTTCCTCATTGCTTAAGGGCGGTAAGATACTGGGCAAACGGCTGGCCAACATTGATTTGCCAGTGCCGGGTGGGCCAACCATCAATAGGCTGTGCCCACCTGCGGCGGCGATTTCCAGGGCCATACGCGCGCCCTGCTGCCCTTTAATGTCTTTTAAATCAGCGCCCGGCTGCGCCGAATGCTGGGCAACGTGAGTGATGTCGGCGGGTTCTAGCTGGGTGAGCCCATTCAAATGGGCGGCCACCGCAGCCAAGCTGTGGGCAGGATAAACCTGGGCCTCAGCCACCAGCTTCGCCATCATGGCGTTTTCCAACGGCAAAATAAACCCACGTTGGGCTTTAAATGCCTGCCACACCATGGCCAACACCCCCGCGTACGGGACGTAACTGGCCCGACAGTGCCAGCTCGCCGGCAAATTCATATTCAGCAAGGTGGTCGGTCAGGATTTGCCCAGAAGCCGCCAAAATACCAATGGCAATGGGCAGGTCTAGGCGGCTGGATTCTTTAGGGAGGTCGGCAGGTGCGAGGTTGACGGTGATCCGTTTAGCGGGAAAATCAAAGCCAGACTGTAAAATAGCGGCTCGAACCCGATCTCGACTTTCTTTCACTTCGGTATCGGGCAGGCCCACAATGTTAAAAACCGGCAGCCCATTGGCTAAATGGGCCTCGACTTCAACCAGAGGGGCTTGCATTCCATTTAAGGCGCGGCTAAACACCACCGCCAAACTCATCTTAGGCCTCGGTCTGTTCTGCGTCGGTCACCACGGGCGCCTGTTGGCCTTCTAAGGCCGCCAAGCGGCTTTCTAATGCGGCCAGTTGGGCACGGGTTTTCAGCAACACCTGTTGCTGAATGTCGAATTCAGAACGGGTCACTAAATCCATTTTGGTGAATGAGGCAGACATCAAGGTTTTGATGTTTTTCTCTACGTCTTTGGCGGGGCTGTTGGCAATGGTTTCGCCTAATTTGGCAGACAGCTCATCAAATAATTTTTGGCCGATCATGGCATACTCCTTAACTACGGTGGTCTATGGGGTCGAGCGCAGCCAGATAGGCTATGGGTCGACACTATGGCGTCATTATACGGCTTTTAGTCGGTATTGAAATGTATTTTATACTGGCCCTGCTCGGTGCTTAATACGGCGATGTAGTCAGTGCGTTGCGTCACGCACACGGGCAAGCGCACCGCCAGCGCCTGCAAGGTGTTGGGGGCACGCTCTGCTGCCATCAAACGATAGCGATTAAAGCCCATGTCCATGTCGGCCATTTCGAAGCGCACGCTGACCTCTTGGGTCACGTCAATGCCACGCAGAGTTAAGTTAAAGGGGGTTTGTGCCGAAATCGGCGCGCTCATGCTGAACACCGCGCCATCGGTATTGGGCAGCACACAGCCGCTGCGTACGTTGCAATCTAAGGTTTGAACCGAGGGGCTGCTGCCCTTTTCTTGCTGCTGCCACCACAGCAGCATCGCGACTTTAATCGCCGCGAACAGCAATAGGCCCATGGCAATCAGCCATTTTTGACGACGCGTTAGTGAATTCATACCGGCTCCTGCGGCACTAAAGCCTGTAGCCCTAGCGCCAATAGTTCGGTGGCGTCGACATCGCGCGCCACAAGTCCAATCAACGGCAAGGCACAGCCCGCACTGAGCCAAGCTTGAACCTGGGTCACCGCGGCAGCATCATTGAGCGTACACACCATGGCGTCCATGCCCAAAGCCTGCGCATGGGCAACGTCGGCGTCAGAGGCCACCTCTGCCACAGCCCACTGCATGGCCACCGGCCGCGCCTGTAACTGCTGCAATTGAGCGCTTTGCAACAAGCCCTGTTCGGGCGGGTTGTCTACATCAACCACCGGCACCACGGCCCAATGGCCGCGGCTGTTGTGGCCAGCGAGGCCATTCGTCAGATTGCCCTGCAACACCGTCGGCAAGGCCAGGCCTTTAAGAATGGGGGCATTGGCGGGCAGCATCGGCTCTACCGTTAAGGCGCCACTGTCTTGCCAGCAATAATCTTGGTTTTCGAGGGCCTGAATGTTGCCCTGCCAGGCCTGAATTTTATAAAAACGTAGGCACACATTGGCGTGTTCGTAGCGGTGGCGCTTGGTCAACCAGGGCGTGGCCGCCA
Organism: Neisseriaceae bacterium; assembly: GCA_017991555.1. Taxonomy (GTDB): domain Bacteria; phylum Pseudomonadota; class Gammaproteobacteria; order Burkholderiales; family Neisseriaceae; genus JAGNPU01. Next base: position 297,510 of record JAGOQM010000001.1, read on the forward strand.
CAATGTCAATGCCCAACTCTTCTTGAAACTCACGCTGCAGGGCCGCAAACTCGGTTTCGCCTGGTTCGACCTTACCACCGGCAAACTCCCAGTAGCCCGCGTAGGCTTTGCCCTCTGGGCGCGAACTTAATAAAAACTGACCGGCGTCGTTGTACAACACGCCAGCCACGACTTCTGTCCATGGTTTATTGTCTGTCATCTTTGCTCGGCGATGGCAAAAGCCACCACATTGTCTCGTTCATCTGAAATACTGAGGTGCACCGTGGTGATGCCCCGCTCAGCCAACCAGTCTTGCAGCACAGGGGCATAGGCGTATATCGGCTTGCCTAAAGGGCCATGCGCCACGCCAACATGATGCAGCGTGACCGGATGGCGCAGCCCTTGTCCTACCGCTTTGGCAAAGGCCTCCTTGGCCGCAAACCGCTTGGCTAAAAACACCGCAGGCTGTTTCTTGGTGACAAAATCAGCCTGCTCTGCTTCGGTTAGAATCTTGGCCACAAAGGCTTGGCCGTGCTTGGCTAAGAGGGTTTCGAAGCGATGAATCGCCGCGATGTCGGTGCCAATGCCGTAAATCATTCGGTCCAAGCCAGGCTAAGGCGCGCTTGCACAATGGCCTGACGCATTTGCTTAATCGCTTCGGGCAGGCCTAAGAATAAAGCTTGTGCAATCAAGGCGTGGCCAATGTTTAATTCTTTAATTTCGCGAATCTGCGCAATGGGCTTCACATTCTGAATGGTTAAGCCATGGCCTGCATGCACCAACAGCCCTTGTGCATCGGCGTACGCCGCAGCGGTTTGAATGCGCTGTAGCTCATGCTGCTTGTCTTGTGGCGTGACCGCATCGGCATAGGCACCGGTGTGAATCTCAATCACGGGCGCGCCCACGGCCACGGCGGCGTCAATTTGTTTTAAATCGGCGTCAATGAACAAAGACACGCGGATGCCCACCTCACTTAAGGCCTGCACGTACTGTTTGACTAGCTCAAAGTGGCCCACAACGTCTAGGCCGCCTTCGGTGGTCACTTCTTCACGCTTTTCTGGCACCAGGCACACATCTTCGGGCAATACGTTCAGCGCGTTTTGAAGCATTTCTTCCGTCAACGCCATTTCTAGGTTCATGCGGGTTTTCATGCTGTTTTTAATCGCATACACGTCATCGTCCTTAATGTGGCGACGATCTTCACGTAAATGAACGGTAATGGAATCGGCACCATGGGTTTCTGCCAACAAGGCGGCTTCAACGGGGCTGGGGTAAATGGTGCCGCGCGCATTACGTACGGTGGCAATATGATCGATGTTCACGCCTAACAACATGAAAAACTCCTTTTATTTAAGTGAGTGCAGCTGCGCCATAATGTGGCGGCTGTGTAAGCCTTCAGGCAACCTAAAGGCCAATAACATTCTGTTCAGTAACAATACGTCTTGTAAACTCTGGGTGCTGGTTAACGTGCCGTTCGCCAAGGCGATAAGGCTGTGCCCTTCCACCAACAACTGCTGCGGTAAAATCACCTCATTGTGCCAGCGTTTGGGATTGTGTTCTGGTTGCATCACATAATAAGCGTCGGCATTAATGGCCTGACCTTGGTCGTCCTCGACGATGCTCGGCGCCACGCCTAGGGCCAGCAGCAACGCCCATTCAAACAGGCGCAGCGCCTCCGCCAAGCGCTCCTGCCGGCAAATGGCGGCCAAAACGGTGGCCAAAGCGTCATAAAGCTGGGGGTTTGGATCGTCGCGGAGGGTGAGCTTTAACATCAGCTCATTCACGTAAAACCCACTCATCAAGGCACTGCCTTGCGGCTGCGGCCAGCCTCCCTGCCACTGCGCCGTGTGTAGCGTACGCAGCTCATTTTGCCCAAACCACGACAGCGTTAACGGCGCAAATGGCATGACCACTCCGCGCAAAGCGGACTGTGGCTTACGCGCACTTCGAGCCAGCAACGGTACGCGACCATAGTCTTTGCTGTACACCTCTACCCAGAGGCTGCTTTCGCGCCACGGATAGCTGGTCAGCACAAAGGCGGGCTGATGGTCGATGCGCTTGGCTTTGCTTGCTTTGGTCATGAGGCGGGCAGAATCAATTTAAAATAAAGCCTGATTATAACCGAATCCCTCTGTCTATTGGGCTGGACGCCGATAAGAAAAGCCATAAATACACCGTTTAGGGCTCATCTGGCCCCCGCACGCATTCAAATGCTTGGGTGGCCTTGACCGCCCGTTGCCAACCGGCATAGCGATGTTGGCGAATGGCCTGCGTCATTTGCGGTGCGTACGACTGCGCCAGCTGCCAATTGGCCTTAATTTCGGCCAGACTGCCCCAATAGCCGGTGGCCAAACCAGCCAAATAGGCCGCCCCTAAGGCGGTGGTTTCATTCACCTCAGGCCGCTGAATGGGCAAGTTCAAAATATCACTTTGATACTGCATTAAAAATTGATTGGTCGCGGCGCCCCCATCCACCCGCATGCCGGTAATGGGCATGCCTGCATCCAAGCGCATGGTTTCCATCACGTCTTTGGTCTGATAGGCGATGGACTCAAGCGTGGCCCTAATCATGATCTCTTTACTGGTGCCGCGGGTGATGCCAAAAATGGCCCCCCGAGCCGATGAATCCCAATGAGGTGCGCCCAAGCCCACAAAGGCCGGCACCACGTACACGCCTTCGGTAGAGTCCACGCTTAAGGCATAGCGTTCGGTGTCGGCGCTGTCGTCAAACATTTTTAAGCCATCGCGTAGCCACTGCACCGCCGACCCCGCCACAAACACGCTGCCCTCTAAGGCATATTGGACCTGTTCGCCCACGCTGGCGGCAATGGTGGTGATCAGCCCATGTTTAGAATGAACGGGGGTGGTGCCGGTATGCATCAACATGAAACAGCCGGTCCCGTAGGTGTTCTTCAGCTCGCCAGCCTGAAAGCAGGCTTGCCCAAATAAGGCCGCCTGTTGATCCCCCGCCGCCGCAGCGATCGGCACCGTTTGCCCAAAAAAATGGCAGGCGGCAGTGCTTGCATACACTTCAGATGACGGCCGCACGGTAGGTAAAATGGCGGCCGGTACGTTTAACAAAGCCAGAAGCGCTTCATCCCACTTAAGCTCGTGGATGTTATACAGCATGGTGCGCGAAGCATTGGTGACGTCGGTGACGTGCACGGCCCCACCACTGAGTTGCCAAATCAACCAGGTGTCAATGGTGCCAAACAGCAACTCGCCGCGTTCGGCGCGCGCACGGGCGCCGGGCACGTGGTCTAACAGCCATTGGATTTTAGTCCCCGAAAAGTAAGCGTCGATGCGCAGCCCCGTTTTTTGATTGATTAAATCACTGTGGCCGTCGGCGATGAGTTGATCGGCAATGGCGCTGGTCTGGCGGGATTGCCAAACCAAGGCATGATGAATGGGCATGCCGGTTTTTTGATCCCAAATCACGCTGGTTTCACGCTGATTGGTGATGCCAATGGCGTGGATTTGCTCTGGGCTGGTATGAGATTCGGTTAAGACGGCCGCCATGACCGATTGGACTGAGGCCCATATTTCGTTGGCATCGTGCTCAACCCAACCAGGCTGAGGGTAATGTTGGGTCAATTCTTTTTGGGCCAGGTGCACGATGGCCCCCTGCCGATTAAATAAAATCGCTCGGGTGCTGGTGGTGCCTTGGTCAATCGCCAGCACGTATTTTTCTGGACTCATGTGAAGGGTTTCTAATGGTTTATTTATATGGATCTTGGATGATCGCAGCGCCCTATGGCGGGCAGGCCATCATCCATGACACGTTTAGAATAGCGCAAATTTGGCCTTTCTGAAATAAGCGCGGCCAAATACGCGTGTGATCAGGCTACAGGCTAGCCTGATGGCTTAGATTGGGGATCGATCAGGCGCGCCATGCTTACGGGCTAAATTTTGTTTTTTATTGGTGAGGCCTTACGTGGGCATGGTTTGGTAATGAAGACTTTGTTTTGAGTCTCTGGTGAAGATGTTTTGCTGCTTAAACCTTCAGGTACTTAAGCCGTATTGCTGCTGGCGTTCAACATTAATCATGACCTTAATGGCGGTAGGCTCGCCGGCTCCTCTTCTGATTCATTGCCTACGTGATGATTAATGGTGAGGCATGATTCGATTTAGAGCCCACATTAATATGCGTTATGTTAAATTTTAACGTTAATTATAAAAAACAATGCCACTCTATGCCTCATAAAAAAAGGCTTTGGATGAGTTTTTAAATTTTATCAAGCTAAACCAGCCCTTTTGGGGCTAAATTATTAGGGCCGATTTTTAAGTGGGTTCAGTTAAAACAACCGCCACCCCATGACTAACCCGCTGACCAAGTTTGTTAAGCATAGCATTGGGTGGCCAAGCAACGCCTGCCTATTGGTCGACCACGGTGTTTGCTTTACCCCACTCCCTTTACCCACCCTCGCCCATAGGAAGGGCAAAGCGAAGCGTGCTGATCAGCCTTAACCCACCCGCAAAGTCCTATCAGAGACCACCTGGGCAATAATAACCCATCCTACGAAAAACCATGGTTTGGTGATGGTCAGGTTATTTAAACTCCCCCCCTTTCCCTTAGGTGAAGTGCCGATTTCCCGCTAAAGCCGCTGAAGTAGTCTCTACGGGACGGTACTTCACCTAAAGGAGACGCACCACCAGGCAAATAGGGCTACAAACCAAAACCTTGTTATAGGAATGCTCAGGCCCTTTCGTTTCAAAGACACTGGCTATAAAACCTTATTTGGCATCAATCAAGGCACCAGGATAGGGACGCATTGATCAAAAAAACGCAGAACGGCAACACCCTGCTGCTGACTTTACTGGCCGCTGAAACCTACGCGGGCAGCAAAGTCAGCAGCGGTCTACCCTGTGACTAACGGGCACAATCACGGTGTGATTAACCTGGCGCTGGCCGTATTCAAAGCATATTGCTTGGCTTCAGTAGGTTCTGCCGGAGTCAGGCTCATGCCTATGTTTGCAGAACCAGACAATGGTGCCGTTAAGTGACGCTTAGGAGGATTATGGCAAAACCCTACTGGCGTTATGTTAAATTTCAACCCTAATAATTAATAAATTGCGAATAATATAAACGATTAGGGTTTATTTTTTGACTTTTTAGCCCTTCGGCGCGGGTTTGAAGCACGCTAAAAATGCGGAAAAACCCTCGTTAAAGCCTTTAACCATAGGCTTCTTGCTAGTTATTATTCGATTAAAATCAAACCTCTTAGCCTTTATTGTATTTTATTCACCAAACAACGCTTGACAGGTTGGCCGAAATTACGCAAAATGCACGCCTATTCCCTGATAGCTCAGTCGGTAGAGCGACGGACTGTTAATCCGCAGGTCCCTGGTTCGAGCCCAGGTCGGGGAGCCAAATACCAAAAAGGCCTTATCGAAAGATAAGGCCTTTTTGCTTTTACGGGTACTAGATCGTCTCCCCCACTCTGGCTCTTTATCCCTAATTGCCCATCTTTAAAAAGCGCCCCACAACAGCACGACCGCCAATACCGTGGTGATGCTTTTCAATAGCCACTGGCCTAAACGCTCCGGTACAAATGGCTGTAGCAATGTGCCAAAATAGGTTCCTGCCATCACGCCCATTATAAAAGTTAATAATATTTGGCTATAGTCGCCATACGCAAACCCAGCCATATAGAATGCCGCTACCCGAAACGTATTTAAGAGGCTCATCTGCATGGCGCTGGTGGCAACCACCGCTTTAAGCGTCATTTTTCTAGCCTGTAACAAAGGGATCGATAATGCGGCCACGCTCCCAACAAACAAGGCCAAAAAACCTTGAACCGCTGCCATCAGCACGGTGCTTTGTAGCCATCTGCCGATTAACTTTAAGACATTGGTCCATACAGAAGCCAAAATAAACAGCGCCAACATGATGGCCAGATACTGCTCTGATAAAACCCCTATTAAAGGATAGCCAAGCACAGTCCCCAACAGCCCACCCAGCGCATACGGATAAAACCAATCCAAACGAGCCTGTTTGACAGTCAGCACAAAACGACTGAGGTTGCTGCTTAGATTAACCACGCCCTGGATCGGAATGACCGCTGTCATTGGCACAAACAAAGGGATGACGCCCAACAGCAACAGTCCTCCGCCAAGGCCAACCAGCGCCGATAAAAAGCCGCTGCCGATGCTCAAGAAAAAAATAAGGCCTAAATCATGCATCGTGCCCATCACCCACCAACCTAAGATTTGCTAAATGCTCAACCTCAAAAGAACCATCGCGCTGCATTAGAAAATCCTGTGTGATCTGGTTGTGATTCAGACACAGTAGCACCCATTTGATGTCAATGGCGTATATTTAAATAAATCCACCGTTCAACATACTTCAAACAAACCAGCGGCCCCCATGCCCCCACCCACGCAAAGGGTGACGACCACGTAACGCACGCCTCGGCGACGACCTTCAATCAAGGCATGGCCCACCATGCGCGCGCCAGACATGCCAAAGGGATGGCCAATTGCGATGGCGCCGCCGTTGACGTTTAGGTCTTGGTTGGGAATGCCTAAAATGTCTCGACAGTACAGCGTTTGAACCGCAAAGGCCTCATTCAGCTCCCATAGCCCAATGTCGCTCATGCGTAACCCCGCCTGTTTTAAGAGCTTCGGCACCGCATAAATAGGGCCAACCCCCATTTCATCAGGCTCACAGCCTGCCACGGCATAGCCACGAAACACCCCCATAGGCGCGATGCCCATTGCTTCTGCCTTGCGGCGGCTCATGACCACGCAGGCGCTGGCGCCATCCGACAGCTGACTGGCATTGCCAGCGGTCACGCTGCCGCCGGCCAAAACGGGCTTAAGCTTGGCCAAGCCTTCGGCGCTGGTGGCGCGGACACCTTCGTCCGCCATCAGGCAAACGGCGCTTTCAATGCGTTCGCCGCCAGCGGGGTCCGCCACTAACTTCTGCGTGGGCATCGGCACCAGTTCTTGCGCCAAACGGCCTGCCACCATCGCTGCGGCCATGCGCTGCTGGCTTTGTAAACCATAGTCGTCTTGCGCGCTTCGGCTGATGCCATACCGTTGCGCCATGTTTTCTGCCGTTTGCAGCATGGTGGTGTAGGTGTCGGGCCGATTAGCCAACAGCCAAGGCGCCTGCTGATACCAGGTGTTGGTGTGCTCATTCATGCTTAAGCTCAATACATCTAAGCCCCCCGCCACCGTAATCGGCACGCCATCCACCAAAACCCGATGGGCGGCATTCACGATGGCCTGGAGGCCTGAGGCACAAAACCGGCTGACCACCATGCCCGACGTTGTCACAGGCAAGCCTGCGTGTAAGGCCACCTGACGCGCAATATTGCCGCCCGTTGTCCCCTCTGGGCGACCCACGCCCAAAATCACATCGTCGACCTGAGCCGGTTCAATGCCGGCGCGCGCCAAACTGGCGGCCACCACATGGGCACCCAGGGCCGCGCCGTGGGTGTGGTTAAATGCCCCTTTGTACGCTTTGCCAATGGGCGTGCGCACAGAGGCCACAATAACCGCTTCATCTTGCTGCTTCATCCTCTTCACTCCTGTTGTTTTAACCTCTAGCCCAGCCAGCGGCCACCAAACAGTGACGCCTTGCCAACAACAACCAACCTGTTTACCCACACGGCCATCAGGCCGACCAAACACCCTCTTGGCTGGCCTAAACGGCGGTTTTAATCACCCCATCAGCGCGCAGTTGGGCAATGGCCTCATCTTCATAGCCATGCTGTTGCAACACCGTCACGCTGTCCGCTCCAAAAACAGGCGGTGGGAGGCGATAGCTGGCAGGATTTTGGCTCAGCTTAATGGGCGAGGCCGTCCCCCGATAATCAGCACCAATATCGACCAATAGGTTTCGATGCACGGTGTGCGGATGCGCCACCACCTCCGCCACATTGAGAATGGGGCCACAGGGCACGCCTGCCTGAATCAATGCGGTCGCCAGCTGCTGACCATCCAGCGACCGCATGGCGGCCTCTAAGACCTGTTTTAACGCAGCCCTATGGGCACAGCGGCGGGCATTGTCGATAAAGCGATCATCATCAACCAGTTCGGATAAGCCTAAGTGCTGGCATAGCTTCATAAACTGCGCGTTGTTGCCCACGGCCAGGTAAATGGGCACGGTCTGGGTTTGATGGGCATCATAGGGGGCAATATTGGGGTGGGCGTTGCCGCTGCGTAAGGGCAGCGCGCCCGACATTAAGTGGTTGGGAATGTGCGGATGCAGCAAGGACACGCCGCTGTCGTACAGCGCGGCCTCAACGAACTGACCTCGACCGCTGTGCTGCCGCGCCTGTAAGGCCAATAGAATGCCAATGCTGGCGTTCAAGCCACAAACCATGTCCACCACCGGCACCCCCACTCGCAAAGGGTCCCCTGTGGCCTCACCATTCATGCTCATAATGCCAGCCATGGCTTGTATCACGGTGTCGTAGCCCGGTAGGCCACCCAAGGGACCATCGGCCCCAAAGCCAGAAATACGGCAATGAATCAGGCGTGGAAACGCCTCGGCCAGCGTGTCGTCATAGCCCAACCCCCATTTTTCTAGGGTGCCAATTTTAAAGTTTTCCACCAATACATCGGCATCCGCCAGCAAGGTCCGTAGCACCGCCTGCCCTTCGGCACGGCTTAAATCCAAGACCAAACCACGCTTATTGCGGTTTAACCCTGAAAAATAGGCGGCGCTGCCTTCCTGAAACGGCGGCCCCCACCAGCGTGTGTCGTCACCGCTGGGGGGTTCAACCTTAATCACTTCGGCGCCATGATCGGCCAGTACTTGGCTACAAAATGGCCCACCCAAAACGCGGCTAAGGTCAATGACCTTAATGCCTGCTAATGATCCATGATTCATCATACGACCTCCTCCGCGGGCAATAAGCTTAAGGCCATGGTTTTCGTGACGGGTTGCTGTGCCAGCAGCGCTTGCAACACCTCTGCGTCACGGGCATGGTCATCGGCTTGTAATAAGGGCTCGGGGCTAAGCTTGTGCCGCAAAACTAGGTGGGCCCAGGCCAAACGCTGCCAATCATCGCCCATCTGCACCGCCTCCCACGCCATGATGACGGCGCTGGTGATGTGGTATAAGGCCGAAGCCGCTTTACGGGCATTGGCCTCATCATAGGCTTCGGCAACCGCCGCCACAAACACCAGCACGGCGGCCAGCTTACGGCTTAAGGCCAAGGCAGAAGCATCTGGCAAAGGGGCTTTGGCCAACAGGTCGTTTAAATAGTCGCCCAAATACACCAGCGCCTCATTGCGCTGAATCGACCGCATCACGTCCAGTGCGACAATGTTGCTGGTGCCTTCCCAAATGGACCCTAGGTGGGCATCGCGCAAGATGCGTGGGTCTGACCACTCTTCAATGAAGCCACAGCCACCACGCACCTCCATGGCATCGCCCGTGACTTTGCGGGCATCGCGGCAGGCGCGAAACTTAATCAAGGGCGTGAGTACCCGTACCCGCTTGGCCGCATTGACGTCGCCCTGATGGCTGGCGTGCATAGATAAGGCCGTGTGTAAGAACATCGAGCGCGCCTGCTCCGATGGCAGCATCATTTTCAACAGCTGCTTTTGTTGCAACGGCATCTCAATCAAGGCCTTGCCAAAAGCCCGCCGGTTTTGACACACGTACAGGGCCTCTCCTACGGCTCGGCGCATCAACCCCGCCGCGCGCACGCCGTTAGAGAGCCGCGATAGGTTGATCATGTCGGCCATTTGCTGAAAGCCACGGCCCACCTCGCCCAACAAGTACGCCGTGGCACCATTAAGGCTGATTTCGCCGCTGGCCATTGACCGGGTGCCAAGCTTGTCTTTGAGACGCAAAATTTGATAGTCATTGGGCGTGCCATCTGGTCGTCGCCGAGGCATTAAAAATAAGCCTAAGCCTTTTAAGCCCTTAGGTGCGCCCGCCACTCTGGCCAAAACCATGGCCACGCCAGCATCGGGATTAGAACAAAACCATTTGTCGCCGCTCAGCGTCCACTCACCCTCGCGTTCCGTCGCCAGGGTGGTGATTTGCGACACGTCAGAACCTGCCCCCTGCTCGGTGATGAACATTGCGCCCTGCGTCAAAGCGTCAAAATCCAAGGTGGTCAGGTTGGGCAAGTAGCGCTGTACAATTTCTTCATCGCCATAGCGGCGTAAGGTATGGGTTAAAGAATCAGTCATGCTCACCGGACAACAAAGGCCAAACTCGGCTTGAACAAATAAATAGGTCAGCGCGTATTTGGCCATGGGCGGCATCACCTCGGGCCAACCTAGGGCGCCCTTTTGATGAGACATGCGGGCCAAGCCTAATTCGACATAGGCTTTTTTCTCTAAACGCACATAGTCTGGATGCTTGAGGATTTTTTGATCGCTGCCGCCTTGGCGATTGCGATACTGTAAGGCGGGGGGATGCTTATCCGCGCTAGCGGCTAGATCGTCCAGTTCGCCGCCCACTTCCGCGCCCAGCTGAGTGAAGTAAGGCAACAGATGGGCCTTAAGTTCGGGGCTTAGGTACACCCCCAGTAATTTGGCTAATGTTGGGTCTTGTTCAAACACATTACTGCCGTGTCGGTCGGGAATGTCAATGGCTGCTGCGGCTTCCGGATGGGTCAGCGTGGTCATGGTCAACTCCTATCGTGTCGATGATGAGATGGGTTCTTTCCTTTTGCCTTATTAATAGTGGGTGGGATCGTGGTGAAAATAAAATACATAATTTGCATTGTTCGATACCAAAATCGAATCGTGTGTAACGACCGGGTCCTGATGACGTTTGGCGCCCTGTATCGACGGTTAAAACGCGCACACGCGCTGAATGATGAATGATGAATGCCAAAGTCATGACGATGGATTTTACGCTTGACGACGCCTAACCTTATTTGCACTGATTTATAAAACAATGTCATGATGATGATCTAGCATGCATTCATAGCGTTCTAGGCCCTAGACACACCTATCATGGCCATCGCGACACACTAATGTATTCACTCATGACGACAACGGTTATGCATAAGGACCCAATCAATAAGGGACAACAAAGAGGAGCACACCATGAATTTAAAACAGCTGCGTCACTTTGTGGCCGTAGCGGAAGAGCTGCACTTTGGCCGTGCGGCGCAAAAACTGCACATGTCTCAACCCCCGTTAAGCCTGAGCATCCAACAGCTGGAAAAAACCCTAGGGTTTTCCTTATTAATCCGTAACAATAAGTCGGTGACCTTAACCAATGCTGGCGCCGTTTTTTATCAAGAAGCCATTACCCTCCTACGGCATGCGCAAGAGATGAAGGACGTGAGCGCGCGGGTGGCCCAAGGATTGATTGGTCGTTTACGCATTGGCTTTGTGGGGTCGATGCTGTTTAGGGGCCTGGCGCAAAGCGTGCGCGCCTTTGAACGAACACGCAGCGGTGCCGAATTAGTCTTGCTGGAAATGAATACCACACAGCAGATCGACGCCATTCGGCGAGAGCAAATTGACATAGGCTTTATTCACACCAGCCTTTTAAATGACAGTGCCCACGTGACCTCACGCCTGCTCATGACCGAGCCGTTTATCTGCTGCTTGCCCAAAACCCATCCTTTAAGCAGCCACGCCCGCATTGCCGTCGCCGACCTAGCCCAAGAAGGCCTGTTGCTTTTTCCCCGTGCCCTATCGCCGCACTATCATGACCGCATTACCGCCATCTGTGTCAACGCGGGCTTTAGCCCCTATATTTGCCATGAGGTACGCAATTGGTTGACCATCGTCGAGTTTGTCGGCCAAGGGCTGGGCATTGCGCTGGTGCCCGAATCCATGCAAAAAGCCGACACCGATCAGGTTGTCTATCGCCCCATCGACCAAACCCAGATTCAATCAGAAACGCACTGTATTTGGCACCCACACAACGATGCCCCCTTATTAAAACACTTTTTAAGGGACATGACGGCGGCCCAATAAAACCCCCTGACTCGGTGGCTCTATGGCCATGACATCAGGGGTTTAAGCTTAAGCTAGCGCTCGACACAGGCTACCAGCGTACGGCCTGAGGCAACACCTCGGTGTGCGACGGAAACAGCGGCAACACTTCTTCGGCCAGCTCCTGAATCATGTCCGCGACTGGCCGCTTGGCCAGATGAAACCCGATAATCCCGTGGTTCACCCCGGCCGCCTGCCATTCAGACAGCAGCTCGATTAAGCCATTACGGCCCGTTTTTAGCACGTAACCACCGTATTCAGGCGTACGTGGGTAATCAGGATCATCCACCAAGTCAATCCACTCGTTGGTCATGTGCGGCCGAAAACCACCGTCGGGAATCAACCGTCGCCAAGCTTGAATTTTACTCGCCAAGCGCAGTGGCCCCGCCGCATGATGGGTGGCCTCAGGATAGGTTAACCAACCATCGGCGTATTGCGCCACCCAGTCCAAGGGCTGTCTAGAAGCGCCCGTTACCATCAAAGGCACGCTGCCCTGCACCGCCTTAGGCAAAAACTCGGCGCCGCTAAAGTGACCCAAGGGGCTGTCAATCGACAACAGGCCTTCGGCCGACAGCCGCCTAAAATAATGCACCGTCTCGGCAAAACGCTCACCCCGTGCTTCATGCTCTAAGCCATAGGCTGGAAACTCTATGGCGCGATCGCCCGAGGCAATGCCCAACACCAGCCGCCCACCCGACAGCTGATCAATCGTGTGTGCGGCCTTGGCCAGATCTAAGGGATGGCGCAGGCTAAAGATGGCGCTGCCGGTCGCCAAGGCCACCGACTTTGTCTGTGCCGCCAAATAGGCCAGATAGGTAAACGGATCAAACAGCTGGCCTGCATCGCCAAAGTCTGGATCAAACAAGGGTACGTCGCGTACCCACACCGCGGCAAAGCCCGCTGCATCAATTTGCCTCACCCAGTCCGACTGCCCTTGTAGCACGCTCATGTCACCATGATAGGCCCGCTGCGGCAAAAATACGCCGAGGCTGAGGCGGTCAGGCGCAAACATACGCCGATAGCCCGCGTGTTGCGCAAAGGCTTCATAAGAACGACCGTTCAACGGTAACGCATTCACATCCATGCTTCATCTCTTTTCTGTTGGTTAAACCAAAAATACAATCACCCAGTCATTAGGCCGACCGGTTTAAGCGCCCGTTGCGGCCTCTGGCAGCACGATGCCGCGTTGCACCGCTGGGCGCGCTGCCACCCGTTCAAACCAAGCGCTTAAGTGGCGATACTGGCTAAAGTCAAAAGCAATGATGCGGGCAATGTGTAACCAGCCAAAATGGGCAATGTCGGCAATCGAATAGCTGCTGCCCGCCATATAGGCATGCACCGACAAATGCTGGTCTAAGGTTGCAAAGGCTTCATGGCTTAAGCGCTGGTAGCGTTCAATCAGCGCTGGGTTCTTATCGGCGGCAAACACCTCAAAATGCACCCGCTGCCCCAGCAGGGGCCCAACGCTGGCGGCATGAAACATCAGCCATTTAATGGCCTCCCAACGCCCATGCTGGCTGGTGGGCAACAGCCGTCCGGTTTTTTCGGCCAAATACAGTAGGATCGCCGCCGATTCAAACAGCACCACGTCTTCGTCGTCATCAACTAAGGCAGGAATCCGTCCGTGCGGGTTGAGTTGTAAAAAAGCCGGTTGCTTGTTGTCGCCCGCATCCACGCGTACATGATGCAGTTGGTAAGGCAAGCCCAGCTCTTCTAGGACGATGGTGATTTTAAATCCATTGGGGGAACTGTCGGTGTACAGCTGCAGCATGGGTCACTCCATCTTGAGTTAATGAACGTTCTGTTCTGAGTGGCCATCATCCAACAAACCAGACGCTTTGAGAAACGATGTATTTTGACACTAGGGTTTAGAAAAACTAAACCCTAATCCAACGACCTTAAACACCCGTTAAAAAAGCCAAAAATAGGATGGCTGACAGTGAAGAACACCCTATAGACAACCAAACATTAAGCAATTAATAACAATAACTTAAAACCATACTGCCTGATAACCCACACCAGCCCGATTAATAAGCCATTGTGCTTGACGAATGGTCACAGCCACCCTAAATTATACAAAAAGCATACTCATAACGAATAACCCTACAAAGGAACCGCTATGCACCTCATTGCCCCTGTGGATGCGCGCCATCAGGCTTATGCCGACGCCTTAGCGCAACACCTACCCGCCAAACAGATTTACACCGACCCCATCAGCCGCTACGCCTACGGCACCGACGCCAGTTTTTATCGCTATGTGCCACAGGTCGCGGTACGCGCCCACCATGAGGCCGAAGTCAGTCTGTGCATGGCCTTAGCCAAACAACATCGGGTCGCCGTGACCTTCCGTACGTCCGGCAGCTCTTTGTCTGGTCAAGCCTGTACCGAATCGGTTTTGGTCATGCTGGGCGATGGGTTTTTAACCCAAGAAGTGCTAGAAGATGGTTTAAAAGTTAAGCTCGGCCCGATGGTCATCGGCGCCACCGCCAACGTCACGCTGGCACCGTATCAACGTAAAATCGGCCCCGATCCAGCCTCGATCAACACTGCCCGCATTGGCGGCATTGTCGCCAACAACAGCAGCGGTATGTGCTGTGGCACCAAAGAAAACACCTATCGAACCCTAGACAGCATGCGCCTAGTGCTGGCTGACGGCACCGTTTTGAACACCGCCGACCCCACCAGCGTAGCCGCTTTTCGCCACAGCCATGCCAAGCTGCTGTCTCAGCTTCAGGCCTTGTCTACCCGAGTCCGTCAAGACGACGCCATGATGCAGCGCATCCACAAAAAATATCAAATGAAAAACACCACTGGTTACAGCGTTAATGCGCTGGTGGACTTTGACGACCCCCTAGACATGCTGTGGCATTTAATCATTGGCTCCGAAGGCACACTCGCCTTTGTGTCGGAAGTCATTTACCGCACCGTGCCAGACTACCCAGACAAGGCCTCTGCGTTTGTGTTTTTTGAATCACTCGAAGCCTGCTGTCTGGCGGTAACCGCCCTACGGCAACGCGCCACCGTTGATGCAGTGGAACTCCTGGACGCCCTCAGCATTCGCCGTACCGGACAAGAAAAGACGGGTCTGCCAGCCTTTTTTTATGCCGACTTCAGCGATGACGCCGCCTGCCTACTCATAGAAACCAAGGCCCCCAGTGCCGACTTACTGACGCAGCAGATCAAGGCCATCGACCAGCTGCTGGCCGAGTTTGGCCCCGCCGCCCACACCGGCTTTCAGCTTGACCATGGCGTCAGCGATCAATTTTGGGCGGTTCGTAAAGGGCTGATGCCCATTTCGGCCGCCAACCGCCCCAAAGGCACCAGCTTCATCACCGAAGACGTGGTGTTGCCGATTGAACGTCTGGCAGAGGGCGTGCGCCGTTTGGGCCGGCTGTTTCAAGACTATGACTACCACGACGCCATGATTATGGGCCACGCTCTAGAAGGCAATCTGCACTTCATCCTCACCCCTAACATGGATGACCCACAGGAAATCCAGCGCTTTGATGGCTTCATGCAGGATTTGGCCCAAATAGTGGCCATCGACTATGGCGGCTCGCTCAAAGGCGAACACGGCACCGGCCGCAACATTGCGCCCTTTGTCTGCACCGAGTGGGGCGACGACATCTACGCCATCATGTGTGCAATCAAGGCTCTGTTCGACCCAGACCGAATTTTGAACCCCGAAGTGTTGATCAACGCCAACGAGCGCCTCCACGTCACCTCGTTGAAAAACATGCCCGTCAGCGACCCCATCGTCGACGACTGCATTGAGTGTGGCTTTTGTGAATCCGCCTGCCCATCTAATGGCTACACCCTCACCCCACGCCAACGCATCACCACCCATCGCTACCTCAGCGCCCTCAAGCGCAACCCCAATACGGCACCAGAGGTATTGGCCGAATATCAGGCCAGCTATGCCCTTAAAGGCATTCAGTCCTGTGCCGAAACCGGCATGTGCGCCACCCGCTGCCCGATTGGCATCGACACCGGCAGCCTGATGCGACAGCTGCGTCTGGCACCCCCACACCCACGACGACTGGCACAGGCACAAAAACAGCTGGGCCCTCTCAGCGTACTGGCCCGCTTAAGCATGAAAACCAGTCATGGTTTGGGCTTGCCCATGGCCAATCGCGTCAGCAAAACCCTACATCGACGTTACCCAACCTTACCCATCGTGCCCCTGAGCCTGCCTAAAGCGTCCCCAAAATTGCCCGAGAGCACGCCCAACAAAGGCAAACCGGTGGTGTATTTTGTCTCCTGCGTCAACCGCGTCATGGCTGAGGTGGCCGATGGCCAACACACCGCCAGCCACACCTTAAGCCTATTCCAAAAAGCAGGCTTTAACGCCCTCTATCCGCCCCAGCTACAGCAGCTGTGCTGTGGCCAGCCCTTTGCCTCAGCCAAGGCCGACAGCGTCGCCGACGCCGCCGCCAACACGCTCAACGCGGCGCTATTGCAGGCGTCAAACCAGGGCCAACACCCAGTGTATCTAGACAACGGCCCCTGTGCCTTACGCATCAAAGACGCCCAGCGGCAAGGCCTGATCGACAAGCGGCTGACCTTATACGATGCCGCCGAATTTTTAAGCCAGCACGTATTGCCCCACCTCACCATTCACCAAACCGTGCCCAGCCTGGCCTTACACGTGCCCTGTTCGGCCAGCAAGATGCAGGCCAGCGCCAGCCTCAAACAGCTGGCCCAAGCCTGCACCGACCAGCTCAGCGTGCCCGACATCGCCTGCTGTGGCTTTGCCGGCCTCAAAGGCTTTACCCAACCCGAGCTCAACGCCAATGGCTTACGCAACCTGCCCAAGCTTTTACCTGCTGACTGTGCCCACGGCGTGTCCATGAGTAAAACCTGCCAGGTAGGGCTCACCAGCCATTCTGGCCTGCCGTACCACAGCATTGAAGCCCTACTCGACCAATGCAGTCGAGCCTCTTAGCATCGCCACCACTTTGTCAGCAGGCTGGCCCAACGTAGGCCACAACCTCGCTTTAACCAAAAGGAGCGCCATCATGGTTTGGCAACAACTGTACACCCCTCTATGGAACAGCCTCGTTTGGTCGGCGCTCGCCGCCGCCATCCCTATTATTTTCTTTTTTGCAGCCTTAACCGTCCTCAAGCTAAAAGGCCATGTAGCGGCATTCGGCACCTTAATATTGGCCTTATTGGTGGCCATCGTGGTGTACCAAATGCCGGCCAGCCTCGCTTTAAGTTCTGCCGTCCACGGCTTCTTCTATGGCCTATGGCCAGTGGCGTGGATCATCATTACCGCCGTGTTCCTGTATCGGATCACGGTCGAGTCAGGCCAATTTGACATCATTCGCGCCTCCATCATCAGCATCACCGCCGACCAACGCATTCAGCTCTTGCTGGTGGGGTTTTGTTTTGGCGCCTTTTTAGAAGGAGCCGCCGGATTTGGCGCCCCCGTCGCCATCACCGCAGCGCTGTTGGTGGGCCTCGGCTTTAAACCCCTTTACGCCGCTGGCCTGTGCCTGATCGCCAATACCGCGCCCGTGGCCTTTGGCGCCATGGGCATTCCCATCACCGTAGCGGCACAGGTTTCTGGCCTAGATCCTTACGATGTTGGCCAGCTGGCCGGGCGCCAGCTGCCGATCATGTCCATCATTGTGCCGTTTTGGTTGATTGCCATGATGGACGGCCGCCGCGGCCTACGCCAAACCTGGCCCGCCATTTTGGTCTGCGGCGTGAGCTTTGCCGTAACCCAATTTTTAACCGCTAACTTTATTGGCCATGAACTGCCCGACATTACCTCGGCCTTGGTTAGCCTACTGGCGCTGACCGTCTTTCTGCGCTACTGGCAGCCCAAAGAACGCTTTACCTTTGAGGGCATGCTGCCACGGCTGGACCCCAAAACCGCCAGGCAGGCGCCCAGTACGTTTAATCTGGCCCAAGTCGGTCGCGCTTGGCTACCGTTCATCATTCTGACCGCTATGGTGGTGTTGTGGACGCTGCCCAGCGTTAAAAAAGTATTGGCCATGGCCACCCTCACCTTTGAACTGCCGATTAGCCACATGATTGCCAAAAACGCCCCCATTGTGGCCGAGTCCAGCACCTATCCCGTGGTCTATAGTTGGAATATCTTGGGCGCCGTCGGCACCGCCATTTTGATCACCGCCTTGATTTCACTCGCCATTGTGGGCATGAAGCCCAAAACGGCGCTAAGGCTCTTTTGTCAAAACCTCAACGACTTAAAGTGGCCGGCATTTTCCATCGGCACCGTCTTGGCCTTTGCCTTCGTTGCCAACGATTCAGGCATGTCGTCTACCATGGCCTTAGTTTTGGCTGGCACCGGGGTGGCGTTTCCATTTTTCTCACCCTTCTTGGGTTGGCTGGGCGTGTTTCTCACCGGCTCAGACACCTCATCCAACGCGCTGTTTGGGGCCCTGCAAGGCAACACCGCCAATCAAATTGGGGTGTCACCGGAACTACTGGTGGCGGCCAACACCACCGGCGGCGTCACCGGCAAAATGATCTCACCCCAGTCCATCTCCGTGGCCTGTGCCTCGGTAGGCTTAGTGGGGCAAGAATCCAGCCTGTTCCGCTTTACCGTGAAACACAGCCTCATTTTCTGTACTTTTGTCGGCATCATGACGGTGCTGCAAGCCTATGTGATGCCTTGGAGCATCGTGTTGTTTAGCCGTTGAGTGGTTTTGGCCTAAAATCATCGCTTAGGCTGGTCGGCATCCACCGCTAGACCAGCTTAAAATGGCCACCACCGCTACAGCCGCATTGACAAAGGCCGAGGCTGCTACTAGATTAGCCCCTACCACTTATTCTGCGCGACTTGATTCGCAGCAGAACAAAACAATAAAGCGTCCGCAAAGGCACACCATGACCACCCCAAAACCCATCCGCGCGGGCACACCCCCCGCCGACGTCTATTTTTTTGGCACCTGCTTGCTGGATTTATTTCTACCCGAAGCCGGCATGGACGCCATTAGGCTATTAGAATCCCTCGGCATTCGGGTACACTTTCCCGACGCCCAAAGCTGCTGCGGCCAGCCCGCCTATTCTTCTGGCCACCCAGCCGAAGCCTTGGCCGTGGCGCGCGAGCAGCTGAGGCTGTTTCCCCAGCCTTGGCCCATCATTGTGCCCTCTGGCTCTTGCGGCGGCATGATGAAACACCATTGGCCCAAACTGTTCGCCCAAGAGGCGGAGGCTGCCGAAGCACAAGCCCTAGCCCTTAGGGTGCAAGAGTTCAGTCGTTTTTTGGTCGACGTGATGGCGTACCAGCCGCAAGACCAAGGCCCGCCCACCACCGTCGCCGTGCACACCAGCTGCGCTGCGCGCCGCGAGATGAACGTGCACGATTCCAGCTGGGCCTTGATTGACCAGCTTAAGCAGGTGACCCGCGTGGTACACGACCACGAGCCAGAATGCTGTGGCTTTGGCGGCACGTTTTCCCTCAAGCATCCCACTATTTCAGGCGCCATGGTCACCGACAAAGTCCAGTCGCTGCTGGCGGTGACGCCCGATGCCATCGTCACCGCCGACGGCGGCTGCTTGTTGAACATCGGCGGCAAAATCGCCAAAGACTTACCCGCCAACGCGCCTAAGCCACAACACTTGGCCAGCTTTTTATGGGCCAGAACCCAAAAAGGAGGTCAGGCATGAGCGCCAGAGACGCCATTCTGGCCAAGCTACGGGCGGCCCCAAAACAAAACCTAGCCCCTGCCGCCACCACTGCTTATTATCAAGACAATGTCCCGCAGTGGGATGCCCTCGGCCGCCTACGGCATTGGGCACGCACCATGCGAGCGGTGAACACCGAGATCGTGTGGGTGCATGCCCATGACTGGGCCGAACAGCTCCAAGCTTGCCTACAGCAAAAAGGGCTGCGTCACCTGTTACTGGCCAAAGCCAGCGCCCACGGCGCTGAAGCGGCGGCGCAGCTGGCCGCCCACGCGCCCGACATTTGCGTCACCGATTACAGCCGCGACATTGACGATTGGAAGGCCGAATTATTCACCCACATCGACTGCGGCTTTACCGACGTGCGCGCCGGCATTGCCCAAACCGGCACCCTGGTGCTGTGGCCCGATGCCATCCAGCCCCGCAGCATGAGCCTGGTGCCGCACACCCACATCGCGCTGTTTGACACCCTCAGCCTGCACGATCGCTTCATCGATGCCATGCAGGCCTTAGACATGGCTACGGGCATGCCCACCAATGTGGTGCTGGTGTCGGGCCCTTCCAAGACCGCCGACATCCAGATGACTTTAGCCTATGGCGCCCACGGCCCCAAAAACCTAATTGTGTTGGCCTTGCTGCCCGACGGCATCGACAGCTGCAGCCTAGAGGAGACACAGCCATGAGCCGGCCCCACGTTCCTATTTATCAAGACAGCCGCCATTTCAAAAGCAATGTTGAAGTGGCCTTAAACGATGGCAAGCTACGCCACAGCATTCGCTCGGCCATGGACGACCTACAGCGCAAGCGCCAACTGTCGTTTCCCGATGACGCAGAATTACAAGCCTTACGCCCCCTCGGTGAACAGGCACGCCAATACGCCTTAGACAACCTGCCAGACTTACTGTGTCAGCTAGAGGCTAAGCTACAGGCCAATGGCGTCACCGTGCACTGGGCCGAAACCAAAGACGAAGCCTGCCACATCATTCACGCCATCATGGCCAAACACGGTGGCCAGCTCATGCTCAAAGGCAAGTCGATGGTCAGCGAAGAGATCGAGCTCAACCACTACCTGGAAGCCCAAGGCATTCAAGCCTTAGAAACCGACATGGGCGAATACATTGTGCAAATGGCAAATGAAAAACCCACCCACATCGTGTGCCCCGCCATCCACAAGACCAAGCAAGACATTGCCCAGCTGTTTCATGAAGAACTGCCAGATACGCCGTACACCGAAGACGTGGATGAGCTCATCCACATTGGCCGCACCAGCCTGCGCGAACAGTTTATCCACGCCGACGTGGGCCTGTCTGGGGTGAATTTTGCCGTCGCCGAAACCGGCACCTTATGCCTGGTGGAAAACGAAGGCAATGGCCGCATGTGCACCACTGTGCCACCGATCCACATCGCCATCACCGGCATCGAGAAAGTGGTGGCCAAGCTCAGCGACGTGGTGCCTTTGTACAGCCTGCTGCCGCGCTCGGCGCTGGGCCAAAACATCACCACCTATTTCAATATGATTTCTCGCCCCCGCCAGCCGGGTGAAAAAGATGGCCCCAAAGAAGTCCACCTCGTGCTACTCGACAATGGCCGCACCCAGGCCTATCATGACGAACAGCTACGCCAAACCTTACAGTGCATCCGCTGCGGCGCCTGCATGAACCATTGCCCTGTGTATGCCCGCATTGGCGGTGCCGCCTATGGCACCACCTATCCGGGGCCGATCGGGGAGATCATCTCGCCACACTTACTCGGCTTGGCCGACACCCAGCATTTACCCACGGCGTCGTCTTTGTGCGGCGCCTGCGTTGAGGTGTGCCCGGTACGCATTCCCATCACCGACCTGTTGATTCGTTTGCGCACCGAAGCCCAACGCCCTGCCGCAGACAGCGTCCACGCGCCCCTAAAAGGCCAAGGGGCGGCGCACACGCGCAAAGAAGCTTGGGCCTGGCGCGCCTTTGGCGGCCTGTTTTCAGGCAAAAAAACCTATCGCGCTCTTGGCTTTGTGTCAACGCGTCTGCGCGGCTTAACGCCGAAGCAGCAGCTGGGTTGGACGCTTAACCACACGCCTTTAAAGCCAGCAGCGAAAACCCTCCATCAACTGATTAAAGAACACCAGCAGGCCCAGAAATGATCGTAGAACACCCAATTGACCGCGCCCATCAAGCGTTTATTGACGCACTAAGCCAAGTGCACCCCAAGCAGCAGATTCACAGCGACCTCATTAGCCGCTACGCCTACGGCACCGACGCCAGCTTTTATCGCTACGTGCCGCAAGTGGTGGTGCGTGCCCACAACGAGGCCGAAATTCAAACCATTTTAAGCCTGGCCAAACGCCATCAGGTGGCCGTGACCTTTCGCGCCTCAGGCACGTCATTATCTGGCCAGGCCTGCTCTGATTCAGTATTGGTGCTAATGGGCGACGGGTTTCTCACCCAAGAAGTGTTAGACGACGGCTTCAAAATCAGGCTTGGGCCCATGGTCATCGGCGCCGCCGCCAACCAAACGCTGCTGCCGTTTGGGCGTAAAATTGGCCCCGACCCAGCCTCGATCAACACCGCCCGCATTGGCGGCATCGCCGCCAATAACAGCAGCGGCATGTGCTGCGGCACCCGTGCCAACAGCTACCACACCCTAGACAGCCTGCGCATCGTGTTCGCCGACGGTGCCGTCTTGGACACGGCCAGCGCCGCCAGCATCGCCGCCTTCCGAAACAGTCACGCCCCTTTATTAAACCAAGTGCAAGCACTGTCACAAAACATTAAACAAAATCCCGCCTTGGCCGAACGCGTGCGCCATAAGTACCGGATGAAAAACACCACCGGCTACGGCATCAACGCCCTCCTGGATTTTGACGACCCCGTTGACATGCTGGCGCATTTAATGATTGGCTCCGAAGGCACGTTGGGCTTCATTTCCGAAGTGGTGTACCACACCGTACCCGACCATCAAAACAAAGCCTCGGCATTCATCTTTTTTAAATCATTAGACACCTGCTGTCGTGCCGTCACGGCGCTGAGACAGCAGGATCAGGTCGATGCAGTTGAGCTGTTTGACGCGCTCAGTATTCGCTACATTGGCCGTGAGAAAAGTGGCCTGCCGAGCCTGTTCTACGCCGATTTCGACGACGATGCGGCCTGTTTACTGATCGAAACCAAAGCAGAAAACAGCCCCTTGCTGCAACAACAGATCAGCAACATCAATGCCTTGCTGCGAGACTTTGACTACGCCGAGCACACTGGTTTTCAAACCGACCACGCCATCACCGATCAATATTGGGCCGTACGCAAAGGCTATTTACCGATTGTGGCCGGCAGCCGCCCTAAAGGCAGCAACCTCATCACCGAAGACGTGGTGTTCCCGATTGAGCGACTGGCCGAAGGCGTGCGCGAACTGACCCAGCTCTTGCACCAATTCGGCTACGACGAAGCCATGGTCATGGGCCATGCCCTCGAAGGCAACCTACATTTTATTTTAACCCCGATGATGGATGACCCTGCCGAAGTTCAACGCTTTGACGATTTCATGCAGGCCTTAGCACAACTGGTCGCCATTGATTTCCAAGGCTCGCTCAAAGGCGAACACGGCACCGGCCGCAACATTGCACCGTTTGTACGAAAAGAATGGGGGGACGAGCTGTACGCCATCATGTGCGGCCTAAAAACCCTGCTCGACCCAGACAATATTTTGAATCCCGAAGTGATTATCAGCAGCAACGACCGCCTGCACGTTACTTCTTTAAAAGACATGCCACAGGCCAACGAACTGATCGACCACTGCATGGAGTGCGGTTTTTGTGAGCCCGCCTGTCCGTCTAACGGCCTGACCCTCACCCCAAGGCAGCGCATTACCGCCTATCGCTACCTCACCGAGCTTACTCGCCAAGGGGCCAGCCCGGCCTTAATCCAAGCCTATCAAGACAGTTACGACTATAAAGGCATTCAAACCTGTGCCGAAACGGGCATGTGCGCCACCCGCTGCCCGGTCAGCATCAACACCGGCACCTTGATGAAGCAGCTACGGCCAGAAGCCAAGCGCTTGGGCCAAGCCAATTGGGTTAAAAACCACATGGCCAGCACTACGGCATTGGCCCGAGTGGGCATTAAGGCCGCTCATTTCGTCGGCCTCGACACCGCACATCAACTCAGTCAAAAAGCCCACAAACGCTTTCCCACCTTGCCCATTGTGCCTCTATCGCTGCCCCAAGCCGCGCCCAAGCTGCCCGAGGCCAGCGTCAATGGTTGCGACCCGGTGGTGTACTTTGTGTCCTGCGTTAACCGCGTGGCGGCAGAAAACCACGGCAGCCAGCCCGCCACTCATTTAGCCCAGCACACCCTTAACCTGTTTAAAAAGGCTGGCTTTAACGCCATTTATCCCGATCGTCTAAACCAGCTGTGCTGTGGCCAACCCTTCGACTCAGCTAAAGCCGTTTCCGCCGCCAGCGAAGCGACCTTATCGCTGAATGAGGCTCTGCTGTCGGCTTCTAACTATGGCCTGTATCCGGTGTATTTAGACAACGCACCCTGTGCATTAAGAGTGAAAGAAGCCCAACAACAAGGCCTCATCGACGGACGCATCCAGCTATACGATGCCGCCAGCTTTTTAACCGAGCAGGTGCTACCCAAGCTCACCATCACCAAACCGCTGCCAGAGCTGGCCTTACACGTACCGTGCTCGGCCACCAAAATGGGCGTGGGCAATGCCTTAAAAACCCTCGCCAGCGCCTGTACCCAGAGCCTAACCACCCCCGACATTGCCTGCTGTGGCTTTGCTGGCAACAAGGGTTTCACCTTACCAGAGCTGAACGCCAACGGCTTACGCAACCTGAATCAAGCCCTGCCCAGCAGCTGCCAGCACGGCGTGTCGATGAGTAAAACCTGTCAAATTGGCTTAACCGCGCATTCTGGACGCCCCTATCAAAGCATAGAAGCCTTATTGGATCAGTGTAGCCAATAGCGCCCATTCACCAAGCCCGGCCCCGGTCTAGATCAAACCTAGCCGGGGCCTTTTTAAAGAAATAGCATAAAGTCATCGGTTTACTCTATAATACTTTTATCACAAACCATTGCCTGTGCATGAAGGTATCTATGTTAATCGACCAACGTAAAATGTTTGCCAGCAACCTTTTGGAGCAGAGCTTTAACAGCACCGCAGGTTGGCTTGAATTTTTTCTCGCCATTGCCATTGGCGTGGTGGTTCGACACTATGTGTTGGCCTGGCTCGCCAAGCGCGAAACCCCCAATGCCCGCCTCAACCTTGGTCGCCACATCATGCACCGCATTGTCTGGCCCTTATCGGTATTTTTGGTCAGTTCGGTGGCGGCTTATCTTTGGTATCTTGCCGGCTTTACCCCGCTGTGGCTGTTGCTGGTGGCGGCGGTGTCCCCTTGGCTAGCGGGCGTGCGCACGATTATGGCCATCATTGGCCACGTGTTGCCCAATAAGTTTTTAGAACGCTCCTTAGAATATTTCTTAGCTGGCTTACTTTGGGTCGGCTACGTGGTTTGGTTGATTGGTTTAGACAACCTGGTCATCGACTGGATGAACCAAACCTCGTTAAAAATTGGCGCCACCTCGATCAGCGTAATGATGCTGGCGACCGGCACCCTATGGGTGTGCGTGGCCATTGTCGCCGCCTTATGGCTAGGACGCACCATCGACAAACGCGTGATGGGCATGCGCAACGTCGACCTCAACTTTAAGTTTGTCATCAGCAAGCTCATCCGCAGCGTGCTGATCATTCTGGCCGTCATCATCACCCTACCCATGGTCGGCATCGACCTCACCATCATCTCGGTGTTTGGGGGTGCGCTGGGCGTGGGCTTGGCTTTCGGCCTGCAAAAAATTGCCAGTAACTATGTGTCTGGCTTTATCATTTTGCTGGACCGCTCCATCCGCGTTGGGGATCGCCTCCTAATCGACAACCGAGTGGGCTATGTGTCACGGATTAACTCTCGCTACGTGGTGCTTAAGGGCACCGACGGATCCGAAATACTAGTGCCCAACGAGCGCTTTATTGCCGACACCGTCGTCAACCAATCCTTCTCTGACACCGCCATTTTAGACTCGGTGAGCGTTTCGGTCGCCTACGATACCGACATTCCTCAAGCCTTATCCATACTCAGTGAGGCCGCCAACAAACACCAGCGCATTCAAACCGACCCAGCACCTTTTGCCTACATTCAAAACTTTGGCGATTCCGGCATTGATTTAGGCCTCAACTATTGGGTTGAAAACCCCTCCCTTGGTATGTTGGGGATTAAGTCGGCCATCATGCTGGACATCTGGCATCAGTTTAAAGAACACGGCATAGAAATGCCCTTCCCACAGCAAGAAGTGCGCATTTTAAACGAACCCAGCCATCCCCAACCTTCGCGGTCCGCCCAAGAGCATCAAGCCTCTGAAGCCAAGGTCAGAAAGGTGAAGGAAGACATGGACACCCACAACGAGTTTTCGGAAGTCAAAAAAACCATTCCCGAAGTGAGCGAAATTCAAGCGCCACGATAGCAACAGACGGCAAAAAGCCGCGGTTACCTTAACGGTCCGCGGCTTTTTTTGTCGCGATGCTAGCCGATTAGTGCGCCTGCTCTTTGATCAGCTCGGCCAAGATTCGAACCCCCGCGTCAATCTGTGCTTCGGTCACGGTCACAAAAGCCAAGCGCAAACAGTTGTGCTGGATGTCGGTGGCAAAAAATGGTTCCCCTGGCACAAACGCCACTTTACGTTCAATCGCCTTAGCCAACAGTGCCGTGGTGTTGACGTGTTCAGGTAAGGTCAACCAAATAAACATGCCGCCTTCAGGCTGATTAAAACGAACCGTTTCGGGCATGTACTGAGCCAAAGCCGCCAGCATGCTGCGACAGCGGGCGGCATAAAGGGTACGAATCGCGGGAATGTGCTGGGCCAAAAAGCCATCTTTAACCACTTCATAAGCCACGCGCTGGGTCAGGCTCGGCGTGTTTAAATCAGTCGCTTGCTTAAGCTGAATCAATTTATTGATGAACGTTTCTGACGCCACAATGTAACCAAGGCGGAAGCCTGGTGCCAACACCTTCGAGAACGAACCCAAATACACGGTATTGTCGGGCGACAGGCTGTACAGGCTCGGCAAGCTTTTGCCTTCATAGTCCAATTCACCGTAAGGGTCATCCTCCACCACAATCATGCCACGCGCTTTGGCATTGGCGGCCAAGGCTTGACGACGCGCCAACGGCATACGGCGCCCAGTCGGGTTTTGGAAGTTGGGAATGGTGTACAAGAAACGCGCCTCATCCATCAATTCGGGCGTCAATGCCTCAGGATCTAGGCCGACCTCATCCGAGGCCACCGACACATAATGCGGCGCATACTGATTAAACGACTGTAGCGCACCTAAATAGGTCGGCGTTTCGACCAAAACGGTGCTGCCGTCATCAATCAAGGCTTTGCCAATTAAGTCCAGGGCCTGCTGTGAACCGGTCACGATCAACACCTGGCTGGGCTGCACCGCCACGCCGGAACGGGCAACGTGCGCGGCCACCCATTCACGCAGCGGGCCATAGCCTTCGGTCGGCCCATATTGCAACGCCCCAAACACATCGGTACCATTCATGACCTTGGCCACGGCCGCTTGGATTTCAGGGACGGGAAACGCATCAGCAGAGGGCAAGCCGCCCGCAAACGAAATAATGTCTGGCTGTTCGGTTACTTTTAACACTTCTTGAATCGCCGTACTTTGAAAAGCGTGGGCACGCGCTGAGAATTTCCACTGCATGAGGACACCTTACCTACTATTCGAATAAAACCAACCATTATACGCCTAAACCGCCGGCCTCATAAGGGCGGAAAGGGTTATTTTATTTAGACATTTTGTTCATCAGCCTTTCAATCTCAACATATTCGTATCATGATTGGTGCCCATGAGCATCACAATAAACCAGCCCTTAAACCCCATCATCACCACTCTTCATTGAACTCAAGTGAGTAAAAAACCTCAGATACTGACTAAATAAGAACCTTTCAGCCCTCACCATATCCTCATGCATCAGCCTATCCTCGGTTAACAACGGTACAGCGTCACGAAACTCGACCAAAATCGCAGCCAAGGCCGGAGCGGTCATGTCGTGACGAAACGACAGAGCTTGAGAAGCGCCAAAAAGCTCCAAGGCCAAAACCTGACGAACGTTTTGCACCACATGCTGCAATTTAGTGGCCCCATTCGCGCCCATACTCACATGATCTTCTTGGCCATTACTGGACACAATACTGTCTACTGAGGCCGGCGTGGCCAGCTGTTTATTTTGACTAACCATGCTTGCCGCGCTGTATTGCACAATCATCAGGCCACTTTCCAAGCCTGGGTTAGGGCTTAAGAACATCGGTAGCCCACGCTGCCCTGACAGCAACAAATACAGTCGGCGCTCAGAAATACTGGCGATTTCAGCCATGGCAATGGCTAAAAAGTCCAAACTCAATGCCAAAGGTTGGCCATGAAAGTTGCCCCCACTGATGATTACGTCTTGTTCTGGAAAAATTGTTGGATTGTCCGTTACCGCATTGATCTCTGTGGTAAACACCTGCTTTACATAAGCCAAAGCATCCCAACTAGCACCATGCACTTGTGGCACACAGCGAAAACTATAAGGGTCTTGCACCTGTATTTTAGGCTGCTGTGCCAGAATTGAATCTTGTAGCAATGCCCTAATCCGTGCGGCTACTTGAACTTGCCCAGCATGAGGCCTGACTTGATGCAAAGCTGCATGCAACGGATCGGTACGACATAAAAAAGCATCTAGACTGAGTGCGCTGATGGCATTAGCCCAATCTAATAACTGCTCAGACTGTATCAATGCATAAACACCCAAGGCACTCATAAACTGGGTGCCATTTAATAAGGCTAAGCCTTCTTTAGAGCGCAAGGTTAACGGCGCCCAGCCCAGCTCGGCACAAACCGTCGCCGCATCACGTACCTCGCATTGATACCAAACCTTACCGTGATTAAATAAAGGCAAAGACAAATGGGCTAATGGCGCCAAGTCACCGCTGGCGCCCAAAGAACCCTGTTCGTAAATAACGGGTAAAACATCGTGATGGTAAAAATCCATCAATCTGGTGACCACTGCTATGCTAACGCCACTGTGCCCTTGCGCAAGGCTTTGAATTTTTAACAACAGCATGAGTCGAATCACTTCTAGCGGCACCATAGGGCCCATGCCGCAGGCATGGCTTAGCACCAAATTCTTTTGCAAGGCCTCGATGTCGCCGTTGCTGACTTTAATGTCACAAAGAGAACCGAAGCCGGTATTGATGCCATAAAAAGCGGCATCAGAATGTTTTATTTTTTCATCCAAATAATGGCGGCAGGCTTCAATGGCCTGCCTACTCTGCGGCGTTAAAGCCAATTGTGTTGGCTCTTCTAAGCTTCTGGCTAAATCACTTAAGGTCAGCCTTTGCTGACCCAACATTAATGTATGCATGCCGCATGCCTCCTGATGTTTTATTCCGTAGGTATAATGTATAGACATATAGGCAGCATTGTCCAGAAAAAAATTCAGAATCATGCCAGCCATCATTTTAGTGAACACGCCCTAATGACAAACAACCTGCATTACATTAAAGATGGTTTTTTATGTACCAAATTACTTAAACTCACCACCTAAGGGATACACTGTCAGAAGGTCGGTAAAATTGAGACACGTCTTCTGCAAACCACAAACCACGGTTTGGTGTGTGCTGTAAAACATCTCTTACTGGTGCCGCTCCTCTGACGGCGTCTCCTTTAGGTGAAGTACCGTCCCGTAAAGCCGCCGAAGTAGGTTCTATTGAGCCAGATGAAGCAGGCAAAAAGCTTGTGGCGCCCTCGGCGAAACAAACGCCCAAATTTAAGTCATGCCTGACTAAAAGCAGCCTTTTAAAATCATTCATGCTTCGGCTATATCGCTATTGATCAGTCGTTGGGTTTCGCCCTGTAGGGCGCCATCATTTCTTTTTGATGTCAAAAAGAAACGAAGCAAAGAAAAACCACCCCACTTTATCCGCCCGCTACGCGGGTGCCCTCGTTGGCCCGCACGTGGCCGGCGGCAAAAACTCATATTTGGGCCTGCGGCCAAATACTCAAACAACTTTGCCCCAAAACCCCGGCCCCGCACGAACCGCCTCGGCGGCTAAAAGGGGAACGGTACTTCACCTAAGGGCAAGCGTGGTGAGTTTAAAGTATCCGGCTATATACGCTGGGTTTTTATTCAAACACCAAACCATGGCTTTTAGTGCTTCGTAGAGTGAATTTCGACCCACCTTGCCTTAGATTTACATGATCTGAAGCATTAAAACTGGTAGGTAGGCTACGCTTTACCACACCCTACTGCTAAGGCTACTCAAGCGGATTGAAGTCACACCAGACCATGATTTAGTTTGAGAGCCATCTTTGATTTAAAAGCCAGAATAGCAAGGCCACATGACACCTCGTTCCACATTAAGATGGATGGCACAGGCTGGGTAACCCGCGTCGCTTTTTTACATGAACAGAAACATTAAAGCTGGTGGGTAGGCTACGCTTTATCAAATGGTACTGCGACGGGCTATATCCACTGCCCAACGGCCTTTATTTCAACCCGACTGCATCAAATCACTAACCCACTATGATTGCCAAGATCAGCCGCATCAGGCATCATGAACGCAGCCTGATTTGATTGTATACACAGCTTTAAAATAGCACCCGGTTTTATTCAGCCCGATTGGAAACACCCTATGTCAGAACCCGCCTACAAACGCATTCAAAATCATATCTTACAAGCCATTAGCCAAGGCGAACTGTCTGCTGGCATGCAAATCCCCACCGAAATGGACCTTGCCCATCGTTTTAAGGTCAGCCGTATGACCGTCAATAAAGCCTTAACCGGGCTAAGCAGCCAAAACATCCTTACCCGCATCGCAGGCAAAGGCACTTTTGTGGCCGAAACCAAGGTGGAAACACCCCTCATTCATGTGGTCGATTTTGCCGAAGAAATCAGAAACCGTGGTCACCAATATCGTGCCGAAGTTTTGGTCCATAAATGGTTGTTGGTTTATGATAATCAGGCTTTGGCTTTAGGCGTCGCCAATGGCGCCCAAGCAGGCTACTGCGAAATTTTACATTATGAAAATGACCTTCCCCTCATCCTCGAAAAACGCTATGTTAACGCCACTTACTTGACCGAATTTTTGGCGCAGGATTTTACGCAAATCACGCCCACGGCCTATTTATTAGCGCATTATCCGCTGACGGAAATTGAGCACACCGTTGAAGCCATTTCTGCCGATGCGCAGCAGGCCCAATGCCTCCAAATTACCGTCAATGACCCCTGTCTACTGACCACGCGCAGAACCTGGGGCGAGGGGATACTCGTCAGCTATGCTTTGATCTTGGCCGCAGGCCAGCGCTATAAATTACGGTCCCGCTACTTCCCTAATGCCCTTTCTTAAGCACCAATGAT
Source organism: Neisseriaceae bacterium (assembly GCA_017991555.1). Taxonomy (GTDB): domain Bacteria; phylum Pseudomonadota; class Gammaproteobacteria; order Burkholderiales; family Neisseriaceae; genus JAGNPU01. The sequence goes on from JAGOQM010000001.1 coordinate 328,522, forward strand.
TAGGGCCGTGTTCCTCATAGCCCTAATCATTGGCTCGCCCCTACCCTCGTCACGCTTGACAGTCAACGCGATTTAATTTTATATTGTCTATACATAAATAGACCATTAGCATATCAATCTGGCTCTGCTACCCCTTGCCGTCCCCCTATAAACCCTCTTATGCCTAACCTATACACCTAAAAAATGACAAACGAATACAACGGAGATTTTTATGACTCATTACCTCGATAAGAACGGATGGCCAGCATGAATCCCATTCTACTGTCCGTTTTGCTTATGGTCGGTTTAAGCATGCTGCGGGTGCCCGTAGTGCTGGCCCTCATTATTGCGGCAATCATTGGCGGACTAACCGCCGGATTGGCCTTACCAGACATTGCCCTTGCCTTTAACGCTGGTTTAGGGGGCGGCGCAACGGTGGCCCTCGCCTATGCCACACTAGGGGCTTTTGCCGTGGCGCTCGCACGTACTGGCCTGACTGACAAACTGGCCACCAAACTTTTAGTGGCGCTTAATCAAAAAAAAACCCACACCCGCAAAATCAATTGGCTACTCATTGCCTTGTACGCCAGCGTCATCAGCCTTGGGTTTTTGTCAGAAACCTTAATCCCTATTCACATTGCCTTTATTCCCATCGTAATACCGCCTTTATTACTGGCCATGAATCGCTTAAACCTCGATCGCCGCGCCATGGCTTGCGCCATTACCTTCTCCATCATAGTCATGTACATGGCGATTCCCGTTGGTTTTGGCAGCATTTTCCTCAATGACATTTTGATTGGCAACATCAATCGTGCTGGCACAGAGCTAGGCTTTAGCGTGACTTTAAACCAAGCCATGTCGGCCATGGCGCTGCCGGCTTTGGGCATGTTGTTTGGGTTGACCGTCGCCTTATTGTTTAGTTACCGAAAAAAACGCCACTATGCAGACAACCCTTTGACCCAAGAATTAGGCGCCACTAAGCCAGATGCGGTCCTTAAGCCCTGGCAGGTGGCCGTTATAGTCCTAGGTTTAGTCTTGGCCTTGCTCACTCAGCTGTACACTGACTCGATGATTTTTGGGGCTTTGGTTGGTTTTTCGATTATTTCAACCAGCGGCCTGATCAAACGGCATGAGCAAGATCAAGTGTTTACTCAAGGCATGCGCCTAATGGCGCAGGTTGGGTTCATCATGATTACGGCCGCAGGCTTTGCTGAAGTGATGCGAGCAACGGGCAATCTGCCCTTTCTTGTCGAAAGCTCGGTGCTTCTGATTGGCGACAGTAAAGCTTTGGCTGCTTTAGTCATGCTGTTGGTGGGTTTATTCATCACGATGGGCATTGGCTCTTCTTTTTCAACCATCCCCATCATTGCCGCCATTTACGTGCCTTTATGCGTGGCATTTGGCTTCTCGGAACTCGCCACAATTGCCTTAATTGGCGCCGCGGCAGCTCTGGGTGATGCAGGCTCTCCTGCTTCCGATTCAACGCTCGGCCCTACCGCAGGATTAAACGCGGATGGGCAGCACAACCACATTTGGGATACGGTTGTCCCCACATTTATTCACTTCAATATTCCGCTCATCGTCTTTGGGTGGGCCGCAGCAATGCTGTTATAAGCCCAGAACCGAGCCTTAGCCAAGGCCCAAGGCTCGGAAGAAAATGACCATAGCCGCACAACCGTGTCCCCATTTACACCCACATTTTTTCAAAGTGATTGACAGTACGTTTTATTTAACGCTAAATTAATTGTATATACATTTATTCAACTGGTAAAAATTATGCGTGCATTAACCGCCAACGAATGGATTTTGGGTAACGGCCGCGTCGCCAGCATGGCGACTGACCACCTAGCCATCACGCCTGCTGACATTCACATTTTAAATGGTGTCATTCACAGCTGCCACCCTTGTCGTCCTGCCCACGCCTATCCACAGCCTTATCTTGATGCCGAGGCTGCATTGATTACCCCTGGCCTCATTGATTGTCATACCCATCTTGTCTTTGGTGGTAACCGAGCCACAGAATGGGGACAGCGCTTAGAAGGTCGAACGTATGCCGACATTGCCGCCCAAGGCGGCGGCATTAACCACACGGTACAAGCAACACGAGCAGCCGCCCAAACCGACCTCTACCTAGCCGCCAAGCCTCGATTAGAAGCGCTACTCACCGAGGGCGTCACCACCATTGAACTAAAAAGTGGCTATGGCTTAACCTTGGCTGATGAGCGTAAACAGCTACAGGTTGCCCAAACGCTCGCGCAATTACACCCCATCGAAATAGTCTCAACCCTCTTGGCCGCACACACCGTGCCGCCGGAATACCAACACCAGCCAGACGACTATGTGGCTTTGATTTGCGAAACCATTATGCCTACGTTGTGGCAAGAAGGCCTATTTGAAGCCGTTGATGTTTTTTGTGAAACGATTGGCTTTAGCCTCGCCCAAACCGAGCGTATTTTTCAGACAGCGGCAAAGCTAAACATTCCTGTTAAGGGGCATACGGAACAACTCACACACTCAGGCGGCAGTGCTTTAGTCGCTCAATACCAAGGGCTATCTGCCGACCACATTGAACACTTAACAGAAAACGACATCGCCTTAATGAAGCAGCAAGGCACGGTCGCCACGGTTTTACCACTGGCGTTTTACTTTTTGCAAGAAACCCAACACCCCCCTATCACCCTATTACGCCAACATCAAATCCCCATCGCGGTTTCAACTGACTTTAATCCCGGCACAGCGCCCATGGCCAGCATTCGTTTGGCCATGAATATGGCCTGTGTTTTACTCGGCCTGACCCCAACAGAAGCATGGTTTGGGGTCACCAAACATGCGGCTAAAGCACTGGGGAGAGCCCATACCCATGGCCAAATTGCCCCAGGTTTTGTCGCTGACCTACTGGTTTGGCAAGCCGATCACCCGGTTGACCTCATTTATGAGCTAGGCCGAAACCCTTTACAGCACCGTATTTTCAGAGGTCAATTTACCGAGTTGTAATCTCATTCCTGTGTTGCCCGTGCCGCACAGTCATTTTAGGAGTCAACCATGCCACACAATAGACAACAAGACCGAATCATTCATGCCCCTCAGGGCAACACCCTCAGTTGTAAAAGCTGGCAAACCGAAGCCGCTTATCGCATGCTCCAAAACAACCTCGACCCCGACGTGGCAGAACACCCTCAATCCTTAGTGGTCTATGGTGGCATCGGCCGAGCCGCCCGAAACTGGGCCTGCTACGACCAAATTTTGGCGTCATTGCGCACCTTAGAAGACGATCAAACGCTGTTGATACAGTCAGGAAAACCCGTCGGCATTTTCCAAACCCATAAACAGGCCCCACGGGTGTTAATCGCCAATGCCAACCTTGTGCCACATTGGGCCACTTGGACACATTTTAATGAATTGGATCAAAAAGGCCTCATGATGTACGGGCAAATGACCGCTGGCTCTTGGATATACATTGGCTCACAGGGCATTGTTCAAGGCACTTACGAAACCTTTGTGGCCGTGATCAAGCAGCACTTTAATGGTGACGCAGCCGGCCGCTGGGTATTGACCGGTGGGCTTGGAGGCATGGGCGGTGCCCAACCCCTAGCCGCCAAAATGGCGGGCCTTAGCATGATTGCGGTTGAATGCGACGAAAGCCGCATAGATTTTCGCCTCAAAACACGCTATTGCGATCAAAAAGCCCATACGCTGGATCAAGCTTTGGCCCTGCTGGCACAGGCTCAAGCCAACCATACGCCTGTGACCATCGGTTTACTGGGCAATGCTGCAGATGTCTTTGCAGAAATGGTTGAACGCAACATCACCCCAGACGTCGTCACCGATCAGACCAGCGCCCACGATCCAATCAACGGCTACTTACCCTGTGGTTGGTCCGTTACGCAGTGGCGATCCGCACAAAAAAACACGCCCAATGACATTGTGATGCCCGCCAAGCAGTCAATGGCCAAACAGGTAGAGGCCATGCTGATTTTACAGCAGCGCGGCGCAGCCACCTTTGACTATGGCAACAACATTCGCCAAATGGCACAAGACGTTGGCGTCACGCATGCTTTTGATTTTCCGGGCTTTGTACCAGCCTACATTCGGCCATTATTCTGTGAAGGCATCGGCCCCTTTCGCTGGGTCGCTCTGTCTGGCGACCCTGAAGACATTTACAAAACAGACAAAAAAATCAAAACGTTAATTCCTGACCATCCCCACCTACACAACTGGCTAGACATGGCCAAGGCGCACATTGCCTTTCAGGGCTTACCTGCACGTATTTGCTGGGTGGGTTTAAAAGATCGGGCACGCCTTGGTTTGGCGTTTAATGAAATGGTGCGTAGCGGTGAGCTAAAGGCCCCGATTGTCATTGGTCGCGACCATTTAGACTCGGGCTCGGTGGCCAGCCCCAATCGCGAAACCGAAAGCATGAAAGATGGTTCTGATGCGGTGTCTGACTGGCCGCTACTGAACGCACTATTGAATACCGCCAGCGGCGCAACCTGGGTCAGCCTGCATCACGGTGGCGGCGTCGGCATGGGGTTTTCGCAACATGCGGGCATGGTAATCGTGTGTGATGGCAGCACCGATGCCGATGAACGTTTAAAAAATGTCTTACGCAACGACCCAGGCACCGGCGTCATGCGGCACGCTGATGCCGGCTATGAGCTAGCCATTCAGTGTGCCAAAACCGAAGGGCTTAATTTGCCCATGCTGTGACACGGCTTTGAGCACGGCGCTGCAGGCACCGTGCTCAACGGCCTCGTTCAGTGACAAAGTTCACGCTGATCTAGCCCACAAAACATAAAATGGGTCGATGGCGGTGAATTGCCAAAGGAGAATAACATGCCACAACAACCTCACTCAAACAATGCCTCATGGGTGCTCACAAAAATAATCCTGTTCAGCAGCATCGGCATTTTCTTATTTTTTGTACCGATACAATGGCAAGGCAAAAACACTTTGCTTATTGACCATGCTTCATCTTGGCTTATTGGCCAGCAGCGGCCCATTGCCCTCACGCTGATCCTATTATTGATGGCCTACGGTGCAGTCAGCCCATTTTTTAACGGCTTGTTTCAGCGCAGCTGGGGCCATAAGCTCTTTACCCTCATCAAGCTTTTAGGCTTAAGCCTAGCCTTACTCTACTTAACCCATACAGCACCCGCCTGGGCGATGACGCCAGACATGCTGCCGTTTTTATTTGAAAAACTGGCACTGAGCGTGGGCCTGCTGATTCCAATTGGCGCCATGGCCCTAACGTTCTTGATCGGCTTTGGCCTTTTAGAGTGGGTAGGCGTGCTGCTAGAACCCATTATGCGGCCCTTATTTCGCACTCCTGGCACCTCGGCCATCGATGCAGTGGCCTCTTTTGTAGGCAGCTACTCTATTGGCTTACTCATTACCGACCATAGCTATCAGCAAGGCCGCTACTCAGTGCGCGAAGCCATGATCATTGGCACTGGATTCTCCAGTGTTTCAGCCACCTTTATGATTGTTGTGGCCAAAACCTTAGGCATTATGGATGCTTGGCTGTACTTTTTCTGGAGCACCTTAGTCATCACCTTTATGGTGACGATGATCACGGCCTACTTGCCGCCCATCAGCCGTATGAACAATGATGCCAAACAACGATTGCCCGATCAAACTAAGGGTCAGCGCTGGCAACAAGCCAAGTTGAGCGGCATCGCCCATTATACGCACAGCCCCAAGTGGCACACGATGCTTTGGGCCAACTTTAAAAACGGCTTGAATATGGCCGCGATTGTCGCCCCATCGATTCTAGCCATTGGCTTTATCGGGCTCATTTTAGCGCAATACACGCCTGTATTTGAGTACTTAGGCTACGTTTTAAAACCCGTCCTATGGTTAACCGGCATCCCACAACTGAGCCAATACAGTGGTGCGCTGGCCTCTGGTCTGGCCGAAATGTTCTTACCCAGTATTTTATTGGCTCAAGCTGAACTGCCCATACGCTACATCGCAGCCGTCACCTCCATCAGCAGCATTCTGTTTTTTTCTGGCAGCATCCCTTGTTTGTTGGCCACTAAAATACCCATGAAGGTAAGCCATTTGGTGATTATTTGGCTATTGCGCACGGTTTTAAGCCTCTTATTGGCCAGCCTAGGCTATCGCTTAGGCGTGGCGATGGGCTGGCTTGGCTAAGGACGTATCTGATCGCTTTTTGGCTATTGCCGTAGGCCTAGCGAATCCAGCTAACTTCTGGCAATCATGGCACGGTTTACGTAGGCTAGGGCTTGTCCCTGTTGCCTTGGTTCTGTGTAGGCCGTGCATTAAGACTGGTCGGTAGGCGACCCTTTACCGCACGCCACGACGTTGGGCACTTAAGCAGCCTGAGGCTCAAGAAACCAAGGTTTGTATCGCACTTGGGTTTGCCTTTAAAACTCGGCCCAATCGCTAAGCATCGGTGTTTAAAGATCATTTTTAGGGTTGCCATCCTAGGACAACTGGTCTATCATCGCCCCCCATCGAGTGCTTATTCATCGCCAACAGGCATTGGGTAAGGCGCGTTTGCGTTTAGATAAAGCAACGCAGACCTTGCCAATAGCCACGGTTTAGACGCATTAAACCCTATTTATTTATTTTTCGGAGTATTCCTTCAATGGACGCGGATCCCTGTAGATCTTACTTTTCCCAATCGGTCGATTTAACCGTCTCCTAACCTAAACATTTTTTAGGTTTGGTGGCTGTTCATATTCGCCACAAACCTAGGATGTTTAGTCATGAAACACATCAAACTAGCCCTATTCTTGCAAAAATTTTTGCATACTTCTGACGCCCTCATCATTTCTGAGTTATTAAATACCGCCCACGATGCCGATCTTGCCGACGCCCTAGTGGTTTTTAACCACACCGATGTCGTGCGTATTTTACTGACCATCCCGTTGACGCGTCGGGTCTCTATTTTTGAGCACTTTAATCATCACATGCAAACCGCGGTGGCAATGGCCATGCAACCCGACGCCTTGGCTAAGCTGATTGCCGCCATGGCACATGACGAACGCGCCGACCTCTACAACCAACTGCCAGAAGCATTGAAACGTCAGATCAAGCCCAACATTGCTGCGGATGAGGTCAAGGACATCACCCACTTATCCTCTTACCCTGAAGGCACTGCCGGCGCCAACATGACGTCTGACTTTCTGTACATTCGGGCCGACATCACTGCCAAAGAGGCCATCGACCTCACCCGCCGCTACGCCAGTAAAAAAGAGACCATTTACTACATATACGTCATTGATGCCGATAAAAAGCTGTTGGGCGTGCTGTCCCTACGCGATCTATTGCTTACAGACGAGCAAAATCGCATTCAAGACATCATGCGCACCAACGTCATCAGCAGCCACGCCAACGACAAGCAAGCCAGCGTGGTTCAAAAAATTGCCCGCTATGATTTGTTATCGCTCCCCATCATTGACAATCAAGCCCGCTTAATCGGCATCATTACCGCCGACGATGCATTAGACTTGCAGGCCGCCCAAAGCACCCAAACCCTATACAAAACGGGCGGCATTGAGGCAGCACGCTTTGAAATACCCACCAGCATGCTCACCAACATCAAACATGCCAGTATCTGGACGCTCTATCGCATGCGCGTGGTGTGGCTGGTCGTTTTGGTTTTTGGGAACGTGTTCTCGGGCGCGGGCATTGCCCACTTTGAAGACATGATTTCATCGTACGTGGTCTTGGTGTTTTTCTTACCGCTTCTCATCGACTCTGGCGGCAACGCCGGCTCACAGGCCGCCACCCTAATGGTACGTGGCCTCGCCACCGGAGAAGTGGTGCTCAAAGACTGGGGCAAAATGGTCACCAAAGAGGTGTTGGTTGCCGCCGCGCTTGGCTTCAGCATGGCCTTGGCCGTTGCCCTGGTTGGCTTTGTGCGTGGTGGGCCAGAAATCGCCTTGGTAGTGGCCACGTCTATGGTGCTGATTGTCATCGTGGGCAGCGTCATCGGGCTTTGCCTGCCGTTTGCCTTGTCTAAATTAAACTTCGACCCCGCCACCGCCAGTGCGCCCTTGATCACATCGATTGCGGATGCGGTTGGGGTGTTAATTTACTTCAGCATCGCCAGCCAAGTTTTAAGTTTTAATTAGAAAAAATAGTTTTTATTATTTAAAATAGGCCCATTTTGTCGTCAAATCGACCACAGTTTTACCGATTTTATTTTAATCTGCCAAATATTCGATTGCCATACAAAGCAGATGGGCATTAGAATGGCCCCTTTCTCAATCCACCCTTTTGACAGGCCCGCTACTGGCCCTGTCACTTAACTGGAGTTTAAACCCATGGACCTCCCCCCGAGTCCGTTTTTATTATCGTTAGGCGTATACATAAGCCATCTCTAAGTGGACTAAATTCACCGTGATATGGCCTATGTAAGGCCGTCACTTTGGATTATGACCATGAAACACATTAAGATTTCTCTTATGGTGCAGAAGTTCTTGCACTCAAATGACTTTGACCTCATCAAAACCCTCTTGGCTGAGTCACATCATGCCGACGTTGCAGACGCCCTGCTGATTTATAATGACACAGACATCATTCGTGTCCTGATGGCCACGCCCATACAGGAACGAGCCGAGCTGTTCACCCATTTCTCCACCTCGGTACAGCACAAATTGGCATTGGCGTTGAAGCCAACCGACTTAGGTGACCTATTGGCCGCCATGCCACATGACGATCGTGCCGACCTTTACCTAGGCTTACCGACCAGCCTCAAGCAGCTAATCAACATCCAGATCAACCCGACCGAAGTCGATGACATGCAGCACCTGTCCTCCTATCCGGAAGACACTGCGGCCGCACACATGACCACAGATTTTCTGTATGTTCGAGGCGACATCAGTGCGCAAGAAGCCATCCGGCTCACCCGTCAATACGGCAACAGCAAAGAAACCATTTATTATATTTACGTGGTCGACGCTGGTAAAAAGCTCTTGGGCGTGATGTCCTTACGCGACCTGCTTTTGGCCGACGAACAAAAGCCTATTCATCAGATCATGCGGCCCAATGTGGTCAGCATTAAGGCCACCACTACGCCTTTAGAAGCCGCCCAAACCATTGCTCACTATGACTTATTGTCCCTGCCCGTGGTTGATGAACTCGGCGTGATTTTAGGCATCATTACCGCAGACGATGCGATGGACATCCAAGCCCAAAGCAGCGAAGAAACCCTGTACAAAACCGGTGGTTTAGAAATCAGCCACGGTGCCAATCACCTAACCATGGTCAACGTAAAAACCGCCAGCATTTGGACCCTCTATCGTATGCGGGTGATCTGGCTCGTGGTTTTGGTCTTTGGCAACGTCTTTTCTGGCGCCGGGATTGCCCATTTTGAAGACACCATCATGTCTTATGTCGTGCTGGTCTTCTTCTTGCCACTTTTAATCGACTCTGGTGGCAACGCTGGCTCTCAGGCCGCGACCCTAATGGTGCGTGGCCTTGCCACCGGCGAAGTGATCTTAAAAGACTGGGGCAAGATGATCGGCAAAGAGGTTTTGGTCGCATTGGCTCTAGGTTTGAGCATGGCACTGGCGGTCGCCCTAGTCGGCTTTGTTCGCGGAGGGGTTGAAATCGCCATGGTCGTGGCCTTGTCGATGGTGTGCATTGTCATCATTGGCAGCCTGATTGGATTGTCCTTGCCCTTTATCTTATCCAAATTGAAGTTTGATCCCGCAACGGCCAGTGCCCCTTTGATTACCTCAATCGCCGACATTGTGGGCGTCTTAATCTACTTCAGCATCGCCACACAGCTATTAGGCCTGTAGCGCCAATGGGGCTGGATGAATCTGGCCAGCCCCATCGTTGTCGCTTGCACTATTGCATCACTGCCGCATCAGAAAGACACCGCATGAAAACCATTTACACTTTTGATTTATTGAGCTTTGCTGACACCCTGATCAGCCTCTTCGTCGCTTTTGTCATGGGTACCGCCATTGGCTTAGAGCGCCAGTTTCGGCAGCGTACCGCTGGCTTACGCACCAACGTGTTGGTGGCCTTAGGCGCCGCTATTTTTGTAGACATGGCCTTTAAAATCGCCGGCGCCGATGGCGCTGCCCGCGTGGTGGCTTACGTCGTTTCAGGCGTGGGCTTTTTAGGTGCAGGCGTCATCATGCGCGAAGAAGGCCACGTTCGCGGCATCAATACAGCCGCCACGCTTTGGGGATCGGCAGCCATCGGCGCCTGTGCTGGCGCAGGCATGATTATTGAAGCCTGCATGGGCACCCTGTTTGTCTTGGCCGCGAATACCTTATTGCGCCCAGCGGTGAATTACATTAACCGACAGCCAATTGACACCGAGTCGGTCGAATTTACCCACGTCATCCACGTGAGTGCCCTAATCGACAAGCGTCAAGACGCCATTAAGGCCCTAAAAAACATTCTGTCGATAGAAAAGCTGCCTCTGTCAGAGCTAGACATCACCAACATTAACGCCAACACCATCGACATCGAGGCCATGCTGATGGCCACGTCGGTCTTAGATAAGGACCTCGATCGTGCCGTCAAAAAGCTGTGTGCGTCGCCGCACATTCAATCCGCGTTTCATGCCACCAGCACCACCGAATAGGCATAAAAAAACGCCTGTAGTAACAGCCGTTTTTTTATGCTAAATTCATTTAACCTTGGTGGTGGTATACTGATCAGGTGCCGTCCAAATTCGGTATTGAACCTCAACGTCCTCAGGCGCATACACAACAATCGGCAATTTGCTGTTGTAGCGAATTAGCTGGTTGGCGCTGGGGATCGTGACAAATTTATCGGTTTTTTCTTGGTTCGGGCAACCCATTAGTGTCGACGCAACCGCGCCAACGTTGCCTAACACATAATAGTCATAACCCCAGCCTTCGGCCGTTTTGGTGGCCAACTCGCCCCCCATCATGTGCCGATTACAATCTACTTTTAAGGTTTTACCAAATTGCAACTCTACTTTGAAGTTGTCTTCATTCGACTTCTGAGGCAATTCAATGACGTGCTGAACTTCACCCTTCTGGGCTTTAGGGTAAGGTTTTAGCATATCTTTTGCTGGCGTGGCCGCCATAGCGAAGCTGCTGCTCAAAGCCAAGGTTAATGCCAACGTGGTCATTTTATTCATTGAGTTTCCTTTTGGTATGATACAAACGAATACATCATAGGCTATGAAACTAATCAAAAGTTCCAGTTAACATATTCGCACGCTTTTAAAATGAAATAAAGTTCTATTTAATGATAAACTACACCCAGTGATAATTGCTTAAGGCTTCCGAATGACCCAACACACCCACCCCGCGCCACAACAGGATGATGAAATCGATTTATTCGAACTATTCTCAGTACTTTGGCGCAAAAAAATCTTTATCGTTGTCATCACTTCAATGTTCATGCTACTGGGGTTTGCCTACACCAAAATAGCCACCCCCGTTTGGCACAGTGAGGCAAAAGTCATTCCCGCCAAGGTTAAAGACCTAGGGCTATACGCCAAAATCATATCGGTCGAAAAATACTATAATTTTGTGGTCGCGATGGATGGCACCAAACAACGCCTAGACAAAGACATCAACGTTGACGCCTGGTTGGACAATAACTTAAAAACCTATTTAAACCTAATGGCCACCAGCGCCAATGCCAACGCCAAAGCCGAGAACGTCAAAGCAGGCAAGGGCAAGGGTGACGACGTGGTGTCGTTTGAACAAGACCCCAGCAAAGCGTTCTACATTGTGAAGCACACGGGCGGATCAGCTGAGGAAGCCCAAACCAAGCTCACGGAAGTGTTGGCTGGGTTTAACGGCAGCTACCTTAATCGCCTGTTACAAAACAAAGTGGACACCCTCATTGACGAACGCGACCTGCTGACGAAAGAAGGCATCCAATATGACAGCAACCTCAACGCGCTCAGCTATTTGGGCGACATTGAGGCAGAAAACATTAAAGGCACCATCTACACTTATTTAGAAAAACCAACTTTGGAACAGTCTAAAGACAAGCCTAAAGGCTTAATCATCTTGATTCTGAGCATGCTGGTTGGCGGCTTCATTGCTTGCTCTATTGTTTTACTGCAAAACGCGATTCAAAAACGCCGCAGCTAGACTGTCGGTTCAATGAACCCAAAAAAAGCCCTGATGACGTCATCAGGGCTTTTTTATTTTAGGTTAATCAAACCTAAGGCTTATGGCTGTGCAAGATCCGCATGGCTTCTTCAAACTGATCGGCCATTATGTCATTAAACACCGACTTCGCCGTCCACATTGCATCATCAATCAAGGTCTGCTCTGCCGACAGCGGTTTTTTCAACACAAAGTTAGCCACCAGATTTTTATCGCCCGGATGGCCAATACCCAACCGTAACCGCCAAAAATCAGGCGAAGACAGCTTGGCCTGAATATCCTTCAAGCCATTATGACCGCCGTGGCCGCCGCCCTTTTTAAACTTAGCAATGCCTGGCAGCAGGTCTAGCTCATCATGCACCACCATCACTTCTTCAGGGAGGATTTTATAAAAGTTGGCCAAGGCCAATACCGACTGCCCAGAACGATTCATAAACGTATTCGGCTTCAATAACCAGACGTCACCGGTTGGCAAGCTGGCTTTAGCCGCCTCACCAAAAAACTTTTTTTCTTCTTTAAAACGAGCCTGCCATTGATGGGCCAGCTCATCAACCAGCCAAAAACCAGCATTGTGGCGCGTTTGGGCATATTCTGGCCCAGGATTACCTAAACCAACTATTAGTTTAATTTGTGACATATCTTTTTAATCAGTAACTGAGTGTTCATCATTAAGCTTCGCTGCGGCCAATTGGCGGCGACGCTCTTTCGGGTCCATGGTCAAGGGGCGATAAATCTCCACCCGATCATTGGGTTTTAATAGGGTTTCTAACGGCATCGCTTTACCACAAATGCCTAAGTCTAAAGGCCATTGCTTCAGCTCTGCAAAGCGCTCTGGCAAATGTGAATAGGCGATCACCTGTGACAGTTTAGTGTCATCAGGGACGCGCAGTGATTCGATTACTTGTTCAGTCTCTGTGGCATAGGCCACTTCTATACTGATTAATTTGGTCCTAATCATAACGACGATCTGCTTCTTTAATAAAGGCATCTACTAAAGTGCCTGAAATTTTACTGAATACTGGCCCAATTAGTTTGGATAAAAATGGGTTCGCAAATTCATAATCCAAAGTGAATTCAATTTTACAACCAAAATCACCCAAAGGCGTAAAGTGCCATTGCCCTTCTAGATGACGAAAGGGGCCATCGACCAGCTTCATGTGTATGTGTTCATTTAAAACATTATGGTTACGCGTCGTGAACTGTTGTCGAATGCGCATATAGTCCATGTGTAACGACGCTTCAACCTCATTATCCGTCCGCTCAATTTCAATCGCCTGACTACACCAGGGTAAAAACTTGGGGTAATCTCTAATGGTATCGACGAGTTGAAACATCTGCTCTGCGGTGTGTGCCACTAAAACGTTTTTCTCTACTTTCATGATGCCAAACCAAAAAAAATATCCCATATTATGCCACGCTTTTGCGCCTGAGTGATTTTTTACCGTTTTTGTCTCATTCTGGTAAAATATGGCCTAATAAGCGTAAGGAGTTTTTAATGAGTATTGCAAATAACAGGAAAGCTTTTCATGACTTTTTCATTGAAGAGCAGCTTGAAGCCGGTTTAGTCCTCGAAGGATGGGAAGTCAAAGCCATTCGAGATGGCCGAGTGCAGCTTAAAGAAAGCTATATTCAAGAGAAAAAAGGCGCCTTTTACCTAGTCGGCTGCCACATTACCGCCTTAGCCACCGCCTCAACCCACGTCAAACCCGATCCGGTTCGCCCACGTAAGCTCCTACTCAAACAGTCAGAAATTGACAAGCTCATCGGCAAGGTAGAACGCAGTGGCTACACCATCGTACCGCTCAATATGCACTTTACCCGCGGTCGCATTAAGGTAGACATTGGCCTAGCGAAGGGCAAAAAACTCCATGACAAACGTGAGTCTTTAAAAGATAAAGACTGGCAGCGTGAAAAGCAACGTTTAATGAAAGACAACCAACGAGGTTAAGCCCATGAAAACGCCCACGCTTGCACTGCCCTTGGTGTTAATTGTTTTAGGCACCTTATGGTTTCTAAAAACCACCGACATTTTACCGGCGACCAGCTCATTAATCGCGATATTTTTAGTGGTCGCAGGCATTGTGGTGCTGATCGTAGACGGTTTTAATAAACAAACCGTGGTATGGGGCCCTTTTCTCATGTACTGCGGCCTGGCCGTCTACTTGGTCAAATCGCACTACATGACCTATTCGCCTATCTTGGCCTTAGGCTTGGTGATCTTAGGCGTGTTCATGCTGATTGCCCGCAGCGAACACATCCCGTACAAAAAAGCGCCCGCCTATAAATCACAAAACCCTCGCTCTTCTTCTAACCCTAACGAAAATATGTAACCCCCAATATGGATAAAATTCTGATTTTAGATTTTGGCTCTCAAGTTGCCCAATTGATTGCCCGACGCGTGCGTGAAGCACATGTTTATTGCGAACTCCATCCTTTTGACATCAGCCTTGAAGAAATCAAAGCCTTTAACCCTAAAGGCATTATTCTTTCCGGCAGCCATAACTCTGTTTATGACTCAGACTACCATGCCGATGCTGGCCTATTTGACTTAGGCATTCCCGTATTGGGCATTTGCTATGGCATGCAGTGGATGGCTCACACGCTGGGTGGCCAAGTTGGCGCCGGTGACCAACGTGAATTTGGCTATGCCAAAGTTGCCGTTGAAGACAACGCCCTAACCCAAGGCCTAAGCGACTACGCTAACGAAAGCGCCTTAGACGTTTGGATGAGCCACGGCGACAAAGTGACCCAAGCACCCGCCGATTTCTCAGTAGTCGGCCACACGCCAAGCTGCCCAGTGGCCATCATGGCGCAACCAACAAAACACTTCTACGGCGTGCAGTTCCACCCAGAAGTGACCCACACCAAACAAGGCAGCGCCTTAATTAACCGCTTCGTTTTAGACATTTGTGCGGCCCAGCCAAGCTGGACCATGCCCAACTACATCGAAGACGCCGTGGCTAAAATTAAAGAACAGGTTGGCGACGAAGAAGTGATTCTTGGCCTATCTGGCGGCGTTGACAGCTCAGTGGCTGCGGCCTTAATTCACCGCGCCATTGGCGACCAACTGACCTGTGTGTTCGTCGACCACGGCCTATTGCGCCTGAACGAAGGCAAAATGGTCATGGACATGTTTGCACGCAACATGGGCGTTAAAATCATTCACGCCAATGCGGCCGAGGTATTCCTAGGCAAATTGGCCGGCGTGACCGACCCTGAGCAAAAACGTAAAATCATTGGTGCCGAGTTTGTGGAAGTCTTCCAAACCGAATCGGGCAAGCTGAGCAACGCCAAATGGTTGGCTCAAGGCACCATCTATCCAGACGTGATCGAATCAGCCGGTGGCAAGAAAAATAAAGCTCAGGCGATTAAGAGCCACCATAACGTGGGCGGCCTACCAGACACCCTAAACTTAAAACTGCTAGAGCCACTACGCGACCTATTCAAAGACGAAGTGCGCGAACTGGGCGTGGCCTTAGGCTTGCCTAAAGAAATGGTGTACCGTCACCCATTCCCAGGCCCAGGCCTAGGCGTGCGCATCTTAGGCGAAGTGAAAGCCGAATACGCTGACCTTCTACGCCGTGCCGACGACATCTTCATCCAAGAACTACGCAACTTTACCGATGAAGACGGCAAAAACTGGTACGACAAGACCAGCCAAGCCTTTGCTGTATTCCTACCGGTTAAATCCGTAGGCGTGATGGGCGACGGCCGTACCTACGAATACGTGGTGGCCTTACGCGCCGTTGTCACCAACGACTTCATGACCGCCCATTGGGCCCACCTACCTTATGACCTATTGGGTAAAGTGTCTAACCGGATCATCAACGAAGTTCGCGGCATCAACCGCGTGGTGTACGACGTTTCTGGTAAACCCCCTGCCACGATCGAATGGGAATAAAAAGTTGGCTTTTCTGAAGCCTGCTTAGCGCCCCATAAACCATCAAAAGCCCTGATTATTCAGGGCTTTTTCTATTCTCAAGCGTTCACAAAAAAGCTTGGCAGCATATGGCACGGCCATTACAGGGGATTCTACCGTGTTAAATGATACCAAGCTTCTTGTTTGTCATTAAAAAGTTCGTCGGCCTCAATGTGTACGCCCACGGCTGGACAATATAAATCGGTTAGCGCTCTTAAGCGACCCTTATTACGAGAAACGTATTGCTGCGTCAAAAACTTAACGTCCTGGCGATTGAGTTTATATACAATACCCGTCACCACATACTGCTCATACTTCTTTGACTTTGTTCGCGCTAATTGACGTATAACGTTATCCAGCTTATCCAACGACTTTAATCACCCATTGATGGCACTAAACCCGTCGCCACAAGAGCGGCCGAGCCCATAAAAGATGCCCATCTATCGTCAATCGTGCACGCACTCTGACCCATAATCCATAGACACCAGACAATTCACATGCAGCCACAACCACGTCATGACCCTGTGGAAATCCATTCTTTAAAAATAGTAAATTCTAATATAACAAACATAACCACATAATTATATTAACAATAACAAAATAACCTATTATTAAAAATGATATTGTGAATTATTCGAGACAAAATGGCGTTTAAATAATAAAACTGCGGCAAACGCGGGGGCATTATGATTATTTCATGATATGCTGAATAAGTTATTGCGACTGATAATCATTAATACACATTACGCAGTACGGGGATCTATTGACTCATTACTTAAAGGGCCTTATTTATCATGTTTAACTTTAACCATCCTGCTCACGCTCAACCTGCCTCATGTGGTCACCACCACAAGAAAAAAATCTTGGCCAGCGCCGTGCTCACACTGTCATTGGGCACCCTATCAACCCTCGCCTACGCAGAAGAAACCGAAGACACCGCAGAACTCAGCACCGTTGTTGTGACCGCCGAAAGACAATTAAAGCAATCCTTAGGCGTCTCCGTGATTGACGCGGAAGAAATTGCCAAACGACCACCCGTAAACGACATCAAAGACTTAATTCGCACCATGCCTGGGGTTAACCTAACCGGCAACACCGCTTCTAACGCCCGTGGCAATAATCGGCAAATCGACATCAGGGGCATGGGGCCAGAAAACACGCTGATTCTGATTGATGGCAAACCGGTGACCGCCCGTAATGCCGTACGCTATAGCTGGGGAGGCGAACGGGACACACGCGGCGACTCGAACTGGGTACCGGTCGAAGAAATTGAATCCATCGAGGTCATTCGCGGCCCAGCCGCCGCTCGATATGGCTCCGGTGCCGCAGGCGGCGTGGTCAACATCATCACGAAACGCGTGGCTAAAGAGTTCAAGGGCAGCGTCAATTGGTACACCAACCAACCCGAAAACGGCAAGGAAGGCTCAACGCAGCGCTTAGGCTTCAACCTAAGCGCCCCGATCATTGAAGACACCCTATCTTATCGCCTTTATGGCAATTACAACAAAACCAAGGGCGATGCAGAAGACATCAATCCCTTTATAAATGGTAATCGACAGGCCGGGCGCGAAGGCGTAGAAAATAAAGATGTTTCGGGCAAGCTCGTGTGGAAAATCGACCCCCGACAATACTTGACCCTTGACGCCAACTATAGTCGTCAGGGCAATCTTTACGCTGGCGATACCCAGTCTGGGCCCGTCCACCAAAATGCCTATATTTATGGCCAAGAAACCAACCGAACCTATCGTAACAGCTTTTCTTTGACCCACGATGGCGCATGGGACTGGGGCGACACCAAAGTCATCGCGCAATACGACAAAACGGTCAACTCCAGAATGCAAGAGGACATGGCG
Organism: Neisseriaceae bacterium; assembly: GCA_017991555.1. GTDB lineage: Bacteria > Pseudomonadota > Gammaproteobacteria > Burkholderiales > Neisseriaceae > JAGNPU01. The sequence continues at coordinate 346,362 of JAGOQM010000001.1, forward strand.
GGTAGAAACGAAGGCGCCATTCAAGGTACAGGCCCGGACGATCCGTCCATTACCGACTCGGTTTTAAAAACGGCGCGCCTTAGCGGCGAAGCCAGCATTCCCTTTTACTGGGGCTTACAGAACGTTTTAACCATAGGCGGTGAATGGAGCGAAGATCGCTTTAACGACCCGGCCAGCACGGCACAAAGCTCATCGATTCCAGAAGTCCCCAATAATCGGTCATCTAAAATGAACGCCAATGCCTGGGCCGTCTTTTTAGAAGACAATATTTCTTTAACCAACACCACCCAAGTCATTCCTGGTATTCGTTTTGACAATCATTCGAAATCTGGCAACAACTGGAGCCCAAGCCTAAACGTCGCCCAAAAGCTAGGTGAGCGCTTTACCCTCAAAGGCGGCATTGCCAAGGCCTATAAGGCGCCCAATCTTTACCAAAATGCACCGAACTACATGATGATGACCAACGGCAATGGCTGTCCTGCCGGCATGAGCGGTCCCTGCTATTTGTTGGGCAATGAAGACTTGGATCCTGAGACCTCTGTCAATAAAGAGATTGGCATCCAGTTTGCGCAAGACCGCTGGAACGCGTCATTCACCTGGTTTAGAAATGATTACGACAACAAGATTGTCGCTGGGGATGAAATCTTTGTGACTGCAGAGTCTGGGGCGAAAATACTTCGCTGGGAGAACACCGGCAAGGCGCTGATTGAAGGCTTCGAAGGCAATTTAAGCATTCCTTTGAATAAGCGTTTGTTATGGAATAATAACTTTACCTACATGCGTAAGTCGGAAGACAAAACAACAGGTAACCCTTTGTCCATCATTCCTAAGTACACCCTTAATTCAACCCTAGACTGGGAGATTTCAGAGAAATTTAACACCCTACTCACCGTGACACATTATGGCAAGCAAGAACCTAAAGAGTATGCCACTAGAAATGCAGACAATAGCAACCAAACCGGGCCAATGGCTGTTGTATCGAAGCAAGATCCCTACACCATCGTGGGTTTAAGTGCTGGCTATAAGTTTAATAAGTATGCACAAATTAACGGCGGCATCAGCAACTTATTCGACAAGCAGATAGTGCGTGAAACCTCCGCCAGAGGCGAAGCGACGGCACGGACCTATAATGAATCGGGTCGCGCTTACTACATGAGCATGAAAATCGATTTTTAATTGCTATTAGGCGCTGGCTTAGGCCAGCGCCCTTTTTTATTTTTTTGCGCACCCTTCTGATCATCATCCTAAGTGCCGCCACACCTAGGCACAGCACTTAAAAAGACGATTCACCCTGAACACAGCCCCTCAAAAGCAAGCACATAAATTTGACACCCTGCCCAACACGGGTCAAAATAAAAACCAATAGATTGATTTATTTGATTAAAATTTTTACAAACACCTAAAAAATTACTTTAATCAGCTGAACGTTCTGACAGCACTCAAGCTGTGCCGATCACCATACTAATGCCCCAAACGGCCACACAGCCACGGTTCTCTTACTGGCACGTTCATCCGACATCAGGGTATTTTTAGCTAACTTGGCTAAATGAGCTTAATGACCCTTATGGGGATTCAGATGAAAAACACACTATGGGCGATTACCGTGGGTGCAGCCTTTACCTTTATGATTTTTGGGCTAACCTACACCCCAGCCTCTAACCCACCCCCTACACACTCATTCCCACCGTTGACTGAAGAGCAGCGATACCTTGTCAACGTTTGCTTTGATCTAACCCAAGCAGAACGAAACAGTGCGGATGGCCTCGCCTTATGCCAGCTACGCTGACCTAGCAATGTTGCCGACAAATGCCAAATTGATAAGGTGGATCAGCTAGGTGGTAGCCACTTAAAGCCAGATGAGTCAAAATCACAATCAGTGGCCGAGGCAACAAACCAACCATTCAGTGATGCCCAAAATGAAAATAGCCCTAGGAGTGTGTGAGTCCTAGGGCTGCGGGTTCTCTCTCGGAGCCGAAGCTCAACCCAGCGCTATTATACGCTGATAATATCTAGTATAAATATTCTATTCCGAATGCTGAATAAAATACCCCAACGCTAGCGAGACGCGTTGGGGTAAGTGGGCTCTCTCTGAGTCATACTTTGAAACTCAACCCAATTCCATAGTAATACTCGATATAAGTAAAATCAATATTAAATTTTGGAAAATTAGGACAAAATTATGCTAAATCAAAAAAATATAAATTAGTTGGACGCCAGATGACCAGCCCGCACGCCTTAGGCACAACATGAAATAAATTTCAACAAAAACAAATATTTATAAAATCTTATGATATTCATCATATTAGCCAACTCAACGCCTATATCAAGAACCACCCCATGGAACATCCTCTTGCGCTTATGAATCAAGCGAAAACGCCAGCCTGAGGTGAATGAGACTGGTTGCTTCGGCTGGCTTCAAAACGAGGCAACACCCTTAGACGTTAAAGGCGCCTACTCAATCAGGTAAAGCCAGCTTAAACACACCTATTTTCACACCCAAACACAATCCACTTGGCTAAATGATCAACGCCCCACACCCAAAACCTTTCAGTCAGCCACAACCGAATTTGTGGGCCTAAAACATTTGGTGTTACCATATCAGGCTCACTTTGTTCTAGCAGCTACAGATTCTTCCGTATTGCTTGAGTGCTCAATAACCTTATGTCACCTAACCACACAACATCGCAAACCATATGATCAAAAAAAGTTTACTGGCCCTCATGCTTGGCGGCCTCGCCATTGGCATGACCGAATTCACCATGATGGGCCTCCTAGAAGAATTTGCCCGAGATTTAAACATCAGCATTCCCAGCGCCGGCCATTACATTTCTATTTATGCCCTGGGCGTGGTCATCGGCGCACCGTTATTGGTCGTTTTGACCAGCAAGATGGCGCCTAAAAAAATCCTCATGCTGTTCATGCTGATGTTCACCGTATTTAACGGCCTGTTCGTATTCGCCCCTGACAACAACACCTTATTGCTGGCCCGGTTCATGGCGGGGCTGCCGCATGGCGCCTACTTTGGCGTGGGCGCCGTGGTGGCGAGCCAGTTGGCCACCAAAGGCAAAGAGGCGCAGGCCATTGCCACCATGTTTACCGGCCTCACCTTGGCCAACCTAGTTGGCGTGCCTATTGGTACCTTCATCGGCCAGCATTTTTCTTGGCGGGTGACGTTTTTCATCATCAGCCTGTTTGGCCTGATCACCATGTACGCCACCCACAAATGGATTCCCAACCTGGCGCCCAAGTCCAATATGTCGATGCGGCACCAGCTGTCGTTCTTTGCCCGCAAAGAAGCGTGGCTGCTCATCGCCATCATTTCCATTGGCACCGGCGGGTTGTTTGCCTGGATCAGCTACATTGCGCCCCTGATGACGCAAGAAACCGGCATCAGCGAGCGCCATGTGCCCTTCATCATGATTTTGGTGGGCCTGGGCATGTTGATGGGTAACCTTTTTGGCGGCCGTTTGGCCGACCGCATCGCCCCCACCAAGGCCGCCATTGCCGCGTTCATCAGCATGGCCGTGTGCCTTTTGCTGGTGTACTTAAGCGCCGGCAACATTGTACTGGCCTACGTCATGTCCCTCGTCACCGGCTTTGGCGCCTTCATCATCAGCGCACCGCTGCAAATGATGCTGATCGGCAACGCCCATGGCTCAGAAACCATTGCCGCGGCAACGGGCCAGGCCTGTTTTAACATTGGCAATGCGCTGGGCGCCTTCCTGGGTGGCCTGCCGATGGTGTTTGGCCTCAGCTTTAAGGCCCCGTCACTGGTCGGCATGCTGATGGCCTTATGCGGGGCGGGGTTAAGCGTGTGGTTTTTAAAGATGATGGCCAAGCGGCCAACAGCCCTTTAAACACCATTGCCCCTTTGTGGCCTAGGTTAAGCCCTAGGCCACAAAGGGGCCACAGCAAGGACTGGTTAACCCCTTGAACACCTTGTCAGCCCTGAATTTTTCGGCCATAATCAAATCACGTTTACGGCCATATTGCCAACATCTCACGCCGGCCCCACCCGCCAAAACATTCAAACACCATTTAAAAACCGAGGCACATGATCAACCTCAATGCGGCTGTTTTTTCCCCTTTTGGCCTAGCCACCGTTCCCTCACCACACCCAGACATTGACCTGTATGGTTGCCCCCTTTCCAGCCTTAGCTTGGCCGATGATCGTCTTGCCTATTTACAAAGCCTACTCACCAGCGCTGAATTGACGCAGCGGCTGGCTTATCGAACCGACACGTTAAAAGCCAACGCCATTCTTTCTAGGGGCTTATTGCGCTTGATTCTGGCTGAATATGGCACAGACACCCACCCCAAAGGCATTAAACTGATGCAGCACAGGTATGGCAAACCCTACCTGCCCAACAGCACCCTACAGTTTTCTGTCTCTCACTGTGACAGCAGGCTCATGATTGCGGTCAGCCGAACGCGCTTGATCGGCATTGACATCGAGCGCCTAGATCAAAAAAACCAAGGTCAGTTAGCGGATTTTGTGCTTTCGCCCGAAGAGTTGGCCTGCCATCGGCAGCGCCCACCATCAGCCCAGCAGGCCTATTTCCTTCAATGCTGGACCAGAAAAGAAGCCTATCTCAAAGCCATTGGCACCGGCTTAGTGAATCATCTGCAGCGGGTCGACACCAGTGCCGACTACGTGGTCGATCAGGGCCGCACGACGCCCTATCAGGCCTGTGCCGTTGACCTTGATCAGCGCCATGTGGCCTCGTTGGTGTACGCTTAGCGAGCGGCCAGCAAAAAGCACCAACAAGGCATAATCCCCCTGCTGGTGCTTTTTGCTGAGACGGATTATGACTCTAGGCTGGCGGCGATAGACAGCTGATCATCTAAAACATATTGAATGTCGGCTTCATTGGATAAAGGGTTTAACAACACCGCTCGCAGCAGGGTCAATTTTTGCGGGCCGTATTGGGTGATGGCACGGCTGGTTCGAGAAATAAATGACTGCCCCCTGGCCCGCTGCACCTTTTGCAGCGTTTCATTGAATTGGCTGATCTGCCGATTAGCCTCTTCGCTCAGCACCTTACCTCGATAGGCCTTAGGCAGATAGCGATAGGTGAGAATGTTGATTTTAGGTTCCGAGGTCAATTCAAACGCCTCGCTGTCCTTAATCGCTTGGGCCATGTATGCCGTATTTTGCATCGCTCGCTGAAAAATCTGGTGATAACCTTTTCTGCCAATAATGCTTAAACAGGCATGTAAATATAAGGTATTGGCCGGCCTAGTGCCTTCAAGCGTGTACTTCCCTTGGTCTAAGGACTTTTCTCTGACCGCATAAGGGGCATGATGGGCAATTTGCTTAGACAAATTAGGGTCTTTAAATAGCAGCAAGCCACAGCCTATAGGCATCATCAGCTGTTTGTGGCCGTCAATCGTGATCGAATCTGCTTGCGCCACGCCGGCCAAAACTTGCTCTTTGTACGCGCTTAAAACAAAGCCCCCACCCCAGGCGGCATCAATGTGTACGTAAACGCCATGGGCCTGCCCTAGGCGACAAATGTCGGCCAGTGGGTCAATGCTGCCGAAGTCGGTGGTGCCGGCAATCCCAATCAAGGCGATGACCTGTTGGTCGTGTTCGAGACACGTTTGCAGCGCTTGTGCCATCACCTCAATGTCAATACTGTTGTCTTGATTCACAGGCAGCTTAATCAACGTCAGGCCTAAGATTTCGGCACCTTTATCAAAAGAGTAATGCATGAGTTCAGAGCCAATGACGACTCTGGTTCGACGCTGATCCACCGCTCCTTGCGCCGCAGCTTGTCGACACGCCGCCCATAAGGCGCTGATGTTGGCCAACGTACCACCGCTGGTAAAAATCCCTAAGGTGCTGCTAAAGTCATGCACGCATTGATCATAAAAAGACGATTCAAAACCAAATAACTCCTGATGCATCAAGCCTAAGGTCTGCCGCTCTAACAGGGTTAGGCCGCGGCTGGTTTCCATCTTGACCATGTTTTGATTTAAAGACTGTATGAGGCGACCCACTTCGGGAATGAAGCGAGGCAAGGGGCTGGTCATGTGTCCCAGATAACGCGGTGACGCCAGGTGTGCACTATCAGGAATGATGTGCTGCTCCAGGGTCTCCAAATAGGCCTCAAACGTTTTGCCCTCAAGCGGAATCTCAAACGATGCATATTTATTAATTAAATCATCCCTATTAAATGGGGCCGGCTCATCGGTCTCACTTAAAAATTGCGCAATGCCTTGGTTTACGCGCTCGGCCAAAGCGTGATTGGCCTCGGTAAACAAAGCCTGAATGTCTTCGAAAGACCGGGCTTCTGGTAGCGGTTGAGGCACAGCGGCGGCAACGGGTTCAATCATAAAATCCCTTTCATGGATAAAATAGCGCACTTATGACTCATGCTGAATCAGCTGAGTCATGACGGTGGTAGGGTTTATGTCTGGTAAGCGGGTCAATAGCGCGAAGAGCTCATCCATAACCTTATGGATAAAGGCCTCACCTACTTTATGCTTTTTATAAGCCGCGGCCACAAAGAGCCCTTCGGCATTGGTATGGGCCATGAACTCAATGTCGGTATCAAACGCAAAATCAATGCGATGCTCGGCATGACTTTCCAATTTGATGTGTAAATCACCCTGTCGATGCTCTTTTTGTAAAACTTGCTCATTAAACACCAATGACACGTCAAACAATGCCGCTGGCGCACCAGCCCGATCAGCCGCCAAAGCACGCTCAATGGCCTCATGCGGGATGTGTTGCCAGGCAAAATCTTGAGCGATCTGTTGTTGCTGAGTGCTCAAGGCCTGCGCCACCGTTTGATCCTCACGCCAATCGCGGCACACCACGGTGGGGTTGATAAAGTTACCCAGCGTTTGGGTAAATTCGGCATACAGTCTTTGCGACGTATAGGTCCCAAAGGCCACATCACCCTGTTTTTTATGCCGTTCCAATACCACTTGCAACGCCAAGGCGAACACCACAAACAGCGTGGTGTCATGCCGCTGCGCCAAGGCTCTGAGCCCTTGCAAGACACGAATGGGCAATGTCTGCGACAGGAATGCACCGGCTGCGTCCGCGCTGTCTGGGTTGAGCAGCGGCAGCACAGCCGGTTGATGGGCTGCTAAGCGCTCCTGCCAGTAGCCCACGCCCGATTGAAGGCTGGCGCGATAGGCAGCACTGGCCTCCCATTGGGCATAGTCAAAATAATCGACCACCAAGGGCGGCAACGATTTTTGTGCGTAGAGGCTCATGAGCTCATTCACAAAGACATCGCAAGACACGCCATCGAACACGATGTGGTGCAGGTTGAGGTAAAGATAATGTTCGTCATCGGCCAGCTTCACCCATTGTAAAATCGCCAATGGACTGTTTAAAACTGGCAGTGCGGTGGCAAATAAGTCATGCTCTAAGGCGTGGAGGCGTTCGCTTCTTGCCACCTCTGCCAGCAAGGACAGGTCCAATGTGTTCAACTCAATGGTGGCGGCATTCGGCATCAGCATCGGCTCGCCTTGTTCATTCAGCACAACCTGGGCGCGTAAAATGCGATGACGCACCATCATCATGGCCACGGCCTGCTGCAACCGCGCCACGTCAATCTGGCTTAAAATATGCAGCCCCAAAGGTAAGTTATGATTCGCAGAACCTGCTCCGGTCTGAATCGATTGCCAAACCGCTTTTTGTGCAAAGGTCAGCGGCACAGACGTGGTCGAAAACGAATGCCTGCCATCATATTTAGGCAGCTGCGTCACCACCTTCGCGGCAATGTGTTGGGCCATGTCGGCGAACCGAGGATTTTGCAGCAGGCCACTGACGTCGACCGACAGACCCATTTGCTCGGAAATACCAATGCTGAGCCGAATCAATAATAAAGAATTGCCCCCCATGGCAAAAAAATGACTGTCATGATTGGGCTGCTGGGCCAACAGCTGCTGCCAAACGGCTGCCAACTGCGTCTCTAGTGGGTTAAAAGATGTGTTCATTCACGTGCCTTTGTTCATTGACAGCCCACAGCGTAAGGCTGCTAAGGCCTGTCCAGTTAAAAGAGGGGCTATGATGCTGTCGCGATCCATAAATCTTGCAGTGCGACCGAGGGCTGATTCAGCAATTGGGTTAAACACGCTTCGTATTGCGCCAGTAGCGCTGCCGCAGCGGCGTCGGAAGCCCGCGCGTGGTCATATTTCAAATTAAGCTCAAGCCGATCGGCACTTTGCCAGCAGGACAGCTCATAAACCAAGCGTACGTCGTCGCCTGCGATGGCAAAACTCGTCAAAGCATGCTCACCCAAATAAAGCGTTCCATCACTCATGGGCTGCATCACGAAGCACACTTGGCACAGCTGATTAAGGCCTGCGCCTGCGCCACTTTTCCCAACCTTGTCGGTGATTTGCGCAAATGACAAAGTCTGGTGTTGCAGCATGTGTTTGTATTGCTCATTCACCTGCTGCACCAACTCATGAAATGAAAGGCGGGGGTCATGCTCGGCACGAAAAATGGGGTTACTGATGAAACACCCCAGCATGTCATGAACCTGAGCATTTTCACGGCCGGCGCTAGAGGTGCCGATCAAGAACCGACTTTGCTTAAATTGTGCCGCCAGCGTCGCCTGAAACGCGCTGAGTAAAACAATGAAATAGGTCAAGGCCTGTTCCTGACAAAGCTTTTGTACCTGAGCCTGAATCGCGTCTGGCAAAGTCACCCTTAAGGTTTTAGCCTGTGGTGGTCCATCGGCATGAACGGGCAAAAGCGCTTCCACGCCAGCGTGCTGCGCGACCCAATACGCCGCGCTGTCGGCTTCATGCGCCGCGACTAAAGCCCGCTGCCAGACCACGTAATCGCCATAGTTAATGCCGGCCTTGGCGGGATTCGCCGGCGGCTGGCCTTTACGTTCATATAGGGCCTGCAAAGCCTTGAAGAAAATGGGCGCCGACCAGGCATCAAAGACCACGTGGTGAAAATTAAACACCAAGGCATGGCCGCCTTCGCGTAATGGCAAGACGTGTACACGCCAGCCATAGGTTTTTAATAAATCAAACGGCTGACGCACCACTTCGGTCACCGCATACGCCAACTCAGCCGTGTGAACCGGCTGCTCGTAATAGATGGGCACATTTTGTGCCACATCGACCCGCTGGGTTAAACCCGCTGCCGTCAAAGAAAAAACGCTGGATAAGGCAAAGTGTTGGTCTTTCAAATGCTGCAACGACAAATGCAGGGCCTCTAGGTCTAGCCCCTCAGGACAAACAAACCCCAACGTAATCCGAAACCGAACCTTGCCCCCAGACATTTGCTCGGCTAGCCACATGTCTTCTTGACCATGCGACAGCGGATACTGCGCCTGCCCCAAGGGCTGAATCAAAGGCACGACCGCCTCGTTTTCGTGCTCACTCAGCTGAGCCACCATGCTGGCCTGCTCACCCAAGGTTAAATACGTAAACAAATCTGGCAGCGACACCCCCACCTTAAATTCAGACTGCATGCGGGACAGCAGGCGAATCAACAGCAGCGAATCCCCACCCAAGGCAAAGAAATTATCTTGCGCCTTGCTTGGCGCCTGCTCCAGCAACTCTGCCCACAGCGCCGCCAGCCTCACCTCGGTCTCGTTCAAACCGCGATCAGGCGCATCCTCCACCTCTGTCGTGGTTGGCTGCGCCAGTGCCAGCAAGGCCTTCATGTCGACCTTGCCGTTGCCCGTGAGCGGCAACTCAGACAGCTGCTGCCACAGCGAGGGAATCATCGCCTCCGCCAGCTGACCCTTGGCCCGAGCATACAGCTCGTCCTGACTTAATTTGGCCACCCCGGGCCGCAACAGTAAGGCCGCCACCAGCTGCTGGCCGTCGCTGAGGTACACCACGGCCCGGCTCACTTCCGGCCACCCCTCTAAGTGAGCGCGCACTTCGCCCGCCTCAATGCGGTTGCCCCGCACCTTTAGCTGACCATCTTGCCGGCCCACAAACTCGATCCGACCATCTGGATGGTAAAAGCCCAAATCGCCGCTCCGGTAGAGGCGCTCACCGCTCACCGGATGAACGATGAAGCGCTCGGCCGTGCGCGCCGCGTCATTTAAGTAGCCGCGCGCCAAAGACACGCCGCTGCAATACAGCTCGCCCACCACCCAATCCGGCACGTCCAGCAGCGACTCATCCAGAATATGATAGCCACAGTGGCTAAGGGGACGGCCATAAGGCACGCTGGCCCAGCCAGCCTCTTGGCCTTCAATTTGATGGGCAATGTTCCACATCGTGGTTTCCGTTGGCCCGCCCACGCTGTATAGCGTTACTTCGGCAGCGCACAGGGCCCGAATGCGATCGGGCAGCGGCAAAGGCAGCCAATCGCCACCCAGCAAAACCGTACGCAGGCTGTCAAAGCGATAGGCCTTGTACTCGCTCCAGGTCAGCAGCATCTCCATCATCGCCGGCACCGACACCCAGCCCGTGACCGCATGCTGGTTGATGAGCCGTGCCCACGCCTCGGGGTTCTTGCGCTCGGCCTCGGGCGGCAACACTAAGGTCCCACCGCACACCATCACGCCCAAAACGTCAAACACCGACATGTCGTGATGCAGGGCCGACACGCCCAGCAGCACCAACGGCGCCGAGGCTGAAAACAAGCTGGCGCGGCTATAGGCTATGGCGTTCAACACCCCAGCCCATTCAATCATGACGCCTTTGGGCTGGCCGGTGGTGCCTGAGGTGTAAATCACATAGGCCAAATCGGTCAGGCCAGTGTGATGACCGGGTAAAGACTGTGGGCAGGGCAACGCGCCTTGGGTCAGCAAAGCCGCCTGCTCGGACAGGTTCAACACCTGCACGCCCTCTAGGTCGGCCACCAAATCTTGGGTCTGATCGTTGACGATGACGACGCTGGGCCGAGCATCCTGCAAGATGGCGTGCAGGCGCGCCAGCGGCTGCGCCGTGTCCAAAGGCAAATACGCTGCCCTAGCGGCCACAATGCCCCACACGGACACCACCTGTAACTGCCCCTTGGGCAGTAAAATGGCCACGATGGGCGGCTCTGCGCCTGCCACCTGCTGGCTCAAATAGGCACCGAGCCGACTGCTTTGGGCGTATAAATCCTGATGGCTCAGCAGGCCGTCGCCGGCAATGACGGCGGTTTGCTGGGCTTGACCGGGCTGGGCCAGCCGTTCCACAAACTGCTGATACAGCGGCCGCTGATCATGGGGCGTGGCCACGTGGTTAAACTGTTGGCGGGCAGCTAATTGAGCCGGCGCAATGGTTAACGGGTGTGCCTGCGACAACAACGCTTGGCCCCCTTCTTGACCCAGTCGCTGTAAGAGCCCGTGGTAGGCTGCAAACATGGCCGCCATCATGTCCTCAGGAAACTGAGCGGGGACATAATCCCAATTCACATGCAGCTGATCTTTCGCAAAATGATATTGGCTGTCTAACCACACCTGCGGCGTTTGTGACAAAGAAAACACCATGTCGCCAAACCAGTCTAAATCAGAGGCACCGTGTGGGCTCAGGCTGTCTGGCGCGGGCGTGAACACAATCGGCATGGCCCCAAAATGAGACGTGCCAGAGCGTTTCATCATCTCTCGTAAAATTCTGACGCCAGACACCTGGCCGTAGGCCATTTCTTCCCATAGCTGTCTTTGAATGCCAACAATTCTGGCCTGCCATGTCTCATGCGCCGTTAAATCCAGGCTCAATAGGCTAAATGTCGCAAACTCCCCCATCACATGATTGATGTCTGGATGAATCTGCGGTCGATTGAATCTGGGAATGTTTAAGGTGAACTGCTTGGCAGTGGCCCAAGAGCCAATCACTTCAGCAAACACCCCCAATAACAAACCATTAATCGTCACCCCTAATGAGGCACTGACCTGCAATAAGCGCTGCGTTTCTTCTGGGCTAAATTGCTGCGCCAAGCGCGTAAACTTGCCCTTGCCTGCAAACGAGGTGGTGGGCAGCTGCGGCGCGCCATAAAATGAGGGAATACGTGCCTGCCAATAGGCCAGTGCGGCCTGATACTCTGTCGTTTTCGCTTGCGCCTTAAGCCAGTGAATGTAGTCTTTAAAGGTATAGGTAAGCGCCGGCAAAATGGTGTCGGGCCGCTGATACAAGAGGTTTAATTCATGAAACAGAATATTGATGCTACGGCCATCAATACACCAAATGTCTAAACTCAGCGTTAACCGGCTCATTTCCCCCAATTTAAACACGCACAGCGAGAACTGTGGCCAAGCGGCAATGTCTGCCTTTCTTTGAGCCTGTTCTTGCCGCGAAGACGCTAAAAATGCATCCTGATCCGCCACCGTCCACGACGACAAGTCATGGTAAACCACCGCATAAGGCGGCAGCTCAGACAAAATTTTCTGCTGCCCATCGGCCAGCGCCACCACCCTCAGCATGTCGTGGCGCTGCAAGAGCCGATCCCAAGCATTTTGGAACCGCGCCAAGCTAAACTGGGGCACATCAATTTCAAAATACACATGCATGGCGCTGGCATCATTGGCCAGCGCATCTTGCCGCCCAACCCAATACGCCTGCTGCATATCCGACATCGGGAATGCCTCGCCCACAGGCTGTGTTGACGCCCCCTTCTGTGTCATTGCATGGCCCTTGTCGGCCTTCAATACCGCGTTTGTCTCTTCCATTTTCTTTTCCATTTGATGATGATCTCTGACAATGCCTGTCGGCGCATGTGGCACTAACCGTTGCCTTCATTGACGGTGTCAAATAAATAGTCAACCAGTAAATCTATGGTTGGATAGCCGATTAAAATGCCAATATCGACCTCAAACCCCAACGCCTGTTCAAGGTAAATTTGATAGGCAATGAGGTTCATCGAATGCCCGCCTTGCTCAAACATGCTGACGTCGGTGCGGATTTTTCGGCCCAAGATGTCTTGCATGCCTTCTGTCAATACGCGCAGCAATAAGGCTTTGGATGGCCTGGCGCGCTGACCCAGATCCGCCGGCGGCGACATTAGGGTGTCGCTTGTCGGCGGCACGGCCGCCACGGTCGTCGTTCTGGCCTGGGGCAAGCACGCTGAGAGGCTGCTCAAGCGTTGTTCTGGTGCCGTGACCAAGGCATTTAACACCTGTAGGTAAGCGCGCAAGAATTGTTCAATGCTGTCTTGATGGAACAATTGATCGGCATAGTCAATGACCAGCTTCATGTGCTGATTGTGCTCAAACAGAAATAAGCTGAGGTCAAAACGAACCGTTTTCGGCGTGGGCGCTTGATGAATAAAGAGGGCCAAAGCCGCGTCATCGAAATATAGGTCTTCCACTAGGTTTTGATGCGTGCAAATGACCTGCACCACGGGATGGTATAAGGGTGAACGGGGATGGTTCAGCTGCTGAGCAATTTGGGTAAAGGAATGTTGTTGGTGTGCCAATGATTCAGACACGGCCACCAAAAGCTGGGCCAAGTGCGACGACAATGTGCCTTGGGCCGCAAGCTGGCCGCGAAAAGGCACAACGTCGCTAAAGAAATCAATGACGCCCTCTAGCGCTTGATGGTGACGTCCGGCCACGCCGCCACCGATCACCACATCCTGCTCATCGCACCACAACGACAAAGTCATGATGAGGCCGCTGATGAACACATGATATGCCCCCACCTGATGAGCCATCGCCAATTGACCAATGCCTTGCAGCAAGGCATCGGGCACGTCCATAAACAGCGTGCGCCCCGATCGCGTTTGCTGTGGCGCCCGTGGTGCGTCCACAGGCAGGTTGAGGCATGGCGGCATGCCGGCAAGATGATTTTGCCAAAACGCCTGCAGGCGCTCAGACTCGGCCATCAAGCTTGGATGGTGGTGTTTTAAATAGTGGTAATCAACCCCTTGATAAGCCAAAGGTTCAAGAACCTCACCGTGATACAAACGACTCAAATCCCTAAAGAATACCTGTAGCGACCACGCATCCATGATCATATGATGGGCTACCAGCACCAACATGCTGTGCCCAGCCTCGCCAACGCCTGTTTTTTGCGTCAGCAGCATGATTCTGACCAAGGGCGGATTGCTTAAATCAAAAGGCTGTGCCATCAAGCGGTTGTGTTCGATTAAAGACTCTGCCATCACATCGTCACATTCTTTATACGCCAACCCAATAAAACCAAAAGGATTAATCTTTTTCAGCGGCTGCGTGCCCACCACCTCAAAAGCCGTCCGCAAAGCCTCATGCCGCATCACCAACTGATTCAGGGCCTGCTGTAAACGCTGTGGATCCAAGGCGCCCTTAACGTCATACATCAGCGCCAAATGATTTGAAAGGTCATGCTGTCGGCTCGTTTTATGCGTGTACCAGGCACCCAGCTGATTATCAGACAAGGGATGATGGCCAGCCCGATCCACCACCGTCCACGCCAGTGCCTGAGCCTCCGGCAAAGCCTCAACCAGCTCAGCCTGCTGGGCAATGGTGGGCGCTTGAAACATGTCCACCAGCGCCAAAGCCACCTTAAACTCTGTTTTTAAACCATTCAGTAAGCGCGTCGCCAACACCGAGTGACCGCCGAGCATAAAAAAGTTCTGATGAATGCCAATGTCGGCCTCGATGCCCAATAGGCTCCGCCACAATGACGCAATTTTTTGCTCAATGACGGTACGCGGCAACACATCGCCCGCTTGCAGGCCCTGAGTGACGGCGTAATTATCCGCCAGCAGCGTCGCCACCGCGCGCCGATCCACTTTACCCCCGCTGAGCTTGGGCATGTCGGCCACGGCAACCATCATGCTGGGCATCGACGATCGAGGCAAAACATCCCGCAGCTCAGCGTAAATTTGCGCTTGGGTCACACCGGCGGCCATCACCACCAACACCCCTAAAACCAGATCACCGTTATGCGCCACAACGGTCGCCGAACAGGCTGCCGATACGCCCGCGCAGGCGCTCACAACGCGATCAATGGCGCGCAGATCAATGCGCACGCCACGAATCTTAACCTGATCATCACGGCGACCCAGCACCACCATCTGGCCCTCATCGTTGATGAAGCCATAATCACCTGTTTTAAACCAATACTGCCCCTGCTCGATGAAAAAACGTTGCGCTTGTTCCGCGCACGCCAATGCATAGCCATGCGCGAGCACGGGCCCGCCACAGTAGAGCTCCCCCATACAGCCCTTCGGTAAGATCCAGCCATCTGCATTCACAATGCGCGCCGAGGCATGGCTCAACAGCGTGCCCGCAGGAATCAAACCGTCTTCGGCCCCCGTCACCTCATAGGCCATGATGTCGGCACTCATTTCAGACGCACCATAGATATTGATGAGCCTGGCCCGTGGCATACAGGCACGTGCCCGTTGCGTTAGCTGACTAAACAGCAATTCACCGCTGATGATGATCTGTTGCAAAGACGTTAACACCGCCTGTCGGCGCGTGAGCGCCGTGCACATTTCCAACAGCAAGGTCGGCGTCAAAGTGATGTGGGTGACTTGCTGCTGGGACACATAATCAACTAAAGCGGCCGGGTCTTTACGGACATCGTCCTCGGCAATGACGGCACGGCACCCGAGCACAATGGGCGTAAACAACTCAGCATAAATGTCCACAAAGCTCACCGAGGTTTTCAGCATGCCCACGTCGCTTGGGTGGCTCGGATACTGCCGCTCGGCCCAGTAAATCCGATTCAACAAGCCAAATCGACGGCCCACCACCGCCTTAGATGCACCGGTAGAGCCCGAGGTGTACACCAAATACACCCTGTCGGTTTCTGCGATGGGCACAGCCTCATGCGCCCCCTCAAAATCAAATGAGCTAAGTGAAAACCGAGATTGATCGCTGGGCAAGCTTGCCATATGGGCATCATCGGTGATCACCAAGGTGGCTTCTGCCTGCCTCAGCAAGGTACCCATCCGCTCCGTTGAGTCGATGGTGTCCAACAGCAACAGCGTGCCCCCCACCCTTAAAGCCGCTAAAGACGCAATGATCAGCTCGATCCCATAAGGCAAAAGAATCCCAACGCGGTCTTCTGCCCGCACGCCCTTAGCCAGCAAGGCCGCCGCCAGCGCCTGACTGCGACGAGACAGTTGCGCATAGGTGTAATCCACGCCGGCATCGGTATAAACAATTTGTTCGGGATGCGTTTCGGCCTTGTGCGCTAATATGGCGCTAATGGGCTGATCATCAAACTCAAGCGCATCCCCTTGGGCAACCGACAAGGCACTGCCGTGCGCGTACAAGGGCAAGCTGCTCAGAACAGACTGCGGTGCCGCCGTGGTCATCGCCGTTAAAACGTGCTTAAACCCTTGCAACATCGCCTCAACTAGGTGATCCCCAACCTTCTGTTGGGCGTAATTGACCTCACACAATAAGCCTTCTGGCGTTGGATACAGCCAAAACTCAATGTCGGTTCGATGCGAAGCCATGCCGCGATCAACGCCAATCAACAACGACAGGTCAATGCCTTCGTCTTGATACCCCGCTTGCAAAACGCCGTCATTAAACACCAAAGACACATCAAAAAAGGGATGGCGACCCACCGCCCTGTCGGGATTGCATGCCTCAACCACGGCCTCAAAAGGCACCTGTTGCCACGCAAAATCTTCAGCGATTTGCCGATGGCTCCGGGCCATGGCCTCTGCCACCGTCGCATTCAGATCAAAATCAAACCGTAATGTCAGTAAGTTAATGAAGTTACCAATGCTCTGTGCAAATGTTCTGTTGCCCCGATTGGACACGTATGTGCCAAACGCCACGTCACCATCGTTTTTAAAGCGGGCCAAAACAAGCTGTAAGGCCAGCGCAAATGCCGTAAACAAAGTGCTCTGATGTTGACCTGCGAACGTTTTCAAAGCATCGACGGTCGCCGAGTCAATCTGACAAAACCTCGAGCCATTGGCCGCCGCATCGGCCTCAGCCGCCAGATGGGGCAAAGTCAAGGGCGCCATGCCGTGCAAGCGCCGTTGCCAATAGGCCATGCCCGACTGTAAATGAGCCTGCTGGGCCGCAGACTGCTCCCACTGAATGTAATCCACATAGTCCACGCTCAAGGGGGCTAAATTTTTGTGGTGATAAATGGCCAGCAGCTCGCGCAGCAACACATCGCAAGACACACCGTCAAAGATGATGTGGTGCACCCGCAAATGTAATTGATGCGCTTGATCAGACAGCCTGATCAAATGGATGTTGAATAAAGGGTCTTGCTGGATATTGATGGCCTGCGTCAGCTCCGCCTGCTGGCATTGCCGCAGCCGCTGCTGTGCCACCTCGTCGGTCAGGCCTGATAAGTCGGTAAAACGCAACCCAATCGTGTGAGCCGCGACCTGCAGACACGGATCGCCGTCTGCACTAAGCACAATGCGGCTGCGCAACAACCGATGCCGTTGCAGCAGCACCGCCACCGCCTGCTGCAAGCGAAGCACGTCAAGCTCACCGGTCACGGCAAAACACAGCGCAATCGTGTATTTCGTTTGATCTGCGCTGGCGTCCAACGCCATCTGAAACCAAAAGCCTCGTTGCGAGGAAGACAAAGGCAGGCTCTGCTGGGCACTGACACTCAACGGCCCTGTCGCCATTGCTGCAGGCGACACGGGCGCGGCCTTACGCGCCACTAGCTCAGCCTGCTCGCTCAAGGTCAGGTGAGTCAGCAGGTCCGGCAGCGTCACCCCCACCTTAAATTCGGCCTGAATGCGAGACAGCAGACGAATCAGCAGCAGCGAATCTCCGCCCAAGGCAAAGAAATGCCCATCCCCCTGATCTGGCCCTTGCCCCAGCAACTCTGCCCACAGCGCCGCCAGCCTCACCTCGGTCTCGTTCAAACCGCGATCAGGCGCATCCTCCACCTCTGTCGTGGTTGTCTGCGCCAGTGCCAGCAAGGCCTTCATGTCGACCTTGCCGTTGCCCGTGAGCGGCAGCTCAGACAGCTGCAGCCACAGCGAGGGAATCATCGCCTCCGCCAGCTGACCCTTGGCCCGAGCATACAGCTCGTCCTGACTTAATTTGGCCACCCCAGGACGCAGCAGTAAGGCCGCCACCAGCTGCTGGCCGTCGCTGAGGTACACCACGGCCCGGCTCACTTCCGGCCAACCCTCTAAGTGAGCGCGCACTTCGCCCGCCTCAATGCGGTTGCCCCGCACCTTCAGCTGACCATCTTGCCGGCCCACAAACTCGATCCGACCATCGGGATGGTAAAAGCCCAAATCGCCGCTCCGGTAGAGGCGCTCACCGCTCACCGGATGAACGATGAAGCGCTCGGCCGTACGCGCCGCGTCATTTAAGTAGCCGCGCGCCAAAGACACGCCGCTGCAATACAGCTCGCCCACCACCCAATCCGGCACGTCCAAAAGCGACTCATCCAGAATATGATAGCCACAGTGGCTAAGGGGACGGCCATAAGGCACGCTGGCCCAGCCAGCCTCTTGGCCTTCAATTTGATGGGCAATGTTCCACATCGTGGTTTCCGTGGGCCCGCCCACGCTGAATAGCGTTACTTCGGCGGCGCACAGGGCCCGAATACGATCGGGCAGCGGCAAAGGCAGCCAATCGCCACCCAGCAAAACCGTACGCAGGCTGTCAAAGCGATAGGCCTTGTACTCGCTCCAGGTCAGCAGCATCTCCATCATCGCCGGCACCGACACCCAGCCCGTGACCGCATGCTGGTTGATGAGCCGTGCCCACGCCTCGGGGTTCTTGCGCTCGGCCTCGGGCGGCAACACTAAGGTCCCACCGCACACCATCACGCCCAAAACGTCAAACACCGACATGTCGTGATGTAGGGCCGACACCCCGAGCAGCACCAACGGCGCCGAGGCTGAAAACAAGCTGGCACGGCTATAGGCAATGGCGTTCAACACCCCTGCCCATTCAATCATGACGCCTTTGGGCTGGCCCGTGGTGCCTGAGGTGTAAATCACATAGGCCAAATCGGTTAGGCCAGCGTGATGACCGGGCAAAGACTGTGGGCTGGGCAACGCGCCTTGGGTCAGCAAAGCCGCCTGCTCGGACAGGTTCAACACCTGCACGCCCTTTAGGTCGGCCACCAAATCTTGGGTCTGATCGTTGACGATGACGACGCTGGGCCGAGCATCCTGCAAGATGGCGTGCAGGCGCGCCAGCGGCTGCGCCGTGTCCAAAGGCAAATACGCCGCCCCAGCGGCCACAATGCCCCACACGGACACCACCTGTAGCTGCCCCTTGGGCAGTAAAATGGCCACGATGGGTGGCTCAGCGCCTGCCACCTGCTGGCTCAAATAGGCACCGAGCCGACTGCTTTGGGCGCATAAATCCTGATGGCTCAGCAGGCCGTCGCCGGCAATGACGGCGGTTTGCTGGGCTTGACCGGGCTGGGCCAGCCGTTCCACAAACTGCTGATACAGCGGTCGCTGATCATGGGGCGTGGCCACGTGGTTAAACTGATTTCGCATGGCTAATTGGGCTGCTGGCGCCGGCTGGCTGGTTTTGATGGCATTAAGCATGTTTCTCTACGTCCTCTAATTTGGCCCACAATAAATGACTCAGATGTCTAGGTGTTCTAGACGTCATGAATTCAAGCATGTCAATCGGTACATTCAGGGATTGCGTCAGCGCCGCCTGTATTTGAATCGCGGCCAAAGAAGTCCCGCCCATTAAAAAGAAGTCGTCCTCTGCGTCAACGCACGCGCGACCCAAATAGGTTTGCCAACAGGTACAGACCGCATTGAGTACGTCCGTCTGCGTCATCGCCTCACCCATGGGCACAGCGTCGGGCACGTTTGGCGCATTGAGCGGCACCGCTGCCGCAGTCGTCTGCGCTGCCGCCTCATTAGGCGCCAGCCAATGCCGCGTTTTTTTAAACGGGTAACCGCTGAAAGGCACTCTAGCCTGTGGGGCAGACAGCACCGTCGCGTCAGGCACACAGCCATGTTGGTACAGTAAGGCTAAGGCCTGTAAAAACTGTACCTGTTCAGATTGCGATGGCTTAGGCGCCGTGGCCACCACGATGGGTTGCGCCTGCAATAAGGCGGCCAATGACGAGACGGGGCCCACCTCCACTGCCAAATTAAAGGCTTCATCGCCTATGGCGGCACACAGCGCCTCATCAAATAAGGTGGGCGACAACAAATGCCGAACCCAATAATCGACGTCAGGGGCAACCTGCAAGCGCTGG
Source organism: Neisseriaceae bacterium (assembly GCA_017991555.1). Lineage (GTDB taxonomy): Bacteria > Pseudomonadota > Gammaproteobacteria > Burkholderiales > Neisseriaceae > JAGNPU01. The sequence goes on from JAGOQM010000001.1 coordinate 366,399, forward strand.
CCCGTCAAGGTGCTGTACATGGCGACTTGCAGCGTGCCCGTAGGCGCCCAGCCTAAGCTGAGTAACTGTTGCTTCAGAGCGGCGGCCACGGGGGCCAATAAGGGTGAATGAAAAGCATGCGTGACGTTGAGGCGGGTGACGGCTAAGCCACGACTGTGGCATTGCTGCTCGTATGGGCCTAAGTCCGTTTTCAGGCCCGCAATCACCTGTACGCCCGGCGCATTTTTGGCCGCCACCACCAAGCCCTCAGGCAGTTCGGGCAGGTCCCTGGCGGGTGCAAACACCACCAGCATGCCGCCTAGGCCAGAAGGCGATTGTTCGAAGGCGGCCCCTCGGAGTCGAGCCAAGGTTAACGCCTCGGTGACCGTCAGCGCCCCCGCGAAACAGGCCGCCGCGATCTCGCCAATGCTATGCCCTAGCACACAGCTGATCGGCATGCCTAAGGCCTGCCATAGTTTAGATTGTGCATATTGACACATAAAAATAGCCGGCTGCAGCACGGCGGGCCGACTTAAATCCCATGCGTCTGGCCGCTGTGGCCAGATTTGCTCGGCCAATTCATGGCCCAATATGTGGCGGCACTCATCAATCGCCTGCCGAAAAACGGGGTAGGCATCATAGAGCTGTCGCCCAATTTGCTGCGTGATTTGGCCACCTTGGCCGGTAAACACTAGGCCACACTTAGGATCGTCATGAATGTTCTGGGGCTGGCTAAACAACGCCTTAGGCAAGGCGGTGGGCGATTCAATCACGCAGGTGGCGCGAACGTCGAAATGTTTGCGCCCCACCAAAGACGTATAGGCCACGGCAGCCATTTGAGATGGGTTTTGAATTAAATCTGCGTGAATTTGCTGCGTCAACGTGGCCAGCTGGGCCTCGCTTTGGGCCGAAGCAAAAACCAGCTGCGGGCCTGTTGCGGCGTTCAATGACGGGAGGGCTTGCCGTGGTGGCTCCTCCAACAGCACATGAACATTGGTGCCGCCAAAACCAAACGAGCTTAAACCCGCTCGTCGCACACGATCAGGGCGTCGCGGCCAAGGCAGCGTCACCTTATTGATCGCAAACTGCGCCTCATTCAAACCAATGTGCGCATTCAAACGTTCAAAATGCGCCAACGGCGGAATCGCCTCATGCTTAAAAGACAGCAGAATTTTGATTAAGCCAGCCAGCCCAGCGCAAGAAGAAGTATGGCCGATATTGGCCTTTACTGAACCCAATACGCACGGATGAGGACGGGCTTGGCCATAAATGCTCTTTAAGGCCGTGATCTCAACGGGATCCCCTAACCTGGTTCCGGTGCCGTGTAACTCAACGTAGTCGATGTCGGCTGGCGTCAGGCCCGAATGCCTAAAGGCCGATTTAATGGCCTCACTTTGGCCCTTAATGCCTGGCGCCATAAAATCTTGTTTTTGATGGCCGTCGTTGTTTACCCCCACCCCTCGAATCACGCCCCAAATAGGGTCTTGATCCGCCACCGCATCCGTGAAACGCTTGAGCACCACGGACACCACCGCACTGCCCACCACAATGCCACTGGCGCGCTCATCCAAAGGACGGCACACACCGTCTTGGGCGTGCATTAAGCCGGCCTGATACAAATAACCCGTTGCGCTGATCGCCAGCCTAGAGGCCGCCACAACCGCCACGTCACAGGCCTTTAACTGTAGGTTCTGACACGCCACCGCCAGAGCCGATAAACCCGTAGAGCACGCGGTTTGAATATTTAAAACCGGGCCCGAAAACCCCAGTTTATAAGCAACCCAATTGGCCAAAAAATCTTGGCCATTTTGGGTAAAAGCTTCTAACAGCTTAGGTAGGTTGGTGCGATCGGCCAAATAGTCGGGCATCAGTTTTTCGAGCAGGTATTCAGAAAAATCTTTGCCGGCAAACACCCCCACGGTTTGGTCTCGCCCTAATCGCGAAGGCGCGTAGCCCGCATTTTCAATCGCATGCCAAACCGATTCCAGTATTTTTCGGTTTTGCGGGTCAAAAACTTTGGCCATCTGTGGGCTGACCCCAAAAAAATCAGCGTCAAAAGCAGCCACATCATCCAGCATCATGACGCTCGGCACGTAATCAGGATGATCGATCAGCGCCTCTGCCACACCAGCTTTAAGTAAATCTTCACGGCTGAGCGACGTGCTCAACGCTTCACCATTGGCTAAATGAGTCCAAAATTGACTTAAATCTGCCGTTTTAGGAAACAGCCCATCCACCCCCACAATTGCCATCATCGCCTCTTGCTCAGAAATATCCAAAATACGGCCTTTCTTTGTGTGACATAAAAATGAATTCAGTAAGGTCTTTCGATCGCTTAAACAGCCCAAAAACCGGCATGCTAAAACGCTAATGCAATTAATAATGATTATTATTAATATTGACATCATAAATAGTTTATCTATAATGAGTCAACAACCAGATGGCATGGATATGGATATAAAATAAAATAGTATATTAATAACAAGCCATTAGAATTTAAAAATATATAAAAATGGCTATTTGGGTGTAGAACCAAGCCCATCGGCCGAAGAGCCATAAAAAAAACAAATACAAAAAAACAACACGCCTCACCAAACCGCTTCTCTTGAACCCCTCACTTTTCATGTAGACGATTATGCCTAATACAACCTCGCGGGTAGCCCATCAGGCCGACCAGTCCATCAATTTGTTTTGCCTGCCTTCAGCGGGCAGCAGCGCCTCTATGTATGCCTCGTGGGCCAAACATGCGCCCAAGTGGCTCCACATCTGCCCCATTGAATACCCTGGCCACGGCGCGCGCATCAAAGAGCGTTTGGTGCATGACCCCATGCAGCTCACACAGGAGCTGACTGAAACCATTTTGGCGCATGGCCAGAAAAAATTTGCCCTCTTCGGCCACAGCTTGGGCACGGCCCTCATCTGGCGCATTGTTAAAGAACTACAAAATAGAGGCCTAGAACACATGCTGGGCCTCATCGTGATCAGTGGCCGCCGCGAAACCAGCACGTTAAAAAAAGAGCTCAAGCACAGACACTTATTGCCTCGACAGGCCTTCATTGAGGCGGTTTCCCGCTACGCCGGCCTGCCGCAGGAACTGTTGGCGCAAGATGATGTTTTGGATTTTTTCCTACCCATTTTAAGAAATGATTTTCATTTGAATGATTTCTTAATGGACGATGAACCCGTGCTCACAACCTGCCCCCTCATCGCCATCGCCGGTGAAAGCGACCCGGACATTCCCTCATCAGCCATGATGAATAAATGGGCGGCTTATTCTAGGGCCTGGCTAGGCTATCACCCTCTGCCTGGCGATCATTTTTATTTAAATGGCACGGAAAACATACAAAGTATTCTGTCTTTAATCACTGAATACGCCTACTTCATCCCCAGAGCAAATGAGTGATCCTAATCCACCGCAGTCCTGCCCAAGCCTAACCAGCCCCAACGTTTTTTAACCCTTTATTCAAATTGGCGAAAAGTTATGTTCCAGCGACCCTTACTCCCTCAGAAACCCCTTGTCAGCCTCATAGAGAAAACGTTTATCGTCACCCTGTGTCTGCCCATGACGCTTTACGCACAAGACACAGTCCCCAACGCAGACCAGCCGGAAGCAGAAATTGCAAACGTCGTGGTTACCGCACCCACGCGGTTACTGCCAGCAGGCATTGTCAATCGCAAAGCCAGTGTCGGCATACTCGGCAACCTCGATTACATGAACAACCCTTACAACGTCATCAGCTATGGCCGCACCGCCATTCAAAACCAGCAGGCGCGTAGCGTCGGGGGCTTCATCAATAAATATGATGCCTCCATCAACGTTTTAGGCAGCGACACCTATGCCGTAGACGTCATGACCGTCCGGGGCATTTTTGTCAGCCCTATGGGCACCAGCGTCAATGGCCTGGCTGGCATGGCGGGCTATCACAAAATTCCCTCTAACGGCATCGAAGCCATTCAGGTCACCAAAGGCCCTTCAGCCATGCTCAAAGGAGTCTCGCTATCAAATTCCGTCGGCGGCGACGTCAACTTAACCACCAAACGCGCAGGCAATGAGCCGCTAAACGAAATTGGCCTGAGCTTTCTGGCCCGTAACCGCTTAGGCGGTACCTTAGACATAGGGAGGCGCTTTGGTCCTGAGCAAGAATGGGGGGTGCGCTTTAACTCGGAGTACCGTGAAGGTGATGGCATGCGGCAAAAGCAAGAAGAAAAGACCACCCTCAACGCTTTAGCGCTGGATTACCGTTCGGATCGGTTTAGGGCTTCGATTGACGCCATGGTGAATAATGCCAATGCGTCTGCCAATCGTGGCGTGCTGATGAGCGACGCGACCCAAGGCGTCGCTAGCATCAATGGCCAGCTGCCGCCGGCGCCCAATGGCAAGATCAACTTTGACCAAAGCTGGATCAAACAAAAAAGCCGTGACCGCATGATTATGGGCCGGCTTGAGTTCGATGTGACGGATGACCTCATGGCCTATGGCACCTTAGGCTATTCGACTAACTTTTTGGCGGCGCCGAACATTGGCAACTGGTTTATAACCAAACCTCTGGACCCAAATGCCATTTTTGGCAGCTTCAGCCCTGCTGCTTTATCTAACTTTAAAACCAAGCGCAAGACTGTCAGCAGCGAAATTGGCGCAAACGGCACTTTTAACTGGGGCCAAATTCAGCATAACTGGGGCATCTCTGGCACCCTATCGCAATATAAAGAAAACGTAGGGAGCAGCTTCTATACCCTACCTGACGATTGCAAGGGCTCCACCATCACCAACGTCACCAACTGTGAGTTTGACGTCAACAGCAACACACCCTTTCACATCATTGACAACCGCATTCGCGGCCGCCTGGCCAGCATTGCCGTAGCCGATACCATCACCTTCTGGGATGGTAAGCTACAAACCACCTTGGGCGTGCGCCAGCAGCAAATTAAAAACAAGTCTTACTCCAACGGCACCACCACTGATCGTTCCCAGACCGCCACCACGCCCACCATTGGCATCGTTTTTAAGCCGGTCAATAACCTATCCATTTATGGCAACTACGTAGAAGCGCTAGCGCCAGGCGACGCCGCACCCTTTAATGCCACCAATGCTGGTGAGGTCATGAGTCCTTATAAAACCAAGCAAAAAGAGCTGGGCATTAAAAAAGACTTTGGCAGTTGGTTGGCCTCCGCCGCCGTGTTTGAAATTGAACGCGCCAGCGGCTTGATTGATCACGACACCCTCGTCTTCTCATCCGATGGCAAACGGCGCAACCGCGGCGTTGAGCTGAGTTTTTCAGGCGAACCTTTATCTGGCTTGCGCTTGAGCTCTAGCACGGCCTGGATTAAATCTAAGCGCATCAATTACGACCCAAACTCTTTTAGCGGATCGGACGTTTTCCCCGCCCCAAAATTCTCCAGCAAGCTTAATCTCGAATGGGACATCCCCAATGCTCGTCAGCTGACGCTGTTAGGCTCGGTCATTCATACGGGTAAAACCACAGTGGATGGCTATGATTTTTATACCGGCCAAACCGTCCCCACCAAGGTGCCGGCGTGGACCCGCGTTGACCTTGGCGTCGTCGGTAAATTCAACAACCTTCTGGGCAAAGAAACCACGCTCCAGCTGACGCTGGAGAACGCCTTCAATAAACGCTATTGGAGCGTAGGCGACTTTAACGACACCAACGTGACCGTTTTAGATCACGCCACCTCAAGAGCCCTTTTACTCACGCTTAAAACCAAGCTATAGGCCTAACCAAGGACGCGATGCAGCCGCCGAGCGTCCTTTAAGCGCCGACACTTTAGTCCGATTGTTTACATTAGAGAAGCCACCAACCATGACCACTCCGACAGCCTCACGCCTGACGTTTCTGTGCCTTTTGCTCACCGTGTTTTTAGATCAGGTGGGCATTTCGCTGATTTTGCCGATTATTCCATCGCTACTGGCCGACATCACCCATCATTCCTTAGTAGACAACGCCGTTATTGGCGGTTGGCTCATCGCCGTTTACGGCCTGATGCAGTTTATTTTCGCCCCCATCATGGGCGCGGTGTCAGATCGATTTGGCCGTAAAGTCGTCCTCATCATTTGCTTTATCGCCTTTGCCGTCGACTATCTTTTATACGCCATTGCGGACACCCTGACCTTACTGTTTTTGGCCCGCATGATCGCTGGGATTGCCGGTTCATCAATCGTGGTCTCTTTAGCCGGGATTGCCGACATCAGCCAGGCCGACAATAAAACCAAACACTACGCCTATATTTTTGCCACCATGAGCCTAGGCGTGATTTTAGGCCCCACCATTGCCTCATTCACCATCCAATACGGCATCAGAACCCCTTTTTATATTGCCGGCCTATTGAGCGTGCTCAGCCTATTGGCCATCGTCTTGTTCTTTAAAGAAACCTTACCGTCACACAATAGACGCCCTTTTGCAGTACAAAGCCCACTCAAGGCCTTCCTGTATTTCAACAAGTACAAAGGCATGATGAATTTATTAATCGTGCAATTATTATTTGTCCTCGCGGCCCAGGTACCAGTGACCCTATGGGCCTTCTTCACCAAGTATCGTTTCGACTGGAGCGATGGTGACGTCGCCAAATCCTTCATCGCCTTAGGCATTATTGGTTTTTTTGTTCAGATTTACTTGGTGAAAAAACTCTACCCTGTTTTGGGCAATAAAAAAATTGCCTACTTAGGCTTTGGCGCATTTGGCCTAGGTTTACTGCTGATTGCGCTTTCTTCTCACAGCTGGCAGTTTTATCTGGCCCTATGTTTGTACGGCCTTGCCGGCATCAGCAATGCCGCCATCACCAGCATTTACTCATCCAAAGTCTCGGCATCAGAGCAGGGCCAACTCATGGGCATCATTGAGTCCATCAGCAGCATGTGCGTGGTCGTTGGCCCCATTATGGCCGTGTATTTGTTCCGCTTCAGCGTGGCCCTAGAAACGCCGCTGAGCGATGGTTACCCCTTTATGCTTGCCGCCATCCTCGTGGCCATTTGCTTATACCTGCTCAAACGCAGCATTGCCGACGATGAACAACCAACGGGCCAAGGCTCATGAACCTACCCTTTTTAGCCATTGATCGCGGCACCCGGCTGGCCATTAGCAAGCGGCTCATTCGGCTCACGGTGCCCATCACCTTAACCTTTGTCTTCATTATTCTCTCTGACACCATTGATACCGTGTTTAGCAGCCAATATGATGCAACCACCCTTGCCGCCATTTCCGTGGCCACCCTGATTGGCATTTTGCCGTTGGCCACGGCCAATGGCATTGCCTATACGGCCGTGCCCTTATACAGCTACTTAAAACAACAAAACAAGCCCGATGAAATTTTCAACCTCATCGTTGAGTTCCTGATCATCGGCATGACCATCGGCATTGTGTTTTCCGTATTGTTTATCATTGGCGTGCCCTATACCCTAAAGCTGATCGGCGTTGCACCCGCCATTATTCCATTGGTAGAGACTTATTTAACCTATTTACTGCCTTATATTTTAGGCATGATTGCCTTTAATAATTTTTACTATTTTAGTGAATCCTACGGCTTCCCCGTGTTTGCCACCGTCACCGTGTTGCTTAGCTTTTGCATCAAAGGGCTGTTTATCTACCTTTTGGTTTTTTCTGATTTTGTCCAACAGTCCTGGGGCATTGCCGGCTTTGGCCTCGCCTCGGTCATTTTTGCCTGGTCCAAATTCCTCATTCTGCTGCCCATTATTCTGATGTATCAAAATTTTAGGGTGATTTGGCATCACCCCTTACAGCGCCTAAACCTATCCCCCCAGCGCATGTGGCAAAACACCAAAAAAGGCATTCCCATTTCCTTGTCTTATTTATCCGAATGGGGGGCAATCATGGTGATGGGCCTCATGCTGGCACGCCTCGGCGTGAATGAAGTGGGCGCTAATGGCATTGTTTACAGCATCATGCCTTTGTCTTTGGTCATCGTGACGGCCTTAAGCCGATCCATTGCCATCCTCGTGGCACAGCATCAAGATGAGCACACTTTATTAAAGCAAACGCTGACCGTGGGCATCATGCTGGCCCTAGGGCTATTGGCCCTGATCTGCCTAGCCCTAATCTTATTTTCAACCTTGATTATGGGCTTGTATAAGCCCAGCGCCGAGCTGTTGCAGCTTGCCCGCTCAATCTATCCGTACATGATTTGGGTGCTGCTTTGCCTTGGGCTCAACAACATTTTTTGCTTTGCCTTAAAAGGACTAAGCGATTTTTTCATCGTTTTTGTGATTTTATTCATGACCTCGTGGCTCATCTTTATTCCCTTAGGCTATCTGCTCAGCAGCACCCCCTACTTGATCGAGCCACAGGGCATTCGTGGCTGGTGGTATGCCTTGTCCCTGTCCACGTTTATCTCAGCTTGCCTGTCCGGTGTGCGACTACGCTACCTAATCAAACAGCGCCAGCCACTGCCCAGCTAGCCCCTTACTCACCGCCGCTCAGCGGCCACACAAACCCCTTTTACTCACCCAATCACAAAGGATTGAAATGACCAATAAAAAATACACCCCGATTGAAAACGTCGATAAGAAAATCGACGTCATTGACCACATTAATGATGACCACCAGTCTGAAGTGCTGAGCATCGCTCGAGGCTACACCGAGTTCAAGAACATCAGCACGGCCAAGCTAATGGACATTTTTGAAGAGGGCATGTTGATCTCGGTCACCGCCGAAGCGGGCACGCAAGAAGCCTTTATCCCGTTTTTACTGAAAGGCGACCTAGAGGAAAACGTGCTTTACCTAGCCTACAATGCCATGGTTAAGCTAGGCGAATCACCGATTAGCAATAAAAAACAATATTTTGAAGTGCTCGAAACCCTCATGGTGAGCCCAAACATGATCCGCCTCATCGTCAAAAGCGCCCTAAACCTGCCCTTTGATCAACCTGGCTATGCCTATTTATTGTCGCTTAGCAAACTAGAAGCCATGCCCCAGCGCATCAAGCAGGACAGTGAAAAACTGTCTAAGCTGAAGCAATGGTTGTATAAGCTGTTTTTATGGCGGGTCCGCAAAATGTCGTCGCAAGACCGCTTAGAACGCATGCTTGCCTTTGCCAAAGACACTCGCTACTACACGCTACGCGCAGCCAGAAAGAGTCAGCCGGGCCAAGAACAGTATGACATTGGTGACATTGATATTTTCATTCATGGCGATACCCCAGGCGGCCTTTGGGCCAAAAGCTTAAATCCGGGCGACATCATCCGCAGCATCTCCGAAACCCCAGAGCGATGCGACCACTTAAACGAAGGTCAAACCTTATTGATTGCGGATGAAACCTCATTGCCAACCGTGCTGGCCCTGCTCGAAAACTGGCAAAACCCCATTAGCCCCTACATTATTTCCATTACCCGCGATTTGGCCGATCAGGCCTACTTACCGGACGCCCTTGTGGCCGCGCCCGAAAAGCTCATTCGCCTGCCCGCCCAGGACATCAGCGCAACCGTGATCAAACACCTGCAAGACATGCCTCAAATTGACTCCGCCTGGGGGGCCATTGAAAACCTAGAGGCCCGCGCCATACGCAAATATTTACGCGACGAACGTGGGCTCAGCGGCCGCCATAACCGTGTCAAAGCATATTGGAGTAAAGCCTAGCGATCTCTGACCATGCCTTAAGCGCAGCAACACCCCAAAACCAGCAGGCTAGGCATGGTCACCGCAATGACCCAGCACTTGATGGCAACGTGACTCATGACAAACAGGATGACCCAATATGCACTTTAGCAACCAAACAAATCTCTATGTGCCCTATCCAGCCGAACGGGCTGATCTTTATCGACGTTCAGGCTATTGGATCGGCCAAACCCACACCGATTTTTTACGCCAGGCCCAGGCCAGCCATGCTCAGAACGTGGCCGTCATTCAAGAAGACCGAAGCCTGACCTACGCCGAACTGTACCAAAAATCGGCGGCCTATGGAGGCTATCTAACCGCACAAGGCATACAGCAAGGCGACTTTATTATTTTACAGTCTGCCAACGTCATGGCCTTCTTCATTGCCCTATTTGGCATTTATCACGCCGGAGGCCGGCCCATTTTTGCGCTAGATGGCCATGGCGCCTACGAAATTGAAAACATCAGCCAAACCAGCCAGGCCAAAGGGTACATTCGCATTCTGCCGCCGCACGGCAGCAAAGAAGACGCCCACGCTGTGGTGGCCCAGTTTGTCACGCCCAATCCATCCTTAGCGTACCTACAAACGATTTACGGCCATGAGCCATTGGACTCTATGCTGCCCAACGCCTCGCCGCTGGCCGAGCCGCCTGCGCACAACGTGTCTTCTGAAGACATCGCCTTTCTACAGCTGTCTGGTGGCACCACAGGCATGCCCAAGCTGATCCCCAGAACCCACGATGACTATCTCTACTCGGTGCGCTGCAGCGCCGACGTCGCCCAATTACAGGCCTCATCCGTACAGCTCATTGCCCTACCCATTTCACACAACTTCACCATGAGTTCGCCCGGTTTTTTAGGCGCCCTCCATGCAGGCGCCACCATCGTGCTGGCACCCAACGGCAGCCCTGATGCCTGCTTCCCTTTGATTCAGCAACACCGGGTGACTCAAGTATCTTTGGTGCCCTCCCTAGCGCTGTTGTGGCTAAACTCATCCTTGCGCGCTGAGCACGACTTAAGTAGCCTGAAGGTGATCCAGGTGGGCGGTGCAGAGCTGCTCCCCGAAATTGCTCAAAGGCTCATTGACACGCTCAGCATCAAGCTGCAACAGGTGTATGGCATGGCCGAAGGGTTGGTTAACTTCACCCATTTAGTGGACGACTTGACCACCGTGGTCCACACCCAAGGCAAGGCACTATCACCCAGCGACGAGCGTTTAGTCGTCGATGATGACGGCCAGCCCCTGCCGCTCAATACTGTGGGCCACATCATCACCCGAGGACCCTACACCATTAACGGCTATTACAATGCCCCGCTCATTAACCAAACCGCGTTCACCACCGACGGTTTTTACATCACCGGCGATCTAGGCTATTTGGATGAGCAGGCAAACATAGTGGTCACTGGCCGAGCCAAAAGCCAAATCAATCGGGCCGGCGAAAAAATAGCCCCGAGCGAATTGGAAAACCTATTAATTACCCACCCCATGATCCAAAACGTCAACGTGGTCGGCGTTAAAGATGTACACCTAGGCGAGAGAATCAAGACCAACATCATTCTCAAGCCAAACGCTGACAGGCTGGCGTTAATCGACATCAGGAAATTTCTCATGGCCAAACACGTGGCTCAGTATAAACTGCCAGATGAAATGGCCATCGTAACCGCATTTGACCACACCCTAGTTGGAAAGGTGAAAAAATAAGCGTCAGTAAACAGCAAGCGCAGCCACTGCCGTCCGAAGCGACGGCGGTGGCTGCGCTTAAACACACGCGCCTCCTAGCCCTCAACCAATAGTTGGCGTATCTGAGCCGCCATGGCCTCTCGAATGCCCTCAACCACCCTAAGCGACAGCGCTGCCTCGGCATAGTCTAAATCGATCAGTACATCACCGGCCGCCGCATAGGAAGCACGCACGTCTAACGCCACCTGCGGCGTTTGCGTTTGCCCAGAATCATAGCGTAAATAAGATTTTTCCGGCGGCCGCTGCCAGGATAGGCCATTGGTTAAGACAATAGGAAAAGGCACGCTGGTTTTAATTTGGTCACAAATTAAACGCGCAATTTCAATTCCCGAAAAAGAAATATGAGCCAGGGCCTCAAACGTTTGTGCCTGTAGCGCCGCCACTTGCTCAAAAAATGAGGTGCCCGCATGCGCATCATGCGTTATGGCCAACACGGTTGAATGATTGCTCAGGCCTTGTTGGTACAAAGACAAAGACACCGGGATCGCCACATACAGGCTGCCGTTATTGTTTTGCGCCGCCAAGGCCGCCAAAATCAGCCCGTTCAATAAGGCATTGGGCAATACGCCGTGTTGTGCGGCACGCTTGCTTAAGCCTGCCCAATCTGCCGACGAAATGCCGAGCGTCACCCGCCCATAGGTGGAACGCACAATGGCTTCTAAATCTGTTTGCCAAGGAAAATCAATTGTCTGCGTCAAGGCCTGTATTTTATTTTGCCAAAACAAAGCGTCTTCTGGCTTGTTTGCAAAAAAATCGATGTTGGCCAAACCGTTGCTCACGTGCGCAACGCCGGCCTTTTGTGCCGTCCCCAGTTGACCGATGGCTTCATCATAATCATCAAACAGCGCCAGCAGCAGCGCTGAGATGGCATAACCATCCAAGATTAAGGCGTCAAAACTGATCATTAAAATACTGTTGCCCTCCGCCGCCCCCTCCGGCAGTTGAACCAACCAAAAATGCCAGGGCGGCCTTTTTAAATCATGGACGTAGTGCGAGTACTGCGCCATTAATGCAGCCGCCTGGTTGCGCGCTTCGCCATGCGGTAAGCCTTGCAAATCAATTTCAGTGTATTGCACCTCAGCCTGTTCCAAAACGGTTTGCCTAAAGGTGTCTGCGTTAATGAGGGTGCGCAGTGCCGCATGTTTTTGCACCAACAAGGCCAAACAGTTTTGTAATTGTTGGCCATTGAGCTGACCTTTAAACGTTCTAAAGTCGTGCATCCCCACCCCGCCCAAGGGCAGATAGTGAGTGCGGCCTATGATGTAGGCGATTTGTAAGGGACTCAGCGAGCCATCAGACACATTCATGTCATTACCTTTTCGATGTAAGGGGTGAACCCCATTAGACAAAAGTAAGAGGCGGGCGCCAGTACAGCACTCGTCTCGGCCCAGTGCTTATTCACCTTGCAGCAGCGCCACCCAGCCAGCAATGGTCGGAGACAGCGCAAAATCAGTGTATTTAAATTTTTTATTCAATCGTTGCGAAAACGTTTCTACTAGCTGCATGATGGCCAAAGAGTGCAAGCCAAATTCAATCAAATTGTCCGTGTCCTGTATGTCATCCGCGCCCACGTTTAACGTTTGGCCCACCGCTTCTCGAATCATCTGTTCCATATTTTCCTGCTTTCTAATCTAAATGAGGCCATGAACGCATTCTGGCACTAGGCATTGAGCGTGGCACCGCCGTCCACAATAATGTTCTGCATGGTGATGTGAGAAGCCATGTCAGAAGCCAAAAACAGCACCGCCTGGGTCACCTCTTGCGTTGTCGCAATTTTTTGTAGGGGAATGCCCAATTTATACTGTGCCGGCAGCCCTGCAATTAATGCCGCAAAGCCATGCTCGCCAGCCACCATCGCACGCAGCATTGGCGTGTCCGTTGAGCCAGGAGAAACCGTATTGCAACGCACGTTAAAAGCCGCCAATTCCAAAGCCATACAGTTGGTTAAGCTAAGTGCCGCCGCTTTTGACGCACAATAGGCCGTCATGTGCTGCCGCGCAGTGGTGGCCGCATTCGACGCCACCGTCACCATAACCCCTGATTTTTGCCGTTGAAACACCGGCGCAATTTGCTGGGACAGATAAAAAATAGCCGAAGCATTGCTGGCCATACTGGCGGTCCAATCGTCAGCGCTCAGCTGCATCAGGCCGCCACCGCGTAAAACACCGGCCGCATGAACCAATACGTCGACCTGCGGCCTCGCCTGTAGCAACCGTTGACACAGGCTGGCCACCGCCGAGGCGGAGGCCAGATCCACTGACTCACACTGAATGTCCACGGGCGCCGTGGGAAAGGCCTTATCTAAGCCAATCACGTGCGCCCCCAATTGAGCAAAGCCCTGTGCGGTGGCCAGCCCAATGCCGCTGCCCGCGCCCGTCACCCAAACATTTTTGTGCTGAAAATCCAACTGCGTGATGAGATGAAGCTGATTCATACAGACAAAACCCCTTTCGTATCCACCACAACGCCCACTTTAGTTGCCGTATAGTGCAAGGCATTCAGGTGCTCTTGTTTGGAAAAATCGGCCAGAGCATCCATCACCATAAAAGGTTGAATGTCTCGCATGAAGGCATCCACCGCCGTGCTCAGGCACCCAATATTGGCGTATATGCCACAGATAATCAGCTGGTCTCGCTTGGCCGCCCGTAATTGAGCCTCAAGATCGCTACGCTGAAAAGCACTGTAACGATGCTTCACCAAGACCTGCTCCGAGCCAATGGGGGCAAGCTCGGCCACAATCCCTTCTAAATGAGTCAAGCCCGTGATGCCATTGCCCCACATATCAGACAATAAGGCCCTTTCCTGCGAGATCTGGGCGGCTTGTTGGGCCGTATAAAATACGGGGATCGCCTGCGCTCGACAAAAGGCGAGGATGGCGGCCATATTGGTGGTGACCTGTTCAAGCAAGGCGTTGTCGCGCCCATAAAACTGAATAAAATAATCTTGCATGTCATGAATCAATAAAGCCGCCCGCTCCTTGCGTAAGGGCCAACTGACTTTATTCGGTAATAAGGCTGACGCCGTCGGCAGCGCGTAAGCCGGAATTCGTGGAATACTCATGTTTGCCTTTCTATTATAAAATCGCCTCTAAAATCACTTTTTGTTTGTTCATGGTTTCAACCCACTCTTCTTCTGGGTCTGAGTCAGCCACAATGCCTGCACCGGCGTACACCACCACCTCATGCCCTTTAATTTCAGCACAGCGTATGGCAACGGCCCATTCACCATTGCCATGCGCATCACACCAGCCCACGGCCCCTGAAAAATAATGACGCCGAAACGGCTCCGCTACTTGAATAAAAGCCGCCGCAGCGTCTCGTGGACTACCGCACAAAGCCGGCGTCGGATGAAATAAAGACACCAAGTCAAGTACATGCCCTTTCTGCACTAGTCTGCCCGTAATCTTGCTGCCCAAATGCCAAACTTGACTGGTGCACACCAGCTCCGGCGTTTCAGACACCGACAGCTCGGTCACCAAGGGCGCTAGTCGCTGCACAATGTCTTCTACCACCAGCCGGTGTTCGTGTTGGTTCTTTAAAGAGGACAATAATTGGTCGGCGTTGAATTGGTCTTGCGTCGGCGCCAAAGCCCTGACAGCCGTACCGGCCAAAGGAAAGCACTCAATGTACTGGCCCTGCTGCCGCACCAGCAACTCAGGACTGGCCCCGATGAACACGCCACGCTCCCGCACAGGCACTGAATAGGTATAGCCAGAAGGGTTTTGGGCGAGTAAACGGGCTAAGGCGCCCACAGTATTGATGGGATGGGTCAAGGTCAGGCACTGCGCCTGCGCCAACACCACCTTGCTTAATTCGTGGTTCTGAATGGTCAGTACCGCCCGCGCCACCGCCTCCTTATAGGCCGATGCCGACATCAAGGGCTGATGCGACAAAATAGGGTTGACCGCAGGTGCAGACGGCTTAGACGAAGACTGCAACAGCGCCAAAGCCTCTTCGCCATCGCAATATTCAACCTCATCAATCAAATACAAACAGGCCGCATCCATTGCGGCAAACGGAATACAGCCAGCCATAATGGCCTTAGCGGCCTTAGGCGCGTCAAGCTGAGCAAAACCGGCCGTCATCGCTTGACGTAATGCGGCCTGATCAATGCCAAATTCAGCATTGGGCGCATAGGCCACAGGCACCAGAGGCGAACGAGAATAAACGCCGCGCCACGGCGAAACAAATAAGAAGTCTTTACTCGGATTAAAAGTAATTGTCATGATTAATAAGAACGCTTATGATAATGATTATTATTTATATTAATACATTAAAATAACCTTTGTAAACAAGTTTAGGCCAATGGCCTTAATTGAATCATTAGTCATTAAAACAAACCTTAATCAGGCCGTGGCCCATAAGGCCTACCTGTCCTCATTCCCCAAAATAGGCGAAACCATATAATGTTCCAGCAGCCCCTTAATGTCCAAGACCTCCTTGACCAAACCCAGATTTCTTTATTTCAAAAAATCACCTTCCTCATCCTGTTTATGATAGCGGCCGTCGACGGCTTTGACGTTTCTTTAATCGCCTATATTGGCCCGTCCATAGCCCAAGAATGGGCCATCCAACCACAAGCCTTGTCCATCGTCTTTGGGGCAAGCCTATTAGGGCTCATGACGGGCAGCATTCTTTTTGGCCCACTTGCTGACAAATTGGGGACCAAGAAAATATTGATCGTGTCGCTCTTGATTTTTTCCTTAGGCACCCTCCTCACAGCCCAATCACATAACGTCACCATCATGGCCGGACTGAGGTTTTTCACAGGCTTAGGCCTAGGCGGCGCCATGCCGATTTGCATCGCCTTAAGTACCGAGTACGCACCCAAAAAAAGACGCATGATGATGGCCACACTCAGCTGGAGCGGCTTTACCGTGGGCATTGCAGTGGGGGGATTAGTGGCGAGCCAAATTGTGCCTTCATACGGCTGGCGTCAGCTATTGCTGATAGGGGGCATTGTACCGCTCATGCTGCTGCCCCTCATCCTCACCCAACTCCCAGAATCACTACAGTTCATGCTCAGCCATCAGCAGTATAAAGATAAGCTCATCACTGTTTTAAGTCGCATCAGCGGTCATGCCGTCCCAGCAAACAGTCGCTTCCAATCTCCACCCACAAGCAGCCAGAAAGCTGGCGCCGCCAGCCTGTTCACCCAAGCCAATAGGCTCACCACGCTTCTGTTGTGGCTGGCTTTTTTTTCCTCGCTGTTCACTTTTTACTTATTAACCTACTGGCTGCCCATTCTGTTCAGCAGCGCATTCAACACCCAAAAGCTCAGCCTCGTTGCCGCAATGCTCCCCCTAGGCGGGACGGTGGGCGCCATTACGTTGGCGCTGTTAATGGACGCACGCAAAGAACCCTTTTTAATGCTCTCTTTGACTTACTTCAGCGCCACACTGATCATGCTCATCGCAGGCTCCTTACTGCACACAGGGTATGGCCTATTTGTTTTTGTCTTTTTCATTGGGTTTACCATTGCCGGCGCCCAAAATGGCTTGAATCTGATTGCCGCCACAATCTACCCGCCGCAATCAAAAACCACAGGCATCGCTTGGGCAATGGCCTGTGGTCGCTTCGGTTCAATCATCGGGTCAATCATAGGCGCATGGTTCATCGCCTTTAGCCAGCATATTGAAGGGTTTTTCCATTACTTAGCGCTGGCCACCTTGGTGACCGCCCTCGCCATTTTTGGCCTCTACTTAAAGCATGGTTTTGCCAACCATACAAAGCCTTCTGGCAAGCGTATAGAGTACCTTGACTAAAAGCTCAGGCCTGTCTCATCCACCCCCGATCTTATCGACAAGAAAACGTAACGAACTAAAACTAACGCTTGTTTAACAAGTCATCCACGGGCGCTTCAGCACGCTGTTTGGCGGTCAGCCTGAAGTACACATAACCCAGCAGCATCGCCATAATGAAGATCAGAAACACAATGGGGTTAAACCAGGCCATGGCCACCACGGCGGGAATCGCAATGCCTAAGGCCAGCAGTGGAAAATAAGGATAAAATGGCGCCCTAAAGGGTCGTACTAAATCAGCCTCTTGGCGTCGTAACCGAAACAGGCTCAACATGGCCATAATGTACAAGAGCAGCGCACCAAATACCGCCATGGTAATGATGTTGGCCGTCAGCGGCTGGCCATCAATCACGATGAAGGTGTCACTAAAAATAGCCAACACGCCAATAACGCCCGTCAACAAAATGGCCCGATGCGGGGTATAAAAACGCTGATTCACCTTAGCAAAGTATGGCGGCATGAAGCCGGCACGTGACAGGGCAAAAATTTGTCGCGAACAGGTGAGAATAATGCCGTGAAAGCTCGCCACCAACCCAAACAGACCCAGCCATACCAACATGTGTAACCAACCACTGGACTCTCCCACAATGACCTTCATCGCCTGTGGCAATGGGTCATTTAAATTAGCGAGCTCACGCCAGTCGCCCACGCCGCCGGCAAAGAACATCACCCCCAAGGCCAAGGCCACTAGGGTTAGAATGGCGCTGATGTAGGCCTTGGGCACCGTTTTCATGGGGTCTTTGGTTTCCTCTGCCGCCATGGCCACGCCCTCAATGGCTAAGAAAAACCATATCGCAAACGGGATGGCCGCTAAAATACCGCCCCAAGTGGCCATACTAAACTCATTCGACCCCGCCCAGCCATTGGCACTAAAATTAGCCCATTCAAAGCCCGGTGCCACAACGCCCATGAATACCAATAGTTCACCAATTGCAATCACCGTCACAAACAGCTCGAACGTCGCCGCGATGTGCATGCCCAAGATGTTCACCCCCATAAACACCAAATAGGCGCACAGGGCGATCATTTTTGGGTCTAATGCTGGAAACTGAACGTTCACGTAGGCGCCAATGGCCAAGGCGATTGCCGGCGGTGCAAAGGCAAATTCAATAAACGTGGCCGCACCCGCAATGTAACCACCCACGGGCCCAAAAGCACGACTGGCATAGGCAAAAGGGCCGCCCGCATGTGGAATGGCGGTGGTGAGCTCGGTATAGCTAAAAATAAAGCACACGTACATAATGGCAATCACCGCCACGGTGATCAAAAACCCTAGGGTGCCGGCCGATCCCCACCCATAGCTCCAACCGAAGTAGTCACCGGAAATGACCAAGCCCACCCCAATACCCCACAAATGAATGCCGCCTAAGGTTTTTTTTAGCTCTCGCCGTACCTGAACGGGCTGGTTATGCTCACTCATGCCGTGACTCCTTCATCAACATTGTGATGGGTTAAACGCATTTAAACTTCTTCGGCCCGGCGGTTCCAAGACGGCAGCAAGATCAAGGTCGACACCCCTGCCGCCACGGCAAAGACCATGAACAGCGTGCCTTCGGCCATAAAGCCCGGCAACCAGCCGCCCAAGATGGCACCAATGGCCCCACAACCATTAATGAAGCCCAATGCCGCACCAGCGTGCCGCTGGGTGCCAAAGTCGATGGCCGCCACTGCCGAAATAATGGCTTCGGCACCGTACAAGAAAAAGCCTAATAACGCCAAAGCCAACACGAACAGCGGGATGGAGCCAGTGCGCGCCAGCGGCATGAACAACAACAAAATCAAAATGGTAAAGACCAAAGACAAGACCGCGACGGGGATGCGCTTGCCGTCAAACACCTTATCTGACAGCCATCCCAACGCCATCGGCGCCAGCAACCCAGCCAAACCGAAGGCCAGCGGCAATACCGTGGCGCCCAAAAAGCTTAGGCTGGGGATGGCGTCAAAGGCGATGACGGGGCCCCAAAACAAAATGGCGTAACGCGCGGGCTTTAATAAAAAGTAAGACAGGCCCAGCTTAAACACCATGGCGTTACGCAGCGGTGCCAAGAGCGTGTCTTTAAACGGCGGCCGTTCGGCGGTTACGGTGGCTGCGTGCTCTGCCGGCGCTTCTTCGACCAAACCAGCATCGGTTAAGGTGTTGCGCTGGCCCAAATAAAACAGCCCCGCAATCACGAACAGCACCACCGATGAGCCAATAAAGGCCATGCGCCATGAGTCAAACAAACCGTAGGCAAGCCAGCCTGCAAACGGGGTGCCAATCAACCCGCCAAAAATAAAGCAGGTCGACCACAGCCCCATCATGCGGCCCCGTGCCCGTAGCGGAAAAAAAGCGTTCACATTTTTACACAAAGCCGCCCAGCCGGTTGACTGCGCTGCGGCCTGGATGGCAATCAGCGGTACAAACAAAATCAGGGCGGGCACAAGCCCCATCACCAACGCCGTCGTTGCCGACAACAATAGGCCTGTGAGCACCACCACGCGCACCCCCCAGCGATCGGCACTGCCGCCCCACACAAACTGCCCCAAGGCATACACCGTGAGGTAAATCGCGTCCAGCGTACCCAACATTTCACGGGTTAAAATTAGGCTGGCAATGGGGTCGTCCAAAATGCCCAACTTGGCCCCAGACAGGGCCTGACGGGTGAGGTAAAACGAAGCATACGCCACCCACGTTACGATAAACATACGCATCTGCCAGTAGCGTAACGACGTTAAGGCCTCACCTGGCGGCCGGCTTTGATTAATTGCATTCATGATG
This sequence comes from Neisseriaceae bacterium, assembly GCA_017991555.1. GTDB lineage: Bacteria > Pseudomonadota > Gammaproteobacteria > Burkholderiales > Neisseriaceae > JAGNPU01. The sequence continues at coordinate 386,300 of JAGOQM010000001.1, forward strand.
TTTCCTCTCTATTTTCTTCTTTGTTATAAATGCCTATTAAGACACCCTGCTTTAGAGACCGATGGTTTATGGTCTTGATGCGCCTTCATTTTTCGATATTAAGCCCTGCCTTGACCCTGGTTACTCGGGCCGCAAGGCACGGGCGCTGACCACTAAATCATCAAATAAGCCCTGCTGCTTTGGGTCGTGATCTGCCGTCATTTCTGGGTGCCACTGCACCGCCTTAACCTGTGGTACGTCCATCAGACTAAGGGCTTCAATCACGCCATCCTCAGTCCAAGCAATGGGGGCCAAACCCACCCCTAGTTGATCAACCCCTTGATGATGTAACGACGACACGCTAATGGACGTGCCCAGTCGATTCGCTAAGGCCGACTCGGGGCTAATTCGCACAGTATGCATACAGGCCTCACCTAAAGCAGTACGGTGAGCCACCTGATGGCCCACCACGTCCGGTAAGTGTTGATGTAAGCTGCCGCCCTGCACCACATTCAATAGCTGCATGCCTCGGCAAATCGCCAAAATGGGCAGCGCCTGCTGTAATGCTGCGGTTAACAGCGCCAGCTCAACCTCATCGCGCAAGGGGTACACCACCTCCGCTAATGGGTGTGGTGCGGCGCCGTAGTGGTGGGCGCCAATGTCACTCCCCCCGACAAACACCAGCCCCTGAACCGTTGCTAGCCATTCTGGAATCAGCGCCGTGGTCAATAACGGTAGCTGCATGGGGACGCCGCCAGCACGAATAATGGCGTTCAAATAGGCAACTGGGGTATGAAACCCTGCTTTTTCTCTGGGCGAATACGTCGTCACCCCAATAATGGGTTTATGCATGGTCGAGCCTGCCCTTCACGGCCGCTTCAAACACCGCGCGATAATCCGCTTGTGTCCACAACATTGGGTTGCCGCCATCACTTGGGTCACGCTTGGCCGCTGCGGCAATGGCATCGGCCTGGTCCATATCGATGCCAACATCACTCAGGCTGGCTGGAATGCCTAAGGCCGCACGCAGGGTCAACACCCATTGCAGCACGCCCCTAAACCCATGTTCTGGCAAGCCCAAATACAAGGACAATGGGCCTAATCTAGTGGCAATGGCGTCACGGTTTCGCTGCAATACATAAGGCAGTAAAATGGCATTGGCCAAGCCATGATGAACGTCAAACACCGCCCCTATCGGATGCGCCAATGCGTGCACGGCGCCGAGGCCTTTTTGAAAAGCGGTGGCGCCCATTAACGACGCCGCCAACATATGGCCTCGCGCTTCTATGTCGGCCCCATCGGCATAAGCCCGCGGCAAATAGTCATGAATCAGACGCAGCCCTTCTAAGGCCACGCCCTGTGCTAAGGGGTGATAGCTGGGCGCACAAAAAGCCTCGAGGTTATGCACCAAGGCATCGATGCCCGTGGCTGCGGTTAAATGAGGCGGCAGGCCCACACACAGTTCTGGGTCGGCAATCACCACCTGTGGCAGCATGTGCGGGTGAAAAATGATCACTTTACGCTTGGCCGCTTCGTCCACGATGACGGCGGCGCGCCCCACTTCAGAGCCAGTGCCCGCGGTGGTGGGCACGGCGATACACGGCGCCATGGCGGCTGCATCGACCCGCTCCCAGTTAGCGCCTTCGTCCTCAAAGTCCCACAGCACTCGGGTTTGCCCAGCCATTAAGGCAATGGTTTTGCCCACGTCTAGGGCGCTGCCACCACCGACCGCAACCACCCCATCGTGACTGCCCGCTCGATAGGCCTGCACCCCAGCGGCCACATCCCGACCACCGGGGTTCGCGCGCACGTCTGAAAACAAGGCCTGAGTTAACCCTGCCACCTGCAAATCCAGCCGCATGGCCGCTAACCACGGCATGGCGCTTAGGCCCGAATCCGTCACCAATAGGGGCCGCTGTATGTTTAATCCACGGCATGCCTCGGCCAACTCTGAGCGCCGTCCGGCGCCAAACCGAATGGCCGTGGGATAATGCCAGTTGCCATTAAGCGCCATCATGCGTTGTTCTCCTGCGTCAATCCGGTTTTAAAATGATGCGACTGTGGCCGAGTCAGCTGGCCATAGCCCAGCGCCGATAGCGAGACGCCATAGCCGCTGTCTTTAACCCCGGTCCACGCCAGCGCTGGGTCTAAATAATCACAGCGGTTCATTAAAACCGTGCCGCAGGCCAGGCGTGGGGCCAAGGCAGCCACGGCCGCCGAATCTGCACTCCAAATGGAGGCGCTCAGACCATACTCACTGTCGTTCATCAGCCCAATTGCGGCCTCATCGTCCGCCACGGCCATGATGCCGACGACAGGCCCAAAACTTTCCTCTGTCATCACCCGCATACGGTGGGTGACGTTGACCAGCACCTGAGGGGCTAAGTAAGCCGTGCCGCTTTGGCTCGCCGGAAAATCAGCCTCATCCAACAAGGCCACTGCGCCAGCAGCACAGGCTTCTTGCACCTGCCCCCGCACCAACGTGGCCGCCGCCACGCTGACCATCGGCCCCAGCGTGGTTTCGGGCAAACGTGGGTCGCCCAACACCAAACGCTTGGCTTCGGCCACGAAGGCCGCCACAAAGGCCTCGTAACACGATTGATGCACATAAATACGCTCCACTGCGCAACAAGACTGGCCGGCGTTAAAAAAGGCCCCTTCTGCCAGCTGTAGGGCACTGTCGGCGACATTGGCGTCGGCGCGCACATAGGCAGGGTCTTTGCCCCCCAGCTCTAAGCCCATGCCGACAAAGCGACTCGCCGTAAGCCTTTGTAAATGGCGTCCGGTCGCAACGGAGCCTGTGAAGGCAATAAAATCAATGCTCGGCTGCTGTACCAAAAACTCGGTGTCCTGATGCGACAAAAAGATCTGCTGAAACACGCCTTCAGGCAGGCCGACAGCGGCAAAAGCGGCCGTGAAATAGTCACCCAAGCGAGTGGTTTGGCTTGCGTGTTTCAGCAGCACCACGTTGCCCGCCACCAGCGCCGGCACCAATACGTTAATCACCGTCAGCAAGGGGTAATTCCACGGGGCCAGCAACAACACTGTACCCAAGGGCTGGCGTGTGATCCGCCGGGTAAAGCCGGCCTTGGCTTCTGGCACCACATCGGCCAAAGCCGCCTCGGCCACGTTAAGCATGTAGCCTGCGCGCTCGGCCATACCCACCACTTCACCACCGGCCTGTGCCTGCGGGCGCCCGATGGATTCGGTAATGGCTTGCGCCAGCTGCGTCTGCTGCGCCGCCAACCAAGCAACAGCAGCAGCCACCAGGCCTTTTCGTTCCGCCAGCGGCCGTGCTTGCCACAATGCTTGCCCCACCTTGGCCCGAGACAGCGCCTGTGTCAGCTCATCTTGGGTGGTGTACGCCCGCTCGATTAAAGTTTGATTATCAAGCAAACCCTTTACTTTAAACTTGTTTGTCATATAAAAATCCCTAAAAAAAACGTGATCCACAGATGATGTTTCTGCCCGCACTAAATGATTTCAAAATAGCGCGCCAGCTCCCAATCACTGACGTGACGCTGAAATTCCCGCTCTTCCCATTCTTTCATGCTGGCGAAATGGTCTACAAAATCAGCCCCAAACGCTTCAATCGCTGCCTCTGAGCCCCGCAGTCGCTGCGCCGCATCCCATAACGTTCGCGGCAACACCCGCGCTTCGGGCACGGTCACGGCATAGGCATTGCCGCTAATGGGCGCATCCGGTTCGAGCTGATGGCGAATACCGTGCAGGCCTGCGGCCAAGACCCCTGCAACCGCTAGGTAAGGATTGGCATCGGCGCCTGGTACGCGGAACTCGATGCGCTGCGATGACGGACCGCCAGTAATGGCGCGAATGGCCACGGTTCGATTATCAATGCCCCATAAGGCCGTGGTCGGTGCCCAGTAGCCAGGGACCAAACGACGATAGCTGTTGATGTTGGGCGCAAACAAACACATAAATTCAGCGCTAAGCTGCTGCAGGCCGCCAATAAACCAGCGCATCGTCTGGCTGATGCCATTGGTGGCGGCCGCATCGTAAAAGGCACTGGTGCCGTCTAAGCCTTGTAAAGAAATATGGAGATGGCCCCCTTGGCCAGAATAGTCAGGATGCCACTTGGCCATAAACGACAGCATGCGGCCCTGCTGATGTGCCCAAGCCTTGCTAAAGGTTTTAAACAGCGCCGCATTGTCTGCCGCCAGGCTGGTCTCGGTGACCGCCAAGGCCGCTTCCATCATGCCGGGGCCGGTTTCTTCATGAATGCTCTCGATCGGCATCTTCATCTGGGCACATAAGGCCAATAACCCTTCATAAAAATCATGGTGCATGGCCGTACGCAGCATAGAGTAACCAAACGCCCCCTCGCCTAAGGGCTTGGGTTGGGTAAACTGCTTGGCGCGAAGCGCTTCGTGTGGTTCGTCTAACACCAAAAACTCATATTCAAAGCCGGTCCGGCTGTTAAACCCCATTTGCGTCGCCGTCTCCAGCACCCGTAACAACACATTGCGCGGGCAAATGCCAGCCAGACGCCCTGCTAGCTGACCGGGCACAAACAGCTGATCGCCTTCCAACGGCAGCACCCGATAGTGCGCCGGCAATAACGTCAGCTGGGCATCGCCATAACCGCTGGCCCAACCGGTTAAGCGAATGTTGTCTAATAGAGCATCATTGACGTCCCAACCCATCACCACATCACAAAAACTCAGGCCCTGCGACAGCGCCAAAGTGAATTTTTCCGTCGACACATACTTACCGACCAACACCCCTTCTAAATCAAAAAAGCCTACTTTCACGTGGCTTAGCCCACGCGCTGTAATCTCTGCCAGCAGCGCCTGAGTGTGCCTTGCTGTCGATTCCATGACCGTCTCCTTTTATGCCATTTAGCTTGTTATGCAAAAAGAATAAACAGTATACTTCACCAAATCAAGCTAATTTTGTAATATAAATTACACACTGCGGCATTTATGACAAAAGCGTTTCGTGCTAACATTCAAATACAAATCAAAAGGTTAAAAGGATGAACGAACAGTCTATTGAATACTTGTTGAGAATACGCTTCGACACGCTTTCCCCGACCGAGAAGAAAGTGGCCCGTATTTTGATCCAGCAATACCCCATTGCTGGCTTAGAAACCATTGCCCAGTTAGCCCAAAAAGCCGCCGTCAGCGGGCCAACCGTTTTGCGTTTAATCACCAAGCTGGGCTTTGGTGGTTACAACCAGTTTCAAGAGGCGCTGCGCACCGAGCTGGCGCCACAGCGGCGCTCACCGCTGGCCAGACGCCAGCCCAATATGGCCATACCGCCCCATGACTTTTTGAACCAGTATGCAGACAACCTAAAACACCTGATTGATCAAACCATGGCCCAGCTGCTGCCAGCAGATTTTGAAACCACGGTGGCGCTGCTGGGCCACCCCAAATATCGGCTGTGGCTCATTGGTGGCCACATCACTGGCCCGATTGCCGAGTATTTTGGGCATCACCTCCAAGCCATCCGCCCTAACGTCGGCCTGCTGCGCCCCATGTCACACACTTGGATGGATGCCCTTGTCGACATGGGCAAGCACGACGTGTTGGTGATTTTTGACATTCGCCGCTATTGGCCAGAACTACACCCTTTAGCGCAGCAAGCGCGCGCTCAAAAAAGCCACATCGTGTTGGTGACCGACCAATGGCAATCGCCCCTACACACACTCTCTAACGTGACCCTGATCGCGCATACCGAAGGCCATAGCGGCTGGGACACCAATGTGTCGATCATGGCCCTCGTCGATGCCCTCATTGCCGCACTGAACAACCAAGACTGGCATCGCACCAAGGCCCGGCTGGAACAAATCGAGCGTTTGCGCCTGGCCTTACAGCCGCCGGAACAGCCCTAACCCCCCATTGTCACGATGCATCACGGCCCATTGCTCTTGGCCGCTTAGGACCGTTTAAACCACACGTTGCGCCGGCCAAAGCAATTATTACCCGGGTAATATTGACACAAATTATTCTCCTTATTATTATACGGGTAATAATCAAGGAGCCCTCATGTCTCATACCCAAAGCTATACCTGTTTTAACGGCCACAGCCGCATGGTCTCTGGCACGTTGCAAACCGTGGCCATGGCCGTCAAACAAGTGCTTGAAAACGAAGGCCAACACAGCCTGCTCATTTTTGACGACCAAAGTGGCCGCAGCATCGACATCAACACCCAAGGCAGTTACGACGACGTTTTGGCCCGTTTTGCCAGCAGCGCAGCACCAGTAGCTAAACCAGAAGATGCCGAACCACAGCCTCGCGGCCGCGGCCGCCCTAAGCTGGGGGTGGTGCCCAAAGAAATTACCCTGTTACCACGCCACTGGGACTGGCTGGCCACCCAGCCCGGTGGCGCTTCGGTGACCCTACGCAAGCTGGTGGAGCAGGCCCGCAGCGAGCACAGTGGCCAAGATTTACAGCGCCAGGCGCAAGAACGTGCCTATCACTTTATGGCGGCCATGGCCGGCGACCTGCCCCTATTTGAGGCCGCCAGCCGCGCCCTATTCGCCCAGCAACCCGCACAGCTAAGCGAGGCCATGCAAGGCTGGCCCGGCGACATTCGCCATCATGTTTTATACTTGGCCACGCCCGTGGCCGCCTAGCTTGACCAAAAAACGCCCTAACGGCAAAACCGTTAGGGCGTTTAAAAATATCCGATAGGCTAATGATGTTTGCCATTGGTCTCCTTCTGGCATTAAGCCATTAAAAATACCCTGACGAATCCAGCACCAGGGCATCTTAAACTTTGCTTTAATGTGGCAAGGCTTAGCCACTTTTCTAAGGTTTTAAAACCGTGACCACCAGGTCAGACGCAAGGCCTAGCTCGTGCGCCGAGGGGTTTAGCTTGCCCATCACCCTCAGACCCTGTAGGTGACACAAAATAAACACTGCCGCCGCCTCGGGCTCAATGCTTGTGTTTATCGACCCATCGCGCTGACCCAGCCGCACAATACGCATCAACAGCCCCTTCAGTTCTTCAATACAGCCTTCGACCCTGTCCGCGACTTGGGCGCTAAAGGTCGTCAACTCGACGGCGCTGGTCACCACCAAGCAGCCTTTTAACCCTTCAACACTATGAGAAGCACTGACATACAGTTTTAACAGCGCCCGCAGTTTTTCCATGCCAGACGTTTCTGCCGCCACGATGCCGTCCGTGACCCTACCATTTCTGGCATTGTATCGCTGCAAAGCGGCCATAAAAAGAGCCTCTTTATCTTTAAAAGCTTTGTAAAGACTGCCCGTAACCAAGCCCATCGCCTGGGCCAAAGCACTGATTGAAGCCCCGCTATAACCACGCTCACAAAAAACATCAATGGCTCGATCCAACGCTTCATCGACATCATAGGTTCGGGGTCGCCCCAACGGCTTATGCTTCACTGGGGCAGCCGCATGATTATGTTTCACCATGATTAATTAAGTGCTCCTTTCACAACTGGTCTTTGTCATCTGAGTAAATGGCTTTTCACTCAACACAGCATGCCACAGCCCGCTTCATGACGCCAGACTAAACTGGCGCCACTAAGCTTAATCAGCCCACTGGCCCTTTAAAGCTGAGTGCCACCAGACACATCAATCACCTGCCCCGTCGTCCATCGATTCTCAGACGAGGCCAAATACGCAATCAAATTAGCCACTTCCTCTGCCTCACCCACCCGGGCAAAAACGGACCGACTGGCGGCCGCTCGACGGGCTTCTGGCAAGGCCAAATAATCAACGTTCATGTCGGTGTCGATGACGCCCGGTGCCACAGCATTTACTGTAATGCGCCGAGGCCCAAACTCGGCCGCAAGCGACAGCGTTAAAGACTCCATAGCGGCTTTAGAGGCGCTATAAAATGCGCGCTCAGGATCGGCAATGCGCGTTAAGGCGCTGGATAGGTTAATGATGCTGCCGCCTGCCACCAAATACGGCGCAGCCGCCTGAATTAAATAAAATGGGGCCTCTAGGTTTACCGCCAGCGTGTCCTTGACGATTGTGGGCGTGCTCTTTGACAATGAAGCCACATGCAATAAGCCTGCGTTGTTCACCAGGATGTCTAGCGCTACCCGCCCAACATACAGCGCCACAGCTTGGCTAAACGCGTGCCATAGGTTTTCTGCTCCCTTGTGCGCATCTGGTGAAAACTGAGCCTGCAAAGCCTCGGCCTGCACGCCTAATGAACGTACGGCCAACACCGCTTCTTCAGCCGCTGCTTTGTTATGCACGTAATGAATGCCAATAAAGGCCGCACCACCCAATGCCAGCTGTTGCACCACCGCCCGCCCAATGCCTCGACCCCCACCGGTCACCAAGGCGATCTTGCCTGAAAATCTTGTTAACATATCGAATCCTTTATCTCTCGTTAAAAAAACACCCGTACACACTGCTGAATGGCCGCCTAATGAGGATAGTTGGCTTTTTTTAAAAATGGCAACACGCTGGCCAAGCCCAAAACTGCCAACACCAGGCCCACCCACAAAGGCGAACGAACCCCATACCCCCAAGCAATGCCTATGCCGCCAAGCCAAGAGCCTAAGCCCAAGCCAATGTTGATGACCGATGTGTGCACCGTATTCACCAGCGGCCCAGGGTGGGCCACGTTCATGACCCTCGTGATCATGGCGGGATTCATCGGCAAACCTGCCAAACCAATCAGCACCAGCGCCACCACGCTGACGGTTTGAGAATCGCCAAACAAGGCAAACAGCAAAAGGCTAAACGACAATACGGACAGGCCGCCCACCACAACGGCAATGGTGTACCGATCGGCAAAAAACCGCCCCACGATTAAATTGCCCACCACGCTGGCCACGCCGTATAAGCCAAACAACAACGGCATGGTTGCCGCCTCAAAGCGCGCCACCTCGGTTAAGATCGGATACAAATAGCTAAAAGCAGCAAAGGTTGCGCCCAAAACCAAACCACTGGTGGCATAAGCCGCCCATAACGGCCATTTTTTAAACTCCTTTAGCTCCTGCCCTAAACTAACGGCGTTTTGTTTGCCGCTGCTTGAAACCGTCAACCCAATAATGACCGCGCAGACGGCCGCCAAAACGGCCACCACCCAAAAGCTTTCTCTCCAGCCAAAATACTGATCAATCATCGTGGCCATCGGCACGCCCACCACGGTTGCCAGCATTAGGCCACTGACCACGATCGAAGCCGCCCGACCTCGTGCTTGGAACGCAACCATCTCGGCACTCATGGCCAAGGCAATGCCAAAACAGGCCGATGCCGCCACCCCTGCCACAACCCGAGACAAAGCCATGACGGTGTAGTCATTGGCCAAGGCGGAGGTCACCTGTGACAGCACGTAAATAGCCAACAGGCCCAGCAGCCCATGCTTGTTAGGGACCCGTAATTTCAATAAGCCAATGGTTAGAATCGGCCCCCCGACCACCATTCCCAATGCGTACAGTGAAATTAAATAGCCAATTTCCGTGACCGTGACGCCAAACGCCATAATCAATGAAGGCATCATCCCCGCAACCATAAATTCTGATGTGGTTAAGGCAAAAATTGCCAAACCCAAAATATAAACAACTAAAGGCATAACCTTTTCCTTGGTGAGTGTTGCTTTAGTGAACAACCTTTGCAGACCGATTTCGGCCATCAAACCATGGCAAGCCATCTTAATCACCTGACCGCACAGCGATGCTGCTGGGTCAACGTTGGGTAACTGCCGCATTGGGCCAACCGTCTGATAAAATATAGAAAAAGAACGTTCTCTATCTAATATGTCGGAGCCAAAGCGCAATGTCAAAACAATAATGAAAAAAGCATACTCTAAGACCAAAAAAGAGAACGCTGTCAGTCAGCAGCCTGCCCGTCCGTCATTAAAAAAACGCCCCAACGGCAAAACCGTCAGGGCGTTTTAAACATAATATTAAAGCTAATACGGCCGAATGCGCCGATACTCCTCATCGTTAAACGCTTGGCCAATGTCGCTCAGGGTCATCATCACCCCACCGGCCAGCAGCAACAGCTCGGCCATGGCGTCATTTAATTCTGGTTGTGGCATTTGGTAAGCAGGGTCAACCCGCGCCTGAGACTGGATTAAAACCGCCACCGCCGACAGCACCTGACCAAGGCCAAAATGGGCGGCCTGTACGTGTGATTGCATCAGGCTCAAATCGCCCGCGCTTAAGGCTTTAGGGTTGGCCACCGCCTCCGGATTGGCCAACACCGACGCCAAACCGCTGTAGTGATTGTGTAAATTACTCATCGCCGCCTCCTCGACCCAACGGCCAGAAGCGTGAACAGAAAACATGAAGTAAAAGAATATGGAGTCCAACGGATGGGGCATGTGCCATGATGAAACCTCTCGAGATTATTTAACCAGCCCTAATGCTGTCAAACAGGAGGGGTGGCGACAGAATGACGGGTTGACAGACTGGAACTCGAGCACCAGCGCACGCAAGCGTGCCCCACCATCTGCCACCATAAGGGAACACATGGCCATGGGTAGGCGCAGACGTAAAAAACCGCATCAGCGGCACGTCTGCCGAGTTTACAGCCTGTCAAAGCCGGTTGGGTGATTGAACCCAACGAAGCAAGTTTGGCGTAAAAAGAAAACGCCGTCAATACGATTTTAATATAAACAATACTGGACACGGCCAGGCCACGAACGAGACAATGGCATCAACAAGCGCCTAGGCTCGACGGCCTTATATCCCCACCGAACCATATCCGTACTGCCCAAAATCGAGTACACTAGGCGCCTTCCTTTCGCAGACTAGAAAACCCACCATGGCCTTAAAAGCAACCATCTTCAAAGCAAACATCAACATCGCCGACATGAACCGCAATCACTACGAAGACGTGCAGCTGACGCTGGCGCAACACCCTTCGGAAAGCGAACAGCGAATGATGTTGCGGCTACTGGCGTGGATTTGTCATGCCGATGAACGGTTGGTGTTTACCAAGGGCTTGGCCGCCGACGACGAGCCAGAGCTGTGGCGCTTAAACGATTACAACGAGCCAGACCTATGGATTGAGCTGGGCTTGCCCGATGAAAAACGCTTGCGTAAAGCCAGCCATCAGGCCGAACAGGTGATTTTATACGCCTACGGCGAGCGCGCTGGGACGATTTGGTGGCAGCAAAACCAAAACAAATTGGCGATGCACAAAAATCTGAGCGTGCTGTTTTTAGACGACGAACAAATGGCGCAGCTGGCCTCTTTGGCCAAGCGCAGCATGGTGATTCAGGCGACCCTACAAGAAGACACCATTTGGCTATCGGACAGCGAGCAGCACTTAGGCTTTAAATTTACGCCCTGGCAAGAGGCGGTGGTTTAAATGCTGGTGATTTCGAATCAGGCCCAAATTAGCCTCGACGAAATTGAACTCACCGCCATCCGCGCTCAGGGTGCGGGCGGCCAGCACGTGAACAAAACCTCTACGGCAATTCATCTGCGCTTTGACATCAAAGCTTCGAGCCTGCCCGAATACCATCAGCAGCGGCTGTTGGCCATGAACCATCATTTGATTAGCCCCGCGGGCGTGGTGGTGATTAAGGCTCAGGCGCATCGCAGCCAGGAAATGAATAAAGAAGCCGCTTTAGCACGGCTGGTGGCCTTGATTCAGGAGGCCCTGGTGGTTGAAAAAACCAGACGGCCAACACGGCCCACCCTGGGCTCAAAAAAAAGACGCCTCGAAGGCAAAACCCGCAAAGGGGCCACCAAGGCCTTACGCGGCAAGGTACGCTTCGACTGAGCAGGCTTACCCACCCCACACAAAACAGCGCCCGTTTAAGGCGCTGTTTTTTTTATGGTGCTGCCTACGACGATAAAGGCCGCAGCTGCACGCCAATGTCGGTTGGCTTGGCGTAATACGGCGATGACGTCACCAACACGTTGATGCCGGTGGCGGCATAGTCGGCGACGGTGGCGGGATTAATGCCGCCAGCCAGTGATAAGGTCACGGCATGCGGCCCCTGTTCGCAATGGGCTTTAATCTCGGCCACGTCGGCAAAGCCAAACTTATCCAGCTGAATCACGTCGGGCTGGGCCTGATAGGCGGCCTTGGCTTCGACTAGGGTGTCGGCCTCGACGATGATTTTGGTTTCTGGCGCACCGACCCTCAGCATGGCGACGTGGCTTGCCCAGTCGTTGGGATCGGCCAAAAAATGGCGATGGTTGGCAAACAGCAACACCGTTTCGGCGGTGCCGGCACGGTGAATGACCGCCCCACCCGCCAAAATGGCTTGGGTGGCCAATAGGCGCGTGCCGGGAATGCTTTTACGGGTGCAGGCGATGGTGACCTTGGGGTTAATGCTGCGGGCCGTACTCACCATTTTCTGGGTTTGTGTGGCCACGCCGCAGGCCCATTCTAAAATATTCTGCGCCACCTTCCACCCCTGCTGTAGGCACTCAACCGGGCCTTGCACCTGTAATAAAATGCTGCCGGCGCTGGCCACATCGCCTTCGTTTAGGCTGGCCACGACGGTGAGGTCTAGCCTGGCCATCACCGCCTTGGCGGCTGCCATGCCGGACACGCAAACGTCGCTGCGACAGCGGAAGGTCATCTCCCCTGGCGTGTGCGCTAAGCCCAAGGTACGGGTGGTTAAATCGCCCATATTAATGTCTTCGAGCAGCCACGCTTCGACCGTATGGCTTGGTATAAACAACATGTTAAACCCCTAAATAACCTTCTTTGTGTGCCAGCCAGCGCGCTAGATGAGTGGCGACGATGTCTGGATGATTCTGAATCAGTTCGGGCGCCAGCTGGCGAGCATGCTCTAACAGGGCTAGGTCTTCTTCTAGGTTGGCAAAGCGCAGCATGGGTGCGCCGCTTTGGCGGGCGCCCAAAAATTCGCCTGGGCCCCGAATGTTTAAATCTTGGCGGGCAATTTCAAAGCCGTCGGTGTGCTCGTAAATCACCTTAAGCCTGGCCTTGGCCAAATCGCTGAGCGGCTCTTCAAACAGCAGCACGCACATGCTTTTGGCGGCACCGCGACCCACCCGACCCCGCAGCTGATGCAGCTGCGACAGGCCCATGCGCTCGGCGTGTTCGATCACCATCAGGCTGGCATTGGGCACGTCCACCCCCACTTCAATCACGGTGGTGGCCACGAGGACATTCAGCTCGCCGGCGGCAAACTGGGCCATGACTTCGGCTTTTTCCTGCGGCTTTTGCTTGCCGTGTACCAGTCCGACCTTAAGGCCGTTGAGTAAATCGGATAAATAAGCATGGGTGTCAACGGCGGTTTGCAGCTCGAGGGCTTCGCTTTCTTCGATGAGCGGACACACCCAATACACCTGCTCGCCCTTATGGCCAGTTTGGTAGACGAATTCTTCCACCTGCTGGCGGCGAGCGGCGTTGATGAGCTTGGTGACGATGGGGGTACGATTCGGCGGTAGCTCGTCGATGACCGACACGTCTAGGTCGGCAAAAAAACTCATGGCCAAGGTGCGGGGAATCGGCGTGGCCGACATCATCAGCTGATGCACGCTTTGGCCTTTGTTTTTAAGGGCTAGGCGCTGGGCCACGCCAAAGCGATGCTGCTCGTCGACGATGACCAGGCCCATGCTGGCGAACACCACGTCGTCTTGGAATAAGGCGTGGGTGCCGATGGCGATGTGTACTTCGTTGGCGGCAATTTCGGCCTTAGCGGCGTCTTTGGCCTTTTTACGCAGGCTGCCAGACAGCCACGATACTTTTAGTCCTAGGGGCTCAAACCACAGCTTGAACTTAAGGTAATGTTGCTCGGCCAATATTTCGGTCGGCGCCATCAGCGCCACCTGGTAACCGGCCTCGATGGCGGTCAGGGCGCTGAGGGCGGCAACAATGGTTTTACCGCTGCCTACGTCGCCTTGCAGCAGGCGATGCATGGGGTAGCCTTGGGCCAAATCGTGCTTGATTTCGCCCAACACTTTATTCTGGGCGCTGGTGAGGGAAAACGGCAGCTGATTAATCAGGCCTTGATACAGCTCGCCCGTCCCCACTAAGGGCTGGGCCACGCCGCTGCGGCGCTTTTGGTAGGCCAGGCGCATCGACAGCTGCTGCGCCAACAGCTCATCGAACTTAAGGCGCTGCCAGGCGGGCAAGGCACCGTTGCTTAAGTCTTGAATTCGGTATTCGGGCGATGGCGCATGCAACAGGCCAATGGATGGCCCAAAGGCCGGCAGCTGCAGCTTGTCTAATAGAGGCTGCGGTAAGGTGTCGGCCAAAGAGGTGTGCTCTAGCGCTTGGCGAATGATGCGGCGCAGCACCGGCTGGGTGAGGCCGCTAACCGTGGGGTAAATGGGGGTCAGACAGTCGGGCAACGAGCCTTCTACCGCCACGTCCTTGATTTTGGGGTGGATCATTTCGTCGCCCAAAAAGCCGCGTTTGATTTCGCCTAGGGCGCGAATGGTTTTGCCCTGCGCCATTTGCTTTTGCTGGCTGGGGTAAAAGTGGATGAAGCGTAAGATCAGGCTGTGGCCGGAAGCATCTTCGATTTGCACCAGCAGCTGCTTGCGCGGCCGAAACTGCACTTCTTGCGCAATCACCGTGCCTTCGACCATACAGCTTTGACCAAAGGGCGCATTGGCAATGGGGGTAATGTGGGTTTCGTCTTCGTAGCGCAGCGGCAGGTGTAAAATTAAATCCCAAGCGTCGTGCAGATTAAGCTTGGCCAATTTTTTGGCCGCTGCTTCGCTGATGTTTAAAGCCTTTATGGTGTGCTCATCCATGCTGATACTGTCAACCTAACTGTTAAAACCCGTTTTCTAATAAGATATGACCTGGCACACGCACCCGATTAAGGTTGAATCCTTTCGCACTCAACGCTTTATGGGTATCCATCACCATGTCCGGATTACCACAGATCATAAAGCGCGTGGCCGCCTGAGTGAACGGCAAGTCTATCGCTGCACTCAGGGTATCGTCCTTGATTAAATCAGGCAAGCGGGCATTCAAGGCACCGTCGACTTTTTCGCGGGTCACCACGGGCTGGAACGTCAGCTTGTCGAAATATTCGCCCACCAGCGGGTGTTCTTGCAAAGCCGCAACCTGTTGATTAAACACTAAATCGCCTTCGTGGCTGACCGAATGCACCAACACCAGCCGTTCAAAGCGCGTCCAAATGCTGGGCTGCTTTAAAATCGACATAAACGGGGCAATGCCCGAACCGGTGCTGAGCATCACCAAGTCACTGCCGTCGGTAAAGCGTTCGGGCAGCAAAAAGCCAGTGGCGTTTTTATCCAACAATATTTGATCGCCGACGGCCATGGTTTTGAAGTATTCGCTGAACGGGCCCCCTTCGATCAACACGGCAAAAAATTCTAAAGTGTCTTCATACTCTGCTGAAACCACTGAATACGCTCGCCAAATAAAACCGTGGGCTTGCTGAAAACCCAGGCGCGAAAATTGGCCGGCGGCAAAGCGATAGGATTCTGGTCGGGTGATGCCAAAGCTCATTAATTTATCGGTATGGCGTTTGATCCACAAAACGGTTTCTTCAGTGTATTTGGTTTCTAAGGGCGCACTCATGCTGGAATCCTTTTTTACGTCTGGAAATGGGCTGGCCGCTCGGGGCCCGCCGGTTTTAATTACTGCCTATTTGCTTGGCACTATAACAAATTTTTAAGGCTAATGTCGCCATAAAGCCCGTCCACGCTGTCGTTTCCGTCATTGCTTATGGCGTCGATTTAGTTTGACAATATACCTGATTCTCCTATTCTTGAGTAGTTTGCTCGGATTTAGCAGCTAGCGTATACTTGCTCCACAAAATGATGCGCCTTTTACATAAGAGCGACCACCAACGTCAACAGGATTCCATACATGAATG
The DNA here is from genome assembly GCA_017991555.1 of Neisseriaceae bacterium. Classification (GTDB taxonomy): domain Bacteria; phylum Pseudomonadota; class Gammaproteobacteria; order Burkholderiales; family Neisseriaceae; genus JAGNPU01. The sequence goes on from JAGOQM010000001.1 coordinate 402,030, forward strand.
CCATTCCAGACATCCAAAGCAGCAAAGACTTAAGAAACTTACCGATTAACCAAGTGGGCATTAAAGGCCTGCGCATGCCTGTCTCGATTCAAAGCCAAGAAGGTTGCCAACACACCGTGGGCCTGTTTGCCATGACGGTGCGCCTACCGGCCGATCAAAAAGGCACCCACATGTCTCGCTTTGTGGCGCTACTGGAAGACAACCAGCAGCCGCTGAGCTTTGACAGCTTTACCCAGCTCACCCACGACATGTTGGCCAAACTTGATTCAGATGCAGGCCGCATCGAAGTCAGCATGCCCTTCTTCCGCCAAAAAACCGCCCCGGTTTCTGGCATTAAAAGCCTGTTGGACTATGATGTGACCCTAGTGGGTGAAGTCAAAGACGGCGCTTACAGCCACCGTTTAAAGGTATTGATTCCGGTGACCAGCCTGTGCCCTTGCTCTAAGCAAATTTCACAGTATGGCGCCCACAACCAGCGTTCACACGTGACCTTAGACATCACCACCACCGCCAACGTGGCGATCGAAGACTTGATCGACATGGTTGAAGCACAGGCTTCTTGTCAGCTTTATGGCCTATTGAAACGTCCGGATGAAAAATACGTGACCGAACGTGCTTATGAAAACCCAAAATTCGTTGAAGACATGGTTCGTGACATTGCGGCTGAACTTCGCAAGCTGCCGATGGTCACAGCATTTGTCGTCGAAAGTGAAAACTTCGAATCCATTCATAACCACTCCGCTTATGCGTACATACAATATCCATGACTAAACTACTGAAGAACTCGTCCCATGCCGTGATGTTGCTGTTATACGGCTTATTCGCCTGGTCTTTCGCGCAAGCCAACGTCAACCCTGACGACCTGCTCTCGCCAGAAAAAGCCTTTATTCCGACCTTAACCAATACGGCTGAAGGCGTTAAAGTGTCCTTTGACGTGGCCGATGGTTATTATCTTTATAAAACGCAGGTCTCTGTCAGCACCGACCAACCCGAGCTACTGGGCGAGCCCAGCTTTAGCGAGGGCGTGACCAAAACCGACGAGTTCTTCGGTACCCAAACCGTCTTCTATAAGGATGCGGTGGTTAATTACCCCTACCTTAAACCCAATCAGGCCAACTTTTACACCCTGACCCTAGGCTATCAAGGCTGTTCCGACCTAGGCATTTGCTATCCACCCACCAAAAAAACCTATAAGGTCAATACCGTGGGCGTGATCGCCGCCGAAGGCGACGCCAAAGACGCAGGTAAAAGCCCTTTTTTTTTAGGTAGTGATAACCCAAGCAGCAGTGGCAGTGACTTTGCGTTATCACGCGATACCTTAACCAAAAGCCTATTGGCGTTTTTCATTGCGGGCATGGGCTTAAGCTTTACGGCCTGTATGTACCCCCTCTTACCCATCGTCTCCAGCATCATCGTGGGCGACAAAGGCAGCGCCAGCAAAAAACGTGGCCTGACCCTATCCTTTATCTACGTGCAAGGCTTGGCCTTGACCTACACCATTGTGGGCGTGATTGCCGGCTTAACGGGCGCCCTGCTCACGGTTTGGCTACAGCAGCCAGCGGTGGTTTTAACCAGCGCCTTGCTGCTAGTGGTGCTGGCCTTAGGCATGTTTGGCGTGTATCAACTGCAAATGCCATCGTGGATTCAAAACTACTTTAGCCAAAAAACCCAAAACCTCAGCGGCGGCAAAATCACTTCGGTGTTTTTAATGGGCATGTTTTCAGCCCTAATCATTGGCCCTTGCGTGGCCCCGCCCTTAGCCTTTGCGCTGGGCTACATTGGCCAAACTGGTGACGCGGCCCTTGGCGGCATTGCCCTATACGCTTTGGCCTTAGGCATGGGTGTACCGTTGATGTTGGTGGGCACTTTTGGCAAACAAATCATGCCCAAAGCCGGCTACTGGATGGACACGGTTAAATACTTCTTTGGCCTGGCCATTTTGGCCACCGCGGTGTATTTGGCCACGGCCTTCTTGCCATACGTCTTGGTGATTGTCCTGTACACCCTGTTATTGTTGAGCGGCGGCGTGTTGTTCTTACGCAGCGGCTTAAAAATTGGCGCCAAGCACACCACTGGTTTTATCATCTTGGCCATCGGTGCCTTGCTGAGCGCTGGCGCGGTCTATTTCGCCTACCAAAGCGTGAACCAACACACCACCACGCTACACCGGTTCTTAAACCTGTACGCCAAAAGCGACACCCCTGCGGGGCACAAGTATACCGACGTCGCCGAACTAAAAGAGGCGATGACCACGGCCCTAGAAGAGCAACCAGACCAGCCTATTTTGCTGGACTTCTATGCCGACTGGTGCGTGACCTGCATCGAAATGGAAAACCTCACGCTCAATCAGCCTGAAGTGAGCGAGGCCATCGACATGAAGCGCTTCTTTACCGTTGACGTCACCGCCAACACGCCTGAACATCAGGCGCTATTGAAAGAGTACGGCCTATTTGGCCCACCGGGCATCTTCATCATGAAGGCCGACGGCAGCAAAAGCCAGCCCTTACTCGGCTTTGCCAACGTGGATGAATTCATTCAGTGGTATAAAGACTTTATTTAAAGCCTGAGCAGGCGGTTAATCTTAAGGATTAACCGCCTTTTTTCACTGTATCTCACAAGCGCTGGTGTATAATGACGCTTTTCGTCCTCAATAAGCGTTGAAACCATGACTGACGTTGTCGTAGAAGCCACTCCTGAAATTTTTATTCAAGCCCAACAACACCTAAAAACCATTGCCGACGTTTTGCGTTTTGCAGTGAGTCAATTTAATCAGGCCGAGCTCCATTTTGGCCACGGCACCGACAATGCGCATGATGAAGCCGCTTATTTGATTCTGCACACCCTAGACTTGCCCCTCGACCGTCTCGATCCTTACCTAAGCGCGACCTTGCTGCCGGATGAGTTAAGCCTGTTGCTGCACCTGATTGAGCGCCGCGTGACCGAACACGTACCGGTGGCCTATTTGACCAACCAAGCTTGGCAAGGTGAGTTTGATTTTTACGTGGACGAGCGGGTTTTGGTGCCGCGCTCGTTTATCTACGAGCTATTGGGCGAACCGCTCAGCCCTTGGATTGAACACCCTGAGTTGGTTCATAATGCACTTGACCTGTGCACCGGCAGCGGTTGCTTGGCGATTCAAATGGCGCACCACTATCCAGACGCCCACATCGACGCCGTCGACCTAAGCTTGGACGCCCTCGAAGTGGCCAGCATCAACATCGAAGACTACCGTTTGGGCGACCAAATCAGCCTGATCCACACCGATTTACTGGAAGGCATTGAAGACACCTATGACCTGATCGTCTCCAATCCGCCTTATGTTGACGCGCCGTCGGTAGACGAGCTGCCTGATGAATACCTGCACGAACCAGAAATGGCCTTGGGCTCAGGTGAAGACGGCCTCGACGCCACACGCCAAATCATCGACCAAGCGGCCAAGTTTTTAAACCCACGCGGCGTGCTTTTGGTTGAAATTGGCCACAATCGCGACGTATTGGAAGCCGCCTATCCTGAGCTGCCCTTTACCTGGATGGAAACCGCCAGCGGTGATGGTTTTGTATTCCTGCTGACGCGTGAAGACCTGCTGCCACCGGGCTACTAAAGCCCCATAGCCAATCCGACCGTGGGCGTCTAGGCGCCCTGTCTTTATGTCTGCCTCTTTCATGAGGGCGACCCGTAATGCGAGGAACCATGTCGATTAATCATTATGAAAACTTTCCCGTAGGCTCTTTGGTTTTACCCAGACGCCTACGCAAACCCATCCACGCCATTTACCGCTTTGCCCGCACCGCCGACGACATTGCCGACGAAGGCGACGCCAATGACGCCACGCGCCTAGCCCAGCTACAGGCGTTGCGCGCCGAGCTGGCCCTGATTGAGGCCGGACAAACCCCGACCACAGAACTGATGCAGCGCTTAAACAAAGAGGCGATTGCGCCCTTTAACCTGCCGATCAAGCACTTCTATGATTTATTGGTGGCGTTTGAACAAGACGTGACCGTCACCCGCTATCAAAACTTCTCTGATTTGGTGAACTACGCGCGCCACTCGGCCAACCCTATTGGGCGGTTACTCTTAGCCCTATACGGCGAAGACGATCCGCGCTCGTTGGCCTACAGCGACGGCATTTGCACCGCCCTACAGCTGATCAACTTCTGGCAAGACGTGGCGCTGGATTGGGAAAAAGGCCGCCTTTACATTCCCTTAGATGACTTAACCCGCTTTGGGGTCACCGAAGACGACATTGCCCAAAAGAAGGTTAACTTTGCCTTTCAGCGCCTGCTGCACCACGAATGCGAGCGCGCCCACAGCCTACTCAAGGCCGGCTCGCCCTTAGGCACCGTCCTTAAAGGCCGCTTGGGCTTTGAGCTACGCATGATCATCCTCGGTGGCCAACGCATTTTGCACCGCATTGACGAAAACAAATACGACGTATTCAATCGTCGCCCCACCTTAAACCGCAAGGATTGGTGGCACATGATTAAACGCAGCTTCAGCAAAAAATAACCCTTTTCTAAAGAACTTCCTTAAGCGAGAACCTGATGAATCAAACCCTCGAACTAACGAAAGCTTTAATCCGCGCGCCCAGCATCACCCCCGATGATGCGGGCTGTCAGTCTTTATTACGCCAACGCCTAGAGGCCATCGGCTTTACGGTCGAAGCCATGCGCTTTGGCGCCACCGACAACTTTTGGGCCACTCGCGGCAGTACCGGCCCCTTATTTTGCTTTGCCGGCCACACCGACGTGGTGCCGCCAGGGCCATTAGACGAATGGCGCTTCGACCCCTTCACCCCCACCGAACACGACGGCCACTTGTATGGTCGCGGCAGCGCCGACATGAAAACCAGCATTGCCGCTTTTGTCACTGCCTGTGAACGCTTTGTCGCCGCCCACCCCAACCACCCAGGCCGTCTGGCCTTGCTGATCACCTCCGACGAAGAAGGCGACGCCCACGACGGCACCCAAAAAGTGGTGGCGGCGCTGCAAGCCCGGGGCGAACGCATCGACTATTGCCTAGTGGGCGAACCCACCAGCACCGACACCTTGGGTGACACCATTAAAAATGGCCGTCGTGGCTCACTGTCAGGTGCCCTAACCATTATTGGCAAACAGGGCCACATCGCCTACCCGCACCTGGCCCAAAACCCGGTTCACGACTTTGCCCCGGCGCTCCAGGCACTAACCCGCGAAGTGTGGGATCACGGCAATGATTATTTCCCCGCCACCAGCATGCAAATCTCAAACATCCATGCTGGCACCGGCGCCAGCAACGTCATTCCGGGCAGCCTCAACGTGGCCTTTAACTTTCGCTTCAGCACTGAATCCAGCGTGGCGCAGCTTAAAGCCCGCGTGCATGCCTTACTCGACGCCCACGGCCTTACCTACACCTTAGACTGGGCCTTGTCTGGCCTGCCGTTCTTAACGCCGGCTGGCCAATTAACGGACGTGTGCCGCCAGGCCATCGCGCGCCACACCGGCACCGAAGCCAGCCTGTCCACCACCGGCGGCACCTCCGATGGCCGCTTCATTAAGCACATTGCCACCGAGCTGGTTGAGCTAGGCCCCAGCAATGCCACCATCCATCAAATCAATGAATCGGTGAAGCTGGCCGACATTCCTGTGCTGTCTGCCATTTACGCCGACATCATCGAACAGCTGTTATTTGCTTCATCCCTAAACGAAACCTAAAACAAACCTAAAGGAACGAAATGAAAGTTGTGATTGCCCTAGGCGGGAACGCCTTACAAAAACGTGGTGAAGTCATGAGCGCACAAAACCAACGCGCCAACGTGGTCATTGCCTGCCAACAGCTGGCCAAAGTCCACGCCCTAGGCCACCAAATGGTCTTGGCCCACGGCAATGGCCCACAGGTTGGCCTATTGGGCTTACAAAATGACGCCTACAGCCGCCACGTTGACCCTAAGGTCACCCCATACCCACTAGACGTATTGGGCGCCGAAACCCAGGGCATGATCGGCTACATGCTGGCCCAAGAATTGGCCAACAACCTGCCCGCCGGCAGTCACATCACCAACGTCCTGACCCAAACCTTAGTGGATCCACAGGATCCTGCCTTCCAAAACCCCACCAAGTTTGTGGGCCCGGTTTACAGCCAAGCCGAAGCCGAAAAGCTGGCCGCCGAACAGGGCTGGCAAATTAAGGCCGACGGCGCCTACTTCCGCCGCGTGGTCGCCAGCCCACAGCCGCAGGCGATTAATGAGCTCAGCCAAATTAAGCTGCTGATCGACAACCAGAACATCGTGATCGCCGTCGGCGGCGGTGGCATCCCGGTGATCAAAGACGGCCAACGACTGACCGGCATTGAAGCCGTCATCGACAAAGACCTGGCTTCTGGCCTACTGGCGCACAACATTACCGCCGAATACTTCATCATTGCCACTGACGTCACCGCCGTAATGGTGAACTGGGGCACGCCCGAGCAAAAAGCCATTCGCTACGCCCACCCAGACGCGCTGATGGCCATGGATTTTGCCAGCGGCAGCATGGGCCCCAAAGTTGCGGCCGCTTGCGCCTTTGCTAAGGCTTCAGGCCAAACCGCCGTGATCGGCGCCTTAGAAGACATCACCAAGATGCTCGAGCAGCAAGCAGGCACCCTCATCAGCACCGAGTTTGAAGGCATTACCTACGCCTAATCACCCACCCGAACCGTCGCCACTCTGCGGTTCGGGTTTATTTTGGCCACCTAGCGCATTTTTGTGCTAAAGCAAGGTCAAACACCCAAAACATAGGTAGAATACCCAAGTTAAATTTTTGCTTTATTAAGGATGACTATGCACACCAAAGTACGCGTATGGGATGCCCCTACCCGAATTTTCCATTGGCTTTTGGCCTTGAGCATTCCCGCCATGTGGTGGACCGCCACCACCGGCGGCTCTTGGCTAACCTGGCACAAACGCCTGGGACTACTGGTGTGTGCCTTAATTATTTTCCGCATTTTATGGGGTTTTGGCGGCAGCCAAACCGCTCGCTTTAGCAATTTCTTGCAGGGTAAAAGCGGCATGCAACGCTATTTAAAAGGCCAAATGCCCGAACATGAACAGCCGGGCCATAATCCAGTGGGCGCACTCAGCGTATTAATCTTATTGGGTATGGTGGCGACACAGCTGATTACTGGCCTATTTGCGCCCGACAACAACACCTGGTTGAATCCTGGCTATCTAAACCACTTAGTGAGCGAAGCAACCGCCAGCACCATGTATCGCATTCACTTAACCTTATTTTGGGTTTTGGTGGGCGTGATTGCCCTACACATCGTGGCTGTATTTGGCTACCTCATCATCAAAAAACACAATTTGATTCGCCCAATGATTACTGGCTTTAAGACCCTCACTCAGCCGGTTAACCCACCGCTCAAATTTGCGGGCTGGGGCATGTTTGTGCTGTGCGTGGCCATTAGTGCGGCGCTGGTTTATCTGATTGCCAATGCCTGAACTTAAGTCCATTATGAGGGTCATAACCCTATGATCCTTAAATGGAAGAGGAAGCACCATGAAGCATCTTATGTTAACCAGCACCGTCGCTGCGTTCTGTAGCCTTGGCTTCAGCACCTTGGCCCTAGCGGAAGAAGCCCCCACGCCCTACAACCTGAGCACGGAACCGGCCAGCACCGCTTGGCAAGCCACGCCGCTGGTGGGTGACGCACTGGACGCTCCTAAAGCCGGCGGCGCTCAGGCCAATAGCGACCGCAGGCTACGCCCCATCGGCCAGTACAGTGGCCAAAGCAACAGCCGCGGTAAAAACGTGAATGGCGAAGCCATTGTCACCCTCAACAACGACACCCCTACTGGCGAAGTCCAATTGTTCGGGCAAATCGTCGGCGGCGTCAGCGGCACGCGTACCCGCTAAAGCCAGCCGCCTCACCACGCCCGTCACCACCCCTGCTTGCAGGGGTTTTTCTTGGCCAACCGCCCACGCAGCAAAGCTTGCCCCCTGAAAAAGCCAACCCAACCGTTGTCTATTTAGACACAACATTATAGACATATAGTCCAAATAAACGCCATTCTGTATAAAAAATTGCGCCAAACCACCTTAATTAAAAATATTTTAGACATTTTGATTAATAGGGCTTGAACTGTGCCCCTATTTGCGCTTAATATCAAGGTATCAACTCAAACATAACAAACAAAACACTAGGATAGACATGAACCCAAATACGCTATACGACAAACTTTGGCACAGCCATGTGGTGCAAGAAGAAGCTGATGGCACCGTGCTTTTGTACATTGATAGACATCTTGTCCATGAAGTAACCAGCCCTCAAGCTTTCGAAGGCTTGAAAATGGCCAATCGTCCGTTATGGCGTAAGAACAGTATTGTCGCAACCGCCGACCACAACACCCCAACCGACCATTGGGATGAGGGCATTAAAGACCCTATTTCCAAACTGCAAGTCGACACCCTAAACGACAACATTTTGTCTTTTGGTGCGCTGGCCTACTTCCCGTTTAAAGACGAAGGCCAAGGCATCGTGCACGTGATGGGCCCAGAGCAAGGCGCCACCCTACCCGGCATGACCGTGGTTTGTGGTGACTCGCACACGTCGACCCACGGCGCTTTTGGCGCCTTGGCCCACGGCATTGGCACCAGCGAAGTGGAACATGTGATGGCCACCCAGTGCATCACTGCCAAAAAATCCAAGAACATGATGATTAAGGTCAACGGCACCCTCAGCGCAGGCGTGACCGCCAAAGACATGGCCTTGTACATCATTGGCCAAATTGGCACCGCCGGTGGCACGGGCTATGCGATTGAGTTCGCGGGCAGCGCCGTCCAAGATTTGAGCATGGAAGGCCGCATGACCTTGTGCAACATGGCCATCGAAGCAGGCGCCCGTTCAGGCCTGGTGGCCGTAGACCAAAAAACCATTGATTACGTTAAGGGCCGCCCGTTTGCTCCTAGCGCCGAACATTGGGACCAGGCCGTGGCCTACTGGCGCACGTTGGTTTCTGACGACGGTGCCCATTTTGACCGCGTGGTTGAGATCAACGCGGCCGACATTGCACCGCAGGTGACCTGGGGCACCTCACCCGAAATGGTGTTGGCCATCGACCAGGCCGTACCGAACCCCGCCCAAGCGGCCGACGCAACCAAAGAACAGGGCATTAACCGTGCCCTGCAATACATGGGCCTAGAGGCCGATGCGCCGATTAATCAGGTGCCGGTCGACGTGGTGTTCATTGGTTCTTGCACCAATGGCCGCATTGAAGACCTGCGCGAAGCCGCGGTGGTGGCCAAAGGCCGTCACAAAGCAGACTCGGTCAAACGCGTCATGATTGTGCCCGGTTCTGGCCTGGTGAAAAAACAGGCAGAGGCAGAAGGCCTAGACGTGATCTTTAAAGACGCGGGCTTTGAATGGCGTGAACCAGGCTGCTCGATGTGCCTGGCCATGAACGCCGACCGTCTGGCGCCACAAGAACGCTGCGCCTCTACGTCTAACCGAAACTTTGAAGGCCGACAAGGCAACGGCGGCCGCACCCATTTGGTCAGCCCTGCTATGGCTGCTGCAGCGGCCGTTTGCGGCCATTTTGTGGACGTACGCACTTTAATTAACCAATAAAACGCAAAAGCCATAAAAGAGCCTTTTAAAATTTAAGAATATTCTTTAGAATGAATCGGTACATTAGTACAACCTCTTAAACAAAAAAGGACTCTTTCATGAAAAAAACAATCTTGTTACTTTGTACAGCAGCCTTTATTTTGACCGGTTGCAACACCGTTTCTGGTGTGGGTAAAGACATTAAAAGTGGCGGTCAAGCCATCGAAAATGTTGGTGGTAAATAACCACGGTTAACCACCCACTAGAAATGCACTGACTGTACGGATACAACAAGGCTGCCTTAAGGGCAGCCTTGCTTTAAGGACGAAACATGAAAGCATTCACCACCGTAGTGGGCAAAGTTGCCCCCCTAGATCGTGCCAACGTTGACACTGATGCGATCATCCCGAAGCAGTTTCTAAAATCCATTAAGCGCACCGGCTTTGGCCCCAATTGTTTTGATGAGTGGCGCTATTTGGATCACGGCGAACCCGGCATGGACAACAGCAAGCGCCCGCTCAACCCAGAGTTCAGCCTCAATCAAGCCCGTTATCAAGGTGCCCAAATTTTGTTGACGCGCGAAAACTTTGGCTGCGGCTCGAGCCGCGAGCATGCACCCTGGGCTTTGGATGACTATGGCTTTAGAGCCGTCATTGCCCCAAGCTTCGCCGATATTTTCTTCAACAACTGCTATAAAAATGGCCTATTGCCGATTGTTTTAGACGCAGACATCGTTGACCAATTGTTTCAAAATGTCGCCAGCACCGAAGGCTATTCCCTAACCGTTGATTTAGCCAAGCAACAGGTGGTGACGCCAGATGGCCAAACATTCGCCTTTGACATTACCGAACACCGCAAGCATTGCCTGCTGAACGGCCTCGACGAAATCGGCCTAACCCTAGCCCATACCGACGAGATTAAGGCCTTCGAAGCCAAGCACAAAGCCAGCCAACCATGGTTGTACCAAGCCTAAACCCACTAAAGAAAGCGTTTCATGACCACAATGAACATTGCCATTTTGCCCGGTGACGGCATTGGCCCAGAAATCATCGAACAAGCCACGCGCGTATTGGGCGTGTTTCAAGCCGAAGGCCTAGACATCAACTTTACCTACGCGCCATTGGGCGGCGCAGCCTACGATGAATATGGCCAGCCTTACCCAGAATTCACCCAAAACATTTGCCGCAAGGCCGATGCGATTTTATTGGGTGCCGTTGGCGCCCCTAAATACGATCAGCTAGATCGCCCCTTGCGCCCAGAACGTGGCCTACTGGCCATCCGTAAAGACTTAGGTCTATTCGGCAATCTACGCCCCGCGGTGCTGTACCCCGAATTGGCCAACGCCTCAACCTTAAAGCCTGAAGTGGTGTCTGGCTTGAACATCATGATCGTGCGTGAACTGACCGGCGACATTTATTTTGGCGAGCCGCGCGGCATCCGTACTTTAGAAAACGGTGAGCGCGAAGGTTTCAACACCATGCGCTACAGCGAAAGCGAAATCAAACGCATCGCCCACGTAGCCTTTAAAATTGCCCAAAAACGCAATAAAAAAGTTTGCTCGGTAGACAAGGCCAACGTTTTGGAAACCACGGAGCTATGGAAAGAAATCTTTATTGAAGTGGCCAAAGAATACCCAGACGTTAGCCTGAGCCACATGTACGTCGACAACGCCGCCATGCAGTTGGTGCGGGCGCCAAAACAGTTTGACGTGATCGTGACTGGCAATATTTTTGGCGACATTCTGTCTGACCAAGCGTCAATGCTGACTGGCTCAATCGGCATGTTGCCATCGGCCTCGCTGAATGAAAGCGGCCAAGGCCTGTACGAGCCATCACACGGCTCGGCCCCTGACATTGCTGGCCAAAACAAGGCCAACCCATTGGCGACCATTTTGTCTGCCGCCATGATGATGCGCTACACCTTTAACCAAGATGTACTGGCCGACCGCATTGAGGCCGCCGTACAAAAGGTCTTGCAACAAGGTTTGCGTACCGGCGACCTATACGAAGAAGGCTGCCAGCTGGTGAGCTGTAGCGAAATGGGCGATGCCGTGATTGCGGCCCTAAAAGCCTAATCGGCTTAAACCTTCCCAGCCCTTATGGTCATGCGACTGTAAGGGCTATTTTTAATGATGGCGACCAGCCCCAGGTCTGGTCATCAGACCGTGAAAAACCATGGTTTGGTGTGTTATGTAAAACGTATTTCACTGGTGCCGACCTTCTGACAGTGTATCCCTTAGGTGGTGAGTTTAAATAACCTGATCATCACCAAACCATGGTTTTCCTTGACTCATAACCGTCATTTAAGACCCACCTACACCCAACCAAAATACCGTCAGTTACTCACCACAATCTAGCCAACCCAAACCCAAACACCATAGTCACAGTATAAAACCACACCCCTCAATCAGACCTTAATCCTATAGGCTTTTCTATACGCCTAGCTTTAAAATAAAACCATCAACTTTAGCGGTTTAAAGCCTACACAAGATGACCCTCTATCTATTTTGGCCGCAATTCATTAAAATGACAGGCTTATGATAAAGAACATGTTGACCCACTGGCGATTATCTTACCAGCATCCGCGCATGGCACAGGCAACGCTACCTGCGCACGCCGTCGCCTGCCCTGACTGCGGGCTTAAGGTTGACTTGCCAGACATGCATCAAGGCCAAAGCTGTGGCTGCCCTCGCTGCGGCTATGCCTTGGTGCGCATCGAATACAATCCGTACTCTGGCCCCATTTCTTATGCGCTCGCCAGCCTAGTTTTGCTGTGGCTTTCGGCCTGGTTTTTGTTTATGGGCGCCAACATTGGTGGCTCCAAGATAGAAATCAGCCTGGTTGGCGTGATGAACATTTTGCACCAACAGGATTACGGCTATTTGGCCAACGCCACGCTGGTGCTGGTCTTTTTGACGCCTTTAATTTTTTCGCTGTTAAGCATCTATGTATTCACCGCGCTGCGCCTGCGTAAAGTGGTGCCCTATATGCCCCAGGCCATCAAAATCCTAATGCACTTGAAGCCTTGGATTATGGTGGACGTGTTCATCGTCTCGGTTTTGGTGGCGTCGGTTAAAATGCAATCCTTAGCCCTGCTGTCCTTTGGGCCCGGCTTTTGGCTAGTGGCGGCGTTGTCTATTTGCCTGATTCGCACTTCATTTTTCGTACGCGCCCACTGGGCACACGCCCAGGTGCTGATGCTACAGCAACGCCCCCTACCCAATCACGAAGTGGGGAACATTAGCTGTACCGACTGCTATTTTTCCAATCCAGCCGAACACAGCCATTGCCAAGTGTGCGCAAGCAAGCTGTCGCGGCGCAAGCCCAAAAGCATACAAAAGGCCACGGCGCTCTTGATTGGGGCGGCCATCTTATACCTTCCGGCCAATATTTTGCCGATCATGATCACCAAGAGCGTCTTTTTTTATCAGGCCTCAAACATCTTAGACGGCGTGGTGACCCTATGGCAAAGTGGCGATGCGCCCATTGCCATCATTATTTTTGTCGCCAGTATTTTACTGCCCCTGACCAAAATGATGGCCTTAATGCTATTATTATTAAGTGCCAATTACAAACCAATCGCATCAGCCAAGCGGTTAACCTCGATCTATCGTTTTATTGAGTTTGTTGGCCGCTGGTCGATGATCGACGTCTTCGTCATCATCATCTTAATGGCCCTGCTGCAAGTTCCTTTAGCGACCATCCTGCCTGGTCCTGCTGTGGTGTATTTTTGCGCGGTGGTTTTTATCAGCATGGTCGCCGCCATGGTTTTTGACATTCGCTTAATTTGGGACAAGCATGACGCCCAAGAAACAGGTACCTCTTTATGACTCAATCTGATCAACCCAACACCCCGCCCAAAGACAACGAGGCCGTCCAGGTCACGGCCAATAAATTTATTTCTGTGGTGTGGATCATTCCGCTGATTGCCTTGATCACCGGTGGCTGGCTTTTGATGAACCACATCAAAACCATTGGGCCTGAAGTCACCCTTAGAATGAACAGCGCCGAGGGCATTCAAGTCGACCAAACCGTGGTCAAAATCCTCAGCGTTGAGGTGGGCCGCGTCACCAGCATCAACCTTCGGCCCGGTAACGATGGCGTGGAAGTAAAAGCCCGCCTTAAGGCCGGCATGGAAGAATACATGCGTACTGACACCAAGTTCTGGGTGGTCAAACCACGCATTGGCCTAGAAGGCATTACCGGTTTGGGCACCTTGGTTTCTGGCTCCTACATCGAGTTTGCACCAGGCAAAGACGCGGCCGAACAAGACACCTTTGTGGTGTCAGAAGACCCGCCCAGCATGGTGTCGAACAAGCCTGGCCTGAGCCTCAAGCTCAGCGGCCAAGACAGCCGTATGCTGCCCGTGGGCAACCCTATTTTATACCGCGACATCACCGTGGGCCGAATTGAACGCGCCGACTTTAACCCTAAAGACGAAACCATTAACTACGAGATCTTCATCAATAAACCGTATGATGAAATGATTGGTAAGAATACCCAATTCTGGGTGTTGAACGGCTTTGACATTCAGGCCACTGGCGCCGGCATCAAGATTCGTTCAGGCCCGATTACCTCACTCATCAACGGCGCCATTAGCTTCTCTTCACCTAAGGAAATCGGCAAAGGCAGCACGGTTAAAAATGGGCAAGAGTTTGTCTTGTATTCAGACGTAGACAAAGTCCTACAGCAACCCTCTGAACGCGCGCTGTACTATGTGGCGGTCTTTGAACAGTCAATCCGCGGCCTTGAAGCCGGCGCCGACATTCAGTTCCAAGGGGTCAACATTGGCTCGGTTAGCCAAGTGCCCTTCTTTGAACGCAATGACAGCTTAAACATGTTCCACAGCGGCAAGATTCCGGTGTTGCTACGCATCGAGCCTGGCAGCATGGAGCTTAACGCCGACGAGCAAAGCCAACAAGAATGGCTGAAGCGCTTCGAACTGGCCATTGAGCAAGGGCTGACAGCCAAGCTTGAAAGCAACAGCCTCATCACCGGCTCGTTGTTTGTGGAGCTGAGCCAGCAGCCACAAAACCGTGCCAACCGCACGCGCCAACAGTATCATGGCTACACCATGATTCCCACGGCGGCTTCGGGACTTGCTCGCCTAGAAGACCAGATCATCGCCCTCTTAGACAAGCTTAACAACCTGCCGATCGAGAAAAGCATGACCGAACTCAATGGCACGCTAAATGAGTTGAAGCTGACCTTGAACAGCGTCAACAAGGTGATCGACAGCGACGAAACCCGCAACCTACCCAAGCAGCTGAATCAAACCATGCGTCAGGTTGAAACCCTACTTAAAGGCGTGTCGCCAGACGCCCCGATTTACCAAGAGGCGCAGGAAACCATTAAGCAAATCAACCAAACGCTACAAGAGGTTAAGCCGGTGATTCGGACCCTCAACGAAAAACCCAACGCGTTAATTTTTAACAACAAACAGGTTGACCCAACCCCGAAAGGAGCCAAGTAATGCGTTATCTTCCTTTATTATTAACGTCATTAGGCTTGCTTAGCGCCTGTGCCAGCAACGCACCGACCTATTATCAACTGCCGGTACAGGTATCGGCCACGCCAAGCCAGGCTCAGATCGACTACAGCGTGAAGGTGCGCATGGCCGACTTTTTAAACAGCAGCAGCATGGTGTATGAAGTCAGCGACGTAGAAGTGGTGTTGTCGAAGCAAAACCTGTGGGCAGAGAACCCTGAACCCGCCATCGCCCGCAACCTAGCGTACAAGTTGAATCAGGTGCAAGGCAAGGCTGGCTTTTATACCCGCGGTAGCCGTCCCAATGATATTTTGGTACAGTTAGATCAGTTTCAAGGCAGTCATCATGGCCAAGTTAAGTTAAGCGGCCAGTTTACGATTCAAACCTCGGGCCTAAGCCCCACTATCCAGCCTTTTAGCATCAGCATTGCGCAAGAAGGCGATGGCTATCGGGCAATGGTGCAGGCCTTAGATCAAGGTTTGGCGCAGCTGGCACAAACCATTGCCAGCCAGCTCCCCAACAAACCCAATGTAAAAGGATTTTTACTATGAAAATAGCACACGAAACCCATGATGCAGACGGTCGCTTTTACCTAGAAGAAAATGGCCAAGTGGTGGCCGAGCTTAATTATCGCTATTTAAGCCCAACCCAGATTGATGCCTACCGCACCCACGTCGATGATTCACTGCGCGGGCAAGGCGTGGCGGGCCGACTGTATGAAGCCCTCATGGCCTTTACGGAAGAAGCCCAGCTGACCGTAGAGCCTAGCTGTAGCTATATTGCCAAGAAAATGGGCCGTAGCGTCAGCTAAATCAAGCCGCTTGCTAAGCCCAGAGCGTCACAGCTCAGACACAAAAAAAGACATGCCCGAAGGCATGTCTTTTTTTGTGTCTGATGGCTTAAACCAAAGCCGCTTCTAAACGCTTCAGAATGGCGCCAAGCTGCGCTTTCGCAGCCACACCATCAATCGCCGGCTCACCCGCAGTATCGAGCTGATCTAAGGTAAACGCATCCACGCTGGGCTCGAAGCTGGCGCGTAATTGACGGATTTTAAGCACATCTTGACGAGAATAAACATTCCCTCCATAGCCCAACACCACCCCGTTTTGATACTGCCATTGTTCAAAATTGTGCGCATCAATTTGCGCCAAATCGCACACTTCGGCGAGGGTGAAATAACGTTGTTGTGGCACCGGGGGTAAATGATTATTTTTGTTTTGCATAGTAGTTTTCAACCATACCTTTTAGTTTTTGGCTAGCGTGGAATGTCACCACGCGACGGGCGCTAATGGCCACTTCTTCACCAGTTTTAGGGTTACGGCCAGGACGTTGTGGCTTATCACGCAGTTGAAAGTTACCAAATCCTGAGATTTTAACTTCTTCACCTTGTTCTAACGTACTGCGAATTTGCTCAAAGAACATCTCAACCAGCTCTTTAGCATCATTCTTGTTAATACCTACTTTGTCAAATAAAATCTCAGCCAACTCGGCTTTAGTTAGTGTCATGAAACGATTACCCTTATCAGTATTTATGTGCGACGGCGTAAAATATTATTTTAATATCAACATTTTACGCCTGTATTTTAGTTTTTTTTGATTAGTTACGCAAGTGGGCGTCGGCTAATTTTGCAGATTCAATTAATTTAGTGATTAATTGGTCCACTTCTTCGTCCACCAGGGTCTTGCTCATGTCTTGTAAGTGAATCGACACGGCCAAGCTTTTCATCCCAGCTTCTAAGCTGTCGCCTTGGTATAGGTCAAAAATACGAACGTCTTTGATCAGCTCGTGCTTGACCTGATTCAAGGCATCCAACAGGCTTTGGGCGCTTTGGCTTTGTGGCAACACAAAGGCCAGATCGCGGCGGCCAGCCTGATACTTAGAGGTGGCTTGATAAACCACTTTATCCTGAGCCAAAGTCGCGGCAAAATCCAATTCAAACACCACAGGTGCCTGAGGCAGATCATACTTATGCACCCAAGAAGGATGCAGCTCACCCATAAAGCCAACTTTACGGCCATCTAACAGAATATCGGCACAGCGGCCAGGATGCAGCGCTGGGTGCGTGGCCGCTTCAAAACGAATGGCCTTACCCGCCAATAGGTTTTCAACATCGGCCTTAACCGTGTAAAAATCCACTTTCGTGCTGGGGGCGCCCCATTGCTCAGGCAAAACGCTGCCGTAGGCTAAAGCAGCCAGCTTTTCATTTTGCTCAAACTCGCCCTCTGCCGCTTTGGCGAACACGCGCGCCACTTCAAATACGCGCACGCGGTTGTGCTTGCGGTTAAGGTTGGTCACTAAAGCGTCTACCAAACCGCCAATCAAAGTCGAGCGCATCACATTCATGTGGCTGGCAATCGGGTTTTTCAAACGAATCGGCTCATGGTTGGCGGCAAAATCTTGCTCCCAAGCTTCGTCCACAAACGCGTAGTTGATCACTTCTTGATACCCTTTACCGGCCATTTGGCGATACACCAACTGACGTGGCTTTAGGGTTTCTGGCAATGGCAACATATTTAAACGACCATGCAGCTGATCACCAGGAATGTTCTCATAGCCATACACGCGCGCCACTTCTTCGATGAGGTCTTCTTCACGCTCGATGTCGAAACGGAAGCTCGGCGCAAAGGTGGCAAAACCTTCGCCGGTCACCTGTGGGTTTAAACCCAAATCGGTCAAAATGGTTTGAATTTGTTCGGCACTGATGTCGGTGCCCAAAATTTTATTCACCCGTGCGGTGCGCACGTTAACGGCGCCTTGCTGCGGTAGGTTGCCCAACACTTCCACTACGGGACCGGCATCGCCACCACAAATGTCAATGACCAACTCACTGGCTCGGGCCATGGCCAAAGCCTGTAGTTCAAAATCGACGCCGCGCTCAAAGCGGAAAGAAGAATCAGAACCAAAACCATATTGACGAGACTTGCCGGCAATGCTTTCCGGATTAAAGTAGGCAGACTCCAACACAATGTTTTGCGTGGCATCGGTCACCGAACTGGCTTCACCGCCCATTAGGCCGGCCATGCTCAGCGCCTGCTCTTCATCGGCGATCACCAAAGTATTGGCCGCCAGGGTCACGGTTTTTTCATTGAGGCACTCAAGCACTTCGCCTTCATTTGCCATACGCACCACTAGATCACCTTGCAAGGTATCGGCGTCGAAGGCATGCATCGGCTGGCCCAGCTCTAACATCACGTAGTTGGTGATGTCGACCAAGGCGCTGATGCTGCGAATGCCAGAGCGCAATAAACGCTGTTTCATCCAAGCAGGCGTGGCCGCTTGGGCATTCACCAGATTGATTTGACGGGTCAAGAAACGGCCACAGTGTTCTGGCGCCTCGATGGTGGCCTGAACCTGCTGGTCATGGCCAATGGCCACTTCTGTAATTGCCACTTCATTCACCGGCAGGTGAGTCAAGGCGGCGACTTCACGCGCAATGCCCCGAATGCTCAAGCAATCGGCACGGTTTGGGGTGATTTTCAAGGTAAACAAATCGTCATTAAGCTGTAGATATTCGCGGATGTCCATGCCCACTGGTGCATCGCTAGGCAAAATCAACAGGCCGTCCACGTCATCAGGCAAGCCCAATTCTTTGCCCGAGCACAGCATGCCGTTCGACACTTCGCCACGCATTTTGGTGGGCTTGATTTTGAAATCACCCGGTAACAATGCACCCGAAGTAGCGCAAGGCACTTTGGCACCCTCAACCACGTTGGGCGCGCCACACACGATTTGCACCAGCTCGCCGCTGCCAATGTCTACCTGAGTAATGCGCAGACGATCTGCATTAGGGTGTGGCACCACAGATTTAACTTCGGCCACCACGACGCCGGTAAAGTCTGGCGCGGGACGCTCAGCCTCTTCTACTTCAAGTCCAGCCATCGTGAGGACATGAGCAAATTTGTCGGCTGCTAAGTTGGGGTTAACCCAAGTTTTTAACCAATCATAAGAAAATTGCATGTCGTCACCCTTATTTAAATTGTTTTAAGAAAGCCAAATCATTGTCGAAGAACAGACGCAGGTCGTTCACCCCATAACGCAACATGGCAAAACGGTCCATGCCCATACCAAAGGCAAAGCCGGTAAAGGTTTCTGGATCAATGTTCATGTTGGTCAAAACGTTGGGATGCACCACGCCGCAGCCACCCACTTCTAGCCAGCCTTTTTCGCCTAGAATATCAATCTCGGCAGACGGCTCGGTAAACGGGAAGAATGAGGGGCGAAAGCGAACCTGCAGGTCATCGCGTTCAAAAAAGCGACGAATAAAGTCGGTCATGACGGCTTTAAGGTCGGCAAAGGTCACGCCCTCGTCTACCCACAAGCCTTCACACTGATGGAACATCGGTGAGTGGGTGGCGTCTGAGTCAACGCGATAAACGCGCCCTGGCGCAATGATTTTAATCGGCGGGCGGTTGACTTCCATATAGCGTGCTTGAATCGGTGAGGTATGGGTACGCAACACGTCGCCATTTTCAACGTAGAAGGTATCGGCCATTGCACGCGCTGGGTGATTTTTGGGAATATTCAGGGCTTCGAAATTATAGTAATCTTTTTCAATTTCGGGGCCGTCAGCAACGGCAAAACCCATACTGCGGAACAAATCGCTGACGCGGCTAATGGTCAACGTCACGGGATGCAAGCCAGCCTCGTCGTTACCACGGCCAGGCAAGGTCACGTCTAGGGCTTCTGCGGCCAGCTGGGCGGCCAGTTTGGCTTCATTAAATGCGTCGCGCTTTTGATTAAAGGCCTCTTGAAAGTGGCCTTTTTGCTCATTAATGTAGGCGCCCTGCTTTTTACGCTCTTCTGGCGGTAATTTGCCTAAGTTTTTGAGCAAGCCGGTTAACTCACCGGTTTTGCCAAGATATTGGGCTTTCACCAACTCTAGCGCTTGTGTGTCTGCCGCAGCATTAATCGCAGCAATACCCGCTGCGACAATTTGTTCAACTTGTTCCATAGGTCTACCCATTGAGTTTAGCTTATGCAAAGGTTAAGCCTTGAGCTTAAGGCAAAGATTAACCTTTGTAATCTGAATGACATTTTGGCTTTGAAGCTAAGAAAATCGATTCACGATAAAAAAGGGAGGCCGTTAAGCCTCCCTGAGAACTATCTCAGTCCTTATACCAGACTGGCTTTAGCTTTCTCAGCGATTTGAGCAAAGGCAGCTTTGTCAAATACAGCCATGTCGGCCAAAACTTTACGATCGATTTCAATTGATGCTTTTTTCAAGCCGTTCATGAATTTGCTGTAAGACAAACCGCACTCACGGGCAGCCGCATTAATACGGATGATCCATAGTTGACGGAATTGACGTTTACGTTGACGACGGTCGCGGTAAGCGTACTGACCAGCTTTCATGACTGCTTGTTTGGCAATACGATAGACGTTCTTGCGACGACCGCGGTAGCCTTTGGCTAACGCTATAACTTTTTTGTGACGAGCACGTGCGGTAACACCGCGTTTTACGCGTGGCATATATTAACTCCTTAAGCGTATGGTAACATTTTAGAAATAGAAGCCATATCACGTGGGTTCACCATAGTGGTACCGCGTAATTGACGTTTATTTTTTGTGGTGCGTTTGGTCAAGATGTGACGCTTAAAAGCGTGCGCACGTTTAACACCACCGTTACCTAGTACTTTAAAGCGTTTTTTCGCGCTCGACTTGGTTTTCATTTTAGGCATGATCTGCTCCAATGAGTTTTTTAGATAAGATACAAGGTGGTTGGCAAGCCAACGCTTAGGGACCCATGCATCACGGTTTTTGTCGCAATAATAAAGATTGGCTAACGCGACGTTTAGCCAATCCCGAGATTATAACGTTATTTTTTCTTAGGGGCAATCACCATAACCATTTGGCGACCCTCTAATTTAGGAAACTGTTCAACAGTACCGATTTCTTCTAAGTCAGCCTGAATGCGTTTAAGCAATGCCATGCCCAAATCTTGGTGGGCCATTTCGCGGCCACGGAAACGCAAAGTCACTTTAACCTTGTCACCGTCCGTTAAAAAGCGGGTAATGTTACGCATTTTAATGGCGTAGTCACCAGAGTCAGTACCAGGGCGGAATTTAATTTCTTTAACCTGGATCTGTTTTTGCTTTTTACGTGCTTCGTCACGTCTTTTGGCTTCTTCGTACTTAAACTTGCCAAGGTCCATTACCTTACAAACGGGCGGCTTTGCATTTGGCGAAATCTCAACCAAATCCAAATCATGCTCTTCGGCCAAGGCCAAGGCTACTTTTAAATCAACGATGCCCATTTGTTCACCGTCGTGATTAATTAAACGCACTTCGTTGGCGCGAATTTCGCCATTGATTCGTGCTTCGCGTTCTTGGGCGATAGCTCATACTCCTTTAAATAATTAGTCTACGGCAAGTGAAGCAGCAATTTCTTGTTTTAATTGTAGCAAGAATTCGCTCACGGTCAACTGACCCAAATCTTCGCCACCACGGCGACGAACGGCCACTTTGCCTTCCTGTTGTTCCTTATCACCAATCACAATTTGATAAGGTAATTTTTGCAAGCTGTGTTCGCGGATTTTGTAACCGATTTTTTCATTACGTAAATCCAACTCAACCCTAAACCCAGCCGCTTTTAGTTCTGCCGCTAAGTCTTTGCAATAGGCCGCTTGCGCGTCGGTGATGTTCATGATCACCATTTGCACAGGCGCCAACCACAGCGGGAATGCACCGGCGTGGTTTTCAATCAGCATGCCAATAAAGCGTTCTAATGAACCCAATACCGCACGGTGTAACATCACTGGGCGCTTACGGGTATTGTCTTCTGACACATACTCCGCATCCAGACGCTCTGGCAGCACCATGTCTAACTGTAGTGTACCACACTGCCAAGAACGACCTAAGGCATCCTTTACGTGGTACTCAATCTTAGGCCCATAAAACGCGCCTTCGCCAGGCAGCTCAGTCCATTCCATGCCACAGTCACGCAAGGCATCGCGCAGGCCATTCTCGGCCAAATCCCAAGTTTCGTCCGATCCCGCACGTTTTTCTGGGCGCAGCGACAGCTTAATCGCCACATCGTTAAAGCCAAACTGACGGTATACTTTCATGATCAGTTGGTTAAACTCACGCGCCTCAGAACCAATTTGGTCTTCGGTACAGAAAATATGGGCGTCGTCTTGAACAAAACCACGCACGCGCATCAGGCCATGCAAAGCGCCAGAAGGCTCATTACGGTGGCAAGAGCCAAATTCTGACATGCGCAGCGGCAAGTCGCGGTAAGAGCGCAAGCCTTGGTTAAAAATTTGCACGTGGCCGGGGCAGTTCATTGGCTTCACCGCGTAGTCGCGTTTTTCAGACTCGGTGGTGAACATGTTTTCTTTGTAGTTGTCCCAGTGGCCTGACTTCTCCCACAGGTTACGGTCCATGATCATGGGCGTACGCACTTCTTTGTAGCCTGCCATGTCAAGCTCATGACGCATGTGCTGTTCAATGGTTTGCCACAAAGACCAACCTTTAGGGTGCCAAAACACCATACCCGGCGCTTCGTCTTGCAAATGGAACAAGTCTAACTGACGACCCAACTTACGGTGGTCGCGCTTTTCCGCTTCTTCTAAACGAAATAGGTAGGCTTTTAAATCGTCTTTACTGGCCCAAGCGGTACCGTAAATACGTTGCAACATTTCGTTGTTGCTGTTGCCGCGCCAGTAGGCACCGGCAACCTTCATTAACTTGAATACTTTCAACTTGCCAGTTGATGGCACGTGTGGGCCACGACATAAGTCGGTGAACTCACCTTCTTTATATAGAGACAGCACTTCGCCTTGCGGAATGTCGCGAATAATCTCGGCCTTGTATTTTTCGCCTTGATCTTCAAAAAACTTAATCGCGTCGTCGCGGCTCATTTCAAAACGTTCAACGGGAATATCGGCCTTGGCCAACTCGCCCATTTTTTTCTCAATCGCCACCAGGTCTTCTGGGGTGAACGGACGCTCGTAGCTGAAGTCGTAGTAAAAACCGTCTTCAATCTCAGGCCCAATGGTCACTTGCGCCTCAGGGAATAATTCCTTTACGGCAAACGCCAATAGGTGAGCCGTTGAGTGGCGTAAGATGCCTAAGCCTTCGTCGTCTTTAGCGGTAATGATCGCCAAATGGGCGTCTTGCTCAATCACGTATGAAGTGTCTACCAGCTTGCCATCAACCTTGCCCGCGAGCGCTGCGCGAGCCAGACCCGTGCCGATAGACGCCGCCACATCATACACACTCACAGGGGCATCAAATTGGCGAACGGAACCGTCCGGTAAGGTAACATTAAGCATGCAAAAACACTCCTAAAACAAAAGCCGTCAAAAAAAGTTATTCGTGGTCTATTGGTAGGCACGATTGGATTCGAACCAACGACCCCCACCATGTCAAGGTGGTGCTCTAACCAACTGAGCTACGTGCCTATAGGCCCCACAAAGTTTGGATGTACTGTTCATTAATGGTAGGCACGATCGGATTCGAACCAACGACCCCCACCATGTCAAGGTGGTGCTCTAACCAACTGAGCTACGTGCCTACTGAACCAACTCTTTAAGCGATGCTGTTTTTTGCTCTTTAACCGGCGTCGCTAAAACGCCACATTCATTCAAGCAACAACAAAAAACAGCCTCCTTAGAGAGACTAGAGCGTGATTGTACCCCACATAAAAAAGCTTTTGCAAGAAAATAGGCGCATCAGCCCTGTTATTCTGTCATATTCACGATAAACCGAGCATTCTCTGGGCAAACTTGACCTAAAACACATGATTCAGCCCATAATTCATGCTATACCTAACCTTATCCATAACCCAGAAGGATGCCGCCAATGACCCTTACCTGGCAAACCCTGTCGTTTGATCAACTCAGCACCGCCACTCTATACCAGTTCTTGCGCCTACGCGTTGAGGTGTTCGTGGTGGAACAAAACTGTGCTTATCCCGACCTGGATGGCAAAGACACCCATCCCGACAGCCTTCACCTCCTAGGCTTAGACCAGCACGGCACGCTGGCGGCCTACGCCCGCCTCCTCCCGCCTCAGCTCAGCTATCCGCAGCCCAGCATTGGCCGCGTCGCCATTGCCGAACCGTTTCGCGGCAGCGGCTTAGGCCATGGACTCATTCAAGAGGCCGTCCGCCAAACCCAGGCGGCCTGGCCCGAGCAAGACATCCAAATCGGGGCCCAACTGTACCTCCAGCCTTTTTATGAAGCCCACGGCTTTATGGCGGTCTCCGGCCCCTACCTAGAAGATGAGATCCCCCACATCGACATGATTAAACCCTACGCATAAGCAGCGGACAAAGCCTTCATTCATGGTTATAATAGGCGCTTTATTTTCACTGCGCTGATATACACCATGCTGTCATTTAAAGTACACAAAAAAGAAGGCTATGCCCGCCGCGGCACCCTTACCCTCAATCATGGCACGGTTGAAACCCCTGTGTTTCAGCCTGTCGGCACTTATGGCTCAGTAAAGGCCATGACGCCACAGAACCTGCACGACATCAAGGCCCAAATCATCTTGGGCAACACCTTTCACCTATGGCTGCGCCCGGGCTTAGAAATCATTGAAAGCTTTGGCGGCCTGCATGGCTTTATGGGCTGGGACAAGCCCATCCTGACCGACTCTGGCGGCTTTCAAGTATTTTCCTTAAAAGACATGCGCAAGCTCACCGAGGAAGGCTGTACCTTTAAGAGCCCTATTAATGGCGACAAACTGTTCCTGTCGCCAGAAATTTCAATGCAGATTCAAACCACGCTGAACTCAGACATCGTGATGCAGCTAGACGAATGCACCCCTGGCGAAGCCGATGAAAAAACCGCACGCGAATCCATGCTGATGAGCCTGCGCTGGGCCGAACGCTCTAAAAAGGCCTTTGAGGACTTAAAAAACCCGAATGCCTTATTTGGCATCATCCAAGGGTCTATGTATGGCAACCTACGCCAAGAATCGGCCACGGCTTTAATTGACATGGATTTTGACGGCATCGCCGTCGGCGGCCTATCGGTTGGCGAGCCCAAGCCTGAAATGTACCGCATGATGCGTGAAATCGCGCCCATGCTGCCAGAAGACAAGCCTCACTACTTAATGGGCGTGGGCACGCCCGAAGACTTGATCTATGGCGTGGCGCACGGCATCGACATGTTTGATTGCGTGATGCCCACCCGCAATGCCCGTAACGGCTGGCTGTTCACCCGCTTTGGCGACCTAAAAATTAAAAATGCGACGTATAAGATGGATCATCGTCCGATTGATGAAACCTGTGGCTGCTACGCTTGTCAAAACTTCAGTCGCGCCTATTTACACCACCTGCACCGTACGCAGGAAATCTTGGGCGCCCAACTAAACACCATTCACAACTTGCATTATTACCAGCAGCTGATGCAAGATGTGCGTGATGCCTTAGATGAGGGCCGTTTTGAAACCTTCCGCCTGCAGTTTGCTGAAGAGCGCGCGATGGGCGTCAATTCGCCAAAAAACCCTTAACGATTGAGGCACCACAAGATTATTGAGTTTATTCCAGCGGTTTTTTTTGGATTTTAAAAAAGAGCCGTTGAATATTGACAAAATGACTTGGAAAATTGGGCTTCCCCCTATAAAATAGCCCATTGTTTATAATTTTGACGTACAGGAAAAAAGATGATCGATTTTGCATACGCCGCTGACGCCGCTAGCTCTAGCAGCTTGATTGCTCAGTTTGCCCCATTAGTGTTGATTTTGGTGGTGTTTTATTTCTTAATCATGCGCCCTCAGCAAAAGAAATTTAAAAACCATCAAAAAATGATTTCAGAACTAACTCGCGGCACCAAAGTGATCACCAGCTCAGGCATCGTTGGCAAAATCACCAAGGTAGACGAACGTTTCTTTACCATTGAAATTGCTTCAGGTGTCGAAGTTCAAATCGAACGTACCGCCATCGCCAGCGTAGTGGAAAACTAAAAAACCACGTTTTATGGCCGCACTCGTTGCGGCTTATTGCTTTTTGTAAGGTTGACAATGAACCGATATCCCATTTGGAAATACCTCATTATTCTCGTGGTATTTGTGGTGAGCTGCGTCTATGCCGTACCCAACCTGTTTGGCGAGACGCCGGCCGTCCAAGTATCCACCAACCGTCAGTCTATCGTGATCAACGAAGACACCATGGCGCAGATTGAAAATGAACTACAACAAAACAACATTCGCACCAACGGTATTTACCTCGATGGCAATAGCCTTAAAGTGCGCCTAAACGACGCCGAAGCCCAGCTAAAGGCGCGTGACATTATTGAGAACAACCTAGGTGAAGGCTACATTACGGCCTTAAACCTACTGCCGGACAGCCCAACATGGATGGCGCAAATTAAAGCCAACCCCATGTTCCTAGGCTTGGACTTGCGCGGTGGCGTACACTTCTTATTGCAAGTAGACATGAAAGCGGCGGTAGAGAAGAAGCTTGAGCGCTACGCTGGCGACATTCGCCGCAGCCTCAAAACCGCCAAGATTCGCTACGGCAGCATTCGCACCACCGACAACAACCTGATCGTGCCGCTGCAAGATTCTGAAAGCCAGGCTCAAGCTTTACGCACCCTAGCCAAAGACTTGCCAGAACTAGGCGTTCAGGCCGAAGGCGACCGCGCCATTAAAGTGGCCCTGACCCCTGCCTTGATCGCCAAAATTCAAGACGATGCCGTGAAGCAAAACATGGGCACCTTGCACAACCGCGTGAACGAGCTGGGCGTGGCCGAGCCGGTCATTCAACAAGCGGGCCCTGACCGCATTGTGGTGCAGCTACCCGGCATTCAAGACACCGCCAAGGCCAAAGACATCCTCGGCCGCACCGCCACTTTAGAAGTGCGCATGGTGGAAGACGACGCCGCGCTGATGCAACAAGCGCTGGATGGCAACGTGCCTATGGGTTACGAGCTGTTGTATCAGCCAAGCCAAATGGGCAACAGCCCCATCCTGATCAATCGCCAGGTAGAACTCACCGGCGACAACATCAACGATGCGCAGCCTTCGTTTGACGAAAATGGCGCCGCGGCCGTGGCAATTAACCTTGACTCAACCGGCGCCAGCATTTTCCGCGACCTGACCCGTGAAAACCGCGGCAAGCGCATGGCCATGGTATTGATTGAGCAAATTCCACAAAAAAATGATGATCCAGCTGCACCGGTGGTGTTTGAGAAAAAATCTGAAGTGGTGACTGCGCCTGTCATTCGCACTGAAATTCCGAATGGCCGCGTGCAAATTTCTGGCAGCATGAGCACTGCCGAAGCCAATGACGTGTCTTTATTGTTGCGCTCTGGCTCACTGGCTGCGCCAATGAACATTGCGGAAGAACGCACCATTGGCCCAAGCCTCGGCCAAGAAAACATCACCAAGGGCTTCCATTCGACCCTTTGGGGCTTCATTGCCGTGGGCGGGTTCATGATTTTGTACTACCGCACCTTTGGCGTGTTCTCCGTCCTCTCGTTGACCTACAACCTGGTGCTGTTGATTGCCATCCTGTCGATGCTGCAAGCCACGCTGACCCTACCAGGGATTGCCGCCATTGCGTTGACCTTGGGCATGGCCATTGACGCCAACGTATTGATTAACGAGCGCATTCGCGAAGAACTTCGATCCGGCGCTGCGCCGCAAATGGCCATTAGCGCGGGTTACAAGCACGCTTGGGCCACCATTGTCGACTCTAACGTGACGTCGCTGATTGCGGGTATTGCCCTATTGGTGTTTGGCTCTGGCCCAGTGCGTGGCTTTGCCGTCGTCCACTGTATCGGCATCATGACTTCGATGTTTACCTCTGTGATGGTGTCACGCTCATTCGTCAATATTTGGTATGGCCGCCGCCATCGCCTGAAAGACGTGTCGATTGGTTCAGTTTGGCGTCCAGAAAATGACAGCGTTCGCGCTGGCAGCAATAAGGAATAAGGAATAAGCATAATGGAATTCTTTAAAATAAAACGCGACATTCCGTTTATGAGCTATGGCAAGCTCACAACTTTTATTTCGCTAGCCACCTTCATCCTAGCCGTGGTGTTCTTATTCACCAAGGGCCTAAACTTTTCAGTAGAGTTTACGGGTGGCACCGTCATGGAAGTCCAGTACAGCCAAGGCAGTGATTTAAATAAAATCCGTGATGAAGTCAACAGCCTT
This sequence comes from Neisseriaceae bacterium, assembly GCA_017991555.1. Taxonomy (GTDB): domain Bacteria; phylum Pseudomonadota; class Gammaproteobacteria; order Burkholderiales; family Neisseriaceae; genus JAGNPU01. The sequence continues at coordinate 430,185 of JAGOQM010000001.1, forward strand.
AATTTAGGCACTGCCTCAGTACAAGCGCTGGGCACCACTCGAGACGTGATGATTCGCCTACCCAATAAAGAAGGCATGAACTCGGCTCAGCTGTCTGAGTCCGTGATGCAATTGCTTAAAACTCAAGACGCCGACGTCCAGCTCCGTAAGGTAGAGTTCATTGGCCCGCAGGTGGGTGATGAGCTAGTGCGCAGCGGCCTTTGGGCGATTAGCTTTGTGTGTATCGGCATCATCATTTACCTGTCGGTGCGGTTTGAATGGCGCTTTGCGGTCTCGGCCATCATCGCCAACATGCACGACGTGGTGATTATTTTAGGCTGTTTTGCTCTGTTCCAATGGGAGTTCTCGCTCACCGTATTGGCGGGTATTCTCGCGGTCTTGGGCTACTCGGTGAACGAATCGGTGGTGGTGTTTGACCGTATTCGTGAAAACTTCCGCAAGCCCGGCATGCGGGGTCATACCGTCCCAGAAGTCATCGACAACGCCATTACCTCGACCATGAGCCGGACCATCATTACCCACGCCTCAACCGAAGCGATGGTGATCTCAATGCTGGTTTTTGGTGGCGACGCCCTACATGGCTTTGCCATGGCCTTAACCATTGGCATTGTCTTTGGCGTGTACTCTTCGGTCTTAGTGGCCAGTCCGATGTTGCTGTTCTTTGGGCTCAGTCGCGAAAGCCTGGTCAAGCCAGTGAAGAAAAAAGAAGAAGCCGTCGTTTAACCCCACACACAAGGTTGCCCTCGGGCAACCTTTTTCCTAGAGGCCCCCATGGAATTAATCACCACCCTATTGGATTATTTCTTAAACCTAGACGTTCATCTACTAGAGCTTAGCCAAAACTACGGCCCTTACATTTACCTGATATTATTCTTAATCATCTTCTGTGAAACCGGCCTCATTGTGACGCCATTTTTACCAGGCGACTCCCTGTTGTTTATGGCCGGCAGCATCGCCGCTTTGGGCGAAATGAACATCTACCTGATGATGAGCCTATTGATTGTGGCCGCCATCTTGGGCGACACGGTCAATTACGCCATCGGTAACGCCCTAGGCGCCAAGTTGTTCAGTAACCCCAACTCAAAAATATTCAAACAAAGCCACTTGACCAAAACCCATGCGTTTTACGAAAAGCATGGCGGCAAAACCATCATCATCGCCCGCTTCGTGCCCATCGTGCGCACCTTTGCGCCTTTTGTGGCAGGCATGGGCAAAATGTCGTATCGCAAATTCATTACCTATAACGTCAGCGGTGCCGTGATTTGGGTACTGCTATTCGCCACAGCGGGCTATTTATTTGGTAACCTAGACATTGTGAAGAAGAACCTATCGCTCATCATGCTGGGCATCATTATTTTATCGATTATGCCAGGCGTGGTGGAGTACCTACGTCATCGTAAAGGCAGCAAAAACCAATGAGTCACATCATTCAATTACCCGACCACCTCATCAACCAGATCGCGGCGGGTGAAGTGGTTGAACGCCCGGCCAATGCCCTCAAAGAAATCCTTGAGAACAGCATTGACGCCGGCGCCACCGACATTCAAATTGAATTGGTCAACGGCGGCACCAAGCTCATGCGCGTCAGCGACAACGGCAGCGGCATGCTTGAGGCCGACCTGGCCTTGGCCTTACACCGCCACGCCACCAGCAAGATTAAAAGCCTGCACGACTTAGAACACGTACAGTCGATGGGCTTTCGCGGTGAAGGCTTGGCCAGTATTGCCGCCGTCAGCCGTCTTACCCTCAGCAGCAAGCACGCCGACAGCGAACACGGCCACCAAATCGTGGCCATCGACGGCAAGCTGCATCCGGTCACGGCCACGGCCCATAACCTGGGCACCACGGTTGAAATTGTAGACATCTATTTCAACACGCCGGCGCGCCGTAAATTCTTAAAATCAGACAACACCGAATACGCCCACTGCCTGAGCGCGATTGAGCGCATTGCCTTGGCCAACCCACAGATTGCGTTTTCAGTACGCCATAACGGCAAACAAACCCTCAGCTTTCCAATACAGTCTGGCTTAGACCGGACCGCAGCCATTTTAGGCGAAGACTTTAAAGCGGCAGCCTTAACCGTGCCAGCGCAAGAAGGCGTGCTGTCGCTCAGTGGCTATATTTCAAGCCCCACCTACAGCAAGGGCAAGACTGACAAGCAGTATTTTTATGTGAATGGCCGTTTTGTTCGTGACAAAGTGTTATTCCACGCGGCCAAACAGGCCTATCGCGATGTGTTACACCACGAATTAACCCCTGCCTTTGCGTTATTTTTAACCATGCCACCAGAAATGGTGGACGTCAACGTCCATCCCACCAAAACTGAGGTTCGGTTTCGTGAAGGCCAAGCCATTCATCAACTGGTGTTTCATGCGCTTAATCGGGTTTTGGCCGACACCCGCGCCGACATCCGCCCGTCCATTAGCCAGCCGGCCTTGGGCCTGGGCGTTGATCTCAACGCAGGCAAAACCGCCGACTTTATGCCCGGCGGCGGCTCACACGCCAGCACAAGCACAGCACCTTCAGGTGGCGGCGGCGTGGCGCCCGCACCGTTTCGCCCACAAAGCGGCGGCGCCAGCTATCAACGCCCTCTGAGCCTGAACCAGGCCAAAGAGGCATTGAACGCGTACGAAAACCTATACCAACGCCCCGCCGAACTAGACCAAATCGCCGCCGCCCAGGCCGCTTTGGCCGAGCCCACGGCCGGCACCGAAGCGCCACCGACCGAGCATCCGTTGGGCTACGCCATTGCCCAGCTGTGTGGGATTTACATTTTGGCGCAGGCAGAAAGCAGCCTGATTCTGGTCGACATGCACGCGGCGCACGAACGCGTGACCTATGAGCGTTTAAAAACCCAGCTCGACGACGGCGATCTGGCCACCCAAACCTTGCTGATTCCGGCCTCTTTCGAAGCCACAGCCCTAGAAGCAGCCACCGCGGCCGAGCACAAAGACACCCTACAGCAACTGGGTTTAGAGCTGTCTTTACTGGGCGAGCGCACCATCGCGGTTCGCTCCGTGCCGCTGATGCTGGCGAAGGGTGACTACGTCGGCCTGGCCCAGTCGATCTTGGCCGACATTCAAAGCTACGGCGCCAGCCACGTGCTGACTGAAAAACGCAATGAGCTGTTGGCCACCATGGCCTGTCATGGCTCTATTCGCGCCGGCCGCCAGCTCACCCTCCCAGAAATGAACGCGCTGCTGCGCGACATGGAACAAACGCCCCGCTCCAATCAATGCAACCACGGCCGCCCAACCTGGGTGAAGCTCAGCATTGACGAGCTAGATGGCCTGTTCATGAGGGGGCAGTAAGTGACACAACCTTCCGTACTGGCCATTTTAGGGCCCACGGCGTCGGGCAAAACCCAGCTGGCCCTAGACTTAGCCCAAGCCTTGCCGATTGAGATCATCAGCCTTGATTCGGCGCTGATTTATCGCGACATGAACATTGGCACCGCCAAGCCCACAGCCGCCGAAATGGCCCTGGTGCCGCATCATTTAATCGACATCATTTCGCCCCTAGACAGCTACAGCGCCGCCGACTTTTGCCGCGACGCCCTCGCGCTGATTCAGGAGATCACCGACCGCGGCAAGCTGCCCGTGATTGTGGGCGGCACCATGATGTATTACAAAGCCCTCACCGAAGGGCTTAATGATTTGCCTGCGGCAAACGCAACCATTCGGGCCAGCTTACAGGCCGACAAAGCGGCACTGGGCCTTGCGGCGCTGTATGAGCGCCTACTGACGGTTGATCCAGACACGGCGGCGCGTTTAAAAGCGGGCGACAGCCAGCGCATTGAGCGTGCCCTTGAAATCTTTATGCTCACGGGCAAGCCCATGAGCCAGCACTTTAAAGAACAGGCCGCTCATAAGCCTGCTTTAAACCTGACCACTTTGGCGTTAATTCCTGAAACGCGCAGCCTGCTGCACACACAGATTAAACAACGCTTTGACAGCATGCTGGCGCAGGGCTTCATTGATGAAGTACGCGCCTTACAAACCCAGTACCCTGGCCTCCACGCCGACTTACCGTCGATTCGCTGCGTCGGCTATCGCCAGGCCTGGGCCTACCTTGCCGGCGAGGAAGACCTAGCCAGCATGACCGAAAAAAGCATTGTCGCGACGCGCCAGCTGGCCAAGCGCCAGCTTACTTGGTTACGCAGCCTCGACTATGAGCTGGCACTGGACCCCTATGTCGAAACCGATTTACTCACCCCTACTTTAGCCTTACTTGCTCGAAAGAACCTTGCATGAGTGTGACTTCCACCCCCGCGCCCTTTATCCGCCGTCTGTTTTCGATGATTTATGAATCTCTGTTGGTGACGGCTGTGTCTTTAGTGGCCCTGTTAATTTCAGTGCCTTTTACCTATGTTTTCCCGAGCAGCAGCATGGTGCCTCAGGTCATTTCTGGCCTTATTTTGTGCCTGGCTTGGGGCATTTATTTTGGGCTGTCTTGGGCGAAAAGTGGCCAAACCCTACCGATGAAAGTTTGGCGCATCCGTTTAGTGGACCATCGCGACCAGCTGCTGAGCAAGCCACACATCGTGATTCGTCTGGCTTGGATGCTGACCTTCATGGTGGGCATTCCTGCGGTGGCGTACATGGCTGCCCGCAGCAAAGGCTTGCCCAGCCTCACCTCGTTTTACCTGGCCACGTTCTGGTGGATTTTAACCTGGGGCTACGCCTTCCTTAACCGCGACAAACAGTTTTTGCACGACAAATTGGCCGGCACGCGCCAGATTTTGATTGAGAAAACCCCTCGCAAATGAATTATTAAGCTTTTACCCTGTAAAACAGGGTAAAAAAACGCTATAATCTCCGACTTAACTAAACTGACCTGGCTCACCACGCAATGGAAGAACTCAAACAACGTATTTTAAACGACGGTCGACTACTTGATGGTTACATCTTGAAGGTCGACAATTTTTTAAATCATCAACTTGATGTACAACTTTTAGACAACATGGGTAAGGCCTTCGCTGAACGCTTTGCCGGTGTTGAAATTGACAAGATTTTGACGATTGAAGCCTCTGGCATCGCCGTGGCCTGTATGGCCGCACGTCACTTTAATCATGTCCCCGTGGTGTTTGCCAAAAAAACCCAAAGCCTCAACATGGATCAAGATGCCTATGAAAGCGAAGTGTTCTCCTACACCAAGCAACAGGGCTATAAGGTTCGTGTGTCGCATCGCTACTTGCATAAGGGCGAGCGCGTTTTGATCATGGATGATTTCTTGGCCCATGGCAACGCCAGCCTTGGCCTCATTGACTTAGTCAAACAGGCCGAAGCGATCCCTGTGGGGGTGGGCATTGTGATTGAAAAAGGCTTCCAAGACGGTGGCAAAGCCATCCGCGACGCCGGCGTTCAGCTAGAGTCGCTGGCGGTACTAGGCCCGATCGAAAATGGCACCATTGAGTTTTTAGATTAATTAACTCAGGCTGAAAACCCAAGCGCTTCTCCTCGAAGCGCTTTTTTTATGGGCGCCACCCTGCGCCTTCTAGCGGCCATAAAAAAGCACCCAGCAGAAGCTTAGGTGCTTTAATGGCGGAGCCCGTAATGACTTCACGCCTAGCGTAGGATCTCTACCCCGTTTTCCGTGGCCAAGATCAGCACATGGGCACGGTGATGGGCGAAAATGCCGTTGTCCATCACGCCAGGAATGCGGTTTAACTCGTCTTCCATCGTCACCGGTTTATCAATAAAGAAATCATGCACGTCTAAAATGTAATTGCCACTGGCGGTTTTAAAGTCGGTACGCAGCTCCGGCATGCCGCCTAGCTTCACTAACTGGCGCGCCACAAACGAACGGGCGGGTGGCAATACTTCTACAGGCAAAGGGAAATGTCCCAAGCGTGATTTGTACTTGCTTTCATCGGCAATGCAGATAAATTCATCCGAAGCTGCCGCCACGATTTTCTCGTACAACAACGCCCCGCCGCCCCCTTTAATCATGTGTAAAGAATGATTGATTTCGTCGGCGCCGTCCACGTACACCGGCAGGTGGGCCACTTCATTCAGGGTGACTTCGGGAATGCCATATTTGGCCATCAGGGCCGAGGTTTCATCAGACGTCGACACCGCCCCTTTAATCTTAATGTCAGAGTTGGCTAAGGCTTCGATAAAAAATGCGACGGTACTGCCGGTGCCAATCCCAATGTATTCACCATGAGGCACAAACTCTAGCGCTTTTTCAGCAGCCTGTTTTTTTAAAGCATCCTGTTTTTCTTTATTAAGATGTTTCATGCTGTTCTCCCGTCTGTTTTCTGGATTTTATGTGCCACACGCCTGGCCAACCAGCCGCCAATGCTAGTCTGGCGCAGTGGCAAGGCTTCAATACCAGTGTAGAACGTTCTGTCGCGACTGGCCAGTTATTTTTGCGCCGACGCCGCCACCAATAGGACAACGGCCTGGGCTTCGATCGCCTCTTGGCGGCCCAAATAGCCTAACTTTTCGTTGGTTTTGCCTTTGACATTGATCGCACTGATGGGCAGGCCTAAGTCTGCGCTCAAATTGGCCTTAATCGCGGCCATGTGCGGTGCCAGTTTGGGCTGCTGAGCAATGATGGTACTGTCAACGTTGACCAGCACCCAGCCGGCGGCCTTAACCGCCTGATACGCTTCGCGCAGCAAAACACGGCTGTCCGCATCTTTAAAATCGGCGCTGGTATCGGGAAAGTGATGCCCGATGTCGCCCATCCCCGCTGCGCCCAAAATGGCATCGGTAATGGCGTGCAGCAATGCGTCCGCATCGGAGTGCCCCAATAAGCCTTTATCAAAGGGAATGTGTACCCCACCCAAAATCAACGGTCTGCCCGCCACCAGTTGGTGAACATCATAGCCTTGGCCTACACGAATCGTCATAGCGTTCCTTCTTGTTGTGCGCGCCTGCTGCTGAGTACGGCCTCTGCCAGCAAGCGATCTTGTTGTAAGGTTAATTTGAAGTTGCTGGCTTCGCCTAAGACCAGCTTAGGCTGCAAGCCCAAGGCCTCAATCGCAGAGGCCTCATCGGTGACGTGGTTAAGGTCGCCCAGCGCCAAGGCATCGGCCAACAGCCGCGCACGAAACATTTGCGGCGTTTGGGCTTGCCATAAGCCCGCGCGCTCAACCGTGGCCGCCACATCGCCGTCGGCGGTGGCCCGCTTGAGCGTATCCGCCACCGGCAGCGCCAATAGCCCACCAATGGGATGGCCATGCAAATGACCAATCAGCTGGGACAGCGCCGCCGCACTCAAGCAACAACGAGCTGCATCATGCACCAACACCCAATCCTGATCTTGCAGCGGCCCCTGTTGCAGTAGCTCGGCCAAACCCTGCTGGACGGTTTGGGCACGGCTGGTGCCGCCACAGCGTAGCACGGTGAGCTTGGTAAACGGCCATTCATACTGATCAAAATAAGGATCGTCGGGCGCAATCACCACCACCACTTGATCAATGTTCAGTTCGGCCTGTAGCATCGCCAAAGTATGGTGCAATACGGTTTGGCCCAGCAGCAAGCTGTACTGTTTGGGCAAACCGGCACCAAAGCGCACGCCCACGCCCGCTGCAGGCACTAAGGCCACATGGCGCGGACTCATTCTGGCTGCGTCGCTTGTCGATACAAACAAGCGCCCCCTACGGCCTTGTCTAAGGCTTGTACATAGGCTTCATGGGCCGCCAACTCTTCGGCATTGGCCATGATCACATTCAAGTGACTGGGCCGCGCAATCGGCTTCGCCTGACCATCCTGGTTCTGGCTTGATTCTTGCTCGCCCATGTCGAGGCCATACTGGCCTCGAGTCATGCCAATGTACACCCCGGCCAAAAGCTCGCAGTCAATTAAGGCGCCGTGTAAGGTACGGTTGCTGCGGTCGACTTCAAAACGGTCACACAATGCGTCCAGGGTGGCTTTTTTACCTGGGAACATGGTTTTGGCCATCTTCAAGGTATCAATAACGTTGTGGGTAAAGTCTGCCACCATTGGCAGGCCCACGCGGGCAAACTCGCTGTTTAAGAACCCCACGTCAAACGGGGCATTATGAATAATAAGCTCACTGCCGGCCAAAAAGTCGATGATTTGTTGCCCAACGGCTTTAAACACAGGCTTGTCCGCCACATCCTTAGCGTAAATGCCATGAATGTTCGAGGCTTCTGCTGGGATGTCGCGCTCTGGATTCACATACAGATGCAAATAACGGCCAGTCAGCTGGCGATCGATCATTTCGACCCCTGCAAACTCTACCAGTCGGTCGCCGTTTCGGGCGCTTAAACCGGTGGTCTCCGTATCCAAAATTATTTGTCGCGTCATGGTGCTTGTCCGTCCTAGATTAATTCAGCCTAAATGATACTTGAGCGGGGGCTTTCTGAACACCTTTAAAGCCACTTCTTAAAGGCTTTCGCCTGAATATTTAAGCCTGCCCACTTGCCAGACAAAACAATAACGCTTAATGTTAGAGCATCACCGTTTTGTCATCATCATAACCGTCTAAAGGAGACCCTAAATATGACTCAAAAAATCAGCTTCACCCTGCCCGCGACCGACAACGTTCAGTTCAACAGCGACGAGCACCTTCCTTTAGTGGTTTATTTCTACCCCAAAGACAGCACCCCTGGCTGCACCACCGAAGCCAACGATTTCAAAGACCATCTGGCTGAGTTTGAAGCGCTCGGCTACACCGTCGTGGGCATTTCTCGCGACAGCATTAAGTCACACGAAAACTTCAAGGCCAAACAAGGCCTGAACTTTGCCCTGCTGTCCGACGCAGAAGAGACCGTTTGCACTCAGTTTGATGTCATTAAAATGAAAAACATGTATGGTAAACAAGTCATGGGCATTGAAAGATCCACCTTTATTCTTAATCCAGAAGGAGAAATCAGTAAAGAATGGCGTAAAGTACGCGTTCCTGACCATGTCGCAGAAGTCTTGGCCTACCTAAAAGAGGCAGCCAAGCAAGCATAAGCCTTATCCTGCATTAACCGTTGTGGCTGCTGTTTTCGATTATTCACTCAAAGTAAGGATATTCATAATGGTCAACTCCCCTCGTAATACTGCAAAAAGACGCCTGTTCGTCCTCGACACCAACGTGTTGTTGCACGACCCCAATAGCCTCTTTCGTTTTGAAGAGCACGATGTCTACATCCCCATGACCACCTTAGAGGAAATGGACGCCCATAAAAAAGGCCTCAGTGAAGTAGCTCGTAATGCCCGCCAAGCCAGCCGTATCCTCGACGACCTCATCAGCAGCAACAACGATGCCATCACTGATGGCATCCCCCTCAACGGCACAGGCCATAAAGAAGCCACCGGCAAGCTCATTCTCCAAACCTCCATCGAAACAGAACCCCTGCCGGACAGCCTGCCGCTGACTCAGGGCGACAACAAAATCCTCAGCGTCATGCTGTCTTTAGAAAAAAAGGTCAAAAATACCTACATTGCGCTGGTCTCTAAAGACATCAACATGCGCATTAAGGCCAAAGCATTAGGCTTGGCCGCAGAAGACTACCGTAACGACAAGATCATTGACGACAGCGACATGCTGTACACCGGCCACCGTGAATTAGACAACCGCTTTTGGCTGCGCAACGGCGCCGATCTTAGTTCGTGGCAAGAAAACGGCACCGTGTATTACAAAGTGAAAGGTCAAGACGTACGCGACTTTACCATCAATGAACTCCTTTGGAGCGATGAAGGTGAATCGCCCTTCTTCGTCCAGGTCATCGACATTCAGGACGACGTGGCCACGCTCCAAACCATTAAAGACTACAGCTCAAATAAGCATTCGGTGTGGGGCATTAATGCCCGCAACACGGAACAAAACTACGCGCTTAACCTATTAATGAACCCCAACCTCGACCTAGTGACCATTCTTGGCCAGGCCGGTACCGGCAAAACGCTGCTGACCCTAGCGGCGGCATTGAGCCTGACCTTCGACTACAAGCAGTACGATGAAATCATTGTGACCCGCGCCACCATCCCCGTTGGCGACGACATTGGCTTTTTGCCAGGCACCGAAGAAGAGAAAATGAACCCGTGGATGGGGGGCCTAGAGGACAACCTAGAAGTCTTAGGCAAAAGCGAAGACGACACTGGCGATTGGGCCAAGGCCGCCACCCAAGACATGATGCGCACACGCATCAAGATTAAGTCGATGAACTTCATGCGCGGCCGCACCTTTCACAACAAGTTTGTGATCATTGATGAAGCGCAAAACCTAACCCAAAAGCAAATGAAAACCTTGATTACCCGCGCCGGCGCCGGCACCAAGGTGGTGTGCATGGGCAACCTGGCGCAAATTGACTCACCCTACCTAACTGAAGGCAGCAACGGCCTCACCTATGCGGTGGACCGCTTCAAGGGTTGGGCCCATTCTGGCCACATCACCCTACGCCGCGGCGAACGCTCACGCCTAGCCGACCACGCGATTGAAATCCTTTAATCCCCAACCCCATGTTGGCACGCCAACATGGGGTTTTTAAGGTTGCATTTGTGGGTCAAAACAGGCAAACTTTGGGCGCTGACTTAGCAACACAGCCTTAAACTGTCGGCTGTGGGTCAATTAAAGATGGACAGTAACCGCATGTGCTTCATGCGTCGCCTTCTCGGAGAAAAAAGCATGTCAGAAATCATTGGCGACGGTGCCATTAGCCGCACCTCACTGTATGGCTCTTCTATTGAAAATACCTACTCAGGTGTTTTGTCTTTCATGCGTCGTAATTACAGCAAAGATTTAAGCGGTAGCGACATTGTGGTGTCTGGTGTGCCCCTAGATTTAGCCACCACCTTTCGCCCTGGCGCCCGCCAAGGCCCAGCCGCCATTCGCGCCGCCAGCGTGCAGCTGGCCGAACTGAAGCCCTTTCCTTGGGGCTTTGACCCTTTTGATGACCTGGCCGTGATTGATTATGGTGACTGCTGGTTTGACGCCCACAACCCGTTGACCATTAAAGACAGCATCATCAATCATGCCCGTCACATTTTAAACAACAGCGACGCCAAAATGCTGACGTTTGGGGGCGACCACTATGTCACCTACCCACTGTTGATTGCGCACGCCGAAAAATACGGTAAGCCCTTGTCGTTATTGCACTTTGACGCGCACTGCGACACCTGGCCTGACGACAACCCAGATTCACTTAACCACGGGACTATGTTCTACAAAGCCGTCAAGGATGGCCTCATCGACCCGACCACGTCGGCACAGGTGGGTATTCGAACTTGGAACGACGATTTCATGAACATGAACATGCTGTTCGCCCCTTGGGTTCATGAAAACGGCGTCAAAGAAACCATCAGCCGCATTAAGGACATCATTGGCAATAACCCAGTGTACCTGACCTTTGACATTGACTGCCTCGATCCTGCCTTTGCCCCCGGCACCGGCACGCCCGTACCCGGCGGCTTAACCACGGCTCAGGCCCTAAGCATTTTACGCGGCTTGGAGTCCTTAAACATTGTGGGCATGGACGTGGTGGAAGTGGCCCCTAGTTACGACCAAAGCGAAATCACCGCCTTAGCCGCCGCCCACATTGCCGCGGACATGCTGTGCTTGATGCGCAACAAAAAGGTCAACGGCACGTTTTAAGCCTTAATCGACCCCATCACGGCTTGGGCCTCGACGCCCAAGCCGCTTTATCATCATAAAATCAACAAAACACGAGGAAAACAACATGGCTTCCGTCTCACTGAATGGTTTAGACACCCCCATTAGCAATATTTTCTGCATCGGCCGCAACTACGTGGCCCATGCCAAAGAGCTTAACAACGACGTCCCGACCGAGCCCATGGTGTTTTTAAAACCGACCTCTTCACTCTTACACCCCAGCAACCCGGTGATTTTACCGAGCTATTCGCAAAGCGTGCATTACGAGTGTGAGCTGGTGGTTTTGATTAAGGAAGACGCCCACAACGTCAGCGAAGCCGACGCCCTCGACTATGTGGCAGGCTATGGCATTGGCCTAGACCTAACCGCCCGTGATCTGCAAGATAAAGCCAAAAGCCAAGGCCACCCTTGGACACAGTGCAAAGGGTTTAGGGGTGCCGCTTGTATTTCTCACTTTGTTTCCACCCAAATTGTGGACGACCCTAGCGGCCTCACCTTTGATTTAAAAATCAACGGCCAAACTCGCCAAAGCGGCAACACCGACCTGATGATTTTCTCGGTCCAAAAAATCATCAGCCATTTGTCTCGCTACTACGGCCTCACTAAGGGCGACCTAATCTACACCGGCACGCCAGCTGGCGTGGGTGAAGTGCATCCTGGCGACGTGCTGAGTTTGGATTTACATGGCCACATTCAGGCTGACTTTAAAGTGGCAGCTTAGGCATACTGCACGGCCCAAGCCCAAGAAAGCGGCCCAATGGCATCTTTCTTGGGCTTGGGCCATTTTTTAGCCATCCTGTTTATTGATAAGAGAACGTAATCTGAGCCATGCCCTTAATGGTGCCAGGGATGATCTTCGCCCCCTCTTTCGCCACATAATCCACTAAAAAACGTTCGGTGACTTGCTGACGAGCCGCGGTGACGCCCTCAGGACCAAATCGAAACTGATAGTTGCGACTAGGATCAAGCATCAAAGCATCGCTGGTGGCAGGCCCCAACTTGAGGTATTTAGCTTCACCCGCCTTTTTTATTTTAAAAGCCACACCAGAATCTTGTTCACCCTGAGCCGTTTGTACATAGGTATTAAGGAACTCTTTTTCGACCGGGTCTTTTAAATCTGTTAGAACCGCATGAACTTTAATCCCAGCCTCACAGGTTAAGCTAACCACATCATTTCGAGTCGCCTTACCACTGATGACACGCGCCCGCTCTAAATCATTTTTAGAGACTTCTTTTAAATCTATATTAATCTGACTATTATTCACGCGACAGGTTTTTAGTGCGCCGACTTCCACACTGATCTGAATCTCCACCGGCACCGATGTTGACAAGACCTCCCTTACGGAACCGAACCAACCCATTTCTAGAGCCCTTACTTCAAAAAATGCCCCACGTAGGGTAATGACTTTACGGTCGCCTGGCTTCATGTTACCGCCACCATATTTCACCAAACCCGTAATACGAAGACTCAAACCTAAATCCGACATCGTGCCATAGCTGAGGCCCTCATGGTTTTTATCACTCTGGCCTTGAAAAGGATAGGTTTGATAAGCACGACCACTGCCATTTTGCACCAGCTTCGTCCAGCCACGGCCATTTTTAGGGTCGGTAAATTCAACTTTAACCCCAAAGCCTTCACCGGTATCAATGTATTCACCGTTAGTGCGTAGGCTGCCAATATTCAATTGACCATTCATATAAGTGGAGGTAAATTTACCATTACAGCGTTTGCCAACGTACACAATACTAGGCACATCAGGAAAGCGAAACACCGCATTTTCAAACGTGGTGTTAACCGCATCTCTAGGCCCATCTACTTTAAAGACGAGGGCCGGATCACGTAAGACCGGCACGTCCTTACGACAAAGTTCTAAGGCATAAGCCTGCGTCGACAATAAGCCACCGACACCCACCCCCAACAGCCGCAACCAATATTTGTTCATTCTGATGTTACTCCATAACTGTTGAAGGCTGACACTGTACGTCTTGCTGCTCATAAAAATCAGTGCTTGCTACTTGTTTTAATTGATACGGCACCACGCACTGCTCCGTTGCCTGACCGCCCCACTTAACGACAAACTGGCCTTGCTCAGCCAGCCCTTTCAAAAACACGCGCCCCCCTTGGGCCACAAAGCCAATATTGCCGCCTTGAGAATCCAACACATCCGCCCCCATTGGCATGGCCTTACCCGACTGATCCTTAACGGAAAAAAACACGGCTCGACCACTGTCTGTTTCAAACTCAACCACTGAGACCGTGTTTGCCCTAGGCACAATCTGCTTAGCGGTTTGCTTAAGGGTTACATCAAACGAGGTATTTTCAGGATTAAGGCTAATCTCATTCATTTCATATGGGGTTAAGTAAGGCACTACGGCCACGCCAAAACGGTTCAATTTTGTGCCCGTTGCATTACGCACGCCAGCACCCTCAGCCCCTTTAGCACGAATCACTGCAAAAGACTCGCCCACGTTTTCAGACAGAGACACACCATAACGATGCAAGACCACGGCCCCCGACGCCGCCAATGATGCTTGACGACTATTTTTATCATAGCTGGCAGAAGCCGAAAGGGTCCCCTGTCCCGTACGGTAATCAGTCCCCATGGTCGTGTTGTTGATGCCAGAGCCGCGGTTGAAGCCAAGATTGTACTGCCAGTTATTGGCTTCATCTAAGCTACCAGACAGGCCCAACTGAGTGTAGCCGTCCGCATGACTACTGCGATTATGGCTCACATGGACGTATTGTGGCCGCGTCACCACCTCGAACGGCAACGACATCGTCAACATAAGCCGATTTTCACTGCGGCCGCTCTGGGCATTGTCTATTTTTTGAAACGATACATTATAATTCAATCGTTTAAAATGATTGCTGTAGCCCAGCTGCAGCTCTTTATTACGACCACTTTGATGCCAATAATCATGTACGCTGCCACTTAAGTAAAAAGAGCCATAATCTTCACCCATATTTTGACTCATTGATAACTGCAGCTGATGCTTCTTTTTACCGTGATTAAAGGGCGTGCCCAGTGCCCCATGCTCTTTGGCACTTAAATAGCTGTCTAAATTATGAAACCCTGTTTCAGCATAACGATAACCCGTTAAATAAACGTCTGTACCCGTGCGTTGAATGAATTTATTGTAATTAAGCTTAACCACTTCACCCCGCTCATGCTGACCATCGGTCATTTTGGCTCGGGTTTGAGTCACATCGAGCCCAAAGGCGCCTACCGGCGTGTTCACCGCCCCACCAATCATTAAGGCATGAAAGTCAGGGTAAGCCTGAGCCGCCGCATTGGCCGTTAGATAGTTATTCACTCCATATTGAATACTGCCCTGCCACAGCATGTCTTTACCCACGTCACCATCGCGATGGACGCGGCCTGTAGACAGGCTGTAATAAGAGAAGCCTGGGCGAATCATTTGGGCAACGCTAGAAAAAGGCACGATGTAGGTCAGCTCGCGACCATCAGACTCTGTCACGGTGACTTTCAGGTCGCCACCATACCCTAATGGGTAAAGATCGCGAATAGCAAACTCTCCTGGCGGCACCGTACTCTCGTAGATCACCCGATCTTGTTGGCGCACCGTGACTTTAGCATTGGTTAAAGCCACCCCCCTAACCACAGGGGCGTAACCACGCCAACGTGCAGGCAGCATGCGGTCATCCGTACGCAATTCCGCACCACGAACTTTTAGGCCATCAAAAAATTGGCCATAACTATAAAAATCGCCAAGCTTCACCTGACTGCGTAAGGCTGCCCATTCAGTTTGCGCATAGAGGCTGTTGTTTTGGTATTGGCCGCTGTCACGATCTGGCTTGGTATAATAACCGCTGTGACGCAACGCCCAACGACCGATGTGTATCCCAGCCCGAATGCCCATAGACTGATCATTCCGGCTGGCCTCGCCGTCATTTTTACGCCAATAACTGTTGGCGTTATAGTCGATGTAGGCGGCCACATCGCCTTCATCCCATAGCTCTGGTGGCACATACTGATCTGGATAATCACTCAGTAAGGCTTGTGGCACATTTAAAGTCAGCTTGAGGGTGGACATTTTAAACGTGTACGACACGCCTGGCAGCAATTCATTCAGCGGACCACAATAACCCTCGGCCACCTGATCCCAAAGCGACGTCTTTAACACCGATTCATCAAGCTGCATTAAATGCAACAATGCTTTATCAACACACAAGTCGGTTATGTCTGAATCATCTCTAACCTTAAACCGCACCTGCCTATTTTGACGCCAGCGCTGATTGACAAACACGTCCACCAAGTAATTACCGGGCGCTATAGAGTCAGCACTGGCAAATTTAGCGATGTCCACCATGGGATACACACTAGACAAACGCAACAGTTGCGCATCAAACCTAGCCTGCTTAATAGGGGCATTTTGGGCCAGCTGTAAAGGTTTCTCAGCCGTCGCCGTGGTTAACTCTGCCGCCATGAGCATTGAGGGTAGCCATACACCCCCGAGCAGCACGGAAGCCTGCGCCAACGGTTTCAGTTGCGTCAATGGTTGCCCCTTTGAGCCGCGTCGATGCATTACTTCGCACCCATTTTGGTTTTCACCTCAACGCGCGCGCCAAAGTCATTGATGTAGGTGTATTGAATCGTCGTGGCTTGGGTTAAATTAGGCACACGTTCAGCACGAATGACCGGCTGCGCCGTGGTTTTTGGGGCCACCATTTGGCCATCACCTTCATAAAGCAGCGTACTGCCTTGGAATACCGCCACATGGCTGAGGTTTAAATAAAATGGGGTTGGGTTGTCTACCAATAGGGTCGGCTTATGGTCTGCATCCATACCTGAGCGCCACACATAGTCTTGCTCGACATCTTGTGGGCGTTGCTTAATGCTGGCGGGTCGGAAAAAGAATTTCAACTGGCTGCGAATGGCCATTAATAAATAGTTATCGGCGCCCTCTGGCGAGGGTGGGATTTCTAAAACGTTAAATCGAAACAGACTTTCCCTGTCTTGCGGCAGCGCCTCTTTGGTGTAAACCACACGCAAACTTTGCCCCTCAGTGGGCTCCATTCGGAACACAGGCGGCATCACAACAAAGGGCACTGATTGATTGGCTTTGTTTTTAGATTCATCAAAGTAGTCGATCCAAGATTGCACTAATGCTGGATTGTTGGCGTCATTACGTAACTCAATCCCGATTTCTTTTTTCTGACCAGGATACACCACTCGGGTACCGGTTATGACGACGCTCGCCATGGCCTGAGTACTCAACAGCAAACCCAATATCAACACCTTGATACGCATATTTAATCATCCAATCCATCAAAAAACAAAAAAAGAAGACTGGCCTGTCAAACAGACCAACCTTCTTTAAGAATACAACTTATTCGTACGTAATTTCGTAGGTGGCAATGGCCAACACGTCACCGGCAGAAGCCGCACCGGTGGCATAGTAACCGGCTGAATAGTAAAGAGCAGTCACTTCATTGTCTTTTTCAGGCGTCACAAAAGTAGTGTTGTTTTGGGCATTACTGGCCAAAGCAATGCGTTTACCACCGGCTTGTTCATCATACAAAGCAATGCCGACGTTTTGTGCAGCGGAACCGTCTGCTGCTTGGTTTTTCAAAATGCCATTGTTTAGCAATTGCGCGCCACGTGCTGAATCAGCAGAGAAGCTCAACGCCACTTTTTCATCTTTACAGCCTTTCAACTCAACCTTGAATTGACGCTTGCCTGCTTCTTTACCCGCAACAGACAAAGCATCCACACCAACCGTTGGCAGAACAACGCTGAGGTTGCCATTCTCACTGTTGGTCACTTTACAGGTACTGGCCGTTACCTTACCCGTAATCGTGATGGTGCCGCTGTCAACGCCTGCCGTTGCTGCCATGCTCACACCCGCAGCCGAAGCCAAAACCAGACCCAAAGCCAATTGACTCAATTTCATTACAGACCTTTCAAATACTATTAATATAAATTTAATAATTACACTGTCGTTTGTTAATTTAATAACAGTGCTAATACGCACAAATTCTGAATCGCATCATACAGATAAATAAATAATTTTTGTTATATTTATAACTACTGAAACAAGTGACAATAGATTTTGTTAATAAACAAACAATCATTTCTTGTGTATATCTTGACAATTACTAAAATACTTTTACATACTTTAACCTTAAGTATCCTAGACTTAAATCAAACCGTAGATTGTCGACAACAATAGTCACCAGAAAAAACAATCAATGTAAAACGCTCACTCAATAAAATAATTTAATTGCATTTATACAACGCACACCAAGCTCAGCTTAAGTATTGATTTTAATTCGCATTTCTACTGCAACCTGCTCACCATTGATAAATTTTTAAAAAACTCATTTCAATCAAAAGTGCCCACCAAAAAAAATCCCCCTGCTCTTCAACAGGGGGATTTAGACAAAAAATCTTAATTATTTTTTGCGTACACCACTAACGTCTACGGTCACGCGACGATCAGCTTGTAAACAAGCTTTTAAAGCGGCACTGCTGCTATTGCCAACACAGTCAGTAGTTTTAGGCATGCCTTTACCAGCACTGCGCGTGCTAATCGGGGCATTAACACCCTGTTGCTGCAATACCGAGCGTACGGTATTGGCACGCTCAAGGCCTAGGCGGTGATTGTAAGCGTCACTGCCCAAGCGGTCAGTATGACCGGTTAAGGTAATGCTATTGATCGTTACATAGCCTTGATTCAACTGGCGAGCTAGATTGTTAAGTGCCTCTTGCCCTTGAGGCAATAGTTCATGGGCCTCAGAACCGTTAAACTTAAACAAAGCATCCGCTGACAGTTCAATCTGCTCAGCCTGTGCGGCGGCGACCGCACGGCCATTGATCAACTCAGCACACGCTGGCTCACGCCAGAAAAAACTTTGCGCCAGCTTATCATTATCGAACAGCACCTTATACTGGCAGGTTTTTACTTCACCGTTAGACAGCGGGAAATGGAATAAATAATCCCACTCCACCACGCCAACCAAACCTTCATTAAAGTGTGGGCGACCCAATAGATTGTACAACTGATCCTTTGTCATGCCTGGACGAACCAGCTTTAGCGCATTCACTACTGGAAAACTACCGGTTTTAAAGCTCACGCTTTCAGCGTCCGGCCAAACCACCTCATCGGTGGTGCCGTTCGATTTAACGTTGCTGACGCTGGTACACGCGCTTAATAATAAAGCCGCAACCGTGGTTAAGCCCAACAGGGTTTTATTCATTTTCTTCATGTTTATTCCTTTTATCATTTCTGGGTTATGGGGTTTACCACTGGTAGCCAACGCCGGCAGATGCACCATACTGGCTACGTGCATTACCAGACATATTGGCTTTAACCACCCAATTACCGTTGTCAGAAATGGTTGACACACCAATCGCGTAACCGGTTTCACCGCGCCAAGTACTGCCAGCAATCGCCATCATGCTCTTACCTGGTAGGTAGGCTTGTGGCAAGCCTGCTGCGGCCATGGCTGCCGCCACGCCAGCACGGCTGTCTTTATCGACGTCATCAATTTTTTGTGCCATTTTGCCCATATTCTGATGAACTTCGTTAAATTGGTTATCAATCTTAGTGACGGCACCTTTCAACTGGCTCACGTTCACAGCATCGTTGTCTTTCACGCCGGCTGCCACGTTACCCAAGGTCACCTCGGTTCCTTTTTCGCCTAAGGTCACTTTAGACTTATCGACGCTGCCATCGGCTTTCTTGTCGTAGTGTACGGCGCTGTCGTCAATGGCCTCTAAAGCATCATTAATGGTGTTTTGCTTACCACCTGCCACATTAAACTCTACCTTGTGTTTGATCGAGCCATCTTTAGCAGTGTATTCAGTACCACCACCAATGATGTTCTTGGTGTTTTCTGCCAGGTCATGCAATTGACCACCCGTAACCACATCGTTGCTGCCCGCAGCCACTTCGCCAGGACCTGAAGTGCCAATGGTGACCGTATTGGTTTCACCATCCACGTCAACACGGATGTTGTTTTCACCCTTAATCACAACGGTATTACCACCACCAACGCCCGGGTTGCTACCGCTGCCAGTACCGTTTCCGTTTCCGTTTCCGTTTCCGTTGCCGTTACCGTTACCGTTACCGTTGCCGTTGCCGTTGCCGTTACCGTTGCCGTTGCCGTTACCGTTGCCGTCACCAGGTTTCACGACAATACCGCCATCGTCGCCAGGTTTAGCGCCTTCACCTTCTAAGTGCCACTGTAAATCATCAATCGCTTGATTCAGCTGACCAAGGTTGACCGCATGATCATTCTGCGTAGCAGCGCCCACGTTGGTGATCTGATTCCCACCCATATTAACGGTACCAGATGGGCCTTTAGCAATCATCAAACCACCGTCAAGAATGTTAAAGCCACCATGCACATCAATAGGCTTACCAGTACTGCTAGTGAAGCTATTAACCATTAGGTCTTTGCTTAACGAGAAGTCAATTGTGGCCACACCATTCTCATACTTAGCAGCAACCGCCAAGTTATCTTCACCCTCAGCCAAACCAATATCAACGGTATCACCAGGTTTAATCTGGGTGCTGGCCAATTCATTGTCAGACTTAAGGTTCCAGCCTTTGTTTGCTACTTCACTAACCTCACCCAACTGGTCAACGTTGACAGCGTCTTTGCCATCTTTACCAGCAGTAACGTTGGTGATGCGGCCGTCTTCGCTAAAGCCAATGCCCGCTTTGCCGTCTGCACCTTGTAAACCTAAACCACCGTCTTGACCAACCAATGACATGCCAGGTTTGCCGTCTTTACCGTTGAAGGTAATGGAAGCATCTTTACCGTCGGCGCCATTCAATACTAGGCCAGAGAACTCAGGACGTTCAGCCATTTGCAAGTTGATGTTGCCATCAGCATCTGCAACAGTTTTTAGGTTCTTACCAGCGTACGTACCAGCCGTTGTCGCTTCACCTTTAATGGTGGTTTTTTCGCCTAGGTCACGATGGAATTCACCTTCGTTACCCGCAAAATCTAAGCCTTTAGTGGTTAGGTCTGTGCCTAATTCACCCAGTTGGTCAACGTTTACAGCGTCTTTACCATCTTTACCAGCAGTAACGTTGGTGATGCGGCCGTCTTCGCTAAAGCCAATGCCCGCTTTACCGTCTGCACCTTGTAAACCTAAACCACCGTCTTTACCAACCAATGACATGCCAGGTTTGCCGTCTTTACCGTTGAAGGTAATGGAAGCATCTTTGCCGTCGGCGCCATCCAATACTAGACCAGAGAACTCAGGACGTTCTGCCATTTGTAGGTGGATGTTGCCATCAGTATCTGCAACGGTTTTTAGGTTGTCGCCGCTGTAGCTGCCCTTAGTTGAGGCCACACCTTTAACAGTGGTCAATTCGCCTAATTGACGGTTGAATTTGCCCTCGTTACCGGCAAAGTCCAAGCCTTTATTCAGCTCTTCACCCACATTCAGGTCTTTACCTGGCTGGCCATTCACGCCTGGCTTGCCATTTTTGATGATGACTTCTTTGGTTTCAACGCTTTCAATGCCGGTGATTTTCTTAGCCAAATCAAAGGTCAAGTTATTGCCGTTGTTTGACACTTTAATGTTGCCGTCGGTGTTCTTGAAGTCAACGGTGTCGCCTGGCTTAACGGTGCTGCTGTTGGCGCCTTGAGTGGTCACGTTCCAACCTTTATTGGCCACTTCGCTCACTTTCTCTAGCTGGCTAACGTTCACTGCGTCTTTACCATCGATACCTGCTTCAACGCCGGTAATCTTGCCATCTTGATTAATGGTGATGTTGCCAAACTTAGGCGCTTCAGCCATTTGCAAGTGGATGTTGCCATTGGCATCCGCAACGGTTTTTAGGTTTTTACCAGAGTACGCACCGGCCGTTGAGGCTTCACCTTTAACGGTGGTCAATTCGCCTAATTGACGGTTGAATTTGCCTTCGTTACCGGCAAAGTCCAAGCCTTTATTCAGCTCTTCACCCACATTCAGGTCTTTACCTGGCTGGCCATTCACGCCTGGCTTGCCATTTTTGATGATGACTTCTTTGGTTTCAACGCTTTCAATGCCGGTGATTTTCTTAGCCAAATCAAAGGTCAAGTTATTGCCGTTGTTTGACACTTTAATGTTGCCGTCGGTGTTCTTGAAGTCAACGGTGTCGCCTGGCTTAACGGTGCTGCTGTTGGCGCCTTGAGTGGTCACGTTCCAACCTTTATTGGCCACTTCGCTCACTTTCTCTAGCTGGCTAACGTTCACTGCGTCTTTACCATCGATACCTGCTTCAACGCCGGTAATCTTGCCATCTTGATTAATGGTGATGTTGCCAAACTTAGGCGCTTCAGCCATTTGCAAGTGGATGTTGCCATTGGCATCCGCAACGGTTTTTAGGTTTTTACCAGAGTACGCACCGGCCGTTGAGGCTTCACCTTTAACGGTGGTCAATTCGCCTAATTGACGGTTGAATTTGCCTTCGTTACCGGCAAAGTCCAAGCCTTTATTCAGCTCTTCACCCACATTCAGGTCTTTACCTGGCTGGCCATTCACGCCTGGCTTGCCATTTTTGATGATGACTTCTTTGGTTTCAACGCTTTCAATGCCGGTGATTTTCTTAGCCAAATCAAAGGTCAAGTTATTGCCGTTGTTTGACACTTTAATGTTGCCGTCGGTGTTCTTGAAGTCAACGGTGTCGCCTGGCTTAACGGTGCTGCTGTTGGCGCCTTGAGTGGTCACGTTCCAACCTTTATTGGCCACTTCGCTCACTTTCTCTAGCTGGCTAACGTTCACTGCGTCTTTACCATCGATACCTGCTTCAACGCCGGTAATCTTGCCATCTTGATTAATGGTGATGTTGCCAAACTTAGGCGCTTCAGCCATTTGCAAGTGGATGTTGCCATTGGCATCCGCAACGGTTTTTAGGTTTTTACCAGAGTACGCACCGGCCGTTGAGGCTTCACCTTTAACGGTGGTCAATTCGCCTAATTGACGGTTGAATTTGCCTTCGTTACCGGCAAAGTCCAAGCCTTTATTCAGCTCTTCACCCACATTCAGGTCTTTACCTGGCTGGCCATTCACGCCTGGCTTGCCATTTTTGATGATGACTTCTTTGGTTTCAACGCTTTCAATGCCGGTGATTTTCTTAGCCAAATCAAAGGTCAAGTTATTGCCGTTGTTTGACACTTTAATGTTGCCGTCGGTGTTCTTGAAGTCAACGGTGTCGCCTGGCTTAACGGTGCTGCTGTTGGCGCCTTGAGTGGTCACGTTCCAACCTTTATTGGCCACTTCGCTCACTTTCTCTAGCTGGCTAACGTTCACTGCGTCTTTACCATCGATACCTGCTTCAACGCCGGTAATCTTGCCATCTTGATTAATGGTGATGTTGCCAAACTTAGGCGCTTCAGCCATTTGCAAGTGGATGTTGCCATTGGCATCCGCAACGGTTTTTAGGTTTTTACCAGAGTACGCACCGGCCGTTGAGGCTTCACCTTTAACGGTGGTCAATTCGCCTAATTGACGGTTGAATTTGCCTTCGTTACCGGCAAAGTCCAAGCCTTTATTCAGCTCTTCACCCACATTCAGGTCTTTACCTGGCTGGCCATTCACGCCTGGCTTGCCATTTTTGATGATGACTTCTTTGGTTTCAACGCTTTCAATGCCGGTGATTTTCTTAGCCAAATCAAAGGTCAAGTTATTGCCGTTGTTTGACACTTTAATGTTGCCGTCGGTGTTCTTGAAGTCAACGGTGTCGCCTGGCTTAACGGTGCTGCTGTTGGCGCCTTGAGTGGTCACGTTCCAACCTTTATTGGCCACTTCGCTCACTTTCTCTAGCTGGCTAACGTTCACTGCGTCTTTACCATCGATACCTGCTTCAACGCCGGTAATCTTGCCATCTTGATTAATGGTGATGTTGCCAAACTTAGGCGCTTCAGCCATTTGCAAGTGGATGTTGCCATTGGCATCCGCAACGGTTTTTAGGTTTTTACCAGAGTACGCACCGGCCGTTGAGGCTTCACCTTTAACGGTGGTCAATTCGCCTAATTGACGGTTGAATTTGCCTTCGTTACCGGCAAAGTCCAAGCCTTTATTCAGCTCTTCACCCACATTCAGGTCTTTACCTGGCTGGCCATTCACGCCTGGCTTGCCATTTTTGATGATGACTTCTTTGGTTTCAACGCTTTCAATGCCGGTGATTTTCTTAGCCAAATCAAAGGTCAAGTTATTGCCGTTGTTTGACACTTTAATGTTGCCGTCGGTGTTCTTGAAGTCAACGGTGTCGCCTGGCTTAACGGTGCTGCTGTTGGCGCCTTGAGTGGTCACGTTCCAACCTTTATTGGCCACTTCGCTCACTTTGTTCAGCTGGCTAACGTTTACAGCGTCTGTGTCTTCTTTACCCGCTGCAACATTTTTGATCACCATCCCGCCCGCGTCAATGCCGCCAATTGTGATGCTTGGGCCATTTTCAATGGTTAGACCGTCATTGTTCATCACGGTATTGCCTGTGGTCACGCTGGTGAACTTGGCATTCTTGGCCATTTCAATCGACAAGCCTTTGTCAGTCATACGGGTAATGAGGTTCTCACCACTGGTCTCAGCGGCGGCATCTTTAATGCCACCAGTAATCGCTAAGGTGTCACCTAACTTACGGTGTGCATTAGCACCGGTATTGCCCGCAAAATTCATGCCGCGCTCGGTTAAGGTTTTATCCAAGCCTTTTAGCTGCGCCACGTTCACGCCATCGGTGTCATTTTGACCACCGGCCACGTTAGTGATACGGCGTTCAGCATTTTTAACACCCACAGACACGATGCCTGTTCTGGCATCTTCATGCTTGATGTTGCTGTACACTGCTTCAGATTTGTGTAAGGGATCATCAGTTTTTGAATTCGAGCCTAAGGCTACTGAATTAGTGCGGTTAACTTGTGCACCAGCACCCATGGCCAGGCCATTAGTGGCGTTATCGTGAACGATTGCCCTAGTACCCATGGCCAAACCATCGGTTGCACCTACACGCACTTCGGCTGTTGTACCCATCGCCACACCACGGTCGGCCGTAACTTTTGCTTTGCTACCCCAGGCATTAGATTGCGTCCCTTCAGCAATCGCGTGGTTACCAATGGCTACGGCTTCTGCCGCTGCACCACCGTTACCAACTAAGCCGGCCACAGCACCTGTCCCTAAGGCAATGCCACTTACGGCATAGTCTTTAGCGCCCGTACCCATGGCGGTCCCATTCACACCATGAGATTCTGAAGCGGTACCAAATGCATTGCTGTCTTTTGCCAAAGCTTTCGATCCAGTACCCATTGCATTACTGTTGTGGGCCGTAGACTGTGAGTCAGTACCAATAGCCGTACTGTCAAGACCAGAAGCCACTGCTCGGCGACCGGTTGCTAAAGCACCTTCTGCTTTGGTTTGCGCTTGGTAACCCATCGCAGTTGATTGTTCTGCACGCTCGAAGGCATGCGATTCCACACCTAATGCCATTGCACTCTCAGCTTGAGAAACTGCTTTGGTACCTAACGCGATGCCTTCTGTACGAGTCACTTCTGAACTCACACCAATAGAAACCCCATTAACTGCTGCGGCACCATTGTTTTCACCCTGCCAAACATGAGCATTCTGTCCCATAGCAATACTACCATTAGCATTCGCCCGGGCATTATCACCCACGGCCACGCTACTTGCTCCATACGCTCGACTATCATTACCCACAGCAGTACTAAAAGATTTCACAGCAGTAGATTTATTACCTATTGCCGTAGCTCCAACACTTTTTTCAGTATTAGTATTTTCATTTTCATACTTGCTCAAACCAGCTTTTGCTTCATTACCCAAAGACAAGGTGTGATCGCCTATGCTACTAGCAGATGGGCCAACGGCCATTGCATTCAGACCATGAGCACTATTATTTGCGTAATTACTTGAATCATTAGTTTGCTCAGTATCTACTGCGAAATAATGAACAGAACCTTTTTTAATTTCACGATCTAATTGTTGCTTGGTTACCGCATCACCTGCATCAACACCATCAGCCAATCCTTTAAGTTGCGTACCTTGTGCGCCTTTAAAGTTAACAACTGTACCAAGTGAGTCACCATACGTTACGGCACCAGGAGGAATAGTATTTAAGCTACCGTCGTTTAGTTTCGTCAGTACCTCATTTAGATTTGTATAAGTATCTCCACCAATAGCTAACGAATATGAACCGTCATCCTTAAGCTGAGTACCGCCACCAAAAAGCGTTGCGACCGCTTGCTGTGCTTTTTTAAGCTGGGCAACGTTTACAGCATCATGATCAGCGGAACCACCAGACACATTAGTGATTCGCCGCTGAAATTCTTCACCTGGAGCTGATGAGCCAACAGAAATCGCACTGCCTGGTGCACCTTCACTTGAAAGATAAGATCCTGATGCATTAAGCATAGAGTCAGTACGAGAGTCACTACCTAACGCAACACCACTATCAGTCGCGTATGATCGCGCACCAAGAGCCAAGCCATTATTACCCGTAGTTTTTGACTGATCACCAAAAGCAACGCTGCTTCTGCCTTGTGAAATTGCCGATGTACCTATTGCAATACTGTCACGCCCAGTAGATTGAGTTTCATTACCAATGGCTATTGCTTGCATAACCGACAACTGCTCATCATTTGAACCTAAATCTTTGTTTTCATTAGCCTTATGGCCAATAGAAATATTACCACTACCCTTAAGGTTATTACCTGACTCATTGCCTAGTGCAAGGTTGTATTGACCTTCAACATTACGACCAGTCATATGACCCATCGTCGTATTGAAGCTGCCAACAACATTTTGACCAGTTTCCATACCAATGGCTACATTTGAGTAGTCTATTGAATCAAGACGCGTTTTCGTTCCTTGGCCAGCATTTAGACCAATTGCAATGCTGCTTTTTGTATTAGCCTGAGCGCCGTTACCCAACGCAACAGAGTCTTCCTCCTGCGCTTGAGCAGTGTTACCCATGGCAATAGAATTGTTGTTAGCACTGGCAGTGTTACCCATGGCAATGGCATTGCCACCAGCCACGGTTTTATGACCAATGGCCACCGCGTCTGTTGAAGCACGACTCGCATGGCCCATTGCCACAGCATTTGCGCCAGCCGCAGTAGCACCGTCACCAACGGCTACTGAGCTCTGTCCCGCTGCCGTGGCTGCAGGGCCAACCGCTACGCTGTCTTCACCGGTAGCATTGGCGTCAGGTTTGGACGAATTTGCTTTAAAGTACTTGGTGCGTTCTTTTAAATTCTCTGCAGTTTCTTCTCTAACCAGCGTTAGGTCGTCTTGAACCTTAGCCAAACCTTCGGTATTGGCCTGTGCCAATGCGCTAATGGCATTGGTGTTTTGCGTCACTGCATCCGTGTTTTTGGCAATGTTTTGGGTATTGGTGGCAATTTTGTCGTTATTTTCTGCAATGCCGGTTTTATTAGCTTCAATATCAGCCCGGTTGGCTTCAATGCTGCCCTCGTTCGCTTGGATTTTGGCCTCGTTCGCTTGGATTTTAGCCTTGTTGGCTTCATTGTCAGCCTTGTTGGCTTCAATGTTCGAGGCATTTTCCGCAATCAATTGATTTTGTTCAATATCGGCACGTTCTAAGCTCACTAATTTGTCGTCTTGGCGTTGGTCAACCACGGTCATCTCGTTGACTCGTTCATTGACTTCATCTACGGTTACTGCCGCCGCGCTTACCGATAAGCCCATCAACACCGCACCCACAACAGCCTTGCTGCTGCATGATTTACCTTTTGCTTTAGATAATTCTGAAGTTACTGTCCAGGTTCTGGTCGCTTGGCTCCAGACAATCTTAAAAATCTTATTCATTAACAAACCTTAAAAATAATTAAATTAAAACTTACAAAATATGACTAAACTTAAAAAAACCAACATTCTAAACGGATACATATATGACAATTAACTAAACAGAATGAATAAATAAATATAGTAAATCCACATTCTGTTTAGTCAACTGATTCACTTACCCATTGAAATCTCGGTTTATTTAGGAATCGCATCTTACCAGTGATTACATTAATGAACAGTCTTGACTTAGTTCGAATTATTAATATGTAAATATATGTAAATATTTAGACATTGATTTATAGTGATGAAAATTAATGCCAAAGACATTCTTTACATTAATTAACAATGATAACGTCTACGTTCACCTCACTTTTCATAATTGTCGACAAAGCAATCCGATGCCATTGAAATACAAATCAATGCTATCAAATCGATAGATATATTTAATCACCCTTGTGTGGCATATCTTGCACACCCTCGCTAAGAACGCGAAAAGTCAAAGTCCGCCTTTTACCTAATAGCCAGCTTAAACCCAATTTAACGCCAAAAAAAAAGCGCCCTTATGGGCACCTGGTTACATCCACGAAATGAACAGTAATGTACACAAAAAACCAGAAATCAGCCGCGCTGGTTTCTGGTTTCGTCATGCCTTACATTTTCCTTTATTGCTTCTTCACACCTTGAATCTCGACCGTCACCCGTCGATCGGGTTGCAAACAGCCGATTAACTCAGCCGTCGCCACTTGCCCTTGACAGCCTGAAGATTGTGGTCTGGTTTTACCTACGCTTTGAGTGTGAATGGGGGCATTCAAACCTTGGGCCAATAAATACTGCTTGACCGTTTCTGCCCGCTGCAAACCCAAACGCTGATTATAAGCATCGCTGCCTAAACGATCGGTGTGTCCCGTTAGCTCAATATTGGCCACGGTGACATAACCTGCGTTAATTTGTTGCACCAAACCCTCTAACTGTGCTTTGCCTTTAGGTAAAAGTTCTTCTCCAGAGCCCCCATTGAACTGAAACAAGGCATCCGCAGACAGCTCAACCCGTTCTTTTTGTACAGCCTTCGGCACTGGCTGACCGTCTACCAAAGCCGCACACTCAGGCTCACGCCAGAAGAAGCTTTGTGCCAGCTTGTTTTGGTCAAACAACACCTTGTACTGACAGGTTTTCACTTCGCCATTCGGTAGGGCGAAATGGAATAAGTAATCCCACTCCACCACACCCACCAAGCCTTCGTTAAAGTGTGGACGGCCCAATAAGTGAGACAACTGATCCTTAGTCATGCTTGGGCGCACCAACTTCAATGCGCTCACTACAGGAAAACTACCGGTTTTGAAGCTCACGCCTTCGGCGTCCGGCCAAACCACCTCTTCGGTGGTGCCGTTTGATTGAACGTGGCTGACGCTGGTACAGGCGCTGAGCAATAATGCCGCTACCGTGGTAAGGCCCAATAGGGTTTTATTCATTTTTTTCATATTTATTCCTTTTATCATTTCTGGGTTATGAGGTTTACCACTGGTAGCCAACGCCTGCCGACGCGCCGTATTGACTACGAGCGTTACCAGACATATTGCCTTTCACCACCCAATTACCATTGTCAGAAATGGTTGACACACCAATTGCGTAACCCGCTTCGCCGCGCCATGTACTGCCAGCAATGGCCATCATGCTCTTACCGGGCAGATAAGCTTGAGGCAAACCCGCTGCGGCCATGGCTGCAGCCACCCCTGCACGACTGTCTTTGTCTAGGTCATCTACTTTTTTGGCTAAGTGATTAACGCTGTTGTTGATGTTTCTAATGCTTTGATCATAGTTAATGATCTTGCTTTCAACGCCTTTTAGCTGTTTCACGTTCACCGCATCCGTATCTGCCTTGCCTTCGGCAACGTTGCCGACGGTGACTGGCGTGCCTTGCTCACCTAAGGTAACCTTGGTTTTATCCACGCTGCCATCAGCTTTTTTGTCATAATGCACGGCGCTGTTGTCGATGGCCTTCATGGCATCGTTAATGGTGGTTTGAGTGCCACCAGCCATCTCAAACTCAGCCACGTGTTTCACCGAGCCATCACGAGTCGTGAAGGTGGTTTGCATGCCGCCCACAATCTGGCGAACGCTTTCCGCAAAATCATGTACTTGGCCGCCAGTGATCACGTCTTTACTGCCCGCCGTAATGCTGCCTCGGCCTGCTGTGCCCACGGTAACAGTATTGGTTTCGCCATTTAGATTCACGTCAATATTGTCCGAGCCGTTCATGGTTACGGTATTGCCGCCGGGCTTACCTGGCTGACTGCCCCCTTCACCTGGCCCGGGATTAACGCCACCGCCGTTACCATTACCAGGATTCACGACAATTTCACCGCCCTTGCCATCGACATACCATTTAACCTTGCTGATCTCATCTTTCAATTGATCTACGTTCACCGCATCGGTGCCGATCACGCCTTGACCAATATTGTTGATCACGTTACCACCCATATTGATGACGCTGTTCTTGGCCACGCTAAAGCCACCAGCCACATTCAGACCACTTAAAACATTAATGGCCTTATTGTCGACACCGGTGATGCTTTCAATCGTGAGCGCCTTATTCAAGGCCACGCTGATTTGACCTGCCTGATCTTGGCCTGTCTGGCTGACGGTCACATTTGAGTCTCCCTTCAACGTCACTTTTGCCTTATCGCCAATGTTGGCGTCTTGGCCAGCCTCATCCGTCAAAGTCCAGCCCAACTCACCCACGACATCCGTCAGCTGGCTCACATTTACCGCATCAGTAGCCTCTTTACCCGCCTCAATCCCAGTAATACGGCCTTGATCATTAATGGTGACGTTGCCAAACTTAGGCGCATCGGCCATTTGAATGGCCAGCGTACCATCGGCATTGGCCACGGTTTTGAGGTTTTGGCCATTGTAGTCACCCAACGTTGTGGCTTGGCCTTTAATCGCCAACGTAGCCCCTAGGTCACGGTGAATCGTCGCGCCGTCATTGGCTGTAAAGTTTAACCCTTCGGCCTTTAAATCTTTCAGCTGTTTGACGTTGACGCCATCGGTATCGTCACTGCCGGCTTGAAGATTGGTCACCTTGGTGTTTTTCAAATCTAAGCCAGCCTTACTCAATACTGGCCCACCGTTGTTGATGGTAAAGCTATCGCCGGCAAGGTCTTTGGCCAAATCGAAACTCAGGTTATTGCCTTCTTTACTCACCACTACGTTGCCGTCGGTGTTGCCAAAATCAACCGTGCTTTCTGGGGCCACTAGGCTGCTGTTTTGGCCTTGTGCGGTGACATTCCAGCCCTTGCCTGAGGCGTCTTTTAATTGGCTCACGTTAACCGCATCGGTGTCTGAAACGCCTTTTTCTAAGCCCGTAATGCGGCCTTCATCGTTGATGATGACGTTGCCAAACTTAGGCGCGTTGGCCATCTGCAGCGCCAGCGTGCCGTCGGCATTGGCCACGGTTTTGAGGTTTTGGCCACTGTAGTCACCGACCGTTATGGCGGCGCCTTTGATTGCCAAAGTCGTGCCTAGGTCACGGTGAATTGCCGCGCCCTCATTACCCGCAAAATTCAAACCTTTTGCCGTGAGGTTATTGGTGACGTTGGTGATTTGTTTATTCAACTGCTTCACATTCACCGCATCGCCTTCATCCGTTCCTTCGGTCAAATTCACAATTTTGGTGTTGTTTAAATTGATGCCGGTACGGTTAATCACTGGCCCACCGTTGTTGATGGTAAAGCTATCGCCGGTAAGGTCTTTGGCCAAATCGAAACTCAGCTTATTGCCTTCTTTACTCACCACTACGTTGCCGTCGGTGTTGCCAAAATCAACCGTGCTTTCTGGGGCCACTAGGCTGCTGTTTTGGCCTTGTGCGGTGACATTCCAGCCCTTGCCTGAGGCGTCTT
>JAGOQM010000001.1:461533-531999 GCA_017991555.1 Neisseriaceae bacterium
ACCGACCGTTATGGCGGCGCCTTTGATTGCCAAAGTCGTGCCTAGGTCACGGTGAATTGCCGCGCCCTCATTACCCGCAAAATTCAAACCTTTTGCCGTGAGGTTATTGGTGACGTTGGTGATTTGTGTTTTCAACTGCTTCACATTCACCGCATCGCCTTCATCCGTTCCTTCGGTCAAATTCACAATTTTGGTGTTGTTTAAATTGATGCCGGTACGGTTAATCACTGGCCCACCGTTATTGATGGTAAAGCTATCGCCGGTGAGGTCTTTGGCCAAATCGAAACTCAGGTTATTGCCTTCTTTACTCACCACTACGTTGCCGTCGGTGTTGCCAAAATCAACCGTGCTTTCTGGGGCCACTAGGCTGCTGTTTTGGCCTTGTGCGGTCACATTCCAGCCCTTGCCTGAGGCGTCTTTAAGCTGATCGACGTTGACGGCATCAGTGCCAGCTACGCCGGCTTTAAGTCCGCTGATGCGGCCTTCGTCATTGATTACAATCTCACCAAATTTGGGCGAGTCCGCAATTTGTACGGCCAAAGCCCCTTCTTTACCCACGATGGTTTTGATGTTGTTACCTGAGTACGTGCCATCGGTGACCGCATCGCCCTTAACCACCAAGGTTGTGCCTAAATCACGATGAATGAGGGTGCCATCATTGGTCAAAAAATTCAGACCTTTGCCCGTCAGCTCAATGTTGAGATTTTTAATTGACTTATCCAGCTGAAACACATTGACCGCATCGCCTTCATTTGTGCCTTCTTTGACATTGATGATTTTTTGATTATTGAGGTTAATGCCTGTCTGGTTCAATACCGGACCGCCGTTGTTAATGGTGAGACTGTCAAGCTTGAGGTCTTTGCTTAAGTCGATTGTCACTTTATTATTAGCCGCGCCTTTGGCCACCTTCACATTACCATCGGTGTTGCTGAAGTCCACCACTGAACCCGGTGTCACGTTAGTGGCATTCCCACCTTGGGCACTGACCTTCCAGCCTTCGCTCGCCAGCGTGTGTACGGCCTTTAATTGGCTCACGTTCACGGCATCTGTGTCCTCGGCGCCTGCAGACACATGCTGCATCCGTCGTTCACTGCCTTTTGAGCCAATAGAAACGACAGCCTTAGGTGCGGCCACACCGGTGAGATAGGCTTGTTTATTAGAAGCTGTGGTCTGCGAATCTTGACCGATGGCCACGCCACCAACCAGATTGGCGACGGCACCTGAACCTAAAGCCAGCGCATTATTTTGGGTGGCACTGGCACCGCTCCCTACGGCAATGGCTTGCTCACCTTTGGCTAAGGTTTGCGTGCTGGCTTGATAACCTGCGCCGTCTGATACCCCGTCGCTAGGCGCTTTTTTCGAATCAGCACCACCAATAGCAATGGCACGATAACCATCGGCCGTGGCAGAATGACCCATGGCGATGCTGCTGTCACTTTTCGCGTAGGCCACATTACCAATGGCGGTCGAATAATGACCAGCCGCCACCGACTGGCGCCCAAGGGCAAAAGAAGTATTGCCCTTGGCCTGAGCCAACGAGCCCAAAGCAATGGCTGAATTGTCTAATGATTCAGCACCGAGGCCAATGGCAATGCCGACATTATTGGCCTTAGCGTTGTCGCCTAAGGCAATCGACGCATTTATCGCTTTGGCGCGATAACCAATGGCCGTACTGGCGGCATTGGTCATTAAGTGCTCTACACCCGTATGAGGGTTGCCCGGATTTTTACGGTTCACCAATTGAATATTAGTGCCTTCTGATTTGCCGTCATTATTGTCCGCAACAGCATCACAACCCACCGCAATCGCATGATTGCCAATCGCCTTGGCCTGCGTGTTGTTTTTGCAAGCAGATATCGCCGTGCCGTTGCTCCCACCAGACGCGTTACCGCCATCAATGCCTGCCGCCGCCTGTACTGAACCACTGAGGGCCGCCAGCGCCGAAGCCACCACAAACGTGGCTTTCATGTCGACCGAAGACTTGCTTTTTGTTTTGCTTTTGGTCAGCTCGGAAGCCACCACCCAAGTTTTTAATGCCTGGCTCCAGACAATTTTAAAGACCTTATTCATTTGTTAACCCTCACCTGTGTTGTACAAGCGGCCCAAGGCATCGACGTTTTTCTTAATACGGCTGTCTCCAACAACCACAAAAAGAATCGACACCATCCCAGTGGCCACCGTGTTCTGTGTTTAATTATCTATATAAACTATCAATTAATGATAATTGATATCTTTAAGCTATTAACATAGCGAAGACAACTCATTTCAGGCGTGTTAAAATATACCCGTTTCACTAGGTTTTAAAGCACACACCAAACAATGAAATGCATCATTAATTCATTAAAGTTAATATGTTACAAAACGAATCACCCATAAAGAGCCCGAACAAAGCACGCCGTCGATCTGTTTATTGGCTCAGGGGTAGTGGCCTGTCTCAGAAACATCGCCAACAACCACAAAAGAGCATTTCGTTTACGCAATACTACCACAAAAAGAACTATAATCAACAATTAATAGGTTTTTTTGTTGTTGTTTCTGTAAAATCCCGTTAAAATGGAGCCAACCAATTGAAACTTAACGTCTTTTAAATGGATGTAAATACCACATTGACCACCTTACCGATCCCCCACGAACACGCCCTCAAACAATTAGGCGACCGCATACGTGAGACCAGAGAACACCATCTAAAGCTGTCCCGAGCGGCCTTGGCGCAATTACTGTTGGTTTCTTTAACCACCTTGCAAAACTATGAGTACGGCACACGCGATCCCAGTACCACTTTTATGGTTAAATTAGCTGAATTAAGTGGCGTCGACCTGAGTTGGCTGATGACGGGCACGGCCACTGTGGCCCAAACCGTCATGGACCCTTTAGAAACCCATATTAAAGTGCCATTAGATGTCAGCCACCAAGGCCAGGTGGCACTGAATGATTATGCTCTTTTCAGTAAAAACTGGGTGAGCGCACGCCTACAGGCTGATCCTAAAGATTTGATTTTAATGACTGTAAAAGGTGATTCGATGCACGGCATTGTGGAAGACCAAGACGAAGTGTTGGTGAACCTGGCCGATCATAAGCCAGGCGATGGGCTATACGCCTTGGCCATCAATCAAAATAAGATGATCAAACACACCCAGTCTTTACCTGGTAACATCATCCGCATCAGTAGCAATAACCCCTTGTTTCTTCCCTTCGACGTCAACATTGACGACTTAGGCAAAGACCTCACCATCTTAGGCAGGGTGATTTGGCTGTCGCGCAAACTATAAACAAAAAAAGCCCAAGCAATGCTTGGGCTTTTTTGAATCCGGTCTGCGTGCCACGATCACGGCAACATCATCATAACAATAAGGGCAACAGGCTGTTGCGCACAGCCACTTGCCGAGCCGCAGCGATCAGCAAGGTCAGATCACCAACCAAACCAAACGCCTGCCTGGCCCGTGTAATCGCGGTGTACACCAAAGCACGGCTCATTAAGGCATGAGCCTGTCCGTCACCGTCCGCACTCAGCTTCGCTGGCAGCAGCCATACCTGCTGGTACTCCGAGCCCTGGCTTTTATGGACCGTAAAGGCAAACGCGGTCTCGTGTTCGGGCAACATGCTTAAGGGCAACGCTCTAAAACCGTCGGCGCCTTCAAAATAGGCTTTTAAGCCCTGCTCCTCATCCACCAATACAATGCCAATGTCGCCATTAAATAAATTAAGCGGGTAATCATTGCCACTGATCATGATCACCTTACCTGGATAAAACACATCGGCCGACTGCCGATGACCGCGCTTGGCTAAATAGCCTTCATAGACATCATTAAACCGTACGGCATCGTCTTTAAGCGCGCTGAGCACAATGATGTCTTGCTGGTGCTGAAAAACCTTGGCCACATCCTGTGCTTGAACCGCCGCCCAGTACTGGGCCTGTGCTTGATATAGGTGGGCATACAGCGCGGAAACCTCGGGTAATAGCCGAAGCTGTTCAGAAAAATGGGCAAAAGCGGGTTCAATGTCAGCAGGTGCCTGATTTACGGCCCGGGCCAGCGCCCCAATGCCGCTGTCTGCCGCAAAGCGATGGCTATGGGTTAAGGCCAACACGCACTGCGCCAGCCCGGCTTCGGCCACGCTGGGCAAGTCATGCTTGGGCAAATAGGTATTGAGCCGCGTGGCAACGGCCTCAGACAGCGCCGTGGGCCGAAACAGGGCCTGAACCACGGCGCCAGCGCCGACCGAAGGCAGCTGATCTTTGTCACCTAGTAGAATCAGGCGACTGTTTGGGGCAATGGCGGCCAATAGCTGCCGCATCATGCCGCCATCGATCATCGAGGCTTCATCGACGATGATTAAATCGTAGGGTAACGGTTGATCTTGATGATAACGCGCCTGCTGCGTGAGGGGATTGAGCTTGAGTAATCGATGTAGGGTTTGGCCTTGCAAGCCTTCTATCACGGGCACAAATGCAAACAGCTCGTCTTGCATCACCCAGTCGAGCTGGCCCTGTAGCGCGGCAAAGGCCTTTTGAAAAGCCGTGGCCATGTGGGCTGCGGCCTTACCCGTGGGCGCGGCCAAAGCGATGGTGATGGGCTGCTTCAACACCAGCAGCAACGTGGCCACAATTTTGGCGACGGTGGTGGTTTTACCGGTACCGGGGCCGCCACTAATCAACAAAAAAGCTTGCAGCAAGGATAAGGCGGCGGCCTGCTTTTGACGATCATGATTGTCGTGGCCAAACAGGGCATCCAACACCAGCTGCGCTTCTGCTGCGCGAAACGCTGGGGCGGGCTGCTGGCTTAAGGCCAATAGCCGCTGCGCCAGTTCGGCCTCTTCTTGCCATTGGCGCATAAAGCTAAGCTGCTGGCGCCACAACAACAAAGGCGCGACCACGTCTGGCTGGGTGCTGACCAGCGGCATGGCCTGGGTCAACTCTTTGACCTGCCACGGCGCCAACGGCAAACAGGTGTGCCCTTCGTCTAAATGATGCACCAGCTGCCGTAAATACGGCGCCACAAGGGCAAAGGCCGATGGCGCAATCGCCCCCAACACCGACGCCGTCGCCAGATAGATCGGGTGTTCTTGACGTTCAGGCGCGATGCCCGCTACAGCCTTGAGGGCCACGCTAGCCTTCTGCCGCCACAAGATGGCCTTCTTGCATGGCGAACACGCGGTCAAAACGCGTGGCCAGCTCGTCGTCGTGGGTGACCACGACCAGGCTGGTTTGATACTCTTGCTTCAATTCCAGCATCAGGCTCAACACGTTTTGGGCATTCTTGCGGTCGAGGTTGCCAGTCGGCTCATCCGCTAAAATACAGGCTGGCCGCGTCACCAACGCTCTGGCAATGGCGGCACGCTGGCGTTCACCGCCCGACAGCTCACTGGGCCGATGCTTGACTCGGTCTTTTAGGCCAACCTTGGTGAGGATGTCCATGGCCAAGGCTTCGGCTTCGGGGCGTGATTTTTTACCGATCAACAAAGGGATCATCACGTTTTCTAACGCGGAAAACTCTAATAACAGGTGGTGAAACTGATACACGAAGCCCAAATACTGGTTGCGTAGATCGCCTAATTTTTTTTGGCTCAGCTTGGCATAATCTTGGCCCTTAAGGCTAATGCGCCCAGAAGTGGGGGCATCTAAGCCCCCCAGCAAATGCAGCAAGGTGGACTTGCCGCTGCCAGAGCTGCCGACAATGCTCAGGCTTTCGCCCTCATACACCGACAGAGATAAATTTTGAATCACGTCGACAGACACTTCACCATCGCGATAAGACTTGCTTAGCGCGTCACACTGCAATACTAAATTACTCATAGCGTAAAGCCTCCGCGGGTTGGGTTTTCGAAGCACGATAGCTGGGATACAGCGTGGCCAAAAATGACAGCACCAAAGACACAACAGCGATGACCAGCACATCGTTAAGACGCACGTCTGACGGCAAATAGTCTAAGAAATAAATTTGTGAGTTAATCAGCTGACGGCCTAATAATTTTTCGATACCAGACACAATAAAGCCGATGTTATAAGCCGCTAATACCCCAAAGAACACCCCCGCCAGCGTGCCCATAAAGCCAGAAATGGCCCCTTGAATCATGAATATTTTCATGATGCCACGCGGCGACAAGCCCACGGTGCGTAAAATGGCAATGTCGGCCTGCTTTTCGTTTACCGCCATCACCAAAGACGACACCAGGTTAAATGCGGCCACGGCGATGATGAGGGTTAAAATAATAAACATCATGCGTTTTTCTAGCTCGACCGCTTCAAAGTAGCTGCGGTTTTTGGCCGTCCAGTCTTCTGCCCACATTTGGGTTTGGCGTTCTGGCGTCATGAAGGCGCGTAAAAAACTCGGGGCGTTTTGTGGGTCTTTGATTTTTAAGCGTACGCCGGACACGTCTTCCCCATAGTGGAATAAAACCTGCGCATCGGCCAAATGGATCATCGCCAAAGTGCTGTCCATCTCAAAAACTTTGGTTTTCACCAAACCCACCACGGTAAAGCGCTTCAGGCGTGGCACCATGCCGGCGGGCGTGTTATTGCCTTCGGGGGTGATCACGGTGACCTTGTCGCCCATGTTGGCGCCTAAGGCCTGGGCTAAATCTTGCCCCAAAACAATGCCAAACTCACCGGGTTTTAAATCTGAAAACTGGCCAATCGGCATATTCTTGCCGTAATCGACGACGGTGTTTTCAGCCACCGGGTCGATGCCTTTGATCTGCGCACCGCGCACGATGCCCGAATTAACCAAGAGGCCTTGTTCGGCGATATAGGGCGCCGTGCTGATGACCTCGGGCCGCTCTTGTGCCTGTTTGGCTAAGCTTTGCCAGCCGTTGTGTTCTTCATAGGAGAAATACCCCACTTCCACATGAGGGGCCACGTTTAACAACTGGCCGCGAATTTCTTTTTGGAAGCCATTCATCACTGACAGCACCACAATGAGTGCCATCACGCCTAAGGCAATGCCCAAAACCGACACCAAACTGATGAATGACACAAACCCGTTTCTTTTTTTTGCCCGCAAATAGCGTAAGCCAATCCATGTCTCTAATGAAGCCACTGTATGTCCCATAAAAGCCGTCAATAAAATTGTCCAGAAGCCTGCCTGAACGACCCTCTGCACCTTCTAATAGAGGTGCAAAACCTAAAAAAGTTTGCCCCATCATAGCCGCATCATTGTACCTTATACAGATAATGGCCTAACAGCCCTATTTTGCCTTATAATGTCAGGTTTACATTAACCCCCGCTTCGAGACCGATACGCCATGCAAGATATTGAAAAAAAACAACAATATGAAAGCAACAAGCTAAACAAGCGCTTACGCCATCAAGTGGGCGACGCCATTAACGACTTCAAAATGATTGAAGAAGGCGACAAAATCATGGTGTGTCTATCCGGTGGTAAGGACAGTTATGCCCTATTAGACATTCTAATGGGCTTACAACGCTCTGCCCCCATCCACTTTGAACTGGTGGCGGTGAACCTAGATCAAAAGCAGCCTGGCTTTCCGGCCGACATTTTGCCTAACTACCTAGAAGGCTTAGGCGTGCCTTACCACATCATTGAGGAAGACACCTACAGCATTGTGAAACGGGTCATCCCTGAAGGGAAAACCACCTGCAGCTTGTGCAGTCGCTTACGCCGCGGCGTTTTGTATCGCGTGGCCAAAGAGCTGGGCTGTAGCAAAATTGCCCTAGGCCACCATCGCGACGACATTTTGGAAACCCTATTTTTAAACATGTTCTATGGCGGTAAATTAAAGTCGATGCCGCCTAAACTGGTGTCGGACAATGGTGAACACATGGTGATTCGCCCCTTGGCCTATGTGAAAGAAAAAGACCTGGTGCGCTTCGCCGAGATCAAGGGCTTCCCCATTATTCCGTGCAACCTTTGTGGTTCGCAGCCCAACTTGCAACGCCAGGTGATCAAAGAACTGATGCAAACCTGGGACAAGCAGTTTCCCGGCCGCTTAGAAACCATGTTCAGCGCGCTGCAAAACGTGGTGCCTTCTCACTTGGCAGACCCTAAGCTGTTTAACTTTGCCGATTTACAACGCGGTGACATTCCAGATGGCGGCGGCGACACGGCCTTTGACAAAGACGACAGCTTTGCCACGGCCCCCAAAACCATCAGCATTTTAGACAACCGCACCCCCAACGGAGGCACCCATGGCGCGTAACCCTTACCGTCGTCGCGTACGACCCAGCCAAGACCACCTGCCCGAGGTGGACATTTCGGAAGAAGGCAACATTCGCTCCCTCCATTTAGGCAGCGCCACCGTCCAAAGCTCGATGAACCTAGATGACCCAGCCGAGCTGGTGCTGTCTTACAGCCGTTCGATGATGGCGTGGCTGTTGTTCATGGACGCCCCTAAACACATTACCCAAATTGGCCTAGGCGGGGGTTCCTTTACCCGTTGGATTGATTTATATTTACCCGACACTCAGTCGGTGGCGGTAGAAATTAACCCTCAGGTGATCGCCGTGGCACGGGCTTTTTTTGAGCTGCCCTTTGAAGGCGAACGCTTCAACATTGTTGAAGGCGATGGCGCTGAATACATCAAGATCTGCCGCGCCAGCACCGACGTCATCATGGTCGATGGCTTCGACGGCGAACAAATTGTGGATGATTTGGTGAGCGAAGACTTTTTTGAGCATTGTAAAACGGCCTTAACCGAACAGGGCGTGTTCATTACCAACTGGTGGAGCGGCGACAAGCGTTATCAAATGTTTGTTGAGCGCCTCTTGTCCGTGTTTAACGGCCTCGTTTTAGAGGTGCCAGCGGCCAGCCACGGCAACATTGCGGTCATGGCGTTTAAAGACACGCCGGCATTTGTTAAGTTTAGCGAATTAGAAACCCGAGTAGAGGCGCTGTCGGCGCAATACCATCTAGACTTCAAGCAAATGCTGGAGACCATCAAGAGCAGTAATTTAAACAACGGCAAAACCCTGTTTCTATAAATGAATCCCCCTAGGACCCCACATGAGCTTTTTTAAACGCCACGTTTTTATCTGCAACAACACCCGCACCAACGGCCGCCAAAGCTGCGGTGACTGTAACGCCGATGCCATGATGGACTACATGCGTGGTCAGGCTAAAGCCATGAGCCTGATCGGCGAAGGCAAAAACCGCATCAGCAAGGCCGGCTGCCTCGGCCGCTGCGAGGTGGGCCCGGTGATGGTGATTTACCCCGAGGCCACTTGGTATACTTACGTCGACGAAGCCGACGTACAAGAAATTTTGGATGAGCACTTAACCAAAGGCAACATCGTCAACCGCCTTTTGGTCGACCCGCAGTAAGCAGCATGCACCACAAGAACAGAACATAACAATAAAACAGCATAGATAAAGGACCAATATGTTACGAGCCAACAACATTGTTTGGGTGGACGGCCCCGTCGGTCGTCTAGAAACGATTTACATCCCGGCCCAAGGCCAAGCGCAAGGCGTGGCGGTATTGAACCACCCTAACCCCACCCAGGGTGGCACCAACACCAACAAGGTCATCCAAACCGCCGCCAAAGCCTTAAGCAAGCTTGGCTATCATTGCTACCTACCCAACCTGCGCGGTGTGGGCCAAAGCGATGGCGAACACAACTATGGGCAGGGTGAAGTAGACGATGCCTTAGCCGTGGTGGCCTATGCCAAGGCCGCTCACCCAGAGGCACAACACAAGTTGGCCATTGCAGGCTTTTCTTTCGGCGGTTTTGTGGCGTCGCAGCTGGCTCACCGGGTGCACGCAGACAAGCTGCTGCTGATTGGCCCTGCTGTGGCAACCTACAAGATTCATTCGCCCAACGTGCCCTCCGTAGAAGACACCCTAATCATTCATGGTGAAATTGATGACGTGGTGCCCTTAACCATGGTGACCGCATGGGCCAAGCCGCAGAACCTGCCCATCGTGATCATTCCTCAGGCCGGCCATTTCTTCCACGGCCAGCTGATCCTACTGGGCAAAACCATTGAGCGCTACTTCGAACACTGACCCTCATGATTCAACCACGCTCATGCTGGCTGGCCCTTGCGGCCAATACAAAGCCTGTGGGCGTGGCGCCCCTGGCTCATTCCAACCCTCCGTTAGGCGGTCACGTTGCTTAAAACCCCTAATCGTCTCATGGCTCATAGCGTAGGTGAATGACCCTGCACATACGCTGCACAGCAGGTAGCCACTTAAGTAACCGAATGGACAGTGGCCAGCGATACAACGGCGGCTTGCCCATATAAGACTCATCCGCAACAACGATCATCTCAGGCGCCCATTGCCGCAGCTCGACGGCGGCATTGAGGCCCCATTTAAAAGGGGCCTGGTATTTTTTGACATCTGGGTGACGCTGGGTGTTGTTTGCCAAGGCTTTACTCAGCACGTCAAAAACCACGTCGGCCTGGGTAAACTCATGAAACAGGCTCAACAGCCACGGTCTAAGCTGCGCCTCTGGAAAATACATCGACACCCCTTCAAAAAAGATCAGTATGGGGGTATTTTTCGGCACCTGTTGGCGCCATGCGTCATCAAACATCGAACCGGTGAGCATCTTATAATTTGGCTTTTCTTCAAAAAACTGTTTCCTCAGCGTCATGGATTCCGCCACATCAAGGTCAAACCAGCGCACAGAGGCCGGGCACAAACGATGGTAACGGGCATCCAGCCCACAACCAAGGTTGACCACCACCCCTTCTGGGTATGCATCCATGAAGGCGGTGATTTTCTGATCAAATGACAACGTTCTCAGCACGGTGCCAATTAAGGTGGCCGCAGACAGCTCATCTTTACTCGAGGGCGCAAGCGCCAGCTGTTCAAGCAGGTGGATGGCCCAGGGGTCTTGTAACAATGCATCGGGCCGACCACTTTCATAGGCTCTGGCTCGAACGGGGATTAATAAGGTTTCAGCAACGCCGCTTAAATTTGGGGTCATGATCGGGCCTAAGTTGAGGATGTATCTGTATGACAAATGAGATTCATTATTGTTGCAAGCAATCAAGACAACTTGGCTTGGCCTACTCGACCCACAAACGCATCCACTCGTGACACGCACAGCCTTCGCCAACATCATGGGGCAAGGACCCGACAATGACCATAGCGTGTGGCCATAAAAAAACGGCCTAGGGGTGTGATCCACCCCTAGGCCGTAACGACTTAAACTATTTACTCAGCAACCGGTGCCGCGCGGCGAACGCGTTCACCTGGCAAAGGCATTTGCGCCCATTTCACAATGTTGGCTACTTCGTATTCGTTCAGCTCATAGAACTGACCGCGTTTCAAGCGTGCGGGCAGGCCAATGGGGCCAAAGCGGGTACGCACTAAGCGGCTTACGGTCAACTCTTGGCTCTCAAAAATACGGCGCACCTCACGGTTACGGCCTTCTTTGATCACCACGTTGTACCACTTGTTCACGCCTTCGCCGCCCTGCTCTTGCATGCGCTCAACCTTGGCGGGGCCGTCTTCAAGCTCAATGCCTTCACACAACAGCTTCATGGTGTCGGTGCTGACTTCGCCCAAAATACGCACGGCGTATTCGCGCTCTACTTCAAAGCTAGGGTGGGCAAAACGGTTCACCAATTCGCCCGAAGTGGTCAGGATCAACAGGCCACTGGTGTTCACGTCCAAGCGGCCAATGGCCACCCAGCGTGAGCTATTGGCCTGAGGCAGACGATCAAAAATCGTCACGCGGCCTTGTGGGTCATCGCGACTCACAATTTCGCCTTCCTGCTTGTAATACAACAAAATGCGGGGCAAACGATCAGGCCACTTCACGTTGACCTGTTTGCCTTTAACCGTCACGCGGTCGCGTGGGTGCACTTTGTCACCCAAAACGGCCACGTGGCCATTAATGTTCACCAAGCCTTGTTTGATCCAATCTTCCATTTCACGGCGAGAACCAATGCCTGAAGCCGCTAAGGCTTTTTGCAGGCGCATCGGCTCTAGGCGGTCTAGGTCGGTGCGTTTTTCTTTCAGGTTACGGGCGCGTTCTTTGATTTCTTGATTAGGGCCACGTACCACTAAACGCTTGGCGCGCGTGGTGCGCTGTTTGGGCGCACGGGCAGACGTGCTTTCGGCCGCGGGGCGGTCGCTTTGGCGTTTGTTTTCAATTGAATCGAAGGTGTCGCTGCTGCGTGGGCCACTGCGGCGTTGTTGTGCCGGGGCTGCGGTTAAGCTTTCAACGCTGCGAGGACCGCTGCGTCTTTTGGTGGCTGCGCCAGGGGCAGCCGGTTTCGATCGGCCAGGGGCCGCGTTTCTTTTTGACATGAGTCTTCCTTAAGCAATAAAAGTAATCTTCTATTCTTCTTCTGCGGCATCGTCTGCGGCAGGTGGGGTTATGTCGGGCAAAACCAATTCGCCCAACTCTGTTAATGGCGGCAGCTGGGTTAAATCATCCAGGCCTAAATCCATTAAAAACTGCGGGGTCGTGGCCCAAAGTGCGGGGCGACCCAATACTTCTTTGTGGCCGATCACTTCGATCCAGCCACGTTCACTCAGCGTCTGCATTACTTGAGTCGACACATTGACGCCACGAATGGCCTCAATGTCGCCCCGAGTGACCGGCTGTTGATACGCAATAATGGCCAAGGTTTCCAGCACCGCTCTTGAATAACGTGGGGCCTTTTCAGGCGCCAGTTTTTCTTTGAGTTCGCTGTAAGCCTCAGCCACTATTTGAAAACGCCAGCCTTCGACGGTATTCACCAACTGCAAAGCCCGCCCAGACCAGCGCGCTTGCAAATTAGCCAATACGTCTACCAATGCATCCTGTGGCAATATTGGGGTCCATAACTGTCGCAACTGCTTATCCGTTAACGGGCTTTCGCTGGTTAACAGGGCTGCTTCAATTAAGGTTTCA
This sequence comes from Neisseriaceae bacterium, assembly GCA_017991555.1. Classification (GTDB taxonomy): domain Bacteria; phylum Pseudomonadota; class Gammaproteobacteria; order Burkholderiales; family Neisseriaceae; genus JAGNPU01. The sequence continues at coordinate 474,342 of JAGOQM010000001.1, forward strand.
ACAGTCACACTCATGCATGGTTTCCGAATAAAGTACGGTTATTTTACACCAAATGCCAACCGTCAGCAGTTTTTTTGTTAGTTACGCAGCTGTTCTTGTTCAACCGCGGCGCGCACATCCATGCCAAACAGCTTGGTGACGTCGGCCTCATCAAACACATAAGCCTTGTGGCAAAAATCACAGTTGATTTGAATGCTGCCCTGCTCAACCAAGACGCTGCCGACTTCTTCACCCCCGATCAGCAACAGCATATCGCTGACCTTTTGTTGCGAACAGGTACAGGCAAAGGCCACGGGTTCGGCGTCAAACAGGCGTGGCGGCGTTTCGTGGTACAAACGATACAACACGGTTTCGGCCGGCAGCGTCAGCAACTCTTCTGCCTTCACGGTTCTGGTTAAGGCCTCAAGGTTGTGCCAATCGTCTTGCTCTTCAAAATCTTGTTGCGGCAGCTTTTGCAACAGCAGGCCCGCCACGGTTTGATCAGAATGCGCAAGGCCAATGTAGGTGGCCAACTGTTCCGACTGCTTCATGTAGTCCATCAACATCTGCGCAATGCTGTCGCCGCTTAAGGCCACAATGCCTTGCCATTGCTCGCCATCCTTAGGCTGTAGGGTCATCACAAACACACCGCCGTCGCCCAATAGGGTTTTTAAGTCGGCATCGTCCGCCGGCGTTTGGGTTTCATCCCAACGGGCCGTGGCGCGACAGGTGTGCTCACTCGTGGCTTCCACCACCAGCATTTTTAAAATGCCTTGACCTTGCACTTGCAAGATCAACTGGCCGTCAAACTTAAGGTTGCTGGCCAGCAACACACCGGCGGCCAACAGCTCGCCCAGCGCTTTTTCAATGGCTTTGGGATAGGCTTTTTGTTTTAAAATGTCTTGCCATACGTCGTTCAGCTGCACGTGAATGCCGCGAACCGGGGCATGATCAAACAAAAAGCGTTGTTTATGATTTAAATTTTCCATGATTATTCTTTAACTGTGTGGGGCGTAAGCGCTAAGGCATTAATATAAGGCCTAAGGCTCATTTTTCAATATCTGACCTGACTAGGCTTCGGGCTCAACCGCCTTCAGGGTAAAACTCTCTAGCGGCATGCCGGTACTGACGTCAAACTCTGCGCCCGCATGAACGCCCAGCTCGGCCAAGTCTTTAGCCGTCATTTCTGGCTGTTCATACGCCGCAAACATGGCGCCCATGGCAAATTTTCTGCCGCTGCCAATCGACCAAAAGCGTTTAAATTGGTACACTTCTCGCATGGGATACACACCATAAATGCCGCTCTCGTTGGCGATCAGAAGCATCATCTGGCTGGATTCGTAAGGGTCGTCCTCTTCTTCTTCCGGTCGCAAGAAAAAATGCTCTTTTAACTTCGGGTGCAGCTTACAAAATGTGTTGAAAATATTTTCACGGCCCATCAAATCGGCTTTTTTGACCGATTTCAAAGCCGACCGCAACACCAAGTCATGAGCGGCACTGCCGGCAATGGCAATATAGCTGCCTTTGTGTTTCATGATTTTGCTGCAATAATGATCATAACGTTGACTCAAACGCTGGTCGTCGCCAAACGTGGTTTGGGTGTCGGCCGCAATCGCGATTTGATTTTGTTTGTGTACGATTGTAATGGTCGTCATAAGATTCTTTAGGCTTTACGCTTTAGGTTAGAAAAGAGGGGTTTATGTGTCAATTACTGGGTATGAATTGTAACACGCCTACCGACATTGTTTTTTCTTTTGAAGGCTTTCGACGCCGTGGTGGCTTAACCGATCACCATGCCGATGGCTTTGGCATCGCTTTTTTTGAAGGGCGCGGGGTGCGCATGTTTCACGACGACCAGCCCAGCGCCTCTTCACCCGTGGCCGACTTAATCAAGCAATACCAAATTAAGTCTGAAAACGTCATTGCCCACATTCGCAAAGCCACGCAGGGCGAGGTCATGCTGGCCAACACCCACCCGTTTGTGCGCGAACTGTGGGGCCAGTACTGGGTGTTTGCCCACAATGGCAACTTAGAAGCCTACCAGCCGGCCACGGGTGGTCGCTATACGCCAGTGGGCACCACCGATTCGGAAGCCGCTTTTTGCGACCTCATGAATCATTTATCCAGCCGCTTCGAGCGCCTGCCGGACGAAGCCAGCCTGTTTGCCGCCATCCAAGAAAAGGCGGCGCAAATACGCCCACACGGCACCTTTAACTTTATGCTGTCCAACGGCGTGGTGTTTTTGGCCCATGCCACCACCCACTTGCACTACATTATTCGGCAGGCGCCTTTCGGTGAGGCCCGGCTGGTGGACGACGACGTCCAGGTGGACTTTGCCCACTACACCACGCCCAACGACCGCGTGGCCGTCATCGCCACCCAGCCGCTCACCCTCAACGAAGCGTGGACACCGATCCTGGAAAATGAGCTGCTGCTGTTCAAAGATGGCCAGGTGATTCATAAGGCCCTAACCTAAACCATGCTCAGCACGCCACCACTCGCCCCCAAGCTCATCCAAGCCCTACAACACGAAGGCATCCACACCCGCGCCGACCTCTTACAGGCCGGCGCGGTCAGCGCCTTTTTACGCCTCAAAGCCCAAGGCCACACCCTCACTCAGTCGGCCTTGTGGGCCTTAGCCGCGGCGGCAGAAGGCTGTATGCCGGCGCAAATAGATGCGCGCCAACGCACCGAACTGTTAAGCCAATTAAAACAGCATCCGCCCGTAGCGCCACGCCCTAGCGAAGCAGAGATGACTTATTTTCTGGGGCTCGCCCAAGAAGAGGCCGAACTGGCCTTTGCGGCCAATGAGGTGCCCGTAGGCGCTATTGTGGTTAAAAATGGGGCAGTCATTGGCCGCGGCTTTAATCAATGCATCAGCAATCAATTTGTCGCACAACACGCCGAACTGGTCGCTTTAGCTGAAGCCGGGGCAACCTTAGGCAACTATCGCCTTGATGACTGCGACCTATACGTCACCCTAGAGCCCTGCCCGATGTGCGCCAGCGCTTTAACGCAAGCGCGCATTCGGCGGGTGATTTACGCAGCCGCAGAACCCAAAATGGGGGCTGCTGGCAGCGTCATCAATCTGTTTCATCACTCACTCAACAAGCACACGGCCATTTTTGGCCCGATAGCGACGGCCAGTGACGCCTCAGTGGCACTACTACAGTCGTTCTTCCAACGCCAACGGCGTCAACGCTAAGCCTTTAATAAGGGCGAACCTGATAGCCCTTTTCTGCCAGCATGGCCAACACGCTGTCTGGGCCGACCAGGTGCAAAGCCCCCACCACCACCAGCGTGGGGCCGCTGTCGACGTCGCGCAGCCAGCGCTCAATTTGCGGCACCCAAGCCCGATTACGATCCACCACCAAAGCCTGATAAAAATGGGCAAATTCTGGCTGGTTTAAATCAGCCAGATAACCCGCCATGGTCTCGGTGTCGCCAGCATACACTGCCGCCACCATCAGGCTCACGTGCTTTTTAGGGTCATCCAAATCCGCCAGCATGGTTTCCAGCACCAAGTTGCCATCCATCTTTTTTAAGGTTTTCAGAGCGTCGCGCTGTACCGCCTGGGTTTCTAAGGCCTCGATGGCTTTGCCCGTGCGCTTCGCCTGCCGGTGCAACAACACATCGATCCCATCACCGTATCCTTCCATTTGGATGACCGTTAACGGCAATAGGATGCTGGCCAAGGCTGCATCAAATTCTTCAAACAGATTCTGCGGCAGGCCTTTTTGAGCCAGCTTGTTTTGCCATAGGGCCCACACTTCTGGGCGCAGGGTTTGCTGCAGGCGCACGCCGGCTGGCAGCCTAAACGGCTGGAGTAAATAACGGCTGCTTTCGGGGCTCAGAGCGGTGTCGATGTCCACCTCAAACGCCACCCGCCTGGCCTCGGCCAAAGCCTGCCCATACTCAACCGGTAGCGGCAACTGCGCAGGCTTTAAAGCATGAACGCTGCCCGCCACCAAAACCTCTTGACCACCCTTCTGGACCCGCCACACGCTGCTTTGCGCCTGCGCCCAAGCACTTAGGCACCATAGGCTCAGACACAACCATACTGATAATTTTTTCAACGTCCTACCCTTTTATTTGACTCATGGTGAAGGCTTTATTATAAGGCCTAGCGCCTGTTTCGAGCAGCGCTTTAAGGCGTGGCATCTCCTTTTTCGACGCCGGCGGCAATTTTTTCGTTGACCTCTACCCGCTCTTCCGCATCCAATGCTTCTTCACCAGCAGTATCGTCCTGCCGCAACACCACCGCCATGCTGATCGGAAAATGATCGGAGCCAATGTGGCGCTCGACCTTAAAATCAATCAGCCGAAACTGACTGCTGAGAAAATAATGGTCCAACGGCCACCGCAACACGCGGTGATCGGCATGGAAGGTACTGAATAAGCCGCGACCACGACGGGCGTCGAGCAGCTGGCTGGTTTTTAGAAATAACTGCGTGGTTCGGCTCCAGGCCACATCATTTAAATCCCCAAACACAATGGCGGCTTCGCCATAAGCCTTGGCCATTTTACCGACCATTAAAATTTCCGCGTCGCGCTCGGTGCTTTCTTCATTTTCTTGCGGCACCGGCGGCGTGGGGTGCACGCCATACAGTCGGATGGTCTGCCCCTGATAGGCCACGTCCACAATCACCGAAGGTATCTCTTCGCTGATCAAGTAGTTGACTTGTTCATTGCTCAGCGGCAGCTTGGCATAGAGCAACAGCCCATAGGTGTTTTCTAGCGGCACTTCCACCCGATAGGGATAGGCATCGGTGGCGGGCCGTAAATGATCCAGCCACGCCTGATTGGTTTCCAACATCAGCATCACGTCCGGTTCGGTTTCCTGAATCAGGCTGACCAAACGCGTATAGTCGGTATTGTATTGTAATACGTTGGCCACCAGCAGGCGTAGTGGCACTTCATCTGGGCGCAGCGCCACCCGTTCGATCATTTTCGGCCCCAACGGCGTGTAGGGGTAAATGACCCAGGCCAAATACAGGGCACACAGCCCCAGCGCCCCCATCACCAAGCCATCGATTAACGTTAGACCCGGCCAAAACGGCACAAAGCCAACCAAGCACAGCACGATCAACACCAGCTTTTGTAGGCGTGGGTAATCAAATACTCGCACCGTCCAATGGTCGCTACGCCACAGCGGCAGCAGCGTGGTCAAAACCAGCAAAGCGCTGAACACATACAAGACAATTTTCATTCATTAAGCCTTTTTATTCGTAGAGTATCATAGTACTCCAGACACTCGGCACCACCAAGCGTTCCCGCAGCGGCGCTGCCCGTGCCCGCGTGGACTCGCTGGCGCCAAGCGCAAAAAAAGCAGCCTAAGGCTGCTTTTACCTAATCATCAACGCATGGCCGCTATAGGTCTTCGCGATTAATGATAGCTTCATAAGCCACCTTGTACTCTGCGGTCACGTACGGCTGCACAATACTCATCACCTGCTTAATGCCGCGGAACTTAGCCTGTTCGTCTAAAGGCTGCTGCTGTTGGGCCGAGCTTTCGAACACAAACCAATATTTAGAAATCAGCCAAATATTGGTGGCACAGCGCTTCAGCGAGGCCTCATCAATGCTGATAAACCCACAGTCAATCAACACCTGACACTGCTTGGCGATTGCCGGCGTGACTTCTGCTTCTGTAAATTCATGGTATTCCTGCGCTAGCTCTTCGCTACGGGCCAACAGGGTATTGGTGTCGGCAAACAAAAAGCGGTAGCGCCACATCACGTCAAACACGTTGTGCACGAAGTTCCACACCGAATCGGTGCTAGAGGGGGCTTGATATTCCTTCAAATACTGCAAGGTATCCTGACGATAACGCTTGAATAATTGTAAAATAATCTCGTCTTTGTTTCTAAAATGGTAATACAAATTGCCTGGGCTAATGCTCAAGTGCGCCGCAATGTGGTTGGTACTGATGTTGCGTTCGCCTTGCTCATTAAATAAAACCAAACTGGCGTCCACAATTTTATTGTAGGTATTCTGTTTCACTTCTTTTGCCATAAAACGTTCCTTTGCATATGCTTTTCAGCGGCACGAGTTAACTCATCAGCCATATATTATATGAAATTAGGTTCTGACTCTAATGATACTTGATAAGCGGCCAAAACTCTGGCTTGGATGTCTGCCGCTAACGCCACCACATCGGCGGCGGTGGCCTGGGCCTTATTGACCAACACCAAGGCCTGCTGGGCATGGACGGCGGCACCGCCGATTTGATGCCCTTTTAAACCCAGCTGATCAATTAACCACCCAGCCGCCAGCTTTACCTGATTGCCCGGCATGGGATAATGCGGGGCATCGGGATGACGCTGTAAAAACGCCGCGGCGGCGGCCTCATCTAGAATGGGGTTTTTAAAAAAGCTGCCGGCGTTGCCTAATACTTTGGGGTCGGGCAACTTACGCGCACGGATGGTACACACCGCCGTGGCCACGTCGGTGGCCGACCACTGCTGTCGGTCAGGCTGGGTGCGTAATAGTTCTTGCTCAATGTCGCCGTATTGGGTTTGCGCATCAAAGTGACGCTTTAATTTAAACCTTACATTTAAAATAACGTAGCGGCCTTTGCCGCCCTGCTTAAACACGCTGTCGCGATAGGCAAACTGGCAGTCGACATTGCTGAGGGTGACCACCTGGTAGGCCTGTAGGTCGAAGCACACCACGTGCTCGATGACGTCCTTAACCTCGACCCCATAAGCACCAATATTTTGCACGGGTGCCGCGCCCACCGTACCGGGAATCAGGCTCAAATTTTCTAACCCACAAAAGCCTGCCGCCAGCGTTTGATTGACAAAATCATGCCAAACTTCGCCCGCCGCCACGTCAACCCACACATGCGTTGCAGAAGCCTCTTCAAACGCCACGCCCTTGGTCGCCATGTGCACCACCAACCCAGGGAAATCTTGGGTTAAAATCACATTGCTGCCCCCACCCAACCACAATACTGGCTCAGTCAGATACTCATCACTGGCCAAGATGTCGGGCAACTCGGTCACATCGGTCAACGACACAAAGTGCCGCGCCTGCACCGACAGGCCAAAAGTATTGTAAGGGGTTAAATCAACATCGGTTTGCAACTGCATGTGGGGTTCCTAAATAAACTAGCCAAATACGTCGGCACGCGATAGGCTCGTCCAATCCGCCTATCAGGCCAAATCCTAACATGATTAAGCGTCGCTGGCTTGTCTCCCAACGCGACGCCAACAAAAAAGGCCGCCCTGCGGCAGCCCCTTTAGGCAGTACTGATGGTTAAGCGCGTTTGCGGAACTCATCACTGCGGGTGTCAATTTCAATTTTGTCGCCGATTTCAACGAAAGCAGGCACGCTGATTTCGAAACCGCCGATTAAACGAGCAGGCTTCATGACTTTACCTGAGGTATCGCCTTTAACCGCTGGCTCAGTGTATTCAACTTCACGAACCACGATGGTTGGCAATTCAACCGAAATGGCTTTACCGTTGTAGAAGGTCACTTCACATACGTCGGTCATGCCGTCGATGATGTAGTTGATGCTGTCGCCCATGTCGTCGGCTTCAACTTCATACTGTTCAAATTCTGTGTCCATGAACACATACATTGGGTCAGCAAAGTAAGTGTAGGTACATTCTTTACGCTCTAGTACCACCACTTCAAATTTTTCGTCAGCTTTGTAAACGGCCTCTGTGGCGTTACCGCTTAATAAGTTTTTCAACTTCATTTTAACCACGGCAGAGTTACGGCCAGATTTATTGTACTCAGTTTTCTGTACAACCATTGGCTCCGTGCCTAACATAAACACGTTACCTGGGCGAAGTTCTTGAGCTGTTTTCATTAATGTTCCGTCCTGAAAATATAAAAGTAATACAAAACGCGTTATTCTAACTTATTTTTTACAAAAGCAGTTAATTTTTGTCTCAGACTGGGTAGGCCCACCTGCGCGCGACTGTACTCGGCCGACATTATCTGCCAATGCGGCAACAAAGACAATAGCTTAGACCAATTTTGCGTCCAATCTGCCTGGCTAAGCGCCGTATTGGCATTCAAAGGCAAACTCACCGCCTCGTGGGCTGTGCGTAGGGCTTGCCCCGCTACATCTGTCGCTGCGGCAAAAGCCTTAGCCCAAAAAGCGTTCAGCTTGGGCAGATGGGCGTCTTCTTGTTGTTGATAAATATGCCATAAATACGGCTTACCCGCCCACAGCGCCCGCACAAAGCTGTCTTCACCACGGATGATGTTTAGGTCTGCCAACCACAGCAAATAGTCAAAATCGGCCTGAGCCACAAACGGCAGCACGCACACGCGCACCTGCCCTAGCCAATACTCATCACCCACTTCCAACGGCGCATCATCCGCCACACCTAATCCTGCTTTTAGGCTGTCTAGAGCCTGTCCAGGATTGACCCACACCGTGATGGGCCGCGCTTGCGCCTGCCAAGCCCGAAGCCACATGGGTAAGGCCGCAGAGGTGTAAGCAAATAAAAAGAAGGTCAGCTCATCGGGGCTCTGCCGCTCGGGCAAGCCCAAACGTTGCCGCGCCGCCGCCTGGCGCTCAGGCTGAGCCCATAAGGCATCGCGCGCGGCAATGAGGCCTTGCTCCCGAATCAAGCCCCCGAGTTCAGGCGTAAAGCCGGGAAAGTAAAAATACTTGGCCAAGCCATTGGCCTGCAACGATGGCATTAAATGAACGTCGGCCACCCAATCTTCTGCACTTAAGTACTCGAGGTTCAGCCACAGGCTGTTGTGCGCCTTGGCATGCTGGGTAATCGCTTCAGGCAAATCACAGGCGAACGCTTCAATCAACAAGGTTGGTGAGGGCAACGACGCCAGCGACACTTGCCGCAAGGCCGCAGCAGACCATCGAATCACCGTCACCCCAGCCACGGTTTGTTGCCATAGGTGGGGCTCAATCGCCGGACAAAGCGCTTGAAACCGGGTTAAGTCATCCACCCACAGCACCACTGGCGCATGGGACTGTAAGTCTTGCGCCAGGCGCCAACACACGCCAATGTCGCCATAATTATCAATGACCTGACAAAACAACCAGGTACTTTTTATAGACAAAATCTAGCCTACTTTCTCAAAATAAACCGGGTAACCATAAGAACACCGCCCATTTTAACAGCTATCTAAGCCGACCACAGCAGCCCCCACAGACCAAAAACAGCACAACAGCCCGCCGACATTCAAACCAACACTTGAATAGCCGCAAAAAATGTCGTACACTAACAATCAAACAATCACTTGAATGAAAGTCCCCAGCCATGAGCCACCCAGAACACAACCACACCCACCCCGCCCCACACGAACCGGCCAAGGTTGCCGTGGTGCATCAAGCCCTTCGTGGTGAAGACATCGGCGGTGTGGCGCAGCTATTCAAAGCCTTGGCCGATGAAAACCGCGCCAAGATTGCCTATGCGCTCACCCAAACCGAAGAAATGTGCGTGTGCGACCTGGCCTACATTATTGACGCCAGCGTGGCCACAACGTCACACCATCTGCGCACCCTACTCAAGCAGGCCATTTTAAAAAATCGTAAAGACGGCAAAATGGCCTATTACTCTTTAGACGACGATCACATCCGCGAATTGATTTTGATCGCACTCACCCATAAGAACGAGGTAAAACCATGAGCGAACGACACGACCGACACGCCCCCCACGGACATGGCCACGATCATGCACACGATGAACACGGACACTGCCAGGTAGACGCCAAGCCAACAACCGGCCAACGCGCCGCACACGACGACAGTAAAAAAACCTACTTCGTCGAAGGCATGACCTGTGCCCACTGTGCAGGCCAGTTTGAAGACAACCTCAAAAAGCTCGGCAACGTCACCAACGCCACCGTCAACTTTGCCGCCTCTAAGGTCACCGTCAGCGGCGCCGTTAGCCTAGATGAGATCACCAAGGCTGGCGCTTTTGAAAGCCTCGTGGTGCATCCAGAGGGCTCCGAGCCACGCGTGTTTGAACACAAGCCGTTTTGGCGCCAGGCCGAAAACATCAAGGTGGCCATTGCCGCCGTGGTGTTGCTGCTTACCTACGGCTTAAGTAAAAACGAGTCGGTACCCGAGTTTTGGATTACTTTGGGCTATGCCGCCACCATGCTGATCGGGGGCTTAAGCCTATTCAGACAGGGCTTACAAAACCTTTCTAAGTTTATTTTTGACATCAATACGCTGATTACCGTCGCCATTTTGGGCGCCGCCATCATTGGCGAATGGCTCGAGGGCGCCACGGTGGTGATTCTGTTTGCCATCAGCGAAGCACTAGAAGCCTATTCGATGAATAAGGCCCGTAAGTCCATCCAGTCCCTCATGGACATTGCGCCCAACGAGGCCTTGGTCAAACAGGGTGCTGATTGGGTGGCGACGCCGGTTGCGGCGATCAATATTGGCGACGTGTTGCTCATCAAGCCAGGCCAAAAAATCGCCATGGACGGCGTGATTAGCTTGGGCCTGTCGACCATTAACCAAGCGCCCATTACCGGTGAATCCATGCCGGTCAACAAAGCCGTGGGCGATGAGGTGTTTGCCGGCACGCTGAACGAAGAAGGCGTACTGGAAGTCACCGTCAGCAAAGCCGCCAAAGACTCTACCCTGGCCAAAATCATCAGCCTGGTGGAAGAAGCGCAAGCACAAAAAGCGCCGGCACAGCAGTTTGTCGATAAGTTTGCCCGTTACTACACCCCCATCATCATGATCATCGCTGCGTTGATTGCGGTCGTGCCGCCACTGTTCTTTGGCGGCGAATGGCACAAATGGATTTACCAAGGCTTGGCCGTGCTGGTTGTGGGCTGCCCATGCGCTCTGGTGATTTCCACCCCGATTGCCATCGTGACCGCCATTGGCAACGCCGCCAAGCAAGGCATTTTGATTAAGGGCGGCATCCATCTAGAAGAAGCCGGCACTCTGAAAGCGATTGCGTTTGATAAAACCGGCACCCTGACCGAAGGCAAGCCAGAAGTCACCGACTTCATCTTCATCGACCCTGCGCTGAAAGCCGAAACCTTGGCCATTGCACACGACATGGAGCAGAACTCGCAGCATCCGTTATCGCAGGCCATTGTGCGCCATGCCTTACAAACCGAAGGCTTGCCCGCCACCAACCTCAGCCACTTCCAGTCCATTACCGGCAAAGGCATTCAGGCCGACATTGATGGCGTGACCCACTACATTGGCAACCCATCGTTGTTCCAAGACAACCTCAAACAGTCTTGGAGTGACGAGCTTAAAGCGCAGGTTGAGGCACTGTTGCAAGAACAAAAAACCGTGATGATCATGGGGACGCAGGCCGCTGTGACCGCCATTATTGCCGTGCGCGACAAGCTACGGGCCAGCGCGCCGGCGATGTTAAAGGCTTTGCATCAACAAGGCTTAACCACCATTATGTTAACCGGTGACAATGCCCAAACCGCCCAGAAAGTGGCCAGCCAGGTTGGCATCGACGAAGTGCACGCCAACCTATTGCCAGAAGACAAGCTGAACCAAATGAAGGCGCTATTGGCCAAGTATGGCAAAGTGGCCATGGTAGGCGACGGCGTCAACGACGCCCCAGCTCTAGCCGCCGCCACCTTGGGCATCGCCATGGGCCAAGCCGGCACCGACACGGCCTTGGAAACCGCCAACATCGCCTTCATGAAAGACGACTTAGATCAGCTGCCCTACACCATTCGCCTAAGCCGCAAAGCCGTGCGCATCATTAAAGAAAACATCAGCTTCTCCTTAATTGTGAAACTGATTGCGCTACTGCTGGTGATTCCAGGCTGGTTGACCCTATGGATTGCGGTGTTTGCCGACATGGGCGCCACCCTGCTGGTGACGCTCAACAGCCTCCGCTTACTCCGCTTACGAGACAAATAAGCCTCTATTGGCTTGAACAGCCAGCCTTCGGGCTGGTTTTTTTGTGCCACATCAGTCGCTTACGCTGTAATCAAAAAAAACAGCGCACATTAACCGTTGATTTAATGGGGCTTTCACTTGCAATCAAGAATGAGTTTCATTACACTAAGGCTTAATCCTTTATTTTTACTCATTGAGCCAGAGCCCAGCCATGCGTTACCCCGACACCCACAAAACCCGCCTACGCGTGGTTGCCAAACATTACCTTACCCCACACTACTTAAGCATTGTTTTTAGCGCACCAGACCTGGCCCGCTATGCCGACACCACCTTAGGCACCAACAATAAAATCTTTTTACCGCCCAGCGGCCAAAAAGATTTTGAGCTGCCCGACTTCGACTATGCCAGTATGAAATGGGTGGTCAAAGACGAGCAAAAACGCCCCGTGGTGCGCACCTATACCCATCGCCAGCTCGATGTGGCCAAACAAACCCTCACCATTGATTTCGCCCTGCACCCTGGCAGCAGCGTCGCCAGCGCCTGGGCCGATTCGGCGCAGCTCGGCGATGAACTCGGCGTGGTGATGGCCACCGAGCCTTTGCCGGTGGTGCCCAACAACGTGGCTCAATACGTATTCCTCTGCGACGCCTCTGGCCTACCCGCCACCGCGGCGCTGCTGGAGCAGCTGCCCAGCAGCGCCATCGCCTATGTGCTTGCCGAAGTGCATGGCCCCGAAGATGAATTACCGTTAAGCAGCCAAGCCCAGCTGCACGTTCAATGGTGCCATAACGCCGACCCCAGCCAAGGCAGCCCGTTGACTCAGGCACTTAAAAACCATCCGGCCATCAGCCGCATGAGCGGCAGCCGCTTTGCCCACATTGCGGCAGAGCACGCGACCGTGCGCGCCAGCCGTAACTTTTTACGTAAAGAGCAAGGCTGGACCCGCGAAGAATGCTATGCCTGCGCCTATTGGCAAATTGGCCGTCACGAAGGCGAAAGAAAAGCCGCGGCGTTAATGGATGATTAAAGTGGGTTTTAATGGGCCGCCGCGCGGTTTTTTATCGGCGGCCATCGGCGCAGCCGCAAGATGCAGGTATACTCACGCCTAACTTCTTTATTCAATCACGGTTGGGTCAGCCATGCGCGCATTCGTCTCTCGTTTCTCATTTCGTCCACTAGGCCTCATGGCCGCCACAGCCTTAATGGCCAATGCGGCCTGGGCACAAGCCCCAAACTGGGTGCCCATCGTTGCGGGCGAGTCGCTGTACCTCGACACCGCGTCGATCACGCTGAGCCCCGACGCGCCGGCCGGGGCCAAATGGCTTGAGTTTGACATGGTGTTAAACACGCCCATCCCCAGCACCCAAGAAGATGCTGCCCAGTTGAATGCCTTCTTTGGCACCGAGCCCAAAAGCTTTTTTAACCACGCCACCCTCAACTGTGACGACATGGCCCTGCGTGAGTACAGCAACGGCATTGCCTATGGCTCGTTCCAAACCCCGCGCCGTGACGCCAGCGGCAAGCCGATACAACCCTTTGAGCTAGACCAGCTGATTGAATACGACTTACACAACAGCCCCACCTTCGAGCCAGTGGCCAGCGCCAGCGAAACCCAACGTTACGCCCAGCTTCTGTGCCAGTCGGACACACCCACCGAAGCGCAGGCCAACCTGAGCCTCATCCAGCTAAATCAGGCCGTGCCCAGCGTGACCGACACGCCTGAACTCGTGGCCCTAGCCAACTACCCCAATAAATTCATCGACCGCGCCTCGATCAAACAGCATCTGAGTGCGCCCCACATCCGCGACGTTAACATCGTCTACCAGATGCCCAAGGACGACCCGCAGTTTGCCCAAGCCACTGAACCTTATGGCATTGACCAGTTTACCCTGGTGTTCGACCGCTCGATGAATTGCCAGACACGCAGCATGCGCTCTAACTATCGGGCGATTACGCCTGACTACACGCCCACATCGTTGCTGTTAGAGTATCGTCCTCAAGAAGACGCTGAGTATTTACCCATCACCGCCGAAGAACAAAGCCTTTATGATCTGGTTTGCCCAGCATCCGAGGCTGTGCCGACAGTGGCGCCAAAAATGGCGCCGCTAGCGCCGCCGGTTGCCGCGCCCGTGGTCACGCCACCCAAGCCGGCCGCGCCGATCAGACGGCCTTCGCCCTTTCGCACCGAATACGATTAAGTAAGCTGTAGGGGCTTTTTTTGGCTGCAGGCCATCCTTGATTAACCCTTGCTGGGTACTTTTAGGCCCAGCCAGAACGCATACAGCGCGGGCAGAAACAGCAGGGTCAACACCGTGGCCGCCGCCAATCCCCCCATAATCGACAAGGCCATTGGCCCCCAAAGGGTCGAGGACACCAAGGGCACCATCGCCAAAATCGCCGCCAACGCTGTCAACACCACCGGTCGGGTTCGGCGCACCGTTGCGTTCACCACGGCCTCCAGCGGTGCTTCGCCCGCAGCAATGTCACGGTCTATTTGATCAATCAAAATAATCGAGTTGCGCATAATCATGCCCGCCAATGCGATTAACCCCAATGTGGCCACAAAACCAAAAGGCGTACGCGTCAACAACAGCGTAAAGCTCACCCCGATTAACCCTAACGGGGCCGTCAGCATCACCATGAACATGCGGCTAAAGCTCTGTAATTGCCACATCAAAAAAACGGCCCAAAACAGCAGCATCACCGGCACCACCTTCGCGATGGCCGCATCCGCCTTACTGCTTTCTGCAATCGCGCCCCCCGTTTCTAAGGTATAACCTGTGGGCAGCGCCTGACTCAATGGTTGTAATAAGGCCAGCAGCTGCATCGATACATCAGGTGCCTGCGCGCCCTCTACGTCGGCGCGCACGCTGAGCGTCGGCAAACGGTCACGCAGCCAGCGCCCACCCTCGGTTAACCCTGGTTCTGTCGTGGCCACCTGACTCAATAACAGTGGCTGCCCATTAACCAAGCCAAGATTGAGGTCGCCAAGCGCGCCCTCTGCGCCCCATTCTGCGGTTTCTGCCTTCACCACAACGTCGATTAATTCACTGCCCTCTCGAATCTGGGTGATCGTTTGCCCATTGAGCAAGGTCAACACCGCTGCCGCAATCGTTTGGCGCTCAAGGCCCAAACTACGGGCGCGCTCCTGGTCAATGTGTAAGTCCATGCTTTTGACCCTTTCGTGCCACTGTAAATTAACCTCGCGCACGTTGGGGTGAGTGCGCATGACATCGCGTACGCGCTCGGCCCACAGCCTAACCACATCAGGCTCTGCCCCTTGTACCCGAAACTGTACCGGATAGCCTACGGTAGGACCCATTTCTAAGCGATAAACCCGGGTACGAAAATGACCAAACTCGGCCAGAAGCTGCTGCCTTAATGCCAGCGCTAAAGCAGGCGCTTCGGCTAACGTGCGTGGATAGACGATTAATTGAGCATAGTTAAGCTTAGGGGTTTCAGGGTCCAGTGACAAATAAAACCGCGGTGAGCCAACGCCCACATAAGCGGTGATGTTTTGGACCCGCTCATCGGCCTGTAGAACCGCCTCTACTGCCTCAACCGCCTTTAAGGTCGCGGCATAGCTGGCGCCTTCCTCTAACTGTACATCAACCAGAATTTCCTCTCGGGGCGAATCGGGAAAAAACTGCTGCGGCACAAATTGAAAGGCCCATAGCGAAGCCACAAAAGCCGTTAGCGTGATCAGAATGACGCGCCCTTTATGCACCACACACCCATAAATGACCTTTGTCAGCCATTGATGGCGGCGACTCATGGGCCGCTCAACCGATTGAGCAAGGCTGTAGCTGGGCAACAGTTTGAACCCTAAATACGGCGTAAACAGCACCGCCACCAGCCACGAAGTCAATAGCGCAATGCCCACCACCCAGAAAATAGCGCCGGTAAACTCACTGGTTGAGGACAGGGCAAAGCCTACGGGCACAAAACCTGCGGCGGTGATTAAGGTGCCCGTCAGCATCGGCATCGCCGTCGACGTCCAGGTAAAGGAGGCCGCTGCCAAGCGATCCCAGCCTGCCTCCATTTTCACCTGCATCATCTCCACCGCGATAATCGCGTCATCAACCAGCAGCCCCAAAGCAATGATCAAGGCGCCCAGTGAAATTCGATGTAGGTCAATCGCCATGATCCACATCATAAAAAACGTCAGTCCCAGAACCAGCGGCACCGATAAGGCCACCACCAAGCCAGTGCGCAAGCCTAAGGCCAAGAGGCTCACCGCCAATACGATGACCACAGCCAATAAAAAATGGCCTAAAAACTCGTTCACAGAGGCTTTGACCAGGCTGGGCTGATCCACTATTTTCTCAATGCTGATGCCTGCCGGCAGCTGAGCCGCCAGCGTGGCCATCAGCGCGTCTAAATCTTGGCCAAGCCGCAACACGTCACCGCCCTCAATCATCGACACCGCCAAACCCGTCACCCGTTCACCATTGCGCCGCATCGACTGCACCGGCGGCTCAATAAAGCCACGCTCAACGGTGGCGACATCGCCCAAGCGTAGCGTCTGCTGCCCCACCGCCAGCACGACATTTTCTAAATCGCTGCTGCCGGACAGGCCACCGCTAAGCGTGGTTTGGATGCGCGCCTGCGGGCCTTCCACCACGCCGGCCGGCAACAGCTTATTTTGGGCCGCCACCGCGGCCCATAGCGACGCCTGACTCACCCCTAACTGCGCCAAGCGATCCTGGCTAAACCTCACATAAAACCGAGGGTCTTGCAGACCAAGCAACAGCGTTTTAGAGACATCAGGCAGCTTGACCACCTGCGCGCGCAGCGACAGTAATACCTGCTTAATCTGTACATCGTCATAACCATCGGCGTGCACGGCATAAATGGACCCAAAGGTGTCCCCAAAGTCATCATTTACCAACGGCCCTTCCACGCCTGCTGGCAACAATGGCTGTAAGTCCGCCAGCCGCTTACGCGCCTGATACCAGCTTTTCGCCACCTCGGCCTGTCGGGTTGCATCGGTGAGCACCAAATACAGGGTCGCTGCGCCTGGCCGAACGTGGCTATTGACGTAGTCATGATGGGGCACTTCCTGTAAGGTCTGCTGGATTTTTTCCACCACCAAACGCTCCAGCTCAGGCACCGTTGCGCCTGGCCATCGCACCTCAATGGTCATCACCTTGATGGTAAGGCTTGGATCCTCTGCTCGGCCCAGCTGTAGATAGGCCATGGCCCCCAGCAGCAACGACAGCAACATGCCGAACACCATGAGGCTCCCGTGACGAATGGCCCAGCTCGATAAATTAAACCGCTTCATGGCAGACGCCCATCCCAAGCTTTAACCAACATGTGCTCGTCCAATCGATGCACGCCAGATACCACCACCCGCTCGCCCGCGACCACCCCACCACGTTCGGGCACCCAAAACGAATCGGTCTGCAAAGACGCCACTTCAACCCGCCGCGCCAGTAGCTGCTGGCTGCCGCGCGGCAGTATCCATACGCTGGACTGACCGTTCTGGGTAAACAGCGCCGTCAACGGCAGCTGCACATGCGCCACTTGATCGCTGACTTGAAAGCGAACGGTCGCACTCATGCCCAGCTTCGCCGAGGCTAAGCCGGCAGGCAGGCTCAGGCGCACTCGATAGCTACGACTGGCCTCCTCGGCGCTGGCGGCCACTTCCCGTACCACCCCCATCACCTCGGGCGCGTCCATCGAGTTTAACGCCGTACCCGACAGGCTAATACGGGCTTCATCCCCCAGCGTGACCCCATTGATATAGCGCTCTGGCACCGCCACCGCCACCTCTTGCTCGGCCGTATCCGCCAACCACAGCACAGCTTGACCCGCCTCAACCACTTGACCCACCTCAAACGCCAGTCGCGACACCACCCCCGCCACAGGTGCCTGCAGGCGCGTGTCGCGCAAGCGTAACTGCGCTTGTGCGAACTGGCTTTGCGCCATGCCTTGCTGTGCTTGCGCCTGTTCGAAAGCAGCCTGAGCAGCATCCAATTGAGCCACTGCCAGTGCTTCGGCCAAAACCAAAGGCCGAATGCGCTGAAGTTCTTGCTGTGCCAACCGTAACGTCGCCTGCGCTGCCAACAGGCTTGAACGAGCCTGCGCCTGCGCCAGGCGCAAAGGTGCCTCATCCAATACCGCCAAAGTAGCCCCGGCCGGTACTCGCTGCCCCAACACCACCATTCTTTGCTGTATCCGCCCCGGAACCCGAAACGACAGCTCAGACGCCCGCCGCGCCACCACCTGCCCAGGCAATCGAAACCCTGGAGCCTGCACCTTCAGTTCTGCCACCACCAGCCTGACAGGCACGGCGGCATCGGCCGCCGTGTCGGCGGCGACACCACACCCGGTCACCGCCAGCAACAGGGTGCCCGGAACCAGCCATAAATAAAACTTTAAGCCAGCCTTATGCTGTATTGATACACGTTCATTCATGCCATTTCCTTTACCGTAAGCAACGGACTTAGGCACGTCGCTGAGCACCCAAGGCTAATTTTGTACTGTGTCGCACAAAATCATTTAAAGCATGAACCCTTTGGGTTATAATCGTCAATCACTATTTTTTTTGGAGGCGTTAAAATGGCTGAGAAACCTCGGGGCAGGCCCCGCGCTTATGATCCAGAACGTGCCTTAGAGGCCGCACTGTCTGTGTTTTGGCAAAAAGGCTACGCGGGCACTTCGCTCGACGCACTGGCAGAAGCCACCGGGATGAATCGCCCCAGCCTTTATGCCGGCCTAGGCGACAAACAAACCATTTATCTAAAGGCCATGACGCTGTTTCAAACCCAGGCTCAAGCACATTTTGCTGCCGCGCTACAACCACAGCCAGAGGACCAATCATTTGCCGATGTGATCTGTCGCTATTTGCATGCGGCGCTGGCATTAGAAGGACAGCATGAGGCCTCAAACTTGTGTGGCTGCGCCGTCATTTCAACCGCCACGGCCGAAGCCTTAACCGATCCGTTAATCAGGCAAGCGCTTAACGACGTGTTGGCACGCATTGATCAACAGCTCTTGAACAGCCTCAAAATGGCCCAAGCCGATGGCAGGCTAGACGCAGCCGTCGATGTATCCGCCCTGGCGTTTCTGTTGGCTGCCACCATGCAAAGCATTGGCCTACGCGCACGCGCGGGATTCGCTAACGAAGCCATTGCCCCCATGATCAAAAGCCTTGCCCACACACTCTGCCCACCGCCCTTGCGCTAAAACCCCAGCCACCGACACGCAACTCCGTTGGCCAATTCATGCTAAAATCATGCCGTTCATGATGTCTAAGCCACCTTAAAAGCATCGTGGCGCACAAGCGCCCTTCCGTCACAAAAGGAGACCCTCGGAGATGAAACCCTATCCAAAATTCAGAGTGATTCTGGCCTATTTCTTCAGCGCCGGCATTGCTGGATTTATGGTAGCGTGCCTGTTCGGCCTGTACGACCTATTTAAAACCGTCCAGCCTTTTCATTCGCTCGGTGAACACTTACTGTCGGTTTTAAACTTTGGCCTCATCGCGGCCCTGCTGGCCCAGGCCATGTTTGCCATTGCGGCCCTGCTATTGGGCGTGATTGCCTGCGTTTTTAAAATGCAAAAAAGCGTGCGCCACTATTTAATCCTGACCCTACTGGGCGGCTTATTCAGCGCGCTGACCGTTTTAGTCGTCGACTTCACCCCCACCAATACCTTGGGTTTTTATGCCTTAATGGGCGCAGCCACCGCGTGGCTAACCGCGCGACTGTGCCTGCCCAACAATGGGGTGTGCACCACCTATGACCCCAACTAGACCTGACCCTGATCGCCAAGTCTGGCTGACCATGCCTTTAGCCCCCTTGCCAGCGGAGTGCTGGTGGTTTGGCCCTGGCCTGGACGGGCCAGCCTAAATCGCCCCGACCTTGATCGCTGCCGTGGCGCGGCGGGGTTGGGCCCACAAAAAAGGGCCACGCCTAAAATTAAGACGCAGCCCAAAAACATCAGCATGATGATGTTAAGGAAAACTAGTGATCCTCTGCCGAATGAACGCCGTGGCCAGTATTGGCTTTAAACAGCACTTCATCGTAGTCGTCGGCCAGGTTCTGGTTACGACGGCCAATCAAGGTGCCGATATACGCGCCCAAAAAGCCTAAAGGAATGGTGAAAATAGTGGGGTTGGCCATAGGGAAGATCGGGTCGCCGTGGAAAATACCCACGCCGGCGATCGGGTTCCATACGCTGGGGCTCAGCATCACCAACACCACTGAGCTAATCAAGCCCGTAGCCATGCCCATCACGGCGCCCACCACGTTGAAACGACGCCAGTAAATGGTCAGCAAAATCACCGGCAGGTTCGCGCTGGCGGCAATGCCCAGAGCCAATACCGACAAGAAAGCCACGTTTAAGGACTGTGCAAACAGCGCCAGGATAATCGACACCGCCGCCACCCCAATCGACGCCACGCGCGCCACCATCACCTGTTGGCGTTGGGTCATCTTGCCATCTTTGATGATCTCGCCGTAAATGTCGTGCGCAAACGCCGAAGCCGAAGTCAACACCAGGCCCGACACCACCGCTAAAATGGTGGCAAACGCCACGGCAGAAATAAAGGCAAACAGGAAGTCACCGCCCACCACTAGGGCCAACAACGGCGCCGCCATGTTGCCTGCACGGTTGGCCGCCATGATTTCATCCACCCCCACAAACGCCACGGCACCAAAGCCCAAGAAAATGGTCATGATGAAGAAGGCGCCAATAAACCAGGTCGAGTACACCACTGACTTACGTGCGGTTAAGGCGTCTTTCACGGTAAAGAAGCGCACCAACAAGTGCGGCAAACCAGCGGCACCAAACACCAGCGACATGTTAAAGGATATGGTGTCTAAGCCATTCTTAAACTGGTTACCGGCCTGCATGAAGTTCTCACCCAAAGGCGACCCTGCCTTAACCACGGCAATCATTTCGCCCACGTTGAAGTTAAACTTGGCAAACACCAAGAAGGTCAGCAAGAACGAGCCGCCCAACAGCAACACCGCTTTGGTAATTTGCACCCAGCTGGTGGCGGTCATGCCGCCAAAAATCACGTAAATGGTCATCAGCGCCCCCACCAGCAGCACCGACACGGCATAGTCAATGCCAAGCAAGAGCTTAATCAAGCCACCGGCACCCACCAGTTGGGCAATCATGTAGAAAATCGAAATCACCAGCGTGCTTGACGCCGCCATGCCGCGAATTTTCTTGGATTTAAAGCGTGACGAAATCATGTCGGCCAGGGTGTATTTACCCAGGTTACGCAGCGGCTCGGCCACAAGGAACAGCAAGAACAAAAACGCCATCAGGTTACCGGCACTCATGTAAAAGCCGTCAAATCCAACCAGCGCAATCGCGCCGGTGATGCCCAAGAAGGACGCCGCCGACATAAAGTCACCCGCCACGGCTAGGCCGTTTTGAGGTGCGGTTAAGCCACCGCCGGCGGTGTAGAAATCACTCGCACTTTTGGTTTTTTTGGCTGAAAAATAGGTAATGACTAAGGTACCCACGATGATGCCAAAGAATAAGCTTAAAGAAAGTAGGCTCATTTGCTTAACTCCTCTTTGTGTTGCTGCAGGATGTCCAGCGCCATTTGGTCATACACCGTGGATTTTTTTACGTAAATCCAACCCAAGCCCCACACCACCAAAAACTGGCACAGTGCGAACACCCACACATAGGTAATGCCAAAAATGGTCGTGCCTTTTAGCCATGTGGTGTACGTCGCCAGCACGGGGAGCATAAAGTAAAATAATAGGAAAAAACACACTGCGGGCACCATAAAACTTTTCTTGCGGGCCAACAGGCGCTTGAATTCTGGCGTTTGCACCAGCTTAGTGTAATCAGGATGGGGCGAGCCCGCCTGTGGTTCTGACGTTGAGTGATGCATGATGTCTCCTCTATAAAGATCATGACTTTGTAATGGTTAAACCACGTCAACCCACTTCTTTTTTAAGGCAAAGTGGTGTCGCTTAGGTTGAGTAACACAAACCGCTTTTAAAAACCTCTGGCTGCGGTCGCCAGCCGCCTATTGTAGTGAAGGTCATCACCTTGATTTAGATGAAATAACGCTGACGCCATACCTTTAGGCTATGAACACTAATTTTCAATTCAAACGCAGCATTGCCTGACCGTCTAGGCCAGGCGCTGTCTTACTTAACGTTCGTCGTAGCTGATGACCAAGTTTTTACTTTGGGCACGGGCCTGACAGCTCAAGACAAAGCCTTGCGCCACTTCATCCGCTTCTAAGGTGTAGTTTTTGTCCATGCTCACTTCGCCTTCGACCACTTTGGCACGACAGGTACAGCACACCCCTGCTTTACACGAATACGGCAGATCCAACCCTAGGTTCAAGGCGGCATCCAGCAAATGCTCTTGCTCGCTGACTTTCAGCTCGTGGCGCACGCCGTCCAACACCACGGTGAGGTTAATGTCACGCACCAGCTCGGCTTCAGTCGTGCCGCTGTTAAAGCGCACGGTATTTTTGGTGTGCATGGCCGAACCCGTGTTAAAGCGTTCGCTGTAAATACGCTCTTTAGGCACGTCCAGCGCCACCAAAGCAGCCTCGGTGGCGTCAATCATGGCTTCTGGACCACAAATAAACACTTCATCCATGCTGGCGGCGGGCAACAGTGCCGCCACCAAGGCATTGATTTTGTCGCCATCAATACGCCCTTGCAGTAAGTCCACTTCTTGCGCTTGCTGCGACAGCACGTGGATCAGCGTCAAGCGATCGGGGTAACGGTCTTTTAAGTCCTGTAGCGCTTCGTTAAACATCACGCTGCTGGTGCGGCGGTTGCCGTAAATCAGGGTAAATTTAGCGTTCGGCTGTTCTTCCAAAGTGGTGGCCGCAATCGACAAGATCGGGGTAATCCCAGACCCAGCCGCAAAGCCAACGCGGTGCAAGGCGCGCGCTTTCTTGACCACGAAGCGACCCTCTGGCGGCATCACGCTGATTTGATCGCCCACCTTCAGGCTCTGGGCGGCCCAGTTCGAAAACAGGCCACCATCAACGGCGCGGATGCCCACTTCCAGCTCACCATGAGCGTGTAAGCGGCTGCGAGGACTGCTGATGGAATAGGTACGGCGAACTTCTTCACCTTCAATGGTGGTTTTTAGGGTCAAAAATTGACCCGGTTCAAAATGGAATTGCGCGCGCGCTTCGGTCGGAATCGCGAACGTAATCGCCACCGAGTCGGCGGCTTCGGCCAAAACCTGCTTGACCTTTAAATCGTAAAATCGTGGCGTAGACGCGGTTTGTGCGTTCATCACATCACCCCTTAATAAGGTTTAAAATAGTCGAATGGCTCTTGGCAGCTTAGGCACTTATACAAGGCTTTACACGCCGTTGACCCAAATTCGGCCGACACCACCGTCTGCGTAGACCCACACTGAGGGCAAGGAATTGCAGGCGCGGCGGCGGGCTTTTGCATAAATTGAATGACGTTGACCTGCGCGCCACAGCTTTGCTGTTGTGGCGGCGCAATGCCATAGGCCCTGAGCTTCTCTTTGGCGACATCGGTCATCCAGTCGGTGGTCCAAGCGGGTGCTAATTTGGTGATGACCTGGCCTTTAACCCCCGCCTCGGCCAGCACCGCTTTAACATCGTCTTCAATCTGACCCATCGCTGGACAGCCGCTGTAGGTCGGCGTGATCACCACGTCGAAGCCTGACTCAGTGGCGATCACCTCGCGCAAGATGCCCAGTTCGCGCAGCGACACCACCGGAATCTCGGGGTCGGTGACCTGTTCCAGCAAGGCCCAAACGTCTGCCGTGTTTAGCTCAAGCTGTGTCATGGCGCATTACCACACCGCTTCTGGGTAAGCGCGTGCCAGGCTTTGCATTTCGGCCAATACATAGCCGAGGTGCTCTGAATGCAGCTGTGCTTTCCCTTGGGTGACGTAGCCAGATACTTCTGGCAAGGTCAACGTGGCTTCGGCGACTTTGGCGCTCACCAAGGTGGTCCAAGTGTCTTTTAAGGCCCAGGTTTCAACGCCACAACCCGCTTCGGCTGCGGCGGTTTCCATGCTGGTAGGCGCCCAGAATTCTTGCGTGAACGGCATTAAATAATCCAAAGCCGCCTGCATACGCTGCTGTGAGGCTTCGGTGCCGTCGCCCAAACGCACCAACCAGTCGGCGCTGTGGCGCACATGATAGCGGGCTTCTTTGAGTGATTTAGCCGCAATGGCCGCCACCTGTTCGTTGGCGACGTTTTGTAATTGATCCCACACCAAAAGCATTAGGGTCGAATACAAAAAGTTGCGCACGATGGTCACCGCATAGTCACGGTCGGTGCTGGCGTAGGCGGCCATGCCGGCATGGTGTGGCAATTCTAACAGCGTGTAGTTACGGTACTCGCGCTCGCCTCTAAAGTAGGCCAAGCGGTCTTCGGTGACGTCGCCGCCCTGAATCTCAGCCACCAGCTGATACAGCATGCGCGCCTGACCAATGTGGTCGAGGCTGATGTTGGCCAAGGCGATGTCTTCTTCCAATACCGGCCCTTGACCACACCATTCGGCGTTACGCTGGCCGATGATCAAAGCCGAGTCGGCCAGATGCAATAGATAGTCAATGCTTGTATTCATTACATGTGCCCCACTTCTTCTGGAATCTCGTAAAAGGTCGGGTGACGGTAAATTTTGTCGGCCATCGGCTCAAACAACTCTTCTTTTTCATCCGGATGGCTGGCCACGATGGCGTTGGATGGCAACACCCAAATGCTCACGCCTTCTTGGCGACGGGTGTAGACGTCACGCGCCATTTGTAAGGCTTGCTGTGCGTCGGCAGCGTGAAGGCTACCGCAGTGTTTGTGCTCCAAGCCTTGCTTGCTGCGCACAAAAATTTCCCATAAAGGCCATTCTTTTAGTTGTGGTTTCATGTTGTTCTCCCAAATATTATTGTTTGTTCTGTTGTTTTTCAGCATAGGCCTGTGCCGCATCGCGCACCCAAGCACCATCGTCGTAAGCCTTCACACGCGTGGCCAGACGTTCTTTATTACACGGACCGTCGCCATTCACCGTGGCCCAAAACTCGTCCCAGTCAATTTGACCGTAGTCGTGCTGGCCGCGCGCTTCGTTCCACTTCAAATCGGGATCAGGCAGGGTCACGCCCAATACTTTGGCCTGTGGCACGGTGGCATCGACAAACTTTTGACGTAACTCATCGTTACTAAAGCGCTTAATGCCCCAGCGCATGCCCAACACGCTGTTGGGGCTGTCGGCATCAGGCGGGCCAAACATGGCCAAACACTTCCACCACCAGCGATCAACCGCGTCTTGCACCATGGCTTTTTGTTCTTCGGTGCCGCTCATCATCGCCAACAAGGCTTCATAGCCTTGGCGCTGGTGAAACGACTCTTCCTTACACACCCGCACCATGGCGCGCGCGTACGGACCATAAGAACAGCGGCACAGTGGAATCTGGTTCATGATGGCGGCGCCATCGACCAACCAACCAATCACACCGACGTCGGCCCAGCTTAAAGTGGGGTAGTTAAAAATTGAGCTGTATTTGGCCTTGCCTGAGTGCAGCGCGCCCAGCATTTGGTCACGGCTGGTGCCCAAGGTTTCGGCAGCAGAATACAAATACAGGCCGTGGCCACCTTCGTCTTGTACTTTGGCCACCAAAATGGCTTTACGCTTCAGGCTCGGCGCGCGGGTAATCCAGTTGCCTTCGGGCAGCATGCCGACAATTTCGCTGTGGGCGTGCTGGCTAATTTGGCGCACCAATGTTTTACGGTAGGCTTCTGGCATCCAGTCTTGCGGTTCAATACGGCCATCGGCGTCGATGCGCGCTTGAAACGCGGCGTCTAAGGCGGCATGTTCAACCGCCGCCACGGCGGCTTTGGTGTCGGTGCCGGCATCGGCGTCTGGCACACTAAATGATTGCGTGTACATAGTTACTCCTTGTCAGACAGCCAAGCAGGCTGTCGCTTATCTAAAAAGGCGCTGATGCCATCACGGGCTTCGGCGGTAGAACGCTGAGCGGCAATGCGCTGAGCGGTGGCCTCACAGGCTTCAGGCCCCAAAGGCAGGTTGGCGATCGCTTGAATCAGTGCTTTACTGGCGGCTTGCGCCTGCGGTCCACCTTGACGCAGTTTGTCGGTCAACTCGGCCACGGCCTGATCTAAATCGGCCAGCGCCACCACCTTGGTCACTAGGCCCATGCTGAGGGCTTCTTGCGCATTAAAACGCTCACCGGTTTGGAAGTAACGCAGCGCATGGCGTGGGCCAATGGCGCGCAGCACGTAGGGGCTAATGACGGCGGGAATAATCCCGAACAACACTTCCGAGGTGGCAAACTTGGCGTCGTCGCTGGCCACCACCATGTCGCACGCGGCGGCAAGGCCGGTGCCACCACCGAGGGCCGCGCCTTGAATGCGGGCAATGGTCGGTTTGTTTAAGGTGGCCAAGGTGTGCAGCATGTCAGCAAAGACGCGGGCGTCGTTGAGGTTTTCGTCAAACCCAAACGCGGCGGCGCGCTTCATCCAATTTAAATCGGCGCCAGCAGAAAAATGACGGCCTTTACCGGCCAACACCACCACGCGCACGCTGTCGTCCGCGCTGAGCGCCAAACAGGCTTGATGCAGCTCGGCAATCAGGGTTTCGTCAAACGCATTCAGCACGTCGGGACGGTCCATCCAAATGGTGGCCACGCCTTGCTGTTGCTCAATGGCTAAGGTTGTGTACATTGTGTCTCCTTCTGGCCCAGGTTTAGCGATGACTAAACTTAGGCTTACGTTTTTCAACAAAGGCACTCATGCCTTCCTTTTGGTCTGCCAGCGCAAACGTGGCATGAAACAGACGGCGTTCAAACAGCAGGCCTGCCTGTAGTGGCGACTCATAGCCTTGATTGATGGCTTCTTTAATCATCATGCTCACGGGCCGCGACTGATCGGCAATGGCCTGCGCTAAGGCCAAGGTTTCGCTTAATAAGTAGGCTTGTGGGAACACGCGCGCGACCAAACCAGCCTGCTCGGCTTCGCGCGCGCTGAGCATGCGCCCGGTCAGCGCCATGTCCATCGCTTTGGCCTTACCCACAGCGCGACTCAGCCATTGAGTGCCGCCAGCGCCGGGCATGGTGCCCAGTTTGATTTCTGGCTGGCCAAACTTGGCGGTGTCGGCCGCGTAAATCAGGTCACACAGCATCGCCATTTCGCAACCACCGCCCAAGGCAAAGCCAGAAACGGCGGCAATCATGGGCTTACGCGCGCTGCGTAAGGTGTCCCAATGGGCTTTGGTAAAGTCTTGTGCCAACACGCTGGCGTAATCAAAATCACGCATGGCGCCAATGTCGGCCCCGGCTGCAAACGCTTTGGGGTGACCGCACAGCACAATCGCGCCGATGTTGGCGTCGGCTTCAAACGCATTGACCGCAGCGGCGATGCCGCTCATGACCTCATCGTTGAGGGCGTTCATGACCTCAGGGCGGTTGATTTGAATCACCCCCACGTTGCCATCCACATGGCTCAACACCACCGCTTCTGTGTTCGTATTCATGTCCCGCTCCTTATACCCGCTCGATGATCATGGCGATGCCTTGACCCACGCCAATGCACATGGTGCACAAGGCGTAGCGGCCACCGCTGCGCGCCAGCTGATAGGTGGCGGTGGTCACCAAACGGGCACCACTCATGCCCAGGGGATGACCCATGGCAATGGCGCCACCATTGGGGTTGATGCGTGCGTCGTCGTCGGCCAAGCCCAAAGAGCGCGTCACGGCCAAGCCCTGTGCGGCAAACGCTTCGTTCAGCTCAATCACGTCCATTTGGTCTAGGCTTAAACCGGTTTGCGCCAGCACTTTTTGTACCGCCGACACTGGGCCATAGCCCATGATGCGGGGCATCACGCCGGAGGTTGCCATGCCCACCACGCGCGCTTTAGGCGTTAAGCCGTGCGCCTTGGCCGCTTCGGCAGAGGCCAATAGCAGCGCACACGCGCCATCGTTGACGCCCGAAGCGTTGCCAGCGGTCACGCTGAGGTCGGCGCCGTTGATGCCTTTTAAGGTGGCCAGCTTGGCCAAGTTGGTGTCTGGACGCGGATGTTCATCGGTGTCGAACACCAACGGTTCTAAGCGTTTGCGCGCCACGGTAACGCTGATTAACTCGTCGGCAAACCGCCCTGCTGCTTGCGCTTCGGCCCATTTTTGCTGTGAGCGCAGGGCAAATAAGTCCTGGGCTTCACGCTCAATGTGGAAATCGGCGGCCACGTTGTCGGCGGTTTCTGGCATGG
Source organism: Neisseriaceae bacterium (assembly GCA_017991555.1). Lineage (GTDB taxonomy): Bacteria > Pseudomonadota > Gammaproteobacteria > Burkholderiales > Neisseriaceae > JAGNPU01. The sequence goes on from JAGOQM010000001.1 coordinate 502,358, forward strand.
TGTGGGTTTCATACAGCGCATGCAGCTTCGGATTGGGAAAACGCCAGCCAATGGTGGTGTCGTAAATTTGCGCATTGCGTGACCAAGCGCTGTCGGCTTTGCCCATCACAAAGGGGGCGCGCGACATGCTTTCCACGCCGCCGGCCAACATTAAGTGGGTTTCGCCTGATTTAATCGAGCGTGCGGCAAAGCCAATGGCGTCCATGCCCGAACCGCACAAACGGTTCAGCGTGGTGCCGGGCACCTCGATTGGCAAGCCCGCCAACAGCGCCGACATGCGCGCCACGTTGCGGTTGTCTTCGCCCGCCTGGTTGGCACAGCCATACACCAGATCGTCCACTTGCTGCCAGTCCACCTGTGGGTTTCTGGTCATTAAAGCCTGTAGCGGCAAGGCCCCTAAGTCGTCGGCGCGTACTGTGGCCAAACTGCCGCCGTAGCGGCCTATGGGCGTGCGTACCGCGTCACAAATGAAAGCATCTTTCATTTCTTTTCCTTTAGTATTTGATTTTAATCGTTATTTTATTTTGGTCGGTGATCGATCACACGACGTGCCTTGCCCACCTGTGAACGCGGTATGCTCTCATACTCTAAAACGCTCACATGGGTCGAAATCCCGACGTTGGTCTTGATGTGGTGTTGCAAACGCTTGGCAATCTCGTCGATTTTTTCGTCGCTCAACTGGTGTGAATATTCATTTTGCAATTCACAACGCACCGCCACGGTGTCCATGTGGCCCTTTTTGTCCAGCTCGATCTGGTAGTTGCCAGACAGATGCTTGTCGCGCAAAATTTGCTCTTCAATTTGGGTAGGAAACACGTTCACGCCACGCACGATCATCATGTCGTCTGAACGGCCCGCAAATCGATCCAAGCGGCGGAACGCGCGCGAGGTGGGCGGCAAAATACGGGTTAGGTCGCGGGTGCGGTAGCGAATCACGGGGAAGGCTTCTTTGGTCAGCGAGGTAAACACCAGCTCACCCTCTTCACCGTCTGGCAACACTTCACCAGTCACGGGGTCGATAATCTCTGGGTAAAAGTGGTCTTCCCAAATGGTTAAGCCATCTTTGGTTTCCACACATTCAGACGCCACGCCAGGGCCCATCACTTCGGTGAGGCCATAAATGTCCAAGGCATGAATGCCGAGTTTTTTCTCAATTTCTTGACGCATGCCTTCGGTCCAGGCCTCGGCGCCAAAAATACCAATGCGCAAAGAGTTGTCCTCTGGCTTAATGCCTTGGCGCGCCAGCTCTTCGGCCACCACTAAGGCATAAGACGGGGTCGACATGAAAATCGACGGTTTGAAGTCAATGATGTTTTGCACCTGCTTCTCGGTTTGGCCACCCGAAATAGGAATCACGCAGCAGCCCAAGCGTTCGGCACCAAAGTGCGCGCCCAGTCCGCCGGTAAACATGCCGTAACCATAGGCGTTTTGCAGCATGTCGCCTTTACGACCACCGGCGGCACGAATACAGCGTGCGATCAAATCGCCCCACACGTTGAGGTCATTTTGGGTGTAGCCCACCACGATCGGTTTACCGGTGGTGCCAGAAGACGCATGCAGGCGCACCACTTCATTTTGTGGCACCGCAAACAGGCCAAACGGGTAGTTTTCGCGCAGGTCTTCTTTCATCATGAACGGAAACTTGCTTAAATCACTTAGGCTCTTTAAGTCATCTGGATGCACGCCCTTGGCGTCAAAAGCCGCCTTATGGTGAGGCACGTTGTCGTAGGCGTGCTGCAAGGTTTTTTTCAAACGAGAAAGCTGTAACGCCGTGATTTCATCGCGGCTGGCCATTTCGATCGGTTCTAGATGGCTGGTGTCGGTTTGCGTGGTCATAGAAGGTCTCTTTTCTGTCTTTGTGTTGATGTTGTGTTTAAGCCTGTTAATCGGCTTTTTGTTCTGGCTCTGTGGCCATAGTGGCCAATACCTCACCTCGGATGCGGTGACTTTTACCCCGAAACAAAGCAATCAGCTGGCCCGATTCATTTTTAACCACCACATCGTAAACGCCGGTACGCCCGGCCATAAAGGTTTCGGTGGCCTCCGCCTGTAGCGTTTCACCAGGAAACGCGGGGGCGGTATAGTCGATGGTACAGGCGGCGCCCACGGTATTTTGGTTACGGTTATTACACGCATAGGCAAAAGCGGTATCCGCTAAGCTAAAAATCATGCCGCCGTGGCACATGCCGTGGGCGTTCAGCATAAAGTCCGCCACCTGCATGCTCAATAGCGCATAGCCTGGCTTGGTGTCGAGCAACTGCATCTTCATCGCGCCCGGCAAGGTTTCTTTGGCCTGTAGTGCCGCCACGCTGGCTTCTGCCAATGCCTGAGGATTGGTTAAATCAAGCATGGGCTGGCGCTCCTAATACGCGTTGCTGCAACCACGGCGACACCCGATAGCGATCTTCGCCATAGGTTTGGCCAAGGTGGCGCAAAACGGTTTGCAACTTATCAAAACCAATGCTTTGGCCCCAGGCCAGTGGCCCTTGCGGATAGTTCACGCCCAAACGCATGGCCTTATCAATCCCGTCTACGCTGCCCACGCCTTGATTCACGGCGTCGGCGGCTTCGTTGGCCAACATCGCCACGGTGCGCATCACTACCAAACCAGGCACGTCAGCCAGTACCGACACCGCTAGGCCACCACCTTGTAACAGGCCAATCATCGCCTGTAAAGCTTCGGGGGCACAGGCAGCGCCCGCGCTGATCGCAAGGCGGGTGGCCGTGGCGTAATCCAAAGCCAGATCCATCAATACGGTATTCGGCTGCTGGTTGTCAAAAGCGCGCTGGCTGGCGCTGCGACCATCGGTCACGCACAGCACCGCATCGCCAATGGTGGCTAAGCGACCATTAACCGCCGGCGCGGTTTCAAAGGCCAAGCCATTGGCCTGTAAACGACTGGCCAAAGCCTGTGCCGCCAACGATTCACCATGAATGCGCACGCCCGCTGGATACGCTGCGGCGGCGGCCGTTTGTGGCTGCGGCGTCACTGCCCCTTCACGATAGTCGTAAAAACCACGACCGCTTTTTTTACCCAAGAAGCCCGCATACACCAAATCTTGCTGAACCAAAGAAGGCAAGAAGCGTTGGTCGTAGTAAAAGGCTTGCCAAACCGACTGGGTCACCGCAAAGTTTACGTCGTGGCCAATCAGGTCCATCAGCTCAAACGGGCCCATACGGAACCCACCGGCTTCGCGACAGCAGGCATCAATCGTTGCCGCGTCCGCACCCTGCTCTTGATACACGCGCAAGGCTTCGGCGTAATAAGGACGCGCCACGCGGTTGACAATAAACCCAGGCGTCGACTTGGTGTACACCGGCGCTTTGCCCCAGGCTTCGGCGGTGGCGTACAGCGTTTCTAACACGCTGCTGCTGGTCGCCAAGCCGGCGACCACCTCAACCAAGGCCATTAAAGGCGCAGGATTGAAAAAGTGTAGGCCAGCCAGCCGTTCTGGCTGTTGCAACGCAGAGCCAATGGCGGTGATCGAAATAGACGAGGTATTGCTGCCAAACACACAGTCTGCTGACACGATGTTTTCTAGATCGGCATACAGCTTTTGCTTGCTGGCTAAGTCTTCATTAATTGCCTCGATCACCAAGCTGGCATCGGCCAAATCTTCCAGCGTGCTCACGGGCTGTAGCTGCGCCTTGGCTTTCGCCGCCACTTCAGCGCTGATGCGCCCTTTCTCCAATAAGCGCTCAATGCGCCCTTGAATGCTGCTCACCGCCGCGGCGGCAGCACCGGGGCGAACGTCTAAAAGCTTAACGGGATGCCCTGCTACGGCCGCCACTTGGGCGATGCCCGCGCCCATGGCGCCAGTACCGACAACGGCAATCACTTGATCTTGCTTCATAGCCCCCATCTCACACTCCTTTAAACACGGCCGGCCGTTTTTCGGTAAAGGCCAACACGCCTTCGCGAAAATCAGCGCTTTGGCCCAGTTCGGTCATTGCCTGAGCCTCTAAGCCCAACTGCGTTTCTAAATCGTTGCCCAGCGAGGCGCGCATCGCGTGGCGAATCTGTACCAAGGCCTGCGTGGGCGCCACGGCCAACTGTGCCGCCAAGGCCTGTACCGAATCGGCAAAGTCCTCATCCGCCACCGCCGACCAGATCAATCCCTGCGCTTGCGCTTCTGTTGCCGGCAATTTGTCACCCAATAAGGCCAGGCCCATGGCGCGAGCCATGCCCACGCGCTTGGGTAAAAACCAGGTGCCCCCGGTGTCTGGAATCAAGCCAATCTTGGCAAACGCCTGAATAAAACTGGCCGACGCCGTGGCCACCACGAGGTCACAGGCTAAAGCGATGGAGGCGCCTGCCCCTGCCGCCACGCCATTCACCGCCGCAATGGTCGGCACGGGTAACGCCTGCAGCTGCAAAATCAACGGCTGGTAATAGTCACGCACTACCTGCCCCAGATCGGGCGGATTGCCAGCGGCATCAAAGCTGGCTTCTTCTGCGGCCAAATCTTGCCCCGCACAAAAGCCACGGCCCGCACCGGTTAACACCAACACCCGTACTGCGCCGGTGGCGGCGGCCGCAGCCACCTCTGCCAGCGCGGAACGAACCTCTAAGTGCATGGCCGCATTAAAGCTGTTCATGCGCTCGGGGCGATTTAAGGTTAAGGTGGCCACGCCGTCTGCCACGGCGTAGTCAATCAATTCAAAAGCCATGTTCATTCCTTACACGTGGAAACGGCGTTGCACCACGCGGAAGCGGTTGGCCACAAAAGCCGAGTCTGAGTACGACGCATTGGCCGCTGGGTTGCCGCCGGTGCCGTGGTAATCAGAGTACGCCGCGGATTGGTTCACAAACACGCCGCCGGTTAGGTTGATCGACAGCGCCACTTTCGATTCAATGGTGGCGTCAATCATGGCGTTCAAAACGGCTTCATCGGTTGAGTACACGCCCACGGTCAAGGCGCCGTGCGTTTGGGTAACGTGCTCAGACAGAGCAATGGCTGCCGCGGTGTCTTTTACCTTCACCACAAAGCTGATCGGGCCGAAGCGCTCTTCCATGTAGGCGGCTTCGTCGCCAGCATCACAGCTAATCAAGGCAGGGGTTTGCACCACGGCTTTAGGGAATTCTGGGTTTTCTAGGGTTTTAGACGCCAACACCACTTGACCAAACTCACCGTTATTGGCGGCGGCAATGCGCTTCACCGTTTCGGCCGATTGAATGGCGCCCAATACCGCATTGGCCACTTCTGGCTTGGCCAAGAAGCCTTCTACAGCAGCAGCTAGGTCGCGACACACGTCGTCATAAGACTTATGGCCTTCGTCGGTGTTGATGCCTTCTGCCGGCACAAAAATGGCCTGAGTGGTAGTACACATTTGCCCAGAGTACAAAGACAGCGTAAACGCCAGGTTGCGCATCATGTACTTATAAGAATCGGTTGAATCCAACACAATGTTGTTCACGCCCGCTAATTCGGCATACACCTGCGCTTGACGACAGTGGTCGATCAACCATTGGCCAAATACGTTGCTGCCGGTGAAGTCCACCGACTTAACCTGTGGGTGGGTCACTAATTTTTGGGTCACGGCACGGTCTTCGGCCACGCATAGGCTCACTAAGTTAGGGTCTAAGCCTTGCTCTTGTAACACCGCACGAATGGTGCGTACGGTAATGGCGGCGGGCAAAATACCATCACGGTGTGGCTTCACAATCACGGCGTTGCCCGTGGCCAAGGCCGCAAACAAACCAGGATAGGTGTTCCAAGTTGGGAACGTCCCACAACCCACCACCACGGCCACGCCGCGGCCGGTCAATTCAAAATGTTTCTGCATCACCAAAGCTGGGTGCTTGCCTTGAGGCTTCTCCCAAATGGTTTCACTGGGCACAAAGCTTTGCTCGCGATGGGCATAGGCCACGGCTTCCAAGCCACGATCTTGGGCGTGTGGGCCACCAGCCTGAAACGCCATCATCCAGCCTTGGCCAGAAGTCATCATCACTGCATGACCTAATTCAAAGCTTTGCTGGTTTAAACGGTGCAAAACTTCCAAGCACACGCCGGTGCGCCCTTCCACACCCAGCTGACGCCACGGCTTCATGGCGGCTTTACCGGCCTGAATCAACGTTTCTACGTCACAAACCGGATACTGTACGTCTAATGCAATGCCATAAGGGGATTGTTCTGCGCCATGCCAGCCATTTTGTCCAGGCTGACCCAATTCAAAACGCTTGCCTAAGTGTGCCTCAAAAGCGGCTTTGCCTTGGGCCGGGGCGTCTTCACCGTATACCTTAGGGCTAGGCATCTCGTTATAGGCAGACCAAAACGTACGGGTGGCAATGGCATTAAGCGCTGAGGCCAGCGTGTCTTGATGAGCAGTAAACAATGAATGGGACATGGTTTTCTCCTTGTGAAGGTGTATTTTGTTGAATTTGATTTAGATCAATACCAAAACATTACAATTTTAACTGACATACGTCAAATTAATGTATCAGAATAAATCATAAAAACCCTACTCAAACCAATGTTATTCATTCTAAAAAGTCAGGGAACACCCAAAATATAGGCCAAACACCCCTAATAATAGGCACATATAGCCCTTATATTGTTTTATTGACGATGATCAAGAAAAATAATCGTGATACATTATTTTTAATATTTTAAGTTATTAAGTATCACTATGACAAAAACAGAATTGATTAATTTAATGAAAAACGCACAGTTGCGCCCAATCGCACAGAAATTTATGCCTAATCATTGAATTATGCGAAACCATCTACTATGATGTGATTAAGCCTAAGCAATGCTTAGCATCCGTCGCTTCATACTGACACACATAAAGATGATGAGCTGACGGTGACGACATCGTCGGCTTACCCGCTCTTTTCGTTAAACACTTTTGAAAGTTTTTAAAAGGAAATTACTATGGGTATTCTGTCTTGGATTGTATTCGGCCTTATCGCGGGGATTATTGCAAAATTGATCATGCCTGGAGACAACGGTGGTGGGTTCATCATGACCATCCTGCTGGGCATCGTAGGCGCCGTGGTCGGGGGCTTTATCAGCACCCTGTTTGGCATGGGCAAAGTAGATGGCTTTAACATTGGCAGCTTTGCCGTTGCCGTCATCGGTGCTCTTGTCGTACTATTTATCTACAGAAAAGCCAACTAAACAGCCAGCGGACCCCACAGAACCGCACAAAGCCAGTTAGGCGCACCCCATACCGGGGTGGCTTCTTACTGGCTTTGTTCATCCCGCCCTTCCTTAAGAGAAAGCCGATACTTTGTCGATTCAGCACACACTAGACAGCAAGCTCGATCAGCAAATGCTGCAAGCAGGCTCCTTAATCACCACCTTATTGGGCGATGCCGTCCTGCCTCGAGGCGGTAAAATATGGCTGGGTAGCCTGATCCAACTGCTGCTGCCCTTTGGGCTGAACGAACGACAAATTCGCACCGCCGTGTTTCGCCTCGCCAAGGAAGAGTGGCTGTCGAATGAAGTACACGGCCGTCGTTCTGACTACGCCCTCACCACGGTGGGCCGGCACCGCTTTGAAAAGGCCGCCCAGCAAATTTATGCCGCCCACTCCCCCCTATGGGACCAGCAGTGGCGTTTGATTATGGTGGTGGGCACGCTGACCACGAAAGAGCGTGAATACTTAAAGAAAACCCTGTTTTGGCAGGGTTTTGGCAAGATTGGCAGTGACGCTTTTATTCACCCCAGCGCCGAACTCAATACCGCCTTAGACAGCCTCATCAGCGATGGCATGGCCCCACTGATGAGCGTGCTCATGCCGCTGATCGCCACCGATGCACGGCTACACCTGTCGATTAGCAATAAGGCTTTGGTGGACACTGCCTGGGATTTAGACAAGTTGGCTAAGTCTTATCAAACCTTTATCCACGCCTACCAGCCGGTACTGGCCGAGCTACAACAGTCACACACCATCCCAGCCCAGCAAGCCTTTATGCTGCGCACCCTATTGATTCATGACTATCGCCGCCTCTTGCTGCGCGACCCGCAGCTGCCCGACGCCCTCTTGCCGCAGGACTGGCCGGGCCACCAAGCCCGACTGTTGTGTAAAGAAGTTTATTTGCGCCTGCAGGCCCCTTCTGAAGCCTATCTAGACGAACACATGCGCTTGGCAAACGGCGACACGCCGACGATGCTGTCGCTGTTGCAGCAACGCTTTCAAGGCGCCGCCGCCCTCTTGCCCTACACCGGTTGAACACACTCTAGACAACGTCTAAATGCCATAAACCATAGGCGATGCCCCACATCACCAAGGCCACAATAAAATCAAACACCCTCGTCACCCGTGGGTTTTGAAAATAGCGTGCCGCCGATTTAGACGCCAAGCCGGTGGCGTAAAACCACACAAAAGAAGACGTCCCAGCCCCCGCAATAAACCACCATTGATCCGTACCCGACAGGCGAGAGCCCAAATTACCCAAGATTAAAAAGGTGTCTAAATACACGTGTGGGTTCAACAAGGAAAACGCCAAGCCTGACCACAGCAAGCCGCCGCGACGCCCCGCCCCAGCCAAGCGTGCCTGCATGGCAGCTTCGGCACTCACCCAGCCCTGTGGCGATTTAGCTAAGGCATTTTTGAGCGACATAAGGCCGTAATAGCCCAAAAAAGCACAGCCGCCCCATTTCGCCACGCTGACAAAGCCCGGTATTTTCGCCATCAGCGTCGCCATAAAAAAAGTCCCCAACAGGATCAGAATCGTGTCGCAGACCGAGGCCAACGTGGCCGCAAAAAACACATTGCGCCCACTCAAACCCACCTTAATAATGTAAATATTCTGCGCCCCAATCGCCATGATGAGGCCAATGCCCATCATGAACGCCTGCCAAAAAATCGGATTGCCCATCGTTGTGTGACCTCTATCAGTTAAAAACAGACGCCATCTTGGCACAGGCCGTTTTTTTGGTTAAGCTGTTTAATATTATTTCACCTAACATTAATTTACCTTAACCAACTAGCCAAAGCCTATTGCCATGATGAGCATGACCTTCAACCCCAAGCACACAGAAGCCCTACTGGCCGTTGCAGATCAAGGCAGCTTTGAGGCCGCTGCGACGACGCTCAATTTAACCACCTCGGCCATATCCCAGCGCATTAAGGCCTTAGAAAGTGAAATGGGCGCCGTTTTGGTCATCCGCGCCCGCCCTTGCCGTCTGACCAAAGAAGGCCATTTATTGGCGCAGTATCTACGCCGCGCCCGCATGCTGGCAGATGAGTTTAGCGCCGACTACCAACAGCAACAGGCCAACCTAGTGAGCATGACCATTGCCGCCAACAACGACTCGTTGTCTACCTGGCTGCTGCCGGTGCTGGCCGAGTTCATGCAGCAAGAACCCAGCCTGTGGCATTTACGCCTACACGACCAGGCCGTCACCCACAAAGCCTTAGAAGAAGGCCACGTGATTGCCGCCATCACCGATAAAGGCCAAGCCATGCGCGGTTGTTCGGTGGCTTATTTAGGCGCCATTCGCTATCGGCTCTTAGCCGCCCCCGACTTTTATCAGCGCTGGTTCCAAGATGGCATCAACCGTGCCAGCCTCAAACAGGCACCATTACTGGTGTTCGACCACCTCGACAAGCTCCAAGATCAATTTTTACAACAGCAGTTTGGCCTTCGCCAAGAAGCCTGCCCACGCCATTACATTCCCTCTTCCGTGGCCTTTTATCAAGCTGTAGAACTCAGCATGGGCTACGGCATGATTCCTGAATTACAATATCAAAACGCCGTCAACGACGGCGCTTTAATTGACCTCATGCCCGGCTGTTATATTGACGTGCCGTTATACTGGCACTATTGGCAGGTGCATTCGGCCAAGGTGGCGCGGCTGACGGCCTTCTTGGTGGCGCGGGCACAGCAAGTGCTACAGCCATAAAAAAACCGCCGTCGCGATCACGTCGACGGGGTGATGATTAAGCCCACGGCGGCTGTGGCTGCCAGGCCTCGGCCAGCATCGCCAACAGGCAGCGCACCTTCGGCGCCAAATGCTGGCGACTAGGGTACACCGCATACACCGGCGATGCCGTGTCATCATGCTCGGCCAGAACAGGCACCAAGCGTCCAGAACGAAAAGCTTCTGCCACCAGGTAGGCGCCGACCTGAATCACCCCCAAGCCCGCCTCGGCGGCATCTTGCATGGCTTCTACGCTGTCTAGCCGCAGGCGGCCTTGCATCGGCATGGGCACTGGCGGCTGAACCGCAAACCGCCACGGCACCGCTCGGCCTGAATGCACATAAACAATGGCTTCATGCTTCGCCAGCGCTGCCAGCGAGCCTGGCTGCCCATGCTTCGCCCAATAGGCTGGTGCGGCACAGGTCACCAGCCGATGCGGTGCCAGCACCCGCCGCAACAAGCCACTGTCGACCTCGGCACCAATGCGAATGGCCACATCAATGCCTTCCCCTATTAGATCTTGATAGCGGTCTGTAAACACCACCTCCACCGTCACTTCGGGATAGGCCGCCATATAAGCCATCACAATGGGCATCACGTGCAGTCGCCCAAACGTCGTGGGCACGGCCAGCCGTAAATGGCCCGTGGGCGCCAGCTGCCGCTGCGACAACACGGCTTCAGCGTCGGCCACCTCAGTCAAAATGCGCTGAGCATGCTGGTAAAACACCGCCCCCTCATCACTGACGCTAACCTGGCGCGTGGTACGGTGCAGCAAGCGCGTGCCCAGCCGCGCTTCCAACCGCGCAATGCTTTTGCCAATCGCTGAGCGAGACAGGCCGAGTAACTCTGCCGCACGCGTGAAGTTACGCGTTTCGACCACCCGCACAAACACCCATAAATCGCCGATTTGATCAATCAACGGCTGACGCTCATTATCCACAAATCATCCCCAATGTTGTTCCATAATAGATATTTATAGCATAAGCGTCGCCAGTTAGACTAGTCGTTCATTTTCACCCCTAGTCAGGAACCCTCATGTCGAATCCCTCACCCATTTGCGGTGATGACCCAATGCCCATACGCAACCAATGGTCGGCCGTTGCCGCCATCACGCTGGCTACCTTCATCGTCATCACCACCGAAATGCTGCCCATCGGCCTATTAAGCCCCATCGCCCAAACCTTTGCCGCCAGCATCGGCACGACAGGCTTAAGCGTGTCGCTGCCCGCCATTTTAGGCGGCCTCTTTGCCCCCATCGTCCTGTTGCTCGCAGGCCGGCTCGATCGTCAACGACTGCTCAGCGGCCTATTGTTATTGCTGACCATCGCCAACCTAGCGTCGGCTTGGGCACCGAACCTGCCATTATTGTTGGCAGCCCGAGTGCTGGTTGGCTTTGCCATTGGGGGCATTTGGAGCATTGCCGGCGGCGTGGCCACTCGGCTCGTTGTCCCCGACAAGGTCGGTTTGGCCACCGCCATCATCGTCGGGGGCGTGGCCGCGGCCTCCGTGTTCGGCGTGCCCATTGGCACCAGCATCGGCGATGCCCTAGGCTGGCGCCAGGCCTTTATGGTCATGGCCGCCTTAAGCCTAGTGGTCTGGCTGTTGAACCAACGTTTGGTGCCGGCACTGCCCGTTTCCCACACCGTCACGCTTAGCCAGTATCGCCACCTGTGCCAGCAGCCTAAGGTCCTCATCGGGCTACTGCTCACCCTGTTATTGGTCAGTAGCCACTTTATGGCCTTTACCTTTGTGCGCCCCATCATGCTGGATGTACTGGGTTTTGAAGCGCGGTGGCTCAGCGCCTTACTGTTGGCCTACGGCGCCATCGGCCTGCTCAGCAACCTATTTGTCGGCAGCATCGCCCCGACCAAAATGGCCGCCACCCTCTTAATGCTGGCCATGGGCTTAACCTTAGCCCTGCTTGGCCTGAGCATGGCCCCAAAACCAACTGTCGGCCTGTGGGTATTGCTACTGTGGGGCGCGGCCTATGGCGGCGTGTCTATTGCCCTAATGACCTGGATGATCCAAGCCGCACCCAAGGCCATTGAGGCCGTGACCGCGCTCTACATTTTGGCCTTTTATACCAGCATCGCCGCAGGCACCTTGATCGGCGGGCACTGGCTCGACCATTTTAGCCATCGCCACAACCTGTGGTTCGCCAGCGCCACCTCGCTGCTGGTCATTATGCTGTTACTGTACTGGCTTACACGCCAACGAAAACCCGCCCTCTAATCTGCCTCTAGGCCGCATGGCATATGCCATACGGCCTTTTTAATTCCATCGAACTAGCTCAAAGCCATAAATGAAGCAAAATAACCGCTTTAAAACACGAAATTAACTCATTGTAATGATTAGTAAAAATTTAACACTGTCTGAATTAAGCCACCATCAATGTAAAGAATTTACTTTTTTTGGAAAATTATTTACATAACTTTGCACTCTATGCTAGGATGGCCCTTGTATTCTCATTAGGCATAAGGCTCACCCATGGAACCGATACCGACGAATTTAATCAAGCAGATTACTGAAGCCATGCCCACTTATTCTCGTGCTTTTAAACAATTAGCCGAGTTTATCCTCAGTAAAACGTTTGCTGCTTCTACCATGAGCATTGATGAGTTAGCCAAAGCCGCCGATGTGTCAGTGGCCACCGTGAACCGTTTTGCCCACGAATGTGGCTATCACGGCTACCCGCTGTTTCGCACCGAGCTTCGGGCCGTATTTGAGAAAGTATTTGAACCCGCTGAAAAACTACGCAGCGGCGTCCTAAAAAACGTTGAAGAAGATGAAGTGATGCTGGCCTCGCTGGACGGTTTGGCGCTGAACATTACCCAAACCAGGCATTGGCTAGCGCAGCAGTCCATTAAAAACGTGGTTGAACGCCTACTGGCCGCCGAACATGTTTTTATTTTGGGCATGGGCGTCAGCGCCCTCCACGCAACCTTCATGACCGAAATACTAGAACCATTTTTAGGCACCAAGGTACACGTATTAAATAGCCTAGGTGGCCCCGAACGCGCCATCCGCAAAATCAGCATGCTTGGCCCAAACGACGTGGTGATCGCGATTTCGCTACCGCGTTATTCAAAAAGTATTTTTGAAATGATTCACGTGGCAAAGACACAACAAGCCTACGTGATCGGCATCACAGACGCCCCCACCTCGCCGTTGGCGAGCCAAACCGATGTCTGCCTGTTTGCCTCAGCTGAACAGCCAGTTTTATACGCCTCCAGCGCGGCTTTAATTGCTTTAATCGAAGGCCTATGTTCTGCAGTGGCCTTAAAAGTGAACCACCCGGCCGAACGCATGGCCCAACAAACCCAATCGGTATTGCCATACCTATACTTACCCACTGACAAAAAGTGAAAGGAGGCTCATCCCCAAAAAGACACGCAAGACATCAAGAAGACGCACCCAGCACACACAACAATATTTATAAAAATATAAAAAATGCTTTATAAAAAGCAAGGCACATCATAAAAAGTGCCACTCCTAGGAGACCCACGATGGCCACTAAGCCTAAAAGCCATTTCGAAAGAAACTGGCTGATATTGTTTTTGGTTTTATATGCACTCATTATGCTGCCCCTGCCTTGGTATTACAGCGAAACCTATATCCCCAGCTTTTGGGGGGCGCCGCTGTTTTTATTTGGGTGGTTGGCACATGGGGTGGTGGTTTTAATCTTCACCGCGGTGTATGCGCGACAATGTTTAAAACGACCAGAATATCAAGACTTTGAGCAAGGCCAAGAGGACCATCGTGCCAAGGAGCCTCACAATGAGCACTAACGTCGAACAATTCATCACGCCCACGCCTGGGCCGTTTCTGATTACCTTACTGATTTACTTCCTCATCATTGCCGCCATTGGCTATGTAGCAGCCCGCCAAACCAAAAACATGAAAGACTTTTTGGTGATGGGCGGCAAAGCCGGTGCAGTGGTGTCGGGCATCGCCTATTTTGCCACTCAATACAGCATGAGCACCTTTATGGGCGTGCCTGCAATTGCCTATAACAATGGCTTTGCCGGCTTGAGCATCACCATCCCAGGGGTGGCTTTTTCCATGCTGATCCCTGCGCTGTTGGTGGGCCGCAAGCTGATGCAATTGCGCCAACACAACAACTTTTTAACCATGACTGACTATCTGGCCGACCGCTATCAGTCTGACACCATGCGGGTCATCCATGCGGTGGTGATGGTGCTGTTTTTAATCGCCCTAGCCGGTGCGCAACTGGTGGGCGCCGGCGTGATCGTCAAAACCTTTACCGGCTACCCAGAATGGACGGGCGTGGTCATGACCGGTGCGGTGGTGATGGTGTACTGTATGTATGGCGGCATGCGCGGCGCCATGCTGACCGACGTATTGCAAGGCAGCCTGATGGTTTTGACCGCCGTGGTGACGTTTGTGATGTCGGTTCGCGCCGGCGGTGGCCTTGAAGCCATCACCAGCCAGCTGGCCCAAACCAGCCCTGATCATTTAACCCACCCTGGTGCCAAAGGCGAATACGGTTTTGGCGTCTATGTGTCCATGATTTTAATGTGGAGCTTCTTCACCATTGGCCAGCCGACGCTGTTTACCAAGTTCTTCTCCATGAAAAACTACTCGGTGCTGTTTAAAAGCGTGATCTTAGGCACTTTGGGCATGTTGATTTCCGCCACCATGATTGAATGGTCTGGGGTGAACGCCTTTGTGTCGATTATCGGCTTACAGGGCAAAGACGCCGACTTCATCGTGCCGATTATGCTGCAACAATCGCTTAACCCCATTTTGGCTTCGGTCATGATTGCCGGCATCGTTTCGGCCGGCATGTCAACGGTATCGGCCTTAATGGTGGTGGCCACCGGTGGCGTGTCGCGCGACATCTATCAAAAACTAATTAACCCCCAGGCCAGTGACAAAACCGTGTTTAGGCTGTCACAGGTGGTCACCATTGTGATCGGCATCATCAGCATCATCATTGGCATCATGAAGCCCGCCAGTATTTTTGAAATTGTCCGTTTCTCATTCGGCGGCTTAGGCATTTGGGTGATTGCGGTGATTTTGGGCATGTATTGGCGCAAAGCCACCACCGCAGGGGTGTTAACCGGCGTGGTGCTGGGTGAGTGCTACTATGTGGCGGTCAAGCTGGGTTGGTTAAGCAAGTTTTGGGCCTTCCACTTAGATCCGTTGATTCCGGCCTGGTGTTTTGGCATGATGGTGGCCATCATCGTCAGCCGCTACACCAAAAAAATTGACCCCAGCGTTCTGGCGCGTCATTTCAGCCACTAAACCACACATCGCCCTAGGACGCTTCTGGCCGACCTAGGGCGTAAGGAACACCGACCATGTTAATCAAAGAGATGAACTGGATGCAGGTAGAACACTACCTAAAAACCGACGATCGCATCGTGCTGCCCATTGGCAGTACCGAACAACATGCCTACCTCAGCCTCATGACCGACACCATTTTGGCTGAAAAAGTCGCCACCGAGGCTGCTGAACCGCTAGGCGTGCCGGTTTTACCGGTGGTGCCCTACGGCCTAGCGCCCTATTTTACCGCCTATCCTGGCACCATTTCTCTACGCAGCAGCACCTACTTCGCCATGATTGTCGACATTTTAGACAGCGTGTATCAGGCCGGTTTTCGCCGCATTCTGTTGGTCAACGGCCATGGCGGCAACAGCCCCGTGCTCAACGAACTACAAACCTGGCTCAACACTCATTCGGACGCACGCGTCAAGCTGCACAACTGGTGGGCCGCCCCCAAAACCATGGCCAAAGTGAAGGCCATTGATGCCGTGGCCTCGCACGCCTCATGGATGGAAAACTTCCCATGGACCCGCCTTGCCGGCGTGACCCTGCCCGACAGCCAAAAGCCCATGATTAGCCTTGAGCACATGCGCCAACTGAGCGCGCAAGGGGTTCGTGACTATGTCGGCGACGGCAACTACGGTGGCGACTACTACAAAGACGACGCCCTCATGCAGGCACTATGGGCCATTGGTGTTGCTGAAACCCGTGCCCAGCTCGCAGACAACTGGGCCTAACCTAATAAAGAAGCCAGCCATGAATGCTCTCTCTTCCCTATCACTGCGCTTCACCCTACTTCAAGGGGCCGAGGTGTTTGCCCCAGAAGCCTTAGGCATCCAAGATGTGTTGCTGTGCGGCCAAAAAATTGTCGCCATCGAGCCCAATATTGACGCCCAAAGCATCCCCCACTGTACCGTCATCAACCTCAGCGGCCACAAGCTGTGCCCTGGCTTGATTGATCAGCACATCCACTTAATTGGCGGTGGCGGCGAAGCCGGACCACACACCCGTACACCGGAAGCCAATTTATCGGCGCTGGTAGAGGCAGGCATCACCACCGCCGTGGGGCTACTGGGCACCGATGGCATTACCCGCCACCCAGCCTCACTGCTGGCGAAGGTGAAGGCCCTTAATCATGAAGGCATCAGCGCCTACATGTTTACCGGCGCCTACACCGTGCCCACCCCCACCATCACCGGCAGCATCGAACAAGACGTGGCCTTTATCGACCCCATTATTGGGGTCAAAACGGCGGTCTCGGACCACCGTTCCTCTGCGCCTACCGCCGCCGAACTGGCGCGCCTGAGCGGTCAGGCACGCGTGGGGGGACTGTTAGGCAGTAAGGCCGGCATCACCGTTTTGCACCTAGGCAATAGCAGCAAAACCCTTGCCCCGCTATACGAGCTGCTTGACGCTTCCGACCTGCCCATCAACAAGCTTTTACCCACCCACATTAACCGCACCCAAATCCTGTTTGAGGCGGCCATCGCATTTGCCTTAAAAGGCGGCACCATCGACATCACCAGCGGCATCGACCCCGACATCGGCGCCCGCAATGCCGTTAAGCCCAGCCACGCCATTACGCAAGCACTGGCCGCCGGCGTGCCCATGCATCGGCTCACCATCAGTTCCGATGGCAACGGCAGCATGCCTAAGTTTGATGAACAAGGCCAGCTAGTCGGCATCACCATTGCCGGCTTTGGCAGCCTAATGAAGGCGCTGCGCAACCTAGTACAGGAAGAGCAGCTGCCCCTAGCCGAAGCGCTGCGCCCCTTCACCAGCTCAGTCGCCGACTTATTACAGCTGGCGCACAAGGGCCGGATTCAAACCGATGCCGACGCCGATCTGTTGATTTTGGATCAAGACCTTCAGCTTCAGGCCGTTTTTGCCAAAGGCCAACAAATGGTGGCCGCCGGCAAAGCCATCGTCAAAGGCACGTTTGAAGCCTAGGCCCAAACGGCCGCCGCTGCGCCACGCCACCCGCGTGGCTTTTTTATGCGCGTCGACAGCCGCGCCAAAACCCCACCGTCATCGCACCAGCGCTTGCTGCCAAGGGCGGCAGACCCTATACTCAAGAAACCTCATCTAGGTTTAATCCGCCAAGGAATCCCCATGTCTACCGCCCTACTCATCATTGATGTCCAAAACGCCTTTTTTTGCACGCCGCCGCTGGCACATCAAGCCGAAACCGTACTGGGCCACATCAACCAGCTCACCGAACGCGCTCGGGCACAGGCCACCCCTGTGATTTGGGTACAGCATCATGCCCCCGACTTGCCCACCCATTCTGAAGCTTGGGCCCTACCAGACGCCCTATGCGTCGCCGCCAGCGACCACCTAGTGAGTAAAAACACCCCTGATGCCTTTCTAGACACCTCTTTGGGCGGCCTTTTAAACGCCCTCCACGTTCGTCATTTGGTGATTTGTGGCTTTGCCACCGAATATTGCGTCGACACCACCACCCGCAGCGCCATGGCCAGGGGTTTCCATGTATCGCTGGTGAGCGATGCCCACACCACTCGTGATAAGGCCCACGCCTCAGCCATTACCATTATGGCCCATCATAACGCCACCCTAAGCAGCATCCAAAGCTTCAACGGCAAAACCACCTGCGTGGCTGCCGCCAGCGTGCAATTCGGTCATTAAGCCCTTCCTACCCCATCCCGCTCTTTGGTCAAGGAACATAGTGTTGAGGCCGCTAGGCGGCCGTGGACGCAATTGCCTGACGATAAGCCGTTAAGCCATTCATACAGGCAGGGACACCCGCATAAATCGCCATTTGAATCACCACTTCCAATAATGCCTCTTGGCTCACCCCAATATTCAAGGCGGCCCGCATATGTAAAGCCAACTGCGGCGCAGCATTGCCTAAGCTGATTAATGACGCCACCGTCACCAGCTCTCTGGTTTTTAAGTCCAAGCCTGGCCGTCCCACCACATCTGCAAACGCATAGTTCACAATAAGCTTGGGCAGTTCAGGATCTAGCGCCGATAAAGAGGCAATCACCTTATCCGCCAAGCCTGCTTCCAAACGATTCATGATCTCTATACCATAGTCCGATAGTGCTGATTTGTTGTTCATCACTTATGCCTTTTCTACTAAAGTGGCGGTCTCTGGCGTGACCAAAACAATGAATAAGGCCATGATCACAATCAGGCCGGCCGCGCCCATCAATACATTTAAGCCGTAGCCGGCAAGTAGCCAAGCACCCAAAAGTGCGCCCAGACCGACAGCCATGTTAAACACTGAAACATAGAGCGCAGAGGCCGGAAACGCATCCTTATGCGCCAAACGCAGTACCCAAGTCTGAAGGCCGACAAAAAGGCCAGAAACCGAGACGCCCCAAAGCATGATCAGCACAAAAACAGCCGGTACAGTCAATGCTGTGGCATAAAAGCCCAAACCCAACAGAATCACCGAGATGAGCATAATGGCAACAAACAGAATGGCCTTGAGATAACGGTCGATAAGCCAGCCGGTCAGAACATTACCCAACAAGCCCGCCACACCGAAGCACAGTAGCAAAATGGGAATCAAATAGACCTCAAGCGTCGCCATGTTTTGCAGATAGGGCTCAATAAAGGTAAAGGCACAAAAATGGGCGGTAATGGCCAACAGGGTGACGGCATATATGTTCAGTAACGTTTTATTTTTCAAAACTTTTTTAAGAACGTCCACACCTATATTGTTTTTACTGCTGATGTCGGGGATTAAAATCGCCATGCCAATGAGCGTCACCATGCTCAACATGGCAATCAGCCAGAATGCCAAACGCCACCCCAAATAAAGACCAATAGCATTTGCCATGGGCACGCCAAACACGCTTGCTGCGGACACGCCGCCAAAAACAATCGACGTCGCGACCCCGATATAGCTGGCCGGTACCATCCCCACCGCCACGACACCAATCATGGCCCAAAATCCGCCATGAGCCAAAGCACCGATGGTCCTTGCCACAATTAACCAGCCATAGCTTGGCGACAAAGCACAAGCAATATTGGCCATCAGCATGACCAGCATTAACATCAACAACATTTTCTTCTTAGACACCGAGCCCAGTAAAATTGAAGACGCCAGGGCACTGAATGCCCCAACCCAAGCGTACATTGTCACGGTTAAACCAATTAGTGCCTCTGACTGCTGTAGCCCTATAGCCATCGGCGTTAATAAACCGATAGGGGCCAATTCTGCGGTGACAATGGTAAACGTCGACAGCGACAAAACCACCATCCCCAACCACGTTTTGGCACTCACTTCTTTGATGTCATTCATAAATGATCCTACCTTACGCCTAAATGCGCCCAAGAATGTTGCATTGCCTCATTAATTAACGCCCGCTCGTTGCCCACATAAACTGGAAAACCAAAAAACTCAGGCGCACCCACGCTCAAAGAAACATACAAGCATTCATCTGGCTCACTCGGCCATAACGATTTAATGATTGCAGCAGCAGTCCCCTCTTTCAAAAAACGAGACAACCATAATTTATTTGACATAAAACACCTTTCTTAGATGATGTAAACAGCACAAAGCCGAAGATAACACTGAAACATATTTATGCTGAAGTGCTATATTGGCAATACCTAAATGGCATAGCAAGGGGCTAAAAAGTGGATTTAATCAAAAAAAAATTACCCAGTATCAAGCAGCTCACCTGTTTTTTAGCCGTGGCCCAAGAATTAAACTTCAATCGCGCCGCCCAGCGCCTAGACATGAGTCAGCCACCGCTAAGCCGTCATATTCAAGCCTTGGAGCACAGCTTAGGCATAGCGCTCTTCAGAAGAGACACGCATTCTGTGCATTTAACCGAAGCCGGTAAACGACTGGAACCGCTGGTGCGACAGTGGCTACGCGATTTAAGCAACGACCTTGAATCCATCCAAATACCCAACCATGGCCTGCGTATTGGCGTGACACGCATGCTGAACCTACATGCGATGCCGGCCTTTCAGCCATTATTCACGCCCACCGCCTTGGCCCCACACACCTTAGTACATCACCTAAGCTCAACCCAGTTGCTTGATGCATTTAAACACCACCATTTTGACGTGGTCATCATTGCCGAACACCCCCATCACAGAGCCGACTGGCACCTCGCTCACGTCTACACAGAATCCATGCTGATGGTCCTGCCTAGCCACCATGCGGCCAGCAAGGCGGCTTATTTTGATTTCGACGCCTCTGCCGACTTACCGCTCTTCTGGTTTAAGCGTCAACACAGTCCCAGCTATTATGATGAGTGCGAAGCCGCACTCAAGCTGTTGACTCAGCCCTTAATACGAATTCCAGAACCGGATGATTCATTGATCATGCTGGCACAGGTTGCCCAAGGCCAGGGCATGGCACTGATGCCCAGCAGCATGTGCGGCCTCATTCAACAAAACTTGAGCTATCTTGCCCTACACCCCAAGTATCAGGGCGCCTTCGATTTAAAAATATTTTTACTGACGCGCGCCCTAGCAGAACATCCTCAGCAAGCCGCTTTTATTGAACAGCTCAAGCAAGCGCTGGCTACCCCCACGAAGCCCCTTTACTGCTGATGATGGCAAGCATGAGTCAATCCAGGCCTTTCCAATACGGTTGCGACGAATAAGAGCACCCCTTATACTCAAAGTGTGGATACAGCATTCGCCTATGTCCTCTAAAAAACCATCACGCCCCAGATTGCTCAGCACGAGCCCGACGCACCCTTCTAGCCATTAGGACACACCCAGCATGAACATCGTCATTGCCCCAGACTCTTTTAAAGAAAGCCTCAGCGCCATCGAGGTAGCAGACGCCATTGCCGCTGGCTTTGCCGAGGTTCTGCCCAGTGCCAATCTCGTTAAAATACCCATGGCAGACGGTGGTGAAGGTTCTGCCGCCACCATCGTTGCTGCCACCGGCGGCCAGCTGCAACCGGTACGCGTGCACGATCCATTGGGACGGTCCATGACCGCCCACTATGGGCTCAGCCCGGATGGCCGCACCGCCATCATTGAAATGGCGGCCTGTAGCGGCTTGCATTTGGTGGCCGCGCATGAACGCCAACCGTTGACCAGCACCAGCCGCGGCATGGGCGAGGCGATTTTGGCCGCCCTTGAGGGCGGCGCTAGTCGCCTCTTGCTGTGCATTGGCGGCAGCGCCAGCACCGATGGTGGCATGGGTTTACTACAGGCATTAGGGGTTCGATTTGTGGATGACTCAGGCGTTGACCTAGGCGCCGGCGGCGCCGAACTGGTGCGCCTGGCCCAGATTGATGTGACGGCCCTAGACGCCCGACTGGCGCACTGCCAAATTGACATTGCCTGCGACGTCGACAATCCGCTGTTGGGCGACCACGGTGCCGCAGCCGTGTTTGGCCCACAAAAAGGCGCCAGCCCCGACGACGTCGCCCTCTTAGAACAAGGCTTAAGCCGCTACGCCGAGGTGATGGCGCGCACATTAAAACAGGACGTGGCCAATCTGGCCGGTGCTGGTGCGGCCGGCGGCGTAGGCGCGGCCTTAATGGCTGTGTTAAAAGGCCGACTGCGGCCCGGCCATGAAATCATCGCCGCCACCGTCGGCCTAGCTGAGCACATTGCCCATGCCGACTGGGTCATTACCGGCGAAGGCCGCATCGACAGCCAAACCATTTTTGGCAAAACCCCCATCGGCGTGGCCAAATTGGCCAAGCAATACCGCAAGCCCGTCATCGCCATTGCTGGCGGCTACAGCGCCAACGCCGACGTGGTACATGAACATGGCATTGACGCCTTGTTCAGCGCCGTCCACGAACCCTGTACCGTGGCCGAGGCCTTAGCCAACGCGGAACACAATGTGCGCCAATGCGCGCGCAACGTCGCCCAACTCATCAAGCTGGCTCAGGCCAGCGCCCTGGGCTGACGGCGCAGCGCATACAGCGCCACCAGCAGGCCTAGGCCACTCATGGCGGCGCCGACCCAGCTGGGCGACAGCAAACCAAATCCCCGAGCAATCGCCTCACCCCCCAGCCAAACGCCGGCGGCGGCGCCTAAATTAAAAGCTGAGATATTGGCCGCCGAGGCCAAGGTGGGCGCGCCTTGGGCCTGCGACATCAAATACATTTGCAACGGCGGCACCGTGCCAAAACCAATGGCACCAAGCAAAAACACGTTCAGTAACACCGCCACTGGATGCCCCACGCTCACCGTCAATAACAGCAACAGCAGCGCCAGCAGGCCCAACATCGTCAATAGGGTCGGGTGTAAATGACGGTCGGCCAAACGCCCCGACACCAGATTCCCCAACACCAACCCCACCCCAAACAGAGACAAAATCCACGCCAGATGCTGGGGGGCAAACCCCACCACCTCAATCATCAACGGCGCAATGTAGGCAAACATGGCAAACAGGCCGCTGAAACCAATGGTCGTCACCAATAAAGCCAGCCAAACCTGTGGCTTTCTAAACTCAGCCAGCTCGCCCCGAATCGAAGGCGCTTGGGCGGACTGTGCAGGAATAAGACGTACCAAACCAATCAAGCCAATCAGCGCCAACACCGCAATCGCCCAAAAGGCCGAGCGCCAACCCATGCTTTGGCCAAACAATGTGCCCAAAGGCACGCCCACCACATTGGCTAAGGTCAGGCCTGAGAACATCAGCGCAATGGCACTGGCCTGCTTGTTGGGCGCCACCAGCTTGGTTGCCACCACCGAACCAATGCCAAAGAAGGCACCGTGACAAAACGACGACAGAATACGCCCGAGCATCAGCTGGGTGAAGGTCGCCGCCAAAGCCGACAGCAAACTGCCTGCCAAAAACAGCAGCATCAAAAAAATCAGCACTTTTTTACGGTTAAAGCGCAATAACAATAGGGTCAAAATAGGCGCACTGATCACCACACCAAGGGCATAACCCATGGTGATGTAACCGGCCTGAGGAATGGAAATATGAAAATCACGCACAAAATCGGGCAGCAAACCCGTGGCCACAAACTCGGTCGTCCCGATGGCAAAGGCACAAATGGCTAAGGCTAATAAGGCTAACGGCATTGCAGTTCCTAAAAGACACAAAAAGAACCGCGATGCTAAGCCCTCCTGACTGGCCTTACCAGTCAGGAATAGGCAAAACACTTATGACTATATATCACAAATTAAATCGTGGTTTATGGTTCTTCAATCCGCTTGGGTAGCCGTAGCAGTAGGGTGTGGTAAAGCGTAGCCTACCCACCAGCTTTAATGCTTCAGATCATGTAAACCAAAGGCGACGTGGGACGCGACCCATCCTACGAAGAACCATAAACCATGGTTTGCTGTTTGAATAAAACCTAGCTTGGAATTAAAACACTTTAAACTCACCACGCTTGCTCTTAGGTGAAGTACCGTTCCCCTTTTAGCCGCCGAGGCGGTTCGTGCGGGGCCGGGGCTTTAAGGCAAAGTTGTTTGAGTATTTGGCCGAAGGCCCAAATATGAGTTTTTGCCGCCGGCCACGTGCGGGCCAACGAGGGCACCCGCGTAGCGGGCGGATAAAGTGGGGTGGTTTTTCTTTGCTTCGTTTCTTTTTGACATCAAAAAGAAATGATGGCGCCCTATAGGGCGAAACCCAACGACTGATCAATAGCGATATAGCCGAAGCATGAATGATTTTGAAATGCTGACTTTGGGTAAATAGGACTTGAATTTGAGCGTTTGTTTCACCGAGGGCGACGTCATTTCTTTTGCGTGGCCAAAAGAAACGAAGCAAAGAAAAGGCCACCCTGATCCCCGGTCACTGCGTGACTGCGTGACTGCCCTCAGCAGAACCTATTGAGCCAGCGCAGGCAAGAGTGCTCGATCTCCTATCAAAGCGTGGTCGATCGCCACAAGCTTTTTGCCTGCTTCATCTGGCTCAATAGAACCTACTTCGGCGGCTCTACGGGACGGTACTTCACCTAGGGGACAGGCGGTGAGAAGATAGGTGTAACTGAAGTACGTCTTCTGCAAACAGCAAACCATGGTTTGCTGTTTGAATAAAACCTAGCTTGGAATTAAAACACTTTAAACTCACCACGCTTGCTCTTAGGTGAAGTACCGTTCCCCTTTTAGCCGCCGAGGCGGTTCGTGCGGGGCCGGGGCTTTAAGGCAAAGTTGTTTGAGTATTTGGCCGAAGGCCCAAATATGAGTTTTTGCCGCCGGCCACGTGCGGGCCAACGAGGGCACCCGCGTAGCGGGCGGATAAAGTGGGGTGGTTTTTCTTTGCTTCGTTTCTTTTTGACATCAAAAAGAAATGATGGCGCCCTATAGGGCGAAACCCAACGACTGATCAATAGCGATATAGCCGAAGCATGAATGATTTTGAAATGCTGACTTTGGGTAAATAGGACTTGAATTTGAGCGTTTGTTTCGCCGAGGGCGACGTCATTTCTTTTGCGTGGCCAAAAGAAACGAAGCAAAGAAAAAGCCACCCGGATCCCCGGTCACTGCGTGACTGCCCTCAGCAGAACCTATTGAGCCAGCGCAGGCAAGAGTGCTCCCCCTCCTATAAAAGCGTGGTCGGGCGCCACAAGCTTTTTGCCTGCTTCATCTGGCTCAATAGAACCTACTTCGGCGGCTCTACGGGACGGTACTTCACCTAGGGGACAGGCGGTGAGAAGATAGGTGTAACTGAAGTACGTCTTCTGCAAACACCAAACCATGGTTTGCTGTTTACAAAAGACGGCGAGTTTTAAATAATCTACAAACCATTCTCGGCACGACAATAATCGATTAAAAAGTCCGTAAACTGAGCCACACGCCCCAAAACCGCATGCTTGCTTGTGCGCACCACCTGCACCGGCCGAGCCGGCCCATGCCAGTCTGGCAATAGCCGCTGTAAACGGCCAGCCGCCAGCGCGGGCGCCACCACCCACGGCTCCAGCAACGCCACGCCGTAACCTTCAAGCGCCCACCGCAAAAGCGTGATGCCATCGTCGGCGCTCATGCCTTTGGGCGGCGTAATGGTGCGCACCAAAGCACCAGGCCCACCTTCTTGCTGTTGTAGCTGCCACTGCCCGGTGTCGTAGCCAGGATAAGAAAACATCAGTGCCTGTAGGTTTAATAGATCGTCTAGGGTTTGCGGTGGTCGCCCACCCGAGGCCGCGTCAAGATAAGCTGGCGCACACACCAAGACCCGAGGGGCGTCAAAGATTTTACGCAACACCAGTTGCGAATCCGACAACTGGCCAATTCTAATCGCCAGATCAATGCCATCGGCGTACATGTCCACCACGCGGCTAGAATTATTTAAATAAAAGCTAACCTGCGGATGCAGCCCTTTAAAGGCCTGCATCGCGCCCATTAAAAAAGCCTCATTAAACACCGATGGGCTACTGATTGCGATGCGTCCGCTCATTTGCCTTTGCCCAGCCTCTGCCACGGCATAGGCTTCGTCCAACTGCACCAAAGCCGACCGTACCGAAGCGTAAATTTGGCGCCCTTTTTCGGTCACGTAAATTTGCCGGGTGCTGCGCACAAACAGCGTCGTGCCTAACGCCGTCTCCAAGCGCTTAATTTGCTTACTGACGGTGCTGGCGCTGAGGTTTAACACCCGCGCGGCGGCCGAAAAACCACCGCTGTCCACCACCTGCACAAACGTTTCTAAGTCGGCTATATTATTAAGCGGGTTCAAGTGCATCACGGTCCTTTCTCGCCACGAGGGCCACCTGCTGTTTTAACATGGCAATGAATGCCTGCAACCGCATGGATAAATATTGACGGCTGGGATAGTACAGGCAAAATCGCTGACTTGGGCTTAACCATGCCCCTAAAACCGGCACCAGCTGGCCAGAGGCCAATGCTGGCGCCACGCCCAACTGAAACACTTCAGCAATACCTAGCCCTGCTTGGGCCGATTCAATGAGGCCATGCTCTTCACTGAGCAGCAACGACGCCGGGGTAAATTGGATCATGTCCGTGCCAGCGGCGGCCTTTAAACGCCACGGATGAACCGTGCCTTGGCTGTGAAAGCGATAGCCAATACAACGATGCTGGGCCAGATCGGCCGGGGCTTGTGGCATGCTGTGAGCCCGTAGGTAATCTGGGCTGGCCACCAGCAGGGATTTAAATTCGAGATCCAGCGGCACCGCCACCATATTTTGATGCAGCTGTTGCTGCAATCGAATCCCCGCATCAAAACCCTGCTCCACGATGTCGACCAGCGCATCGCTGATTTCTATCGACAGCTCAATGTCGGGGTAGGCCTGAGTAAAGGCTGGTAACATCGGGCTGACCAAAGCTTGCCACACCACATAAGGCATAGACAACTTGAGCATGCCCTGTAAGCTTTGAGGACTGGCTTTGACGCTGTCTAATACTTCGGCCATGTCGGCCAGCAACGGCGCAATTTTAGCCAACAGCAAGGTGCCCGCCTCGGTCAGGCTGACCGAGCGGGTGGTACGGTTGAATAAGCGCGTGCCCAACTCGGCCTCCAGCTGCCGAATCGATTGACTCACGGCAGAAGCCGACAGGCTTAACTCGACGGCCGCACGGGTAAAGCTTTGCTGCTGGGCGACGCTTTTAAAAATGCTTAGGGCAAGGTGTTGATTGAACGCCATTATGCGGTTTCTCTTCATAGAGTATGTTAGATATTGCCGTTTTTCTAAACCCCAATAGGGCCTAAACTGGCTTCGGAGCTTTCCTCAACGCGTGAATAAAGGATCAATCATGAAGCACAGAACACTGGGTAAAAACGGCCCTCAGGTATCAGCATTAGGCCTAGGCTGTATGGGCATGAGCGCGTTTTATGGGCCTAGAGACGACGCCCTTTCGCTCAACACCCTGCACCACGCCATCGACGCTGGCATCAGCTTATTTGACACTGCCGATATGTACGGCCCCTACACTAATGAAGCCTTATTAGGCCAGGCCATCAAAGGCAAACGCGAGCAGGTATTTATAGCCACCAAATTCGGCATCATCATTGGCGACGACCCCGATCAACGCGGCGCCAATGGTCGGCCAGAGTACGTCCGCCAAAGCTGTGAAGACAGTCTAAAACGTTTGGGGCTAGACGTCATCGACTTATATTACCAGCACAGAATTGACCCAAACGTCCCAATTGAAGACACCGTTGGCGCCATGGCCGACCTCGTCAGCGCCGGCAAAGTCCGATTTCTAGGCCTCTCTGAAGCCTCGATTGCCACGTTGGAGCGGGCCGTCGCGGTGCACCCAATCACCGCCCTACAAACCGAATACTCGTTGTGGGCACGGGAACCAGAACAGGGCCTACTGGCCGCCTGCGAACGTCTTGACGTGGGCTTCGTGGCCTATTCCCCCTTAGGCCGCGGCTTTTTAACCGGACACATCCAGCAATTAGCGGCCTTAAGCGAGGACGACTTTCGCCTTGGCAACCCCAAGTTTAGCCCGGCGCACTTTGAGCACAATCTGGCGCTGGTTACCCAGGTGCAAAGCATGGCCTCAGACAAAGGCTGTACGCCTGCCCAGCTCGCAATCGCTTGGCTTCTGGCACAGAACGAACACATTGTGCCGATCCCTGGCACCCGCAACGCCGCCCGCCTGCAGGAAAACATTGGGGCGCTGACGCTGTCGCTGCAGCAGGATGAACTCGCCGCCTTAAGCAGCCTGTTTTTACCACAAAATGTGCTGGGAGAACGTTATACGCCTGACGGCATGAAACTGGTTAACGGCTAGCTAAACCCCCTCATAAATACAGCTTCATCAATAACCCCTCATTCGTCAATGAAGCCTCAAAAGCTGAGGCCTAGACGCCACTCACCTAGCCGTTCAACTGGGCACGCTCAATCTTGATTGAGCGTGCCCAAACGCATGGGGCCTACACGCCCTTTACCGATTAAGCCCGATTAGGCATTGCGCTTGTCGGCAGTAGGCCTTATATTATACCAAAAGCATATCAATGCTCAATGGAGAATCGCATGTTCCTCCTTTTCATTCTGCTCTTGTGATGTTTATTCGACAGCTGATTTATTTAACAACTTTGGCCACGGAACGCCATTTTGGTCGCGCCGCTAAGGCCTGTCACGTGTCTCAACCCGCGCTGTCAGATGCGATCCGAAAACTAGAGCACGAGTTAGGCGTGGCCATCGTGCAACGCACCCAGCGTTTTGAAGGCTTTACCACTGAAGGCGAACAGGTTTTATTATGGGCCAGGCGCATTTTAGCCGACTGTGAGGCCCTGAAACAGGCGGCACAACAGCCAAGCCATGGCTTAAGCGGCATGATTAAACTGGGCGCGATTCCCACCGCCTTGCCGTTGGTGCCGTTTCTAACGGAAGCCTGCCGCCACATTCACCAGCAGATTCGACACCAGGTTTACACCCTAGCCGCCCCAGACATTCTACGCAAGCTCGCCACCTTTGAGCTCGACATTGGTTTAAGCTATTTAGACGGTCAACCCAACCTCAACATTCACACCATGCCCCTGTTTCAAGAGCGGTATTTTTTAGTTGCGCAAAACGCCCAGCTGTTTTGGGGAAATAAAACCATGAGCTGGGCCCAAGCTGCGCAGCTACCGCTGTGTTTGCTCACGCCCAATATGCAAAGCCGTCATGGCATTGATGGCGCCTTTGCCCGCGCCGGGTTCAAGGCCGAGCCGGTGCTGGAGTCCGATTCCCTCACGGTTTTATGTGGGCATGTACAGCAGCTAGGCCTGTACAGTATTTTACCGCACAGCGTTTTTTGCCTTAGCCACTTAACCCATTCCCTTGCCGCCCTACCGCTGGTGCCACAGCTACAACGAAACATTGGCCTGATTGTTCGGGCCGACCATCCGCACGGCCCTATCCTTCAGGCGGTCATGCAGGTGTTTCAAGTCGTCAACCTCCAGGATCAGGCCGATGCACGGTTACCCTAGGCTACCGACTCGGCCATTGGTCTACACATGAAGCATGGTTTATGGTTCTTCTTAGGGCGGGTCGTGACCCACGGGGTCTTTGTGTTTTCATGACGTGAGGGCATTAAAGCTGGTGGGTAGGCTACGCTTTACCCACCCAAAGGCCGTAGGATTCTTAAGCCATTAAGGGGCAATGAAAACCATGGTTTGTTGTTTGAATAAAACCTAGCTTGAAATTAAAATATTTTAAACTCACCGCGCTTGCCCTTAGGTGAAGTACCGTTCCCCTTTTAGCCGCCGAGGCGGTTCGTGCGGGGCCGGGGCTTTAAGGCAAAGTTGTTTGAGTATTTGGCCGAAGGCTCAAATATGAGTTTTTGCCGCCGGCCACGTGCGGGCCAACGAGGGCACCCGCAAAGCGGGCGGATAAAGTGGGGTGGTTTTTCTTTGCTTCGTTTCTTTTTGACATCAAAAAGAAATGATGGCGCCCTACAGGGCGAAACCCAACGACTAATCAATAGCGATATTGCCGAAGCATGAATGATTTTGAAATGCTGACTTTGGGTAAATAGGACTTGAATTTGAGCGTTTTTTTCGCCGAGGGCGACGTCATTTCTTTTGCGTGGCCTGTCTAGTCCTGAAATAAGTTGACACTTAAATTCATGTCATTATTGATGGATTTTGGTGAACTTCATTTGGTGTTTTGTACTGCAGCCTTG
>JAGOQM010000010.1 GCA_017991555.1 Neisseriaceae bacterium
CAAGGCTGCAGTACAAAACACCAAATGAAGTTCACCAAAATCCATCAATAATGACATGAATTTAAGTGTCAACTTATTTCAGGACTAGACAGGCCACGCAAAAGAAATGACGTCGCCCTCGGCGAAACAAAACGCCCAAATTTAAGTCATGCCTGACTAAAAGTAGCCTTTCAAAATCACTCATGCTTCGGCAACATCGCTATTGATCAGTCGTTGGGTTTCGCCCTGTAGGGCGACAGACTTTCTTTTGCGTGGCCAAAAGAAAGTATGCAAAGAAAAAGCCACCCGACAATCCGCCCTGGCGGGTGCCCTCGCTGGAACCCATCGGGCCGGCGCTAGCAAGAGTGCTCTGTCTCCTATCAAAGCGTGGTCGACAGCCACAAACGATTTGCTCGCTTCATCCGGCCCGATAGAACCCAGCTCGGCGGCTTTAGCGGGAAATCGGTACTTCACCTAAGGGAAAGGTGGTGAGTTTAAATAATTTGACCATCACCAAACCATCATTTGGTGTCAAATATATCTCTGGTTGAAACCCCAATTGACAAGGCCCTATAACACGCCCCACCGGGCCACCACCCAACAATAAAAGCCAGCATACGCTGGCTTTTTGCATTAATGATTATCTATTTACCTGATTTCAGCTGTTGCCACAGGCGCACGCTGTACTTCACCGTTTCCGGGTCTTTTTGCAGCAGCATGAAGCTGTTTTTCAGCACATCGTCGGTCGGGAAAATCGAAGGCTCGTTCACAAACTCCGGCTTCATCAAGTCTTTGGCCGGTAAGCTAGACGGCGCATAGCTAACAAAGTCACCGTTTTTGGCCGCCACTTTCGGATCTAACGCATCGTTGATGTAGGCATAGGCATTGTCGAGGTTCTTCGCGTCTACCGGCAGCATAAACGAATCCACCCACAGCCCCACCCCAGCCTTAGGCGCAAACACCTTCAACTTCACCCCATTTTTGGCCTCTTCGGCACGGCGTTGGGCAATGTGGATGTCGCCACCGTAGCCCAAGGTCAGGCACAAATCGCCGCGCGCCATGTCGTCGATGTAGCCAGACGAGCTAAAGCGTTTAATGTACGGCCTCACCTTCCCGATCAGGTCGACGGCGGCCTTAAGGTCGTCCTTATTGTTGCTTTGTGGATCCTTACCCAGATGGTTCAAGGCAATCGGCAACACCTCATACTGACTGTCTAAAATACTGATGCCGCAGCTTTGAAGTTTTTGGGCATAGTCAGGGTTAAACACCAAGTCCCATTCGTTTTCTGGCATGGGCAGGTCGCCTAAGGCTGCTTTCACCTTATCGACGTTGATGCCGACGGTGTTCATGCCCCAGAAAAACGGCACGGCGTATTGGTTGCCAGGATCGGCCACGGCCATTTTTTCTAGCAGCACGGGGCTAATCAAGTTGTAATTGGGGATTTTGCTTTTGTCTAATTTCTGATAGGCGCCGGCCTGAATTTGGCGACCAACAAAGCCAATGGTCGGGGCCACAATGTCGTAGCCCGACTTGCCCGTCAACACCTTGCCTTCTAAGGCTTCGTTGCTGTCGTAGTAATCGTAGCGAATGGTGATGTTACGGGCTTTGCCAAAATCAGCCACGGTTTGGGGGTCGACATAGTCGGACCAGTTGTAGATGTTCAGATACCCGCCGCTGCCGCCTTGGGCATTGGCTTCGGGCTGAGCGTTGGCGTTATCGGTGTCGGCTGAGGCCGCTGGCTTAGATTCGCCGCCACAGGCCGCCAAAAAAAGAGACAATACCGCCGTCATCATGACGTTTTTTTGCATCATTCTTGTTTCTCCTCATTTGTTTCTCACACACATGGTTTTTATCGTATTTCAGCCGTGGGGGCCGAACACCGACCGCTTATGACGTTACAATTTATATTATCTAACAAAACAAAGATTTGAAGCACCCACTCCGCTCACTCTAGCACGCTTTAAATTGACATTAGTATAATTTATCAACAAAACCAGCCGACCCATTCAAAATGTGGATAAAAACAGACGCCCTTATCCCCCCCTCGAACCGTCGACGGCCAAACCTTACTTGGCCTTCACCTCACCCCAGTACACTTCGGCATCGTAATTAAACGCCACCTTACCGCCGCGCTGATGGGTACTAAACGCCACGTACAGCGCTTGCTCAAACGCCTCAAACGCGGCCGTGCCTGCCGCTGGCACGTAGGAACTGGACATGGCGCGCCCTTTAAGCCCGGCATAATCAAACAGCTGCTGGTTGGTAAACAGCCGCTTGGTCAACGGCCCTTCAAAACAGGCCTGCAAGTCGGCCCGGCGCAAATTTTGGTGGTTAATCTCGGTGTAATCGGTCCCGTGCGCCTGCAGCAAGGCCTCATAGGTTCGTAAAAAAGGCGTGTCCATCAGGCGGTTATTCCACACCAGCACCACCTTGCCCCGCGGCTTTAAAATACGCTGAAACTCTGGAATCGCGCGGTCACGGTCGACCCAGTGAAAGGCCTGTGCCATCGTGACCACGTCAACCGAGGCCGTAGGCAAACCAGTGGCTTCGGCACTGCCCCGCAGCGACTGCCAGTTAGGCGCGCCCGCCAGCAGCGTTTCTGCCGCCTGACGCATGCCATCATTAGGCTCAATCGCGTACACCTGCTGGGTTTGCGCCAGCAATAAAGACGTAAAAATACCGGTGCCCGAACCAATATCCGCCACCACGGCGGTGGCGTTGACGCCCACCTCTTCGGCCAAATAGGCCATTAACGCATTAGGATAGCTGGGGCGATACTTAATGTAATCGGTGACTCTGTTGCCAAAACGCTGGGTGCTGTTGTTCATGACCTAATCCTCTGTGTGCCATCGGTTCAACCACTGTTTGATATGATGAACGCAAGTGCTCGCCTAGTCGAGCCTTAATCATAAAAAAACCCCGCCGAGGCGGGGTTTTTTTATGGTGTGTGGTGACTGCTGGCTTACTTCTGACCAGACTTAAGGCCTTGCCACTGCTTCACACTGTAACGAACCATTTTTGGCTCTTTAGGCAACATCACAAAGCCATTTTTCATGTCCTCATCGCTTGGGAAAATCGAGCGATCTTGTGAGAACTGTTTGTCCATCAACGCTTTGGCTGGCGTACTAGAAGGCGCATAGGTCACAAAGTCACCGTTTTTCGCCGCCACTTTAGGCTCTAGGGCATTGTTAATGTAGGCATAAGCATTGTCTAGGTTTTGGGCATCAACCGGAATGGCAAAGGAATCAATCCACACGCCAAAGCCTGTTTTAGGCACCAATACCGACAGCTTCACGCCGTTGTTGGTTTCTTCTGCACGACGCTTGGCAATGTTCAAGTCGCCACCGTAGCCAACGGCCACGCATAGGTCACCACGGGCCATGTCGTCGATGTAGCCAGACGAGCTAAAGCGTTTGATGTAAGGACGAACCGCACGCAGCATTTCGGTGGCTTGATCAATGTCTTCCTTGACGCTGCTTTGTGGGTCCACGCCCACATAGTTCATCGCCACAGGGTACATTTCAAACGGGCTGTCCAACAGGCTGATGCCACAGCTTTTCAGCTTTTGCGCATACTCTGGGTTAAACACCAGATCCCATTCATTTTCAGGCAGTTCCTCGGTCCCCAAGGCTTCTTTCACTTTGTCGACGTTAATCGCCAAGGTGTTGATGCCCCAGAAGAACGGCACCACGTATTCATTACCTGGGTCGGTCATGGCCATTTTTTCCAACAGCGCAGGGTTGATCAACTCATAGTTAGGAATCTTGCTCTTGTCGATTTTTTGGTAGGCGCCGGCTTGAATTTGACGACCCACAAAACCGTTTGAAGGGCCCACCAAATCGTAGCCAGACTTACCGGTCAGCACTTTACCTTCTAAGGTTTCGTTGCTGTCGTAGTAGTCGTAGCGAATTTTCACCTTGTGCGCACGCTCAAAATCGGTGACGGTTTGGGGATCAACGTAATCAGACCAGTTGTAAATATTCAACACTTTACTTGGGCCAGCGGCCTGCTCAGTCGCCTCAGGAGACGGTGCTGGATCAGCAGCTTGATCTTTATTGCCACCACCGCAGGCAGCCAAGAATAACGATGTCACAACCGCAAATAGAACTTTCTTTTTCATTATTCCTCCTTGAGGATTTCTTCAAACAAGATACAAATACACAAAATAACCGAGACCATCATGGCCATGGGCGTCATTAAACGTTTATTTCACGTTTGTGACAAGTATTATTCAATAATACGCCGAAATTGACACCCTAGCATGCTTGATGCACACCACAAAGGCAACAGTTTAAGCCTGACGGCTAAATTCGTCAGGCCCAACCATTACTTACCGCTTTTGATCCTTTGCCACAAGCGCACGGAATACTTGGCGGTTTCGGGCGCCATCGGCAAGATCACAAACCCTCGGGCCAACGCCTCATCGCTTGGGAAAATAGAGTCGTCTTGAGCGTACTCAGGCTGCATTAAGGCGCGTGCTGGTAAACTCGATGGCGCATAGGTCACAAAATCAGCGTTCTTGGCCGCCACCGCTGGGTCGAGCATGGTGTTGATGAAGGCATGCGCCTCGGCCACATTCTTGGCGTCGCGTGGAATCGCAAAGGTGTCGATCCACACCCCAAAGCCAGTTTTGGGCACCAATACCTCAATATTGATGCCATTGCCAGAATCGATGGCGCGACGTTTGGCAATGTTCAGATCGCCGCCAAAGCCAATCGCCACACACACGTTGCCGCTGGCCATGTCGTCAATATAGCCACCCGAAACAAAGCGCTTCACGTTTTTTCGCACCGCCATCATGGCCGCTGCGGCGCGATCGTAATCGGCCAAGTCAGGGCTGTTTGGATTCACCCCGATGTAATTCAACGCCAGTGGGAACATTTCAGAGGGCGAATCTAAATAGCTGATGCCACAGCGTTGTAGCCGTTCGGTGTATTCGCTTGCAAACACTAAGTCCCAAGGGTTTTCTGGCAAAGGCCCATTCAGCGCCGCCTTCACCTTGTCTACGTTAATAGCCAAAGTATTGATGCCCCAATAGTTGGGCACCACGTATTCATTGCCAGGATCAACAGCGGCCAGCTTTTCTAACAGCATCGGGTTGATCAAATCATAGTTGGGCAACCACGCTTTATTCAACTTTTGGTAGGCACCGGCCTTAATCTGGCGTGGCACAAAGTTATCCGAAGGCCCCACTAAGTCGTAACCCGATTGGCCGGTCAACACTTTGCCTTCCAGCAGCTCATTGCTGTCATACACGTCATAACGCACCTTAATCTGATGCGCCTGACCAAAATCTGCCACCGTGTCGGGATCGATGTAATCCGACCAGTTATAAATATTTAATACCTTTGGGGTGGCCGCTGGCGTCGCGGCTTCTTTGGCGTCATTGCCGCAGGCCGCCAGTGCCGTTGTGGCAAGCAGGCCCAAAAAACGTGCATATTTCATATTCACCCTCCTAATTACCGTGATGTCTCATCAACTTATGTTTAAAATAGCGTACGATCCCTTTTTTTATCGTGCCCATTAGACGTGGATTTTCCTTGATTGACAAGCCATAAACATCAGGATTAAAGTGCCATGCCAAATGCAAGTCTGTGTGATCATGTGAATGCAGGCCGTCAACTGTGGCGCTAATGCCTATTTTATGGGAAAATTAACCTTATTTTTGGGCGAGTTATTATGTTAGATAGAGACGGCTATCGCCCCAACGTTGGCATTATTTTAACCAACCAACGCAATGAAGTTTTTTGGGGCAAACGCATCCGCGAGCACTCATGGCAATTTCCACAAGGCGGCATCAAACCTGGTGAAAGCCCTGAATCTGCCATGTATCGAGAACTGCTCGAAGAAGTCGGCTTACTGCCGCAGCACGTGAAGATTTTAGGCCGCACCCGCGATTGGCTACGTTACGACGTCCCCAGACACTGGGTCAGACGCGAATGGCGTGGCTCATACAAGGGCCAAAAACAAATTTGGTACCTTTTGCGTTTGGTCGGCAAAGAATCTGACGTGTCTTTACGCGCCAGCACGCATCCTGAATTTGATGCGTGGCGCTGGCACGACTATTGGGCCCCAATCGAAGAAGTCATCGACTTTAAACGAGATGTTTATGAGGGTGCCCTATTAGAGCTGTCACGCTTTTTGCGTCACATGGAATCGTTAACCGATTACACCCATCGTTGCCAAGATCAATCATCACAACCTTAAAGGCAGAGCCCCAGCCCTGCCCCCTACGGGAAGAAGCGCCATCACTATGACCGACAAACAGTACAACGAAAGCAGCGTCCAGATTCTCAAAGGCTTGGAGCCTGTTAAAGAACGTCCGGGCATGTACACCCGTACCGACAGCCCCACCCACATTTGCCAAGAGGTCATCGACAACGCCGCAGACGAGGCCTTAGGCGGGTACGCCAAAAATGTCGAAGTCGTCATCCACGAAGACGGTTCGCTCAGCGTGTCTGACGACGGTCGTGGCATTCCCGTGGGCCTGCACCCAATCGAACAAATCAGCGTGGTGGAGTTGGTGTTTACCCAACTGCACGCCGGCGGTAAGTTCAATAAAAAAGACGGCGGCGCCTATGCCTTTTCTGGCGGGCTGCACGGCGTCGGCGTATCGGTTACCAACGCCCTAAGCCATCGGCTTGAGGTCACGGTGAAACGCGAAGGCGGCATTTGGCGCATCGTGTTC
The DNA here is from genome assembly GCA_017991555.1 of Neisseriaceae bacterium. Taxonomy (GTDB): domain Bacteria; phylum Pseudomonadota; class Gammaproteobacteria; order Burkholderiales; family Neisseriaceae; genus JAGNPU01. Next base: position 6,668 of record JAGOQM010000010.1, read on the forward strand.
TCCGGCGGCGACGTCATCGAACCACTGACCCAAATCGGCAAGTGCGCGGTAAAAGACACCGGCACCACTGTACGGGTGTGGCCCAACGCCAAATATTTCGAAAGCGGCCGCTACGTCATCGCCGAGCTAGAGCGCCTCTTGCGCGCCAAAGCGGTGCTGCTGCCGGGCGTGAAGGTAAGCCTGTCGCAGCTGGGCAGCGATGGCCTTCAGCATGAAAAAACCTGGCACTACCCCAACGGTTTGAAAAGCTATTTATTGGAATTGTGCGACGATCAAGAAATGGCCGTGCCCATTTTTGCCGCCGACAACTTCATCGACGACGACCACGAAACCTTTAGCAAGGGCGAAGGCGCCAGTTTTGCGCTGACCTGGATGGAAGAAGGCAACACCGCTCACGAAAGCTACGTCAACCTGATCCCCACGCCTTTGGGCGGCACCCACGAAGCCGGCCTCAAGCAGGCGGTGTACCATGCGGTGAACAACTTCATCACCCTACACAACCTGTTGCCGCGCGGGGTCAAAGTCCAGTCTGACGACGTGTTTAACAAGGTCTCTTTCGTGCTGTCGGCGCGCCTGCTCGACCCGCAGTTCCAAGGCCAAACCAAAGACAAGCTCACCAACCGTGACGCTTTGCGTTTGGTCGCCAGCGTGTCGACCGACCCAATGGAGCTGTGGCTTAACCAAAACGTCGACGCCGGTAAAAAAATTGCCGAACTGGCCATTCGCCAAGCGCAGGCACGCCTGCGTTCGGTTAAGAAAATTGAAAAACGCAAAGGCTCCGGCGTGGCCGTGCTGCCTGGCAAACTGACTGACTGCGAAAGCGAAGACGTGCGTGAAAACGAACTCTTCTTAGTCGAAGGCGATTCGGCTGGCGGTTCGGCCAAACTCGCCCGCGACAAGGCCACTCAGGCCATTTTGCCGCTGCGGGGTAAGGTGTTGAACAGCTTTGAAGTGCATAAAGACCAGCTGTTTTCCAACTCTGAAATCCACGACATTTCGGTGGCCATCGGCGTTGACCCACACGGCCCTCGCGACAACATTGACCTCAGCGGCCTACGCTATGGCAAAATCGCTATTTTGTCCGACGCCGACGTCGACGGCGCCCACATTCAAGTGCTGTTGCTGACCCTGTTTTATCGCCACTTTCCCAAGCTGGTGGCCAACGGCAACATCTACGTGGCCCAGCCACCGCTGTTCCGCGTCGACGTCAACGCTCAGGGCAAAAACAAGCCCGCGCGCAAGCTGTACGCCTTGGATCAGCAAGAACTAGACAGCATTTTAGAGCGCCTACAGGCCGAAGGGGTTAAAGAAACCGCCTACGCCATCAGCCGCTTTAAAGGCCTGGGCGAAATGAATCCCGACCAGCTCAAAGACACCACCATGCACCCCGACACCCGCCGCCTGCTGCAAGTGCGCGTGGGCGAACAGGAACAAGACCAAACCGACACCCACAGCACCTTCATCAAGCTGATGGGCAAGGGCGAAGCCGCCAGCCGCCGCGCCTGGATGGAAGAAAAAGGCAACGAGGTGCAAGTGGACGTTTAAGCGCAATAGCGAGTGGGCCCAAGCCTAGCCTACCCACCCCAAAAAGCCCGTCAGCGGGCACATCGATTAACATCGGCCCTTAAGCCGAGCATAAGGAATCATGATGTCACACACTCAAACAAGCTTATTGCCGTTTTTTAGCGTCTTGGCCTTTTCTGGCGAAGACCGCGCCTCGTTTTTACACACGCAGCTGTCTAACCACATTGAAGACCTGGCCGTAGGCCATGCCTGTTACGCCACCTACAACACCCCTAAAGGCCGCGTCATTGCCAACATGCTGGTGTTAAACACCGGTGACGAACTGTGGGTGATGGTCGCCAAAGACCTCGCCGAAGCCCTGGCCAAGCGCCTACGCATGTTTGTGATGCGTGCCAAGGTCAGCATCGCCCTCAACGACGACCTTGTCGCAGCCGGCGTGACCACCGGCGCCGAACCACAGCAGGCCGGCGACACGCCGCTGCATCAATTTGCCGCCAGCCACAGCGACCACGTTTGGCACGTGGCCCTACCCAACCAGTCTGAACTGCTTTTGGGGCAGGCCGAGCATGTCAACGCCAGCCACGATGCCACCGCCGAACAGGCCTGGTGGCAAACCCAAATTCTGAGCGGCTACCCTTGGGTGAGCCAAGCCACCACCGAAACCTGCGTTGCGCAAATGCTGAACCAAACCGTCCTCGGCGGCGTTCACTTCAAAAAAGGCTGCTACCCTGGGCAAGAGATCATCGCCCGCGCCCACTACCGCGGTCAGGTTAAACGCGGCCTAATGACCTTCACCGCCAAGCAAGCCATTGCCGCCGGCATGCCTGTGCTGCAAGACGGAGCCGACGCCGGCATCGTCATCAACGCCAGCCCTAACGCCAACGGCTATGTGGCCCTAGCCGTCATCAAACACGGCGCCGCCAACGTGGCCTTGACCGTCAACGACGGCCCCATCGTGGCCCAACAGTATTTTTTCAGCACTGAAACCGACGCCAAGGCAGAACAGGCATGAGCTTAAGATCTTGGATTTTGGCCAAACCCAACCGCATGCGCCACGTCATGAACGCCTGGCCGCCGTTTTTCTTTGCCGGCGTTAAGCTACTGCACATTACTAATGACTGGCGCGTGTGTAAAGTCATCCTCAAGCACCGTCCTTGGACCAAAAACGCCAATGGCACTCAGTTTGGCGGCAGCATGTTCGCCATGACCGACCCCATTTACAGCGTGCTGTTAATGGGGGCCTTAAACGACCGCTATTTCGTATGGGATAAGGCCGCCTCAATCGAGTTCATCAAGCCCGGCATCGGTGAAATCTACGTCGAGTGTCGCATCACCGACAAGCTCTTGACCGAGATTCAGCACCACACCCGCCACGGCGACAAATACTTCCCCGAAGTGGTCGACATCATTTACGACAGCCGCGGCAACGAAGTGGCCAAGCTGCATCGCACCCTGTATGTCCGCCTCAAGCCCAAGCACCGTCCCGAAGACGTTGATTAAGCCCATCGGCCAGACAGCAAAAAGCCGTGCTCAAGTAAAAACTTGAGCACGGCTTTTTTATGCCTAGCCCTTAAGCCTCTTCTGGCTCAGCCACCTTAGGCGCATGAATGGCAAAGCTGTGGCTAACCTTAGCCGACTTGCCCAACATGATCGACGCCGAACAATATTTATCCGCCGACAGCTGCACCGCCTTGGCAATGCTGGCCTCGACCAAATCATGGCCATAGACGTCAAAATGAATGTGGATTTCAGTGAACACGCTGGGCACCGTGTCGGCGCGCTTGGCCTCTACTTTGGCCACGCAATCCACAATGTCTTGGCGCTGTTTTTTGGCGATTTGCACCACGTCGATGCTGGAACAGCCCGCCATGCCCGCCAACAACAACTCCATCGGCCGTGCGCCGCGATTATGGCCGCCCACCGACGGCGCCGCGTCGGTCACAATGCTGTGGCCGCTGCCCGTAGTGGTTAAAAAACACAAACCGTCTACCCATTGAGTGGTGACATTCATTTGAAGCTCCTTTGTCTAATGCTTGTACTTTGTGTATAAATGAAACAAACCCATGCCGATCAGCATCGCGGCCGCAAAGACCAACCCTTGCCACACGCCACGGCTAACCAAAATCACCGCGGGCCCAGGGCAAATGCCCGCCAGCCCCCAACCCACGCCGAACAGCAGGCCGCCCATCACCAAACGGCGATCAATCGGCCCATTTTTAGGCAGGCTTAACGCTTCGCCGGTCCAAGTGCGTGAGCGCTTTTTAGCCAAATACACGCCCAAACCAGACAGGCCTAACGCCCCCACCATGGCCACAGCCATTTCCGGCCGCCAGTGGCCAAAGGGGTCAAGAAACCCTTGCACCACGGCAGGATTCGCCATGCCCGACAGCAGCAGGCCGAGGCCAAACAATAGGCCTGCGATTAAAGCAATAAGATACCCCATCTTACACCCCCATCCAAACGTGTTTCAGCAAATACACCGTCACCGCACCGGCCAGCATAAACAGCACCGTCACCAGCACCGAACGCGGTGAAGTGCGCGCCATGCCGCAAACGCTGTGGCCGCTGGTACAGCCAGAGCCCATGCTGGCGCCAAAGCCCACCAAGAGGCCGGCCACCACCAATAGCGGCACCGAAGCGGTCACCTCCACCTCAGGCAACGGCCCGAACAGGCCCAAAAGCCACGGCGCCAACAGCACCCCCACCACAAAGCAGATTTGCCACTTAGGCATCTGCTGCGGTTTAAAGAGGCCGCGCAACATGCCGCTAATGCCCATGATTTTGCCCAAGCCCAACAGCACCATGCTGGCGGCCAAGCCAATTAAGGCACCGCCCAATAAAGCCATCCCCATCTGCTACTCCTTCGTTGATTGGTCCGCATCGGGGCAGTATAAATCGTAGAGGCACTGCAACAGCGCCTTCACCTTGTCGTCCGCAATGCGATAGTAAATGTGTTTGCCGTCGCGGCGGGTCGCCACCAGCTGCTCGGTACGCAAAACCCCTAGCTGCTGAGACAGCGTCGGTTGCACAATGCCAGTTAAGGCCGACAGTTCGCCCACCGACAGCTCGGCTTGGCTCAGGTGACACAGTAAAATCAGCCGGTCTTCATTGCCCAAGCTTTTCAAAATCGCACTGGCCTGGCCGGCCGCAGCGCGCATCATCTGTAAATCCATCGTCACCCTCACATCAATTAAACTAAATACATTATATTAAAACATATAATAAAAAGCCAGTCTTTTACAAAAGCCATTATCAATCAAACCAAAAAGCGGTAGAATAGGCGTTTTTATGTAGGCAAGTAAAATGTTGGTTTTAGGCATAGAATCGTCGTGTGACGAAACCGGTGTGGCCCTGTACGACTTAGCGCGTGGCCTGTTGGCCCACCAATTACACACACAAATGGCCATGCACGCCGAATACGGTGGCGTGGTGCCAGAACTGGCCAGCCGAGACCACATTCGTCGCCTGGTGCCGCTTACCCGAGGCTGCCTTAAAGAAGCCGGCGTGACCTTGGCCGACATCGACGCCATTGCCTTTACCCAAGGCCCAGGCCTCGGCGGCGCACTATTGGCCGGCGCCAGCTTTGCCAACGCCATGGCTTTTGCCCTGAACAAGCCCGTCATCAGCGTGCATCACCTCGAAGGCCATCTTTTGTCGCCGCTACTGGCCGACGCCCAGCCCGAATTCCCGTTTATTGCCCTATTGGTCTCTGGCGGCCACACCCAGTTTATGGCGGTGAAAGCCATTGGCGACTACACCCTCTTAGGTGAAAGCGTGGACGACGCGGCGGGCGAAGCCTTCGACAAAACCGCCAAGCTGTTGGGGCTGCCCTATCCTGGCGGCGCCAAGCTGTCGGAACTGGCCGAGCAAGGCACCCCCGGGCGCTTTGAGTTTCCACGCCCGATGAAACACAGCGGCGACCTCAACATGAGTTTTTCCGGCCTCAAAACCGCCGTGTTAACCCAGGTAAACAAATTAAAAGAGGCCGATGGCGAGATCAGCGAACAAACCCGCTGCGACATCTGCCTGGCGTTTCAAGACGCCGCCGTCGACCTCCTCACCCACAAGGCCAAACTGGCCTTAAAACAAACCGGCTATCGCAACCTCGTTGTCGCCGGCGGCGTCGGCGCCAACAAAGCCTTACGCGCCAGCCTCAACGCCCTCAAGGCCCAAGTGTTTTTCCCGCCTATGGCCTTGTGTACCGATAACGGCGCCATGATTGCCTTTGCCGGCGCCATGAACCTACAACACGCCCGCGCGCCCGGTGGCTCTTTCACCACCAAGCCGCGCTGGCCACTGACCGAATTGAATAAGTAAACCCACTCATGATCGAAATCAAAAACCTGTCGCTGCAACGCGGCACCAAAGTGCTGTTAGACCAAGCCAGCCTCACCATCAACCCCAACACCCGTTGGGGTTTAATCGGTCAAAACGGCACCGGCAAATCCAGCCTGTTTGCCCTCCTTAAAGGCGAATTAGTGCCCGACAAGGGCGACATCCTGATGCCCAAAAACTGGCGCATCGCCAGCGTGGCACAGGAAACCCCGGCCTTGGAAATCAGCGCCCTTGAATACGCCCTCAACGGCGACGCCGTGTTGCAAAGCCTACAAGCCGAACTTAAGGCCGCCGAAGCCGCCGACGATGGCGAACGTATTGCCCTCGTCCACCAGCAGCTAGACGACATCGACGCCTACACCGCGCCTTCGCGCGCCGCCAAGCTTTTGAGTGGCCTTGGCTTTGACCAAGACGAACACAATAAACCCACCAAGGCCTTCAGCGGTGGCTGGCGCATGCGTTTAAACCTGGCCCAGGCCTTGATGTGTCGCGCCGACCTGTTGCTGCTAGACGAACCCACCAACCACTTGGACTTAGAAACCGTGCTGTGGCTAGAAGAGCACCTCACCACCCTAGCCTGTACCCAAATCATCATCTCGCATGACCGTGATTTTTTGAACACCACCACCACCCACATTGCCGAGCTGGCCCAGCAAAAGTTGACCGCCTACACCGGTAACTACGACGCCTTCGAGCAGGCGCGCGCGCTCAAGCTAAGCCAGCAGCAGTCTGCCTACGAAAAGCAGCAGGGCCACATTGCCCACTTGCAAAGCTTCATCACCCGCTTTAAAGCCAAGGCCACCAAGGCCAAACAGGCTCAAAGCCGCGTGAAGGCGCTGGAACGCCTCGAGCTGATCGCCCCAGCCCACCTCGACAGCCAGTTCAACTTTGAGTTTATCTCGCCCGATCACCTGCCCAACCCGCTGTTGAAAATCGACCACGCCGACCTAGGCTATGGCGACCAGCCCATTTTTAAAGACCTCACCTTTTCCTTGGAAAGCGGCGCCCGCTATGGCCTTTTAGGCGTCAACGGCAGCGGTAAATCAACCCTGATCAAAACCATTGCCGGCACCCTAGCGCCGCTGTCGGGCAGCGTGATTAAGTCAGAGAAGCTCAACGTGGGCTACTTTGCCCAACACCAGCTCGATACCTTGCGTCCCGACCAAAGCCCCATTTGGCACATCCAAAGCCTCAGCCCCGAAGCCAAAGAGCAAGACATTCGCAACTTTTTGGGCGGCTTTAACTTTGTTGGCGACATGGCGATGCAGGCGATTGAGCCGTTCTCCGGCGGCGAAAAAGCCCGCCTGGCCTTGGCCATGATCGTGTGGCAAAAACCCAACCTATTGCTGTTAGACGAACCGACCAACCATTTGGACCTCAACCTGCGCCACGCCCTAACCTTTGCCCTACAAAGCTTTAGCGGCGCCCTGATTTTGGTGTCGCATGACCGCAGCCTATTGGAAGCCACCACCGATTCATTCTTGCTGGTGCAAGACGGCAAGCTCACCCCGTTTGACGGTGACCTTAACGCCTACCGCCTATGGCGCTTAGAGCAGTTCTCCAGCAAGGTCCCTGCCGCCTCCGGCGATCAGGTCAGCCGCAAAGACGTCAAGCGTAAAGAGGCTCAGCTGCGTCAAGCCTTGTCTAGCCAAACCAAACCCTACGTCAGCAAAATTGCCAAGGCCGAAAAAGACATGGACGCCCTAGGCGTACAGCAGGCAGAACTGGAAGCCTTTCTGGCCTCAGAAGACGCCTATGCGCCAGAGCAAAAAGACCGACTCCAGAAAAACCTGGCCGAACTGGCCCAAATCAAAAGCCGCCTGACCGAGATTGAGGCCGACTGGCTGATGTGGCAAGAAACGGTGGAGCAAATTAAGGCCGACTTAGCCGCACAACTTGATTAAAAGCACGGAATGAGTGGGCAGCCACTAGACGGAAGCGCATGAATTCGCTATAAATGATGGGTAGCAAACGCAACCTGATGATTGACTGCCTAAGTGAAGCTGATAACCCGTTTATGAACCCACCTTTAACCGATATTCGCCAAGCCACCGCCGCGGATTTTGACGACATCTATGAAGCCCATCGCAACGCGGTGCAGTACACCTGCGCCCGGGCCTACGACACCACCACCCGCGAAGTGTGGCTAGGCTTGCTGTCGCCCGACAGCTATGCCGAAGCCTTGCAGTCGAAAGAACTGTGGATCGTGGCCTATAAAGGCCACACCCAAGGTTTTTTTCAGCTAGACCTGCATCAGGGCGAGCTAGATGCCTTATACGTTCATCCCTTCGTGCAAAACCAAGGCTTGGGCACGGCCATGCTGCACCAGGCCGAAGACCTCGCCCTCGCTGCTGGGGTGGCGGATTTAAAACTGTTTGCCTCGCTTAACTCTAAAGCCTTCTATAAACTCAACGGTTACGACAGCCTCGGCCAGGCCCAGCTCACCCTCAGCCCCAACGTGGCGGTGGCCTGCACCCTGATGCGCAAACGGCTGAACGCCTTATAAAAAACCAACACCCACTTCCCTACAAAGGACAAACCATGACCAAACTACTCAGCAGCGTCCTCGTTAGCGCCGCCCTACTGCTCGGAGCCTGTGGCCAAAACAGCGCCCAGCCCGAACCCAAAACCGAAGCCGACGCCACCAACGCCGACGGCCGCGTCTATCGCGTCGCCATGAACGCCGCCTTCGCCCCGTTTGAATCGGTCGACAGCGAAGGCAACATCGTCGGCTTCGACGTCGACATCGTCAAAGCCATGGCCGAAGCCGGCAACTTCAAAGTGACGTTTGTGAACACCCCGTGGGAAGGTATTTTCGAAACCCTGCGCCGCGGCGACAACGACATTTTGGCCGCCACCGTAACCATCACCGACGAACGCAAGCAAATCATGGATTTCAGCGATCCCTACTTTGAAATCAACCAGGTCATCCTGGTGCCTAAAGGCCAAAACATCCAAAGCCCAGAAGACTTGAAAAAACTGGCTAAAGTGGCCGTGACCATCGGCACCTCGGCCGACACCGTGGCCCAAAAAATCCTCGGCGCCACCAGCGACAAGATTGCCCGCTTTGAAAGCCTGCCCTTGGTGTTAAAAGAAGTAGAAACCGGCGGCGCCCAAGCGGCCATCAGCGACAACGCCGTGGTGGAAAACTACGTCAAAAACAACGGTGACAAAGGCTTTACCATCATTGAAACCGACCTGTTTGAAAAAGAACACTACGGCATGGCCGTGCGTAAAGGCGACACCGAAACCCGCGACATGCTCAACGCCGCCTTGAAAAAAATTCAGGAAAACGGCGAATACGACCGCGTGTACAACAGCTATTTCGCCAAGTAAATCACGACGCCCACCACACCCGCCACGGCGGGTGTTTTTTATGGCACCAGCATTTTGGCCAAGGCCTCGGCCCACAGCTCTGTTTGGCCTGGCCGAAAAAAGCCAAAGTGGCCTATTTTATCGCCCTGCCCAACCTCTGCCGCACGCACCGTGTGCTGACACACCTGCGCCTGAACGTATAAACGCATTAAGGCCTGGATAGACGCCTCTGGTGCCATCCAATCGTCGTCAACGCCATAGGCCCAGACCCGCCCTCGAAATGCCGCAAAGCCAGCCCGCCACGGTCGCCCATGAGGATCGAGCACGTAATCGGGGTGGCGACACCAGCGCGCCCACTCATGCGCCACCCCAGCAGGCAAGTCGGCGCCGCCCAAACGCAATAGCCGCGCCGGGAAATAACCACAAACATTGGTCAAGCTGGGCATGCCCACATGCCACAGCGCCGCCAAGGCGTAACGCAGCGGCCGCGGCCAATGGCCCCAATATCCATTCGGCGTCGCCACCGCCAGCAGCCCCTTCACCCACTCATGATGCTCAGCCAGCCCCAACAGCTGCCCGCCGAGGCTGTGCCCCACCACCCACAACCGATGTTCCGGCCAACGCTCATGCGCATAGGCCAAGGCCGCCGACACGTCCTGTCGGCCCCACTGCCACAGCGTCGCGTCCTCGGCCCGAATGGCGCCCGCCCGCGATGCGCCCATGCCCCGATAGTCGTAGGCCACCACCACACAGCCTGCCGCCGCCAAGCATTGCGCAAACGCCTGATAAAACGTGTGCCGCACGCCCATGGCGCCATTAATCACCACGCACAGGCCGTTGCTCTGCGCCGGCACAAACAGCGTGCCCGACAACACGCGGCCGTCTTGGGCATGAAATTGAATCGTTTCTGTCGTTGGGGCATGGATGTGAGTCATGGTCATGGCCTCGTGTGGTCATTGCCTAAAAGGCTTAAGCTAACACAAATAAACCATTAGCATAACAGATGGCCATAAAAAAACCGCCGGAACGACGGATGGTTTTAAACGTAATGTTAATGCATGGGGTTGGGGCTGTCTGAACACGATTTGCCCATGTAACCCAACACAAGCCTACACACGCCCTACTCGCCAAATGCATCTAGGTCCTCATCACCACTTCGATTAAGGCACCGCGTGGGCACGCAAGCTTTGCCCACCCTACGCTTGCTAAGCTTAGCCAATTAATTCCTCGTTTGAAATCTTACACGATTCTGCAACCACATGTATCGCAACTCCTGTGGTATGCAGAAACAACCTATAATGTTTATAACCCTTTGTTCTTGATGTCACACCATCCATCTCTACCATATCTGAGTGTTCATACTCTACTAAAGAATTAAGCAGTGATAATTTACGGTCATCTGGACAACTAAAGAAGCTGTAGCCTGGGAATGGAGTCTTAAAGAAATATTTAGCATAATAAAAATGGACTCTGCATTTCGCACTGCGCGGCTCAGAATCCTCTATCTCATATAAAATATCCAGACTCAAATCGCCGTCCATAAAATACATCTCAATCCTATCCTCGCCGTCTGAGGGCAAAAAATCATCTAGGTTGAGCACTTGTTTAGGATTAGATAACTGCATATTTAATTTTATCTTCTGGCCTTGTCAACAGAGCCGTTATAGTTTTTATTCAACTGATTACGTACTAATTCATCAAAGGTGACTTTATCATACGCGTTTACGCCAGTCTTATTGTTACCAAACCACTGGCTTTTAGGAATATCCGCATTGATAAGTGCCGTTGAGCTTTTAATATTAGAAATGACTCTTTTTCCGTCAATCACAACATAGTCTAGGGGCACCTGATTAGGTTTGACTACGCCTTGTCTCAGCGCATCAGTAAGGTCGCCAACCGTCTTAATAGGCCTTCCTGCTATTTCTGAATAGAGTTTTTGCCCTTCCATACTAAATGCCTTTGTCGATTTGGCGGGCACTTGCGCAAAAACAGCATTATCCAGCACACCAGGCATTCCCCCCTTTGTCGCATTAATAACTCCGCTGGGATCGTAGTTGTAGCTTTATTGATAAAAACGCTAACACAGAACTCTTCAGAGAACCCATTACTCCTGAAGATACGGTTAATGAAAAATCAATCTAAGATAAAATCAAATTTATCTTTCCAACCAGATTTCTCATCCTGATTTCTGACTTGCTTTAAAATATCAATAATTGTATCAAAAGCTGAACCCATATTTTCCTTCGAAGCGTGAGAGTTCTTCCAAATCAAAGTAATTGGTCTTTCAACACTTCCACTAAGCAAATCCCATAATGCATCGTAATTAAAACCATAGAACTCTTCAACATCAAGAGCTTTTGCTAGCGTCTTATGAAAGTCCATTTCCGTACTTATTCTGCCGCCGTCTAATTCTATTTTCATTAAAAATCCTTATTTCCAAGTACCAATAGGACCAACAGTTTTATAGTGGTCAGCCAGCGTAGGGTGGGCAAAGCTTGCGTGCCCACGGAGTCCACCACAAACTTAACCAAATCTTATTCCCTAAAGTCACCTAAATCATCATGACCACCCCAATCAAGCGGCAATAAACCCGTACGGACATAACGATGAAAACTTGAATATGGCCAATCCTTTACCTGCTTTACCAAACCATGCTTAACCGGATTATAGTGTACATAATCAATATGCCGTTTCAAATCTAATTCATCACGAATTTGGTGTTCCCAATAACGGCGTTGCCAGATCCCTTTCTCCCGTTTTTTAATCTTACTATCACTACGTGTGCCATGCGGATAAGCCCTAGAGAACAGACTCTTTATTTGGCCCCAGCGTAAAGCATAATCGGCATCATCAATGGGCATCCGCCAAACCGCATGTACGTGTTCTGGCAAAACGCATATGGCTTCTGTCACAAATGGATGGCGCAAAGCCACCTTCCGATAAACTTTTTTAAAATGCAGTGCCTCATCAAACAATAATCGGGAACGACGATCGGCCAAAGCAATCGTAAAAAAGTAAATACCGCCAGGTATGAGACTGCGACGATAGCGGGACATAGCTCACTCAGAAAATGACGAATAGTTATTTTAACGGGTTTACCAAGGAAATGAAATATGATGGCTATTAAAATGAATGGGTCATCACGGTGACACCACGTGGGCACGCAAGCTTTGCCCTCCCTACGCTTGCTGTTTGCGGCGAAGGTTGCACAACCTCAATCGTAGTCACAAATCAGTCCTCATCTAGTAAATATTTACATGCAAGCTGTTTACAAACGTAAAGTGAAATTTGTCTCGCAGGTTGGATTTCGTCAAAATGCTCTAAAAATGCAGGCAATTCCATCCAGAGAAAGTAATCAATATCCCAGCTTTGTTCGCTCGCCTCATCTAAAGGCAAATTATGTATAAAACTCAAAATAAAACCTGCACTAATGAAATTAGAATCTTTAATTTGCTTAATGGCTTCCAACGTACAGTACTCAATAATTTTTTTTGTGCTGACAATTGAAATAAGATCAATTTCGGCTAGGACAGCTTCCAAACAAGGTAAAATATGCTCATTAATTCTGCCGTTTAGCAAAATATTTCTACAGCCAATTAAATTTTCAGAAATATGTTGTTTCGAAGCCATCAATAGCCTCCTGGAGTGAAATTTAAGTCAGTAGGTGTTTTATAAGGCCCCCAAGGTATTTCTACCCTATTAATTGGAACCTCTGAAACACCTGCACGCGGAGCCGCGAGGGCTCGATGATGTCCGTCAAGAATATAAAATTTACCTTCGTATTCTGTAACTGTCAGTGGGGTTTTTACACCTTGAACACGGATGTCTTTAATTAGTTTTTCGAGTTGTTTGTTACTCATAGCCAGCGTAGGGTGGGCAAAGCTTGCGTGCCCACGGAATCCACCACAAACTTAACCAAATCTTATTCCCAAAAGTCACCTAAATCATCATGACCACCCCAGTCTAGCAGCAATAAACCCGCACGGACACAAAGAAGGCATCTGCGCATTTTTTGCCAAAGAGGCTCCGGTGTTTAAGGGTCAGTCATACATTTTTAAAACCCACAATGACAAAACTTGAGCCCTTACACGGTGCTCAAGCCTTTTTAATCATGGAATATGATGGCTATTTAAATGAATGTGGCATCACGGTGACGCCGCGTGGGCACGCAAGCTTTGCCCACCCTACGCTTGCTTAGGGCTTTAATCTTGATATCAGACGTGATTTACGAGGGCCTATAGCGATCATCGCAAAGACATAAAAGCATCATTAAAAATCAAAAAGCTACTCATAAAAAGTCCCCTAATCCCTATTTATCCAAAGACCTTACCCATAAAAAAACGCTGCCCCAAGGCAGCGTTCTAGATTCAATTAATCACACTAAATCAACCCTGAGGCCACACAAACCAACCTTTGGTTTCTGGATCGGTGTCGATAAAGGTTTTCAGCTCATCCGACTGATAGGCTTTTTTCACATCTTGCGCCCACGGGGTGTTTTCGTCGCCTTTTTTCACCACCACCATCAGCTCAAGCTCGGGCAAGAAGGTTTCTTGTACGAGGGCCTTGTCTGAGCCAATTTTGCTCAATAAGGCCACGCCGCCGGGCATGATGCCGTAGTTGACTTCGTCGAGCATCCGTGGAATCAAGGCCGAATCCACTTCTTTAAAGCTGAGCTGATGTGGGTTTTCGGCAATGTCTTGCTGGGTTAAGCTGGCCAGTTCGGCGCCTGGCTTCAAGGTCACCCACCCCATTTTGGCCAACAGCGCATAAGAGCGGGCGGCGTTAGACGGGTCATTGGGAATCAACACGGTGTCGCCGCTTTTGACGGCGTCAACGGTGCTTTGCTTGATGGAGAATAAGGCTGCTGGAATCGAAGGGATGTGCACCACCGACACAAGGTCGTTGCCAGTTTCGCGGTTGTACACGTCTAGATAGGCCTGATGCTGGGCCGCGTTCATGTCCACGCCGCCTTCAACCAAAGCGGTGTTGGCGTCGCGTAAAGAACTAAAGTTCACCAGCTTAACGGTGTAGCCTTCTTTTTCCAAAGCTGGCTTCACCAAGCGCTCCATCAACACGTTGTGGGCGCTGGGCGGCAAGCCCACCTTAATTTCTTTTTTGTCGGCGCCGGTGGCGTCACCGCTGCCAGATTGGCCACAGGCGGCTAGGGTTAAGCCCAACACCACAGAAGCAAGGGGGTATAAGTATTTTTTCATCGGTACTCCTTTAAAATGGACGGGCTTTTAATGGGCCCAATCAACGTAATTTTTTGGCCAGCCAGTTGCCTAAAGACTGAATCAGCTGCACCAACACAATCAAGATCACCACGGTTATCATCATGGCCACGCCATCAAAGCGCTGATAGCCATAGTTTAAAGCCAGATCGCCAATACCGCCAGCGCCAACGGCGCCGGCCATGGCGGTGGCGCCAATGAGGCCAATCGTGGCTGTGGTCATGCTCAATACCAACGACGCTTTGGCCTCGGGCAATAAGAAATGCCACACCACCTGCCAGGTGGTGGCGCCCATGGCGTCGGCGGCCTCAATGATGCCGGGGCCCACCTCCAACAGCGAGTTTTCCACCAGGCGCCCAATAAAGGGCCCAATGTAAACGATGAGCGGCACGATGGCGGCGGTGGTCCCGATCGAGGTGCCAACCACAAACTTGGTGAACGGCAAAATCGCCACCAGCAAAATAATGAACGGCAATGAGCGCAACATGTTGACGATGGGGTTCAACACTGTGTACACCACTTTATTCGGTCGCACGCCATCTGGGCGCGTGATCACCAAGGCAATGCCGATAATGGCGCCCAACAGGCCGCCACCCAACAGCGACACCGCCACCATGAATAGGGTTTCCTGTCCGGCCAGTAAAAACTGGGCCAGAGTCACATTGGTTTCAAACATGGGCGGCTCCTTCTTGTTCGGTCACGCTGATGCCTTCGGCCTCAATACTGGCCACGGCGGCGGCAATGTCAGCGGGCGTGCCGGCAATCGACACCGACACGCTGCCCACCAGCATGCCGTCAATTTCTTTGGTGTTGGCAAACAGCACACTGATGGCGGCGTTTTGGTTCAGCACGGCATGGCTAAGCAAAGGCTTGGCGGCAGGCCGGCCTAAATAGCCCAAAGAAAACAGCCGCAGATGCTCGGAAGGCGTGTAGTGCTGGCCAATGGCGGCGGGCAAGTCGCGCTTGACCACGGTGCGCACAAACCGGCGCGTGGCTTCTTGCTGCGGCTGGCCGAATACGGCCAGCACGCTGCCGTGTTCGATCACCTGCCCTTGCTCCATCACCGCCACTTTATTGCACACCCGCTCCACCACGCTCATTTCATGCGTCACCAACACGATGGTGATGTTTTGCTCGCGGTTGATCTTTTTTAACAAGTTTAAAATGGCCAACGTGGTCTGCGGGTCGAGCGCTGAAGTGGCCTCGTCACACAGCAGAATCTTGGGGTCATTCACCAAGGCACGGGCGATGCCAACGCGCTGCTTTTGACCACCCGACAGCTCGCGCGGATAGGCATTTTTTTTGTCTGGTAGCTCCACATAGGCCAGCAACTCATCGACCTTACGGTCGATTTCAGCCTTGCTCACGCCAGCCAACACCAGCGGCAAGGCAATGTTTTGCGCCACGGTTTTGGTTTCCAACAGGTTAAAGTGTTGAAAAATCATGCCAATATTGCGCTTAGCGTGGCGTAACTCGGCGGGGCTATAGGCGCTGATTAAGGCGCCGTCCACCCACACTTCACCGCTGGTGGGCTGCTCTAAAACGTTGATCAGCCGCAACAAGGTACTTTTGCCGGCGCCGCTATAGCCCACTAGGCCATAAATGTCGCCGGTGTCGATGCGAAGGTTCACGTCTTTTAACGCCACCACATCTTGGCCGTCTTGGGTAAAAATTTTACCCGCATGTTTAAACTGAATCATAGCGCGAGGCTCCTTCTGAGGGCCATACGGGCAAGCGCCCGCTGGTCATGCCCCGTTACGGTCTGGCCAGATGGCGCCCTGCGGGCCATCTGGCTTTTTAAACCAGGAATAAGCTGTATTTAAACAGTGAACCGACGGTTGATGCAAGCCATTCCCACACAATTTATGCAGGCATAATGCCAAACCCCTACGCAAAAGCCTGCTCACGCAGGCCTTGATCGTCGGTTCAGCAGCACGCTTAGGCTTCGTTGGCCAAGCGCAGCATGCTGTGGGCCAACACGTCGGCGCCAGCAGCCGACCATTCTGGGGTAATGTCTTCGGCTTCATTATGACTGAGGCCATTGATGCAGGGAATGAAAATCATCGCCGTCGGCGCGATGTGGCTGAGGTGACAAGAATCGTGGCCAGCGCCAGACACCATGTCTTCATGGGCGTAGCCCAAGGCCTGAGTGGTCTCACGCACCACTTGAATACAGCGTGGATCAAACGCTAATGGCGTAAACGACAAAATCGGCTTAATCGTCACGCCGAGGCGATGCTGTTCGGCGATCTGCGGCAGCAAGGTGCCAATTTCGGCGTCAATGCGGGCCAAGGCGTCGGCGCTGGGGTGGCGCACCTCAAGGGTAAACCAGGCCGAAGCGGGAATCACGTTGGGCGAGCCAGGGCCAAGCTTGGTCACACCCACGGTGACGCGGCCACCAGCGGCCACTTCGCCCATGCCCAGCTGATTCAAGGCCACCATCGCGTGCGCCATGCCTAGGCCAGCGTCTTGACGCATGTCCATGGGCGTGGTGCCGGCGTGTGAAGCCAGGCCGGTAAACTCAACCTCATACCAGCGTTGTCCCAGGGCCCCGGTAACCACGCCAATGGTGTTGCCGTGGTTTTCTAAAATGGGGCCTTGCTCGATGTGTACTTCTAAGGCGGCGTGAATCTGATGGTCACTAAAATCGTCCGTGCCGACGTAGCCAATGCGCGCCAGCTCGGCGCCCACGCTCAGGCCATCTCTGTCAGTACGCGCCAAGGCTTCTTCCAGGCTCATCTTGCCAGTGAACACGGCGGCGCCCATCATGGCAGGGGCAAAGCGTGCCCCTTCTTCATTGGTCCACATCACCAGGTCAATCGGCCGTTCGGTGGTCACACCCTGATCGTTTAACGACAGCAACACCTCTAGCCCCGCCAATACGCCATAAATGCCATCAAAGCGGCCGCCCTTAGGTTGAGAATCGCCGTGCGAGCCCATCAGTACCGGGCTTAGCTGCGGCTGCTGGCCTTCGCGGCGTACAAAAATATTGCCAATGGCGTCTACTTTGATCCCAAAGCCGGCGGCCTTGGCCTTGGCAATAAAAAGGTCGCGCGCGGTTTTGTCTAAGTCGCTTAAGGCCAAGCGGGTGACGCCGCCGTTGGCGGTTTTGCCAATTTGGGCAAACTCGTCTAATAAATCATTCAGGCGCGTTGGGTTAATGCTGATGCGGGTCAGACTCATTTTTTATCCGTTTGTAATTCGTAGCGAAAATCGCAAAAGCCGTCGCCGTTCATGACGGTGTGGGGGCGGGTCAGCTTCACATGCGGCGCATAGCCTTCAATAAACTTGCTGTCGCGGTTGCAAGACAGTAAAAAGCCGATCTCGCCTAAGCCCATTTCGTGGTACATCTCGGCGTAGCGACAGCGCTTCACGTCGTAGTCGTAACGCTCGTGGTCGTTGTTCAACACCTCGATTTCGAGGGCATTGTCTTTTTCCCACAGGTATTGCAAGGCCACAAAGCTTTCCACGCTGGTGCCGTTTGGCTCTTTCGCGGCGAAGGCCTTACCGGCCGACACGGCGGCGTCGGTAATGGCTTCCTCAATAATGGCCTGGGCTTTTTCGACCCCAAACTCACGCTTCATGATGTCGTAAATAGGCTTGATGATTTCCGCCTCAATTTTACGCTGTTGCAAAATACCAATTTCGGTAAATTCATTCATTCTGTTCATCCTTACTCAAAGCCGACGCCACCGATGGTCATCGTCTTAAATACTATAGTCCTCTGGCGCCTTATGATCAATAAACCGGCGCAGCCTAGGGTCTGGATTGTGACGCAAGGCCTCTGGCGTTTGGTCGTACACGATTTCGCCATCGGCCATGAACACGATGCGATCCGACACTTTAAAAGCAAAGCGCATTTCGTGGGTGACGATGATCATGGTCATGCCCTCTTTGGCCAAGGCCTCCATCACGCTCAACACCTCGTTCACCAGCTCGGGGTCTAGCGCCGAGGTCGGTTCGTCAAACAGCATGATGTTGGGCTGCATCACCAAGGCGCGTGCAATCGCCACCCGCTGCTGCTGGCCGCCCGACAGCTGGTGCGGGTATTTGTGCGCATGACGCAACAGGCCCACTTTATCCAACATGGCCAAGGCCAATAAGCGCGTTTTCGCCACCGGCTGATGGTGATACTCTGGTGCCAGCATCAGGTTTTCCAACACGGTTTTGTGTGGGAACAGATTATAGCTTTGAAACACCATGCCAAGGTGGACGATGCGTGCTTGCGCGTCGCGCGCTGGGGTTTTGCCATCAATAAACAGGCTACCTTCTAGCCATACCTGACCCTGATCGAGGGTTTCCAAACCATTCATGCTGCGAATCAGGGTGGTCTTACCCGAGCCAGAAGGCCCGATGATGGACACCACCTCACCCCATTGAACGGCTAAATCAATGTCTTTCAACACCGGCACCGCACCAAAAGCTTTGCGCGCACCCTTAATGCTCAAGGCCTGCTCGCCTTGTTTCGCCGCCTGCAGCTTGCCGTATTGGTTTAAGGTTGCATCGTCTACCGCCACCGTTTCTTCGGTGGTGTTGGCCTTACGTAAAGACACGTCCAAGCGGTGCTCGACCTTGCCCAACACCCAGGTCACCAGGCTCACAATCAGCACATAGTAAAACGCCACCGCCACCAGGGTTTCCATCACCAAGAAGTTACGGGTGTACAGCTGCTGCCCCACCAATAAAATTTCGGTCAATGAAATCACCGACACCAACGAGGTCAATTTGACGATGGTGACGTACTGGTTGGTCAATGGTGGCAAAGCCACTTTCAAAGCCTGTGGCATCACAATTTGCTTTTGAATGCCCCAAAAGCGCATGCCCAAGGCCTTACCGGCTTCGTATTGGCCTGCAGGGATGGCCTGTAAGGCGCCACGGTGAATCTCAGCCATATAGGCCGACTCACTCAACACCAGCGCAATTAGGCCAGCCATGAAAGGGTTAGACAATACCACTGAGCTGGCGGGCCAGAACTGCGGTAGGTTGTAGATGAAGATCAACAGCACCAATAGCGGCAGGCTGCGGAACAGCCAGATGTACACGCCGGCGGCACGCTGAAACACCCGATATTTGGACTGGTTGCCCAAGGCCAAAAGGAAGCCCACGACCACCGCCAAAAACCAGGTTAGGGTACTCAGCTGTAGCACGGTCACGCCGGCCTGCCAAAAATCAGTGTTGTACAAAAGACCGCCTAAATAGGCCCAGTTAAAACCTTTATGGGTGTCTACCGGTGCCAGCGCATTGGCCAAATCGTTGGCCTGCAAGAGCTCGTCGCTGGGGAAGGCCAAGTTGTATTTTTTAAGCAAAGCATCGTATTCGCCCGAAGCCTTAACGGTTTGAATGGCCTCGGCGACCAGGGCTTTCATGTCGCTATTTTGCTTGGTAAAGCCTAGGCCAATCAGCACGGGAGACAGCTGTTCTTGGGTGCTGATTTTCAAACGGCTGCCCAGCTGGTTGATCACCATTTGCGCCACGGCGGCGTCTTCATACTGCACGTCCACCCCTTTAGACAACAAGGCCTGTGCCGCCTCTGGGGCGCTGGGGTATTCTTTCACCACAATGGGCTGTAGCCCTTTGGGGGCACAATACTCGGCCGACACTTGGTTCACCGTGGGAATCCACGCTGCGCCCTTCATTGACGACAGGCTTTTGCCACACAGGTCTTCTAGGGTTTGCGGTGCGAAATCATCGTCGCCGCGCACCACCAATACGCCACCGGTTTGTAGGTAAGGCAAAAAATCGACCTGCTTGGCCCGCTGTGGGTTCACATACAGCGCCGACGCCACCACATCGTAATGACCGGCATTGAGGCCGATGATGATGTTTTCGATGCGGGTGTCTTTAAACTCTGCCTTGCCGCCTAAGGTTTTGGCGATCAGGCGCATAAAGTCTGGGTCGAAGCCGCTGGCCTGGCCTTGATCTAAATAGGCGTAGGGCGCATAGGTTAAATCGATGCCCACATTGAGGGTGTCATTTTTCAAGCTGCCCGCGGCCACGATGGTCGGCCCAGACATCAGGACGGCCAGTAAAAACCAAGACAACAGCCTATTCAGAGCGTTTAAAAGCATAGCGAAACAATCAACACGGTTTATTGGGATCGTCATCATGCCCACTATTGTGATAAAAAACCAATAATAAGCGGCTATATCCATATAACCAGGGGTTATTAACTAATAATCATATGATAATAAGATTGTTTTTAAACAAAAAAACGAGCCCTAAGGGCTCGTTTTGGGGGCGATCTTTTGACTAGACGGGGTTACTTGCCCCAGTTTTCAAAGGTGGCGGGCTTAGAACCCATGATGTGACCATTCACTTCGGTGCCGTACACCGAGTCAGGGGTGTCGTGGTATTTTTTGCGGGTTTCGGCCAGGTCACCGGTAAAGCGTGGGTCTTGTGGCCGCTCGTGCGAGTTCATGAAATAGGCCACATCAACCGCTTCTTGTGCGCCAATGCTCTCTCCCTGACTTAACGGCATATTGTAGCGAATAAACGCCGACGCATTTTTCAGCTGGTGCATGCCCGCCCCCCAGTTGTAAGAGTCTGGCCCCCACAGCGGTGGAAAGTTATAGCGGCCATCGACCTTTTGACCTTGGCCATCAGGACCATGACACACGGCACATTTTTGCTCGTACACTTTTTCACCGCGCTTTAAATCAGGGGCTTCTGGCGCGTCGTATTTTTTAAAGCCGGCGCCTTCAATCTTGGTGCCCACCGGCGCGCCCTTGGCCATCCAGAACGCAAACGATTCCAACGCGATCAACTCTTGGCTGCCTAGGGGCGGCTTGGTGCCGTTCATGCTGTACATAAAGCAGCCCTGAATGCGCTCAGACAACGTGTTCACATGGCCGTTTTTGGCACGGTACATCGGATAGGCCACCTGTGCGCCCCACAACGGCGCGGCGTTGTGCTGACGGCCATTATCGATGTGACAGTTACGGCAACTTAAACCATTGCCTGAATAATCAGGCGCATAACGAGGCGTATCTGAAAAAATATCGCGCCCCAACTTAACCATTTTGCCAAACTCATCGTCGGGAATCTCCGACTCTTCAGGCGGCGTAAAGGTCACGATTTTTTCTTTGGCGGCGGCCTCTTCTGCCGCGGCCCTGGCCGCTTCATCGTCACCACAGGCGCTGAGTAAAAAGGCAGTGGCCACTAGAGGCCATAATAATATTTTCATGCTGTTCTCCTAGTTTTTGGTCGCATTTTGTGCGCCAAACCACTGCGCCACTGAGTCGATGTCTTCACGGCTCAACTTGCTGGCAATTTGTTTCATCAGGCCAATCGGGTCATTGTCACGGGCACCGCTTTTCCACGCATTCAGCTGGTTGGCAATGTACACCGCGCCCTGCCCTGAAATGGCGGGGAAAGAGGCGCCCACGCCACCGCCGTTGTAGGCATGACACTGAATGCAGGCGGGGATATTGGCTTCCCAACGGCCACGCAAGGCCAAGCGTGCGCCCACGCTCTCATCAGCCATCGGTAAGCTTTGCTTGATCTTGCGCTCTGGCAACGGCAAGGCGCTCAAGTATTTAGACACCGCTTCAATTTCCGCTTGGGTCATTGAGCGGGCAATCGGACGCATCTGTACGTGCAGGCGTCGGCCGCTGGCAAAATCCTTGATTTGCTTTTCTAAGTAGCCCGCATCCAGCCCAGCCAAGCGCGGGGTGCCAATGGACAACACGCCGCCACCATCGACTGCATGACAGGCATTACAGGCATCGGCACCACGGCCATTGCCCTTATTAAAAATCTGTTCGCCGGTCAAAGCCGCCCAAGCCATACTCGGCAAGAACAGGCTTAACGACCAAACCAACAGACTGGTTTTGAAAAAATTAAGCATAACGCACTCCAACATTGTGTACACCGCCGCCATAAAAATAGGCAGTTTAGTATTCTCTTTTTCGATGTCTTTATTTTCGCACAATAAATTCAGGACAGAAATTGTGGCATCCCACATATATAGACGAAAAAAAGGAGGCCGAAGCCTCCTGTACATTGCATTGGGTTTACTTAACCGGTTGACGTTTTTTAAACCACCAAACCAATAGGCCGCCGACCAACAGCACCCCCAGCACCACAAAAATACCGGTTTGGAACTGATGTACTTTGTGCATGAGCCAATCAATGTTGCTGGCGCCAAACTCACCCAGGTACACCCACACTGGCACAGAGATCAGTGCGGCCATGCCATCCATCACCAAAAAGCGCAGGTAGGAAATGCGGCCGGAAATGCCCGCCATTAAATAAATAGGGGTTCTTAAGCCTGGCAAAAAGCGCGCCATAAACAGCACCCAGTTGCCGTATTTGTCGAATTTCTTTTGGATTTGATCATAACGCTTGGGCGTCATGATGCGCGCCACCGGCTTGAATTTTAAAATACGGTGACCGTACACCTTGCCCAGCGTAAACACCGTGCCGTCGCCGATTAAGACGCCCAGCAGGCCCACCACCACCATGGTGTGCACGTTGGTGTAGCCCAGGCCTGAAATCACCCCGCCCGTCACCAGCGTCACGTCTTCGGGGATCGGCAAGCCAAAGCCGCAGGCGAACAGCACCAAAAACACGGCTAGGTAACCGTATTGAATAAAAAAATCTTGCAGCAGTGCAAAAAAATCCATAAAAAACCACTTCCAAAGGCTTAAATTGTTATAAGGTCGGGTCTATTGCGACAGCGATTTGCCTTGCGTATTGATCGGCCAGTGCTTGCGCCTCAGCTTCCACCATCACCCGTACCACAGGCTCCGTACCCGACGCCCGTAAAACCACCCGCCCTTTGCCCAACAAAGCCTGCTCGGCATCGGCCAACGCAGCCTTAGAAGCCGTTTGCCAGTCTTGGCCCGGCTGTAGGCGCACGTTAATCATGGTTTGCGGGAACGGTGTCCATTCACTCAAGACCGTCGCTAAATCTTGGTCTAATTCAATTAAGCCAGCCAATACTTGCAGCGCCGAAATGATGCCGTCGCCGGTATTGTGTCGATCCAAACACAGGATGTGACCAGACGCCTCGCCCCCAATCATCCAACCGCGTTGGAACAGCTGTTGCAGCACGTAACGGTCGCCTACTTTAGCACGGGCAAACTCAATGCCCTGCTGCTGTAAAGCCAGCTCCATGCCCATATTGGTCATGACCGTGCCCACCACACCGCCCTTAAGGGCACCTGCGTGCGCACGCGCTTTGGCAATGACGTAAATTAACGCGTCACCATCGTATAACCGACCCTTAGCATCCACCATCATTAAGCGGTCGCCGTCGCCGTCTAGGGCAATCCCATAGTCGGCGCCTTCGGCCACCACGGCCGCCTGAACGGTTTCGGTGTGGGTAGCGCCTACCTCATGGTTAATGTTAAAGCCATTGGGCTCGCCACCAATCAACACCACTTCGGCACCCAGTTCATGAAATACTTTAGGCGCCACGTGATAGGCGGCACCGTGGGCGGTGTCGACCACGATCTTTAAGCCTTTAAGGTTTAAATAATTGGGGAAGCTGCTTTTACAAAATTCAATGTAGCGGTCTACGGCACCATCAATACGGCGCGCGCGACCCAAGTAATCAGAAGGCATGGTGGGCATTGGCTGATCCATCATGGCCTCAATTTCGGCTTCTATTTCATCGTCCAACTTACGGCCGCCTTCGGCAAAGAATTTAATCCCGTTATCCGAATAAACGTTGTGCGAGGCCGAGATCACCACGCCGGCCGATAGGCGTAGGGCGCGGGTTAGGTAAGCCACACCTGGGGTTGGCAACGGGCCGGTTAACAGCACGTTCACCCCGGCAGAGGTAAAGCCAGCCTGTAAGGCGGCCTCTAACATATAGCCTGAAATACGCGTGTCTTTGCCAATCAACACCGTGGGCCGATAGCCCGCATCATGATTCACCAACACACGCCCAGCAGCGTAACCCAGTTTCAATACACAGTCTGGTGTAATGGGATAGGTCCCTACTTCACCACGAACACCATCAGTACCAAAGTATTTACGTGCCATTAACTTACTCACTTCAAAATTCAATAAAATAGAGTCATTGTAAGACTTGCGGGCTAGGGTGTCAGCTTTAAATTGCAACTATTCTGAGATATTTTATAAAAAAATCGTCATTTCAAGCCCTCAGGTCAAACGATGCTACGGCTTAAGCCCCTACCCTGCTTTTTTAACGCAGAAAAATGCCGACATTCTGCCAAACCCTGATGGCCTGCACGGTGTCTTTCACGTCGTGCACGCGGATGATGTGCGCCCCACGGCTCACTGCAGCCAAAGCCGCAGCCACGCTGGCGCCACGGCGCTCGCTGGCCACCGGCTCACCCACCATTTGGCCCAACATGGTCTTGCGCGACACCCCAATCAGCACCGGCACGTCGACCTGCAGCAGCCAGTCCTGTAGCCCCACCATTAAGTCCACATTGTGCTCTAGGGTTTTGCCAAAGCCAAAACCAGGGTCAACCAGCAGCCGCTCTAGGGCAATGCCGGCGTCTAAGCAGGCCTGCACGCGGGCTTTTAAGTAAGTGCTGACCTCGGCCACCACGTCACGATAGTCAGGCTGCTGCTGCATGTTTTGCGGCTGGCCCTGCATGTGCATCAGGCAAATGGCGGTGTCCGGATGGGCACTCATTAACGCCACCGCACCTTTGTCTTCTAAAGCCGAGATGTCATTGATTAAATCCACATAGCCTGCGGCCAAGGCCACCTGCATCACCTCGGTACGGCGCGTATCCAACGACACGGGCACGTTTAAAGCCTGCACCGCCTCTAACACCGGCATCACTCGATCAATCTCCTCCGCCGGCGACACCGCTGGCGCATTCGGACGGGTCGACTCCCCCCCTATGTCCAACAGGCCCACCCCGTCGGCCACCATTTGCTCGGCCACGGCCAAAACCGCGGCTGGGTCGGCATAACGACCCCCGTCAGAAAATGAATCGGGGGTCGCGTTTAAAATGCCCATAACCTGTGGGCTGCTTAAATCAAGGTCGAAACGACCACATTTCAATAGCGTTTGCATGAATCTAAATCCCAGATAAAAATAAAGGCAGCCTAAGGCTGCCTTTCTGTCACATCACTCGTCTAGCTTTTACCCGAAGCGTCTTTATCTGCTTCTTTGTCGGCATCCGCCACGACGGTGTCTTGTTTAAATGAATCGGCTACAGAAGGCTCTTCGGCAGCATTTTTTGCCACTGGCGCATCGGCTTCAGGCGCTTTAGCCAAGGCTTCTGCTGCGGCCGCTTCTGCCGCCACTTCGTCATCACTCTTAACGTTGTGGCTGTAGTCTTTAGGCAAGCTGGGTTGCTGACCGGCCATGATTTCTTTCACCTGATCGGCGTCAATGGTTTCCCAATCCATCAAGGCTTTGGTCATCACTTCCACTTTATCACGGTTTTCGTCTAGCAGCTTATAGGCAATCGCATACTGATCGTCAATGATGCGGCGAATTTCTGCGTCCACTTGCTGCATGGTCGCTTCAGAAAGGTTTTTGCTGCTGGTCATCGAGCGACCTAAGAACACTTCCCCTTCGTTTTCGGCATACACCATTGGGCCTAATTTCTTAGACATACCGTAGCGGGTCACCATGTCGCGCGCAATGCTGGTCGCACGTTCAAAGTCATTCGAGGCACCGGTAGAAACCTTACCCACGAAAATGTCTTCGGCAATACGGCCACCAAACAGAATCGACAGCTGATGCAACATTTGATCTTCGTACATGCTGATGCGGTCACGCTCAGGCAGCTGCCAGGTCAAGCCCAAGGCACGGCCACGCGGCATGATGGTCACTTTATGCACCGGATCGGTACCCGGCAACAGGCTGGCCACAATGGCGTGACCTGATTCATGGTAGGCCGTCGCCAAACGTTCGTCTTCATGCATCACCATAGAACGACGCTCTGGGCCCATAAAGATTTTGTCTTTGGCTTCTTCAAAGTCGCTTTGGTCCACCAGACGCTTGTTGCGACGGGCCGCAAACAGTGCTGCTTCGTTCACCAAGTTAGCTAGGTCGGCGCCGCTGAAGCCTGGCGTACCACGGGCTAGGGTTTGCGCATCCACCGATTTATCCAAAGGCACTTTACGCATGTGCACGTTCAAGATTTGCTCACGGCCACGAATGTCCGGTAGCGGTACCACCACCTGGCGGTCAAAACGACCAGGACGTTGCAATGCAGGGTCCAGTACGTCTGGACGGTTGGTCGCGGCAATCACGATCACCGTGGTATTGCTTTCAAAACCATCCATCTCAACCAATAATTGGTTTAAGGTTTGTTCGCGTTCATCGTTACCACCGCCCACACCGGCGCCACGTTGGCGACCCACTGCGTCGATCTCGTCAATAAAGATGATGCACGGGGCGTTTTTCTTGGCCTGCTCGAACATGTCACGCACGCGCGAAGCGCCTACGCCGACAAACATTTCCACGAAGTCAGAACCTGAAATACTAAAGAACGGCACTTTGGCTTCGCCCGCAATGGCCTTAGCCAATAGGGTTTTACCGGTACCAGGACTACCCGCCAACAGCACGCCGCGCGGCACACGGCCACCCAAGCTTTGGTAACGAGAAGGCTCTTTCAGGTATTCCACAATTTCTGACACTTCTTCTTTGGCTTCATCACAACCGGCCACGTCGGCAAACGTCACCTGGTTGGCGTCTTTGTCTAGCAGCTTGGCTTTGCTTTTACCGAACGAAAAGGCACCGCCTTTACCGCCACCGCCACCGCCTTGCATTTGACGCATGAAGTAAATCCACACACCAATCAACAGCAGTACCGGCAACATGCTGATCATAATGCTGCCCAGCATGCTTGGTTTTTCTTCAGGCGTGACTTTTAAACGCACCTCTTTTTCCAACAACAGTGGAATCAATTGGTCGTCCAAAGGCGCATTGGTAAAGAAGTCGGTTTCGTCTGTGCGCTTGCCTTTAATGACATAGCCGCTCACCACAGAGCCTTCCACATTCACACTGGCGACTTCACCTGCATTGACGCTGGTAATGAATTGTGAATATTCAATTTGCTTACTGTCGTCTTTACTTTTATTTAAGCTATTGAATGCCGTCATTAAGATGACTGCGAACACCAGCCATACTAAGAGATTTTTAAAGGTATTACCCACAGCGCGAGGCTCCCAATATTTTTTTACTGATTAATAGATTGTAAACGCAAGCCGTCTAATTGTCAGCGCAATTTTTTGCCCAATAAATAAATTTCATTAGAGCGATCGCGCGAAGCTTTCGGTTTGCGTACCAAAACTTGTTCAAATGCTGACCTCATGGCCGTTAGGTACTCTTGATAGCCTGCACCTTGGAACACTTTGATGAGAAAGTGACCGCCCTCTTTTAGATTTTGACTGGCAAAATCCAAGGCCAACTCAGCCAAATAGAAACTGCGGGCTTGGTCCGTTACTGCGTTACCAGTCATATTTGGGGCAATGTCTGAAATTACAAGGTCTAGCGGACGATTTTGTAGTAAAGACTCGAATTCATTTAAAACCGTTTCTTCACGAAAGTCGCCTTGAATAAAGGTCACATTCTCCACCGGGTCCATGGGTAAAATATCCAATGCAAACACTTTACCACTTGGCCCCACGATTTTGGCTGCCACCTGACACCAGCTTCCAGGGGCACTGCCCAAGTCTGCCAGCACGATGCCGGGATAGATCAAACGATCTTTCTCATTGATTTCTAATAGTTTATAGGCCGCTCGGGCCCGATAACCATCTTTCTTCGCCATGTGCACGTAGTGATCGTTCACATGTTCGCTAATCCACAACTTAGATGATTTTGATTTAATTGCCATGACTGACTCACAAACTTAATAATGATGTGTGACCAATTGGCCTATTCGTCACACTTTCTGGAACTGAACGCACGATTCACTCCCCCAACACAACAAATTTAAAGTACAATTTATCTTTTAGTAATCTAGAACATAGACACCCATCATAATGAAGATTGATTTAACCCCCAAAGAGCGTCAGGCTCTGAAACAACAAGCCCACCACATCCAACCTGTTGTGATGATTGGTCAGCATGGCTTAACCGAAGCCGTACTTAAAGAAGTCGATGCCACCTTAAGCGCGCATGAATTAATTAAAATTCGCGTTTTGGGCGATGAGCGCGAGCCACGCGTCGAAATCTATGACGCCTTATGTGACCAGCTAAATGCCGCGCCGGTTCAACACATCGGTAAACTATTGGTGATTTGGCGCCCGAAACCAACTGAAGCCTAAGCTTCAAACAAACGCTCAGGCAACTTGCACATCCGCAAGTTGCCTGTTTTTTTGAGCCCTATGACACGCCCGACTATTTCTGGCAGGGCGTTTGGGTACAGTGCCACACCAAAAAGGCGCCCAATAGGCTGGTGACCAAGTAAATCACGCTGGACACGCCGTGCCACAGGCCAAAGCTACCGCCAACGGTTTGCAACACCACGTGGCTGTGGTTAAACTTCAACGCCTCAATAATCGGCGTCACGCCAAAGTGGTTCAACCCCACACACAATAGCATAGCCACGACTAATTTAAAGTAAGCCGTTTTAAATAACTTAGCGCCTGCTTCAAATAAACCAAATAACAACAGAATGGCGCCGCACACCAAGCCCAAATAGGCAATGACTTCAAACAGCCGGCCCGCCACGTTGCCCGCGGTCATTTTTGGCAGCATCTGAAACAGCACCGGCGCCGCCACATAACCTGCAAACCACAAAGCCCCTACCCAGGCCACCACGGCCAAACTTCTGATTTTTGCCAACATAATGCGTTCCCATTGTTTGATGACGACGGCCGCTGACGGCCCAAAAACAATCAGGCAACCTATGATAGATTGCCTGATGGTGTCTTAAACGTACTCGACGCGCAGTATTTCGTACTCACGCACCCCACCTGGGGCTTGCACTTCCGCGACATCACCCTCTTCTTTGCCAATCAGGGCACGGGCAATGGGCGAACCCACAGAAACCTTACCGACCTTAATGTCGGCTTCGTCGTCGCCCACGATTTGGTAGCGTACGGTGGCTTCTGATTCACAGTCCATCAGCTCAACCGTGGCGCCGAATACGATGCGGCCATCCACGTCTAATTCAGCAGGGTTGATGATTTGCGCGTTAGACAACTTGCCTTCTAAATCAGCGATACGGCCTTCAACAAAGCCTTGACGCTCTTTGGCTGCTTCGTATTCTGCATTTTCAGACAGGTCGCCATGAGAACGGGCTTCAGCAATGGCCTCGATCACCGCAGGGCGCTCAACGCTTTTTAGTTGCTGTAATTCCGCTTTCAATAACTCAGCGCCATAAACGGTTAAAGGGTATTTTTGCATGATGCTTTCTCCAACTTACGTCGCAACGTAAGTAAATAATAAAAACGCAAGCCGCCAAATTCAGAATGGCGGCTTGCAAATGTTATGTGCTTATTTTACCAAATCGGAGGGTAAAATCAATCATTATTATTACCCTTAGTGACTTCTTTTGACCTTAGCCCAATGCTGGCCTGAGGCCATCCGCGCATAAAAAATAAAAAACGAGCCGGTTCGACTCGTTTTATCCTACCCTGTCTAAATCACTTTAGAACGGGATGTCGTCATCTAAGTCGTCCATCACTGGCGCTGGCTTGCTTTCCATGCGGCGCGGTGCGGCAGGCGGCGCGCTTTGGGCCTGAGGCGCAGATTGGTAATCATTTTGTGGGGCATACTGCTCTTGCGAGTAGCCGCCTTGATCACCGCCGCCACTGCTGTCAGAGCGACCGCCGACCATTTTCATCTCGTTGCCGATGATGTCGTAAGCCGTGCGTTCAGCACCATCTTTACCGGTGTATTTACGGCTTTGAATGCGGCCTTCGATGTACACCATGCTGCCTTTTTTAAGGTATTGACCGGCAATTTCAGCCAGGCGGCGGTATAGGGTAATGTTGTGCCATTCGGTCCGGGTCACGCGCTCACCGCTTTTGTCACGCCATTGCTCACTGGTGGCAATCGAAAAGTTGGCGACAGGGTCGCCGTTAGGCATATAGCGTACTTCAGGGTCACGTCCTAAGTTTCCCATCAATATTACTTTATTTACAGACATCATTAATCTCCTGAAAGTATGGCTTGTATTACATCAGCATCGTAGCCTTGTTGCAATACTTTTAAATATAAAACACTGCCGTCGTCGCTACATTCTGCTTCAACAACGGTAGATAAATCAATTAGTTTTGCGCGCAGCTCGGGCCATTGGTTGGCCCAAGCGGCGGGCAGGGTAAACACCACGTTCTTCACCTTAAGCGGCGCTGGGGCCGTTGCTGCCAGCAATAGCCAGGCCACCATCAACACGGTACAGAAAGTAAAAATCCCGAAAAAACCGTATTTTTGTGAGATGAAGCCACTCAAAGAGGCACCCACAAATAAGCCCAGTGACTGTGTGGTATTAAACACACCAATGGCGGTGCCTTTGGCATGGGTGGGGGCAATTTTAGAAATCATCGACGGCAGTGAAGCTTCCAAAATATTGAAGCCAACAAAGTAAAACATCAGCGCCAAGAAAATCGCCAGCAGGCTGTGTAAAGAAAACGACAGCCCCAGCTGTGCCACCACCATGAGGGCAATAGCCAACACAAATACCTGTTTAAGCTTGCCCTTTTTCTCGCCCACGATAATCGCCGGCACCATCAGCACCAAGCCTAAAACCACCACTGGCAGGTAAAGATACCAATGCTGTTCGCGGGCCAACCCTAAGCCTTCCAGCGCCAAGGGCAAGGACAGAAACAGCAGCATTTGCGCACAGTGTAAAGCAAACACCCCAAAATTTAAACGCAATAGCTGGGTATTTTTTAAAACCAAGGGCAAAGCGGAGACGGTGGCCTCGGCGTCGGCGTGTACTTTACTCACCTGTGGGTTCGGCACCATATAGTGAACCGTCACGATCGCCAGCAGGGTCAACACCCCCGTTAACGCAAAAATACCGTTGACGCCGATGATGCCTGCCAATAATGGGCCCAACACTAGGCTCACGGCAAAGGTCACCCCAATGCTGATGCCAATCATGGCCATTGCGCGCGTGCGCACCTCATCTCGGGTCAGGTCGGCCAACAGCGCCGTTACCGCCGCACTCACCGCCCCTGCCCCTTGAATGGCGCGCCCTAAGGCCAAAAGGTAAATATTGTCGGCATAGGCGGCGATAAAGCTACCCAAAGCAAACACCAACAGGCCAAGGTAAATCACCCGTTTGCGGCCAAAGCGGTCGGAAGCCATGCCCAAAGGCAGTTGCAGCAACGCCTGGGTTAAGCCATAGGCACCAAAAGCCAACCCAACCCAGCGTGGGTCTAAGCCGCCATCCATGGTTTGGGCATACAGAGCGAACACCGGCAAAATTAAAAACATGCCCAGCATTCTTAAGGCATACACGCCTGCCAGAGCCGTACTGGCCCGTAATTCTTGTGGATTCATAATGTGTGTACTTTACCTGCTAGATGATCGAAAGGGCGGCATTCGCGCACAGGCTAAATGCCAACCATTCGCATTATACTGACTTTTAAGCGCTTGTATTCTTTAATTTTCGTCATTACTGAAAACCAAAAAATAACTACTCCGCGACAAACGTCCAGTCGGTTTGACCGCCGGCACGCATGGGGATCAACACTTGGCCATCACCAAACGGCAGGCTAGACACAATGTCTTGCGGCTGCTTAATCAACTTTACCTTGCGGGTGTTTTCAGGTAAACCATAAAAACGGGCACCGTTTTGGCTGGCAAAAGCCTCTAGCTTGTCTAGTGCGCCGATGCTTTCAAAAGCCTCTGCGTACAGCTCTAGTGCGGCGTGGGCGCTGAACATCCCGGCACAACCACAGGCACTTTCTTTCGCACCCTGCGGGTGAGGCGCGCTGTCGGTGCCCAAAAAGAATTTATGCGCCATGGGGCCACTCACCGCGGCCAACAGGCCTTGACGATGGCTTTCACGCTTTAAGACGGGCAAACAATAGTGATGCGGCCGCACCCCGCCCACCAATAAATCATTGCGGTTCAACAGCAAATGTTGGGGGGTGACGCTGGCGGCCACGTTGTCGCCGGCGCCTTGCACTAAGTCGGCGGCGTCAGAAGTCGTGATGTGCTCAAACACCACCTTTAAGGTTGGCACCTTGGCCAAAATGGGCAACAGCACGCGGTCAATGAACACCGCTTCGCGATCAAAGATGTCGATGTCGGCGTCGGTGACTTCACCATGCACCAAGAACAACACGCCCTCTTCGGCCATCGCTTCTAAAACCGGGATCAACTTGAACAGGTCGGTCACGCCCGAAGCGGAATTAGTGGTGGCCCCAGCAGGATACAGCTTGAACGCCACAATCCCTGCGGCCTTGGCTTCTTTCACCATGGCCGGCGTGGTTTTGTCGGTCAAATATAACGTCATCAACGGGGCGAAGCCGTTGCCTGCGGGCACGGCAGCCTTAATCTTGGCCTCATAGGCCTGAGCCATCGCCACGGTGGTCACCGGCAAAGCCAGGTTTGGCATAATCACGGCGCGGCCCATTTGGCGCGCAGTATAAGGGACAACAGCGGCTAAAGCCGCGCCATCACGCACATGAAGGTGCATGTCATCAGGCTGGAGTAGTTCCAAAACTTGCATGAGGTTCCTTTATTTTCATCGTTATTTATGTTGTACAACCATTCGATACAGGCCGGCTTCTGGCTCATCTGACAGCAATAAAATGTGGCCAGTCTGGCGGCAAAACGCTTCAAAATCCACGGGTGCGCCTTTGTCCGTGGCCAACACCGCCAACACTTCACCGGTGGCCATTTTGGCCAAGGCTTTTTTGGCCTTTAAAATCGGCATCGGGCAGTTCAGCCCTTTTACATCTAAGGTTTCGGTAATATTCATGGTCACCCTTTACATCACAATGTCCGTATTCTAACAAAGGCGCACGGTCTTTGCCCATTTATCCCCAACTTAAACAGCCAAGACTTTAAAATAGCGCCCTTTTAAGCGTACAATAAGGCAACACACCGCTCTCTATGATGATAACCCCTAGGAAGATCATGAATAAATTTGCATGGGCCCTACTGGCTTGTAGCAGCTTGACCTTGGCCGCCAACGATGGCCTTAACCTGCACTATCAAGCACCGGTCGCCACTGTCATACAGGAGGCAGAAATCGACCTACCCGCCTACCCCGACACCCAAAATGACGATCAGTGGATCAGCGTGTACACCACCCAAACCGCCGCCACCGTGCCATCTTTGCACTTGGACAGCCTGGCCGTTCCCGGAGATGGCACCATCCGCTACGTATTGAACATTCAGCCGCGCTCCAAGAAGGTCGACAACCTCAGTGTTGAAGCACTGAACTGTAAAGAGCGCAGCTACAAAGCCTATGCGTTTGGCAACACCTTTAATCAAACCTGGGCCGCCAACAAAACCCCCAAATGGATTGAAATTCGCTCCATTGACTCGGTGCGCCACACCCTACGCAAGCTGTTTTGCGATGAAGGCATGCCCCAAAACGTTGAGGCACTCAACCTCTTGCTTAAAAAGCAATAGCCGCGCAGACGCAGGCCTGTCGCCCTTACATCGGGCCAGGCCAACGCCGGCCGCCGCCACAATCCCCCCACCGCACGGCCTTATCCTGCCTCATCGGCGTCTCTGCTTGCACCACGTCACCACGCCTAAAAGCCTAAGTCATTCAAAAACTGGGCCTTTATTATGAGATATAGATGGTAAATTGATTCAATATATGTTTAAAATGAACTTTCTGTGGCTTTGTTTTCTCTAAAACACAGGTAGGTTAAGACGCATTAACCCATAATGACGTGTCTATCACATTACACATAAGGAATCTGACGATGAAAAAAATACTACTATTACTCGGTCTATCTTGTTCTGTGGCTCAGGCCGCCACCCCCTTAACCAATACCAGCTGGATTATGGTTGAACCTGCCACCAAAAACGCCGCGCAAGCCCCAACCATTACCTTTACCGAAAAAGGCATTAATGGTTTTTCTGGCTGTAACCGCTACACCATGCAGCCGAATCCTAAGGGCGAAAGCAACATCGCCACCACCCGCATGATGTGTGCTGACGACCAAATGGCGCTAGAAGCGGCCTTTTTGAAGGCCATGGGCAACCAGCCTCAGTTCACGCAAAGCCTAGACGGTAAGTTCTTGGTGATCAACGAAGGCTCTGACGACAAGTTTGCCTTCAAAAAACAGGCCATGCCTAAAGAAGCCGCCAAGCAGCCCACCGCCGTCGCCCCGATTCCCCCTGCCAGCGCTAGCCTGCCAGCAGACGATGGCCAAACCACCTTCTTAGTGCGCCGCTCAAGCCAGCCTCAGGCCAGCATTGAGGTCAAAGCCACACCTGAAGGCCCATGGGTACCCAGCAATGGTCAAATCGCCAACTTTACCCCAGACGCCAAAGTAGCGGCCTACGCCATTGAGGTGAAAGCCAACCCAGACCAAAGCGCTGGCGCACCTAAATGGGCCCTATCACGCATTGTCTTCCAAGAAGACAAGCCGGCTCGTTAAGTCCATAGATTGATCAGGCCAAACCCCCAACGTTTGGTCACCTCATAAATGATCCCCACCGCATCTAACGGTGGGGATCATTTATGCCGCAATAAGTCAGGGCCACAATCAAAGTCTATAACAAGCCCTCGTCAGCAGTCTGAATCAGTTCAACATAACGTTTGGCCCCTAGCCCTTGCGGAAACATTTTAGACCACACCACGTTCACGCACAGGCTTGATTGACGATTCATGCCGGCCCACTCCAGGTTGATTAAACTGCCCGTAGCAATCGCATCCGCCACTAAGTATTCAGGCAACAAAGCCCAGCCCAAACCGGACTTTACCAAGCACAAGGCGGCTAAATAAGCGTCAACATGCCAAACCGTATGCGACAATAATTGTCCTTGGGCAACAGCACCCACAAAACGACTGCGCAACGAAATCTGGCGAATATTCCTCAGCGCCGCCTGATCGAGCCGCCCTACTTTGCCTTCAGCCAAGGTCTTATGATTGGCCGCAATCACCGCCACCATCGATTCTTGCCCCATAGCCACCCAAGATTCTCGCTCATCAACCCCTCCACGCTCAAACACGATGGCCAACTGCGCTTCCCCAAGCTGCAACAATGCCAAAGCGTCTTCTTGAGGCGCGGTGACCACATTAACTTTAAGCATCGGATACTCGTGTTCAAGCGCGATCAAAGGCGTGCTCCAATTAACCATTAGTAATTCTGGCGCAATCACCATCGTCAACTCTGTTTCAAGCCCCTTATGTAAAGCCAATGCATAACCGTTTAAATCCTGTAGGTTCTGATTCACTGCCCGCGCCTTCGAGGCGAGTGCCCGCGCAACATCGGTCGGCACTGGCTCACGCCCCTGCCGGTCAAACAACATCAGATCCAACTCTGCCTCTAGCTGTGCGATGCTCATGCTGATGGCCGATGGCACTCGGCCTAAGGCACGCGCCGCCGCCGAAAATGAGCCATGATCAAGCACCGCTAAAAACACCCTAATCGTCTCGCTCGAAAAAACCATACCCCCTCCTTCAGTTTTATTGATGGGTTCTGATTTTTTATATCAAACAAAATCATATACAGTCAATTTTTTATGAATTAAACATACAAGGAATATTGGTCATGCAAGGCCTCAAGCGAAAAATCCTGTACGCCACCCTATACGAACTCGTGGCCATGACATTCACCACCCTCACCTTTGTTTTTATGGTTCAGAGCGCGGCCAGTCACGCAGGCTTCACCAGCATCATGACCGCCTTAATCGCCCTGATCTGGAACCTTGTTTACAATACATTATTTGAATACTGGGAAATCCGTCAGCGCCAAAGGCGACGTACCATTAAGCGCCGTATCCTACACGCGCTGGGCTTTGAACTAGGCCTGGTGTTTATGCTGGTGCCGTTATTTTCCTTGGCGCTGGGCGTGAGTTTATGGCAGGCCTTTATGCTCGACCTAGGGCTGATTGTTTTCTTCCTCGTCTACACCTACCTGTTCAACCTTATTTTTGACGTTCTTTTTGGCCTACCCGCATCGGCCCAGACCCAGACTCAAGCCAAAAAACATGACCAATAAGCCGTCTACAACACAGCCAACAGACGCGAAAAAGCCGCTCAATGAGCGGCTTTTCTTATTTGACTGACCATCAAACTTATTCGATCACACCGGCTTCGCGGCCACTAGGGGTGGCACGATGATTGGTGCTCATTTCTTTGTGTTTCAAGACCATGCGGTCTAGCTTGTCCATCAAAATGTCGATGGACGCATACAAATCATTCTCAGCGGCTTCGGTGTGTAAGCTTTTTCCAGCCAGGTGCAAATCCACTTCGGCTTTTTGTTTCATTTTATCAATGGATAAAGTCACGGTGGTGGAAATCACATTATCAGCATGGCGGGTGATCCGCTCTAACTTGCTGTTGATGTATTCTTTTATCGCGGGAGTAACGTCAATGTTTAAACCAGTAATTTTTACGTTCATAGTAAAACTCCTCCGTTAGTGTGGCGATGTATTCGCCTGTTGAATCAGGTATAACCTGAAGCTGATGATTCATCTTACCTTGAAAATACGAGGATGACCATCCCCATTTTATAGACTTATCTCAAAGACTTTTTCTTTATTTAAAATAATACCCAAACTTGCACCAACGCCAGTCATGGCTGGCCAAGAGCCGACTTCAGCGCTGCCCAGCAGCCTAGTCAACCACCCCATAAAGCGGCCCCACCGTGTCCAAGTGTAGCAGGTACACGCGGGTGTCAAACTCTAGCTGATGGTAGTCCGGCGCCATGTGGCGGCACAGCTGATAAAAATTCTTGTTGTGGTCTTTCTCTTTGAGGTGGGCCAGCTCATGCACCACGATCATTTTTAAAAAAGCCTCCGGCGCCGTTTTAAACAGCGTCGCCACCCGAATCTCAGCCTTGGCCTTAAGCTTGCCACCCTGCACTCTTGAGATCGCCGTGTGCAACCCTAAGGCGTGCTTCATCACCTGTATCTTGCTGTCGTACTGAACCTTGCTGATCTGCATGGCGTGACGCATGTGTTGGCTTTTCAGCTCATTGACGTATTGATACAAGGCCTTGTCCGTGGTCATGCTGTGCGGCTCTGGATAGCGCTGCAATAGGTAGTCGCTCAAGCGGCCGGCGGCCGCAAGCTCGGCCACCTGCGCTTGCAGCGTGTCTGGGTAACCGCTTAAGTAATTAATGGCCATGCTGACCTCCTTTATTGAGCCGCCTCAGGACGCAAAAACCCTGGCAGCAGCCAAGGTTTTTCTTTTTCTGAGGAGACCACGGCGGGTAATGTACCCAGCTTAATAATCGAAATGCTCGCCCAGATACACTTCACGCACGCGCTCATTCGCCACCAGCTCATGCGGCAAGCCATCGGCCAGCACGCTGCCTTCACTAATGATGTAACCACGATCACAAATGCGCAGCGTTTCGCGTACGTTGTGGTCGGTAATCAAGACGCCAATGTTGCGCGAGCGTAAAAATGAAATAATCTTTTGAATGTCGATCACCGCAATCGGGTCTACCCCGGCAAACGGCTCATCCAGCAAAATAAACCGCGGTTTGGTCGCCAATACTCGAGCGATTTCCACCCGGCGACGCTCTCCGCCCGATAAAGACAGGGCGTTGTTATCCCGTAGGTGGCTGACGTTTAGGTCGTCCAACAGCTGGTCTAACTCTTTGGCAATCACCTTCTTGTCTTTTTCGTTGATTTCCAAAATCGACTGAATGTTCTCGGCCACCGTCATTTTACGAAAAATAGACGCTTCCTGCGGCAAGTAACCCAGGCCCAAGCGCGCGCGCAAATGAATCGGCATGCTGGTCAAGTTTTCGCCATCGAGGTCAATGTGGCCATCGTCGGCGGCAATCAGGCCCACCACCATATAAAAGCTGGTGGTTTTACCGGCGCCGTTCGGCCCTAGTAGCCCCACCACTTCGCCGCTTTTAATGCTCATCGACACGTCTTTAACCACCATCCGCTTTTTGTACGACTTTTGCAGGTTGCTGATGGTTAACACACTTTGTTCTGTACTCATAATTAGTTTGATTTCTGTGTGGTAGAAGGTTGGAGAATCACGCTCACACGCCCGCGCTGCTTGCCGCCGGTCGCCCCTTTTACGGTATAAATTTCAGTATTGGTATTATAGGTAATCACATGGCCTTTAACCCGGTCGCCTTCGCGCGTCACCAAAGCATTCCCTGTCAGCACCGCAATGCCGGTTTTGCTGTCATAGGTAATCTGATTGGCCTGGCCGGTCACGTACTCATTCTTGTCGTCCAGCTTTTGGCGCATGGTCGTGGGGCTGCCCTTACTGATCATGTTTTGATTGCCCTGGGTGTCTTGCTTCACCGACACCTCCGCACCGGTGATCCTCAGGGTGCCTTGCACGATCAACACGTTGCCGGTAAACACAGTCAGTTGATTGGCCTGATCCAGCATGCCGTTGTCGGCCTCAATGTTAATCGGCTTGTCACGGTCGGCTCGTTCTGCCCATACGGGGCCAGCAGCCAACAATAATGCGCCTGCGGCCAAACCCAAATACTGCTTATTTATCATAATAAGTTGCCCTTACCCTAGAATCCAAATTCAATAATTGACGTTCGCCATCGTAACGAAAGCCAATGGTCGTCCCATGCGAGGGGCCGTACTCGAAAGCCGTTGGCTCGGTGGTGACGGCGGTTTGTTTATCCACCTGTACCGCCAATGCCGTGGTGACAATTTTCATGGCGGGCTTCTCTGCCGTTTGGCTTTTGGTCAGCGTCACCTTTTGATCAAAAAACAATTTCTTGGTTTTGTCATTATACGTGGCACTGTCGCCCACCACATGAAACTCGTGTACGCCCTCTTTGTATAAGTTGGCATCTGGGCTTTCAAAATAAACCTCGTCGCTGCGCGGAAACTGCCATACTTTGGTGGCCACCAGTGACTCACTGATCAAGCCTTGATCGTCATAGCGCTTGCCATTCGCCCCCAACATCACATATTGCGGTTCGTCTGGGTCTAGCTCTGTCGCGGTATCGTCTACCTGCGACACATTATTCAACCAAAAGCTAATCGCCACTAAGCCGATCATCAAGACCGCAGGAAAGGTGATGGAGGCGCGAAAAGGGATCATAGAAGATAGCCACTCAAAGCATCATCTAAGGTACCTTGGGCCTGCATGATCAGCTCACACAGCTCGCGCACCGCGCCGCGACCCGCACCACGCTTGGTCACATACTGGCTGTGTTTTAACACCAGCTCATGCGCTTCGGGCACCGCCACCGCTAGGCCACAGCGCACCATCGGCGGTAAATCCACCACGTCGTCGCCAATGTAGGCACACTCGTCGGCGCGCACACCGGCGTGCTCTAGCAGTTGTGCAAACGCCTCGCGCTTGTCTTCCACGCCCGCCATGTAATGATTAATGCCCAAGCTTTTGGCACGAATCGCCACGCACTGGGCGTCGCGCCCGGTCATGATGGCGGTTTTCACACCACTGGCCTGCAGCATTTTCAAACCCAAACCGTCTAAGGTATGAAACGCTTTAGACTCATCGCCCTTAGGGGTTAAGTAAATTTGGCCGTCGGTCATGACGCCGTCCACGTCCATAATCAGTAGCTTAATCTTTTGCGCACGCTCATTCACATTCTGCATATTGCTCTCCTTCTTATTTGTCTGTTTCACGACTACTTAAACAATGCCTGCTCTGAGCAAGTCTTGCATGTTTAAGGCGCCGACCAACACATCGTGCTCATCCACGGCCAATAGCCCACCCACACGGTTTTTTTGCATCACGTGTAGCGCTTCATTGGCTAATTTATCAGCCCGAATGGTTTTCGGGTCGCGCGCCATGACTTCTTCGATGCGGATGTTTTTTAAATCGTCTCGTATTTGGAACAAACGGCGTAAGTCGCCATCGGTAAAAATACCCACGGCGTGGCCAGTTTCGTCCACAACGGCGGTAAAGCCCAGGCTTTTCTCGCTCATCATCACGACCACGTCTTTTAAATCTGTGCCCAAAGCCACCTGCGGCAAATCGTTGCCGCCGTGCATTAGGTCTTGCACCCGCACCAATAGGCGCTTACCTAGGCTGCCGGCCGGATGGCTCATGGCAAAATCATCAGAAGTAAAGCGCCGCGCCTGCATCAACACCACCGCCAACGCATCCCCTAAGGCCAAGGCGGCCGTGGTGCTGCTGGTGGGGGCCAATCCTAAAGGACAAGCCTCGCGCGTCACGGCGTTGTTCAAAAACACGTCTGCCTCTTGCGCCAGCGTCGACTGGGGCTTGCCCGCCATCGCAATGACCTGCACGCCTTTGCGCTTCAGCGCCGGCAAGACGTTAATCACTTCATCACTTTCGCCGGAATACGACAACGCCAACACCACGTCGCCCTCCAAAATCATGCCCAAATCACCGTGGGCGGCTTCGGCCGGATGCACAAAAAAAGCCGGCGTTCCGGTAGAAGCTAGGGTGGCCGCAATCTTGCTGCCAATATGGCCAGACTTGCCCATCCCCGTCACCACCAAACGCCCCTTCATGCCCAGCACAAGGTCAACGGCACGC
Source organism: Neisseriaceae bacterium (assembly GCA_017991555.1). Taxonomy (GTDB): domain Bacteria; phylum Pseudomonadota; class Gammaproteobacteria; order Burkholderiales; family Neisseriaceae; genus JAGNPU01. The sequence goes on from JAGOQM010000010.1 coordinate 47,586, forward strand.
ACAAATTCGTCGTCCAGTCTTTCAGCCAATTGGTTTAAAGCTTCGGCTTCAATACTTAAAACTTCTTTTGCTTGAGTTAAGTAGGGGTTACAATATTTATTCATAATCGCGATTATACAATGATCAATGCCGCTTGGCATGGTTTTTAAGTGATTGCCCTTATTATCAATAGGCGCTGCATGCTTAGAGACACAAGTCTATTCAGCGTTCCTTTATTAGCCTTAGAATTTCATTTATTTTGTCAGTCGGATCCAGTCCTTCCCAAAGATAGGTTGCCATGCATTATTCACTCGGCCCTGTGGTCATTTTACTATTAGTGGCGGTGATTTCCGTATTTATTTGTCGCCGCCTTAATATCCCCGCCATGATGGGCTACCTTATCGTGGGCTTTATTGCGGGCCCAGGCGTGTTGAAGCTCGTCCCACAAACCGCTGAAACCGATTTTGTCGGCGAAATCGGCATCGTCTTCTTAATGTTCACCATTGGCCTAGAGTTTTCCTTAGCCAAGCTCAAGGCCATGAAGCGCATGGTATTGGGCCTAGGCGGCCTACAGGTGGGCCTAACCATGGCGGTGCTCATTTTGGTCAGCACGCTGGCCAACATCCCATTTTTGACCGCATTTGCCGTCGCCGGTGCCCTCACCATGTCGTCCACCGCCATTGCCAGCCGCCTGCTGTCAGAACGGGTAGAGCTGGGCCAACAGCATGGCAAAATGACCATGAGCGTGCTGCTGATGCAAGACATTGCCGTTGTGCCCATCATGATCCTGCTGCCGGCGTTGGCCACTCACTCCAGCACCATGTGGCTCGATCTACTGATGGCCCTTGGCAAGATGATTTTGGTGCTGACCCTATTATTCGTGGTCGGCAAGCGCTTGGTGAGCCCGTGGTTTCACGTCATTGCCCGCATCCGTTCGTCGGAATTGTTCATGGTCAACGTGCTGCTGATCACCCTCGGCGTGGCCTATTTAACCGATTTGGCCGGCCTGTCTTTGGCCTTAGGCGCCTTTGTGGCGGGCATGCTGATTTCAGAAACCGACTACCGCTATCAGGTAGAAGAAGACATTCGGCCATTTCGCGACATGCTGCTCGGCTTCTTCTTCATCACCGTGGGCATGAAGCTCAACATTCAAGCCCTATTGGCCAACATTGATCTGGTGCTGATTCTGCTGGCCATGGCCATCGTTGCCAAAGCCATCATTGTTTACGCCGCCGCCAAGGCGCTTAAATACAAAACCAAAGACAGCCTCACCACGGCGCTGTACCTGGCCCAAGGCGGCGAGTTTGGCTTTGTACTGCTGGCCATTTCCGGCCAGCTCAAACTTTTAACGCCCGAAAGCGAACAGGCCGCTATTGCCGCCATTTTGATTTCCATGCTGATCGCGCCCTTCTTGATTGCGGCCAGCAGCAAGATCGTCAACAAGCTGGTTAAATCCAACTGGGACGCTCAGGCCGTTGACCTACAAAACATCCTGGTCGAAAACATGAACAAAACCGACCACGTGCTGATGCTGGGCTATGGCCGCACCGGTCAGGCCGTGGCGCGCTTGTTAGAGCAAGAGAACATTCCTTATTACGCCCTCGATCTAGACGTGGATCGGGTGCAGGCCGCGCGCAGCGCCGGTGAGGCGGTGTCGTTTGGCGACGCCAAGCGCAAAGACATTTTGATCGCCGCCGGCATTCAGCGGGCCAAGGCCGCCGTCATCACCATGCACCACACCGTAGAAGCCGAACACATTTTGTCCGCGATTTTGAGCGTCAACCCCACCCTGCCCGTGGTGGTGCGCAGTACCGATGAAGCGCAAATGGACGAACTGCTCAAACACGGCGCCGAGGCTGTGGTGTCCGACACCATGGAGGTATCCTTGGTCTTGGCCTCACAAACGCTGATGAACATGGGCCTGCCGTTCGACCGTATTTTCAACACCATGAAAACCGTCCGTACCGAACGCTATGCCCTCTTACAAGGGTTCTTTAAGGGCAGCAGCGACGAGCCCGACTCGCTGGAACACAATTCACGCCAGAATCGCCTTCAAAGCTTGGCCATTACAGAAGAATCGTATGCCGCCAACCGCACGCTGGCCGAATTGAACTTTGCCCAATTCCATACTCAGCTGCGTTTAATCCGTCGCGGCACCCATAAAATCAAAAAACCAACGCCTGATTTCATCCTATTACCCGGCGACATTTTGGTCATGATTGGCGTGCCGAGCAATTTAATCAATACAGAAAACTTTATATTACAAGGACCTGAATAATTTCTTTAAAAAAGGGCTTGCCAAGGTGAACGGAACATGGTTTAATTCGCCTCCTCAAAGCAGTACACGGGTGATTAGCTCAGTTGGTAGAGCGCCTGCCTTACAAGCAGGATGTCGGCGGTTCGACTCCGTCATCACCCACCACTAGCCCTTTTGAGATGGAGTGGTAGTTCAGTTGGTTAGAATACCGGCCTGTCACGCCGGGGGTCGCGGGTTCGAGTCCCGTCCACTCCGCCAACAAATAAAATGCCCGTTTCGGGCTTTTTTTTCGCCTATGGCTTACTGCCTGCCCTGTCGCACCCGTCATTTCTTCATTTATACACACATAATTCGCAATAGTTAGCCGTAACACTACACAAGACCCCCCCAGACAAGTAAAATGGTTGTTTTTATTTAAGCTCGTATAAGCAAAAACCATGCTCACTTTTCAAGAAATCATCTTTAAACTACAAACCTATTGGGCCAACATCGGCTGTGTGGTCCTTCAACCTCTAGACATGGAAGTCGGTGCGGGCACCAGCCACCCAGCCACCTGCTTGCGCGCATTAGGCCCCGAGCCTTGGTTTGCCGCCTACGTACAGCCCAGCCGCCGCCCTAACGACGGCCGCTACGGCGAAAACCCCAACCGCCTGCAACACTATTACCAGTTTCAAGTGGCGCTTAAGCCTGCGCCCGAAAACATTCAAGAACTGTACCTAGACTCACTGCGTGAGCTGGGCATTTCGCCCTTAGAACACGACATTCGCTTTGTCGAAGACGACTGGGAAAACCCCACCCTAGGCGCTTGGGGCCTCGGCTGGGAAGTGTGGCTGAACGGCATGGAAGTCACCCAGTTCACCTATTTCCAACAGGTCGGCGGCATCGACTGTAGCCCCGTATTGGGCGAAATCACCTACGGCATTGAACGCCTGGCCATGTACCTACAGGGCGTTGAAAACGTTTACGACCTTATATGGGCGCACACCCCCGACGGCCAAACCGTCACCTACGGCGACGTCTACCATCAAAACGAGGTAGAACAATCGACCTACAACTTTGAGTACGCCAACGTGCCGTGGTTGCTAGAACAGTTTAACCACTATGAGTCAGAAGCCAAACGCTTACTGGCCGTTACCGACACGTCTTTGACCCTACCTGCCTACGAAATGGTGCTTAAAGCCGGCCACACCTTCAACCTGCTGGATGCCCGCGGCGCCATTTCGGTGACCGAGCGCGCGACCTACATTGGCCGCGTCCGCACCCTATCGCGTCAGGTTGCGCAAGCATTTGTAGACAGTCGTGAAGCCTTAGGCTTTCCACTTATTAAGAATCCTCAGTAGGCCAAGAACATGCAAGATACATTATTGATTGAACTTCGTACCGAAGAACTGCCCCCTAAAGCCCTAGAAAAACTAGGTGCCAGCTTTGCCCAAAGCCTGCAAGAAGAACTACTTAAAGCGCAGCTGATCGACGCGGACGCAGCCTGCCATGCCTTTGCCTCACCACGCCGTTTGGCCGTGATGATTGAAGCGGTGAAAGCCACCCAGGCCGACCAGCAGGTATTGCGTAAAGGCCCCTCCACCAAAGCCGCCTTAAAAGAGGGCCAGCCAACGCCGGCCCTGATGGGCTTTGCCCGTTCTTGCGGCGCCGAAGTGGCCGACCTACACGTGGTCAACGATGGCAAACAAGACGTATACGCCTACGAATTTTTACAGCAAGGCCAGCCGCTGTCTGCCCTCATCAGCGACATGATTCAGGTTGCCGTCAAAAAACTGCCGATTCCTAAAGTCATGCGCTGGGGCTCGTCTACCCACCAATTCGTGCGTCCAGTGCACGGTTTGGTCATCATGCACGGTCACCAATTGGTGCCGGGCAGCGTTTTGGGCTTAGACAGCCAAAACTGGACCTTGGGCCATCGCTTTTTAAGCACCGAGCCGGTGACGTTTGCGCAAGCGCAAGACTATCCGCGCCAAATGCACGAAGAAGGCAAAGTGATTGCCAGCTTTGACGCACGCCGCGCTTTGATCAAGCAACACCTCAACAGTGCTGCGACTGGCCTAAACGCCACCATCGCCGCTGATGACGACTTATTAAACGAAGTGACGGCCCTAGTCGAATGGCCAGTGGTGCTGGAAGCCGGCTTTGACGCCGAATTCTTGGCCGTGCCGCAAGAGTGCTTGATTCTCACCATGCAGCAAAACCAAAAATACTTCCCCTTGCTTAATGCCGAAGGCAAGCTGATTAACCGCTTTTTATTGGTCTCTAATCTAGAAGCCCAAGACCCTAGCCACATCATTCAGGGCAACGAGCGGGTGTTACGCGCGCGCCTATCCGATGCGGCCTTCTTCTTTGAGCAAGACCAAAAGCAACCGCTCGAAAACCGCCTACCGAAGCTGGCCAACGTGGTCTACCACAACAAGCTGGGCAGCCAGCTAGACCGCATTGAGCGCATCAAAACCCTGGCCGCGGCGATTGCCAGCCAGCTGGGCGCCGACGTGGCCAAAACCGAGCGCGCTGCCATCTTGGCTAAGGCCGACCTAGTGACCGGCATGGTGGGTGAGTTCCCTGAACTACAGGGCACCATGGGCAAATACTATGCCCAACACGATCAAGAAGACACCGTGGTGGCCGAGGCCATCGAGCAGCATTACCAACCGCGCTTTGCCGGCGATGCGCTGCCCCAAAGCAAAGAGGCCACCGCTGTGGCCTTGGCCGACAAGCTAGAAGCCTTGGTGGGCATTTGGGGCATTGGCCTCATCCCCACCGGCGACAAAGACCCGTACGCCCTACGCCGTTCGGCGCTGGGCATTTTGCGGATGCTGTTGGGCAGCCCTTTAAACCTAAAAACCCTGATTCAGGCCGCCAAAGACAGCCTGAGCGCGTATAGCCTGAGCGACGACACCACCGAAAAAGTGTATGAGTTCATGCTGGCGCGCCTAGGCCACCTGTTAGAGCACGACTACAGCCAAGACGTGATTGCCGCGGTGTTGAGCAAGCAACCAGAAGTATTAGACACCCTCATCGCCAAACTTCAGGCCGTGACCGAGTTTAAAACCCTGCCCGAAGCCGCCGCCTTGGCCAGCGCCAATAAGCGGGTACAAAACCTGTTGAAAAAAACCGACGGCGCCTTAGGCAACGTCGACACCAGCTTGCTGAGCCTGGCTGCCGAGCAGGCACTACAACAGGCGATGGATCAGGTGTTGCCGCAGGTGCAAAGCCATTTAAATGCTCAAGCCTACACCCAAGCCCTATCCGCCCTAACCAGCCTAAAAGCACCGGTGGATGCCTTTTTTGAAGACGTGATGGTGATGGACCCAGATCCAGCCCTTAAGCAAAACCGTTTGAATCTTTTAAACCAACTTGCTCAAGCACTCAATGCGGTGGCCAATATTGCCCAGCTAGACGCGGCGCACTAACCCCTGCATTCACACCAGCACAACCAGCAGCAGGGCTTGCCCCCGCTGCTGGTTCCCTGTTTTTTGATTGATTGATTTGTTTAGGCAAAGGAGCAGCATGATTATTGACTGTGCCCAATGGCATTACGAGGAAGATTTCCCGCATAACCTACCACAATCACAAGCCAGCACCCACATCGGCATGTTTCTCGGCTGGATCATCATGAACCGTCTAGAAAGCGATGTTTTAGCCGAACACCTTGCAGAAGACTTAGCCAAGGTTCGCGCCCGAACGCTCAGCGGCCGCGATTTTTTGCTGAATCTGGCTGAAGGCCAATTCCTCAGCGACGACCTTAGCCCCACAGGCCTCGCCTTTACCCAAGCCTACTATCAGGATGAGGCGCAAGAAGGTTATGGCCAATACATGGTTGACTATTACACCGCGCTGAACGTGTTAAAACTGCCGTCTCTTTATCATGTGCTGGACAGCTGGCATCAATACGACCTGGTCGCCAAACACATTGACGCCGCTTATGCCGCTTGGCAACAGGCCCAAACCGAAGAGGTAGGACACGCATGAAGCTGATCATCTTAGACCGCGACGGGGTGATTAATAAAGACCGCGACGACTTTGTTAAAAGCGTCGACGAATGGGAACCGCTGCCGCACAGCATGGACGCCATTGCCCTTCTGACGCAGGCCGGCTACACCATTGCCGTGGCCACCAACCAGTCTGGCATTGGCCGTGGCTATTTCAGCATGCATGAGCTGAATGAAATGCACGCCAAAATGCATCGCCTAGCCCAGCAGGCCAGTGGCCGCATTGATGGCATTTGGTTTTGTCCGCACACCAATGCCGACCACTGTAGCTGCCGCAAGCCTAAGCCGGGCCTGGTCGAAGACATTCTGGAACGCTTTGGCGCCGACGCCCACAACACCGTTATGGTGGGCGACAGCCTGCGCGACCTACAGGCCATCGACGCCGTGGGTGGCAAACCTTTTTTAGTCCTCACGGGCAAGGGCAAAAAAACCTTGAGTAAAGAACAAGACAACCTGCCCGCCAACACAGAAATTTTCGAGGACCTGATGGCGGTGGCTGAATACCTATGCGCCCCTGAAGCCGCACCTCAAGACTAAGGACCCTTATGCTTTTGATTAGAAACCTCGCTTACTGGCTGGTGATGTGCACCGTGACCGTTCTGTTCGCACTCACTTTTTTTATTTTCGCCTGGTTGCCCGCACCCAAACGCCACCTGATCGGCATTGGCTACGCCAAAACCTTGGTGAGCCTGCTGGAATCGCTGGTGGGCCTCAAGTACACCGTTGTCGGCACTGAAAACATTCCCGCCGAACCGGCCATCATCTGCTGCAAGCATCAGTCGGCTTGGGAAACGCTGGCGTTACAAATCGCCTTCCCGGCCCAGGTGTTTGTGTGCAAGCGCGAACTGTTTTGGATTCCCATTTTTGGCTGGGGCCTGCGCCTGATGAGCCCGATTGCGATCGACCGCAAAGACCGCGCGAAGGCCACCCGTCAAATTCTAGAGCAGGGCACGCAGCGCAAGCGCCAAGGCTTTTGGATCAGCATCTTCCCCGAAGGTACCCGCGTGGCCCCTGGCGTACGCGGCCGCTACAAGCTGGGCGCGGCGCGCATGGCCAAAACCTTGGAAATGGACATTGTGCCGGTGGCGGTAAACAGCGGTGAGTTCTGGCCCCGAAATGGCTTCATCAAACACCCTGGCCGCATCACCATGGTGATTGGCAAACCCATCCCCCACACCCTTGGCGGCGCCGAAGTGTTGATGCACAAGTGTGAAGAGTGGATTGAAAACCGCCAAAGCGAAATCAGCGGCGTTGGCCCTTGCGCCCACCCCGACGATAAAGCCCGCGCGGCCAACCGCCATGAGCCTCACTAAGGCCGACTTTACCCATGACTTTAACGGGCAGCTGCTGCCGGTTAAAGTCAGCCATCGGGCCAAAACCCGCATCTACCTGCGCCTGCGACAGCACACCTTGCACATCAGCGCCCCCAAACACGTCTCCACCGCCCAGCTGCGGGCCTTTTTAGACAGTCACCAAGCCTTCATTGCGCGCAGCCTCAGCGCCGTTAAGCCGCTGCCCACAGCGCTACCAGAGTCGCTGTACTATCTGGGCCAGCCGCTGGCACTGGTTTGGCGCAGCGCCAGCGATACCGGCGCCAGCCGCATCGACCCCGACCAAGGCTGCATCTGGCTCAGCCACGCCCTACGGGCACAGCCCTTGGCCACCCAAAAAAAGGCCTTACGCCAGCTTTATCTGGCCAGTGCCCAAGCCACCCTACCTGCCCAGCTCCAACGCATCAGCCAAGACCTACCCAAACAGCCGCATAAAATCAGGCTCAGCAACGCCCGCGGCACTTGGGGCACCTGCAAAAGCGACGGCACCATTGGCCTTAACTGGCGCCTCATGGGCGCACCCGCCGCCGTGATTCACTACGTCTGCGTGCACGAGCTGTGCCATCTGGTACACTTAAACCATAGCCCCGCGTTTTGGCAGCTGGTGGCCACCTACGCCCCCAATGTCAAAGCCGCTAAGGCATGGCTCAAACAGCATCAGCAGGCCTTATTTTGCCTCGATGACTGAGCCACACCCCATCATCCGCTAACCACAAGGAACACAGCATGAGACTCCTCCACACCATGTTACGCGTCGGCGACTTAGATCGCTCGATTCGCTTTTACGAAGACGTGCTTGAAATGCGCTTATTGCGTAAAGAAGACTACGAAAGTGGCCGTTTTACCCTTGCCTTTCTAGGCTATGGCGACGAAAGCACCCACACCGTGCTTGAACTCACCCACAACTGGGACACCAAAAGCTACGACTTAGGCAACGGCTATGGCCACATTGCGATTGCGGTGGCCGATGCGGCCGCGGCTTGTGACGCAGCGCGCGCCAAAGGCGGCAAAGTCGTGCGCGAAGCGGGCCCAATGAATCACGGCACCACCGTCATCGCCTTTATTGAAGACCCTGATGGATACAAGATTGAGTTCATTCAGAAGTAAGCTTCACAACCCTACCGCAATCAGCGCCTATCTGGCCGGTTGCGGTATTTATTTGCCGATAAGAATCGCCAACGCACACGAAACGGCATTAAGTATCAAGACAGCTTCATATTTATCCGATTTAGGTCAGAATAATCGTCTGTTTTCATGGTCAAGAAGGGCCGTTTCGATTATTATGGTTCCTTATTTTTAGCCGACCCCTTCATTGAGTAGAAGGTTGTACAAAACAATAAATCATCAAATATGCTGACGAACTGCTTCACCGTCCATGCCGATGGCTTACTCAGAGATAAACCTACAGGAGCTCTTTATGCGACTCATGCCAGCCGCTTTGTCACTACTATTGCTGCCCAGCCTTAGCTACGGCGCCGACTTTAACGGCGCTGAATTAAGCTTAGCCTGGGGCATCCCGTTCGCGTGCATACTTTTGTCTGTGGCCTTATTCCCCATCTTTGCCCCCACTTTTTGGCACCATCACTTTGGCAAAGTCATTGCCGCTTGGACGCTGGCCTTTTTGATTCCATTCACGGTGATCTTTGGCCCCAGCCTGACCGTCGGTACCGTCGCCCACGCGATGCTGGGCGAATACATTCCGTTTATTTTACTGCTGCTGGCGCTCTACACCGTGTCTGGCGGCATCTTAATATGGGGCAACCTCGACGGTTCACCCAAACTCAATACCACCATTTTAGCCTTGGGCACCTTCTTGGCCTCCATCATGGGCACCACTGGCGCGGCCATGCTGCTGATTCGCCCGTTGCTTAAAGCCAATGAAAACCGCAAGCACAAGGTTCACGTGGTGGTGTTCTTTATTTTCTTAGTGGCCAACATTGGCGGCGGTTTGACCCCATTGGGCGACCCTCCCTTGTTCCTAGGCTTCTTAAAAGGCGTCGACTTTATGTGGACGGTCGAGCACATGCTGCCTCCGGTTTTGATGAACTCTGCCATTTTACTGGTGATGTTCTTCCTCATCGACAGCTACTTTTTCAGTAAAAAAGACGAGCGCTTGGCGCCGGCTGAAAACGCCGTGCGTTCACCGCTCAAAATCATGGGCCGCTGGAACTTCCTGTTGCTATTGGCAGTGATCGCCAGCGTGTTGATGTCTGGCATTTGGAAGCCTGGCATTGAGATCAACATTCTGGGCACCGACGTCGGCCTCCAGTCGATCGTGCGCGATGTCTTGCTGCTGTGTATTACCCTAGCATCCCTGAAAATCACCCCCAAACCCATCCGCGCGGGTAATGAATTTAACTGGGACCCCATGCTGGAAGTCGGCAAGCTATTCTTGGGCATTTTCATCACCATTGCCCCCGTGATTGCCATCTTGCAAGCAGGCGAAGCTGGCCACTTTAAATCATTGATTGCCATGGTGCACAACGACCAAGGCGAGCCACTGAACATCATGTACTTCTGGATGAGCGGCATGCTGTCGGCCTTCCTCGACAACGCCCCTACCTACTTAGTCTTCTTTAACATGGCCTCTGGCGATCCGGTCCAGCTGATGGGCGAAATGCAGGCCACCCTACTGGCGGTGTCGATGGGTTCAGTCTTTATGGGCGCCCTAACCTACATTGGTAATGCCCCTAACTTTATGGTGAAAGCCATTGCCGAACAGCGCAAAGTGAAAATGCCAACCTTCTTTGGCTACATGCTGTGGTCGTTTGGCCTACTGGTGCCGCTGTATATTATTCAAACGTTCGTGTTCTTTATGTAAGCCCCACCAACGTTCACCCCGAAGCTGCCTTGATGACTCAGGGCAGCTTTAATTAATGGAACACCCTATGCAAATCGTAAAATACCTCCAAGCCCAAGGCGTGGGCACCAAGAAAGACTGCCAAAACTTGGTCAAATATGGCGCCATCAGCATCAACGGTGAATTGGTTGACGATGTCAAAGCCAAGGTCGACCTAAAAAACGTCACCAGCGTACACATTGATGATGAGCCGCTGCCTTTTGTGCCGCTGCCTTATTTCTACATCCTGATGCACAAACCGGCAGACTTCGAAACCTCGCACAAGCCCAGCAGCTACCCCAGCGTGTTTGGCCTGTTCCCAGACAATATGCGCAGCATGGACCTACAGGCGATTGGTCGCCTCGACGCCGACACCACCGGCCTATTGCTGATCACCAACGATGGCGGTTACAACCATCGCGTGACCTCACCCAAACACAAGGTACCGAAGCTGTATCAGGTGACCCTAAAACATGCCGCCGATGACGCCTACTGCGCCAAACTGATGAAGGGCGTGATCCTTAACGACGCCGATGAGTTCGTGCAGGCCTACCACGCCGAACTAAAAGACGAGCACACCCTCCTGATGACGATTACAGAAGGCCGCTACCACCAGGTGAAGCGCATGATTGCCGCTGCGGGCAATCGCGTTGAGCAACTGCACCGCCTTAGCTTTGGTGAGTTTGAACTGGGCGACACGCCCGTTTCCGGCTGGCACTTCGTACAACCGACTGCTTTTGCCTCCGAAGGCTAAAAGCAGCGCCCACAAAAAAGCCCTGTCATTGCGACAGGGCTTTTTTTATGAAGCGGCCAAGAACCGTTTGAATAATTTTTGCATTCGGACGTTCAGTAAGATGGCCGAGCAACTCAGCCCCACAATCAAGCCAATCCACACGCCTTCTGCCTGCATGTTTTGATGCACGCTCAAATAGTAACCCAAAGGCATGCCCACCACCCAGTAAGAGGCAATGCTCATCAACATCGGCACGCGCGTGTCTTTCATCCCGCGCAGGGCGCCATTGGCCGCCACTTGCAGCACGTCTGGGAACTGAAACACAATCGAGAACAGCAGCAGGTGTGCGCTCAAGGCAATGATTTCGGGATTATTGGTGAACACCAACGGCAAGTGATTGCGCGCGCTGAATAGGAACAAGCAGGTCAACACCATGATGCCTAAAGAGGTCACCCGGCCCATACGCGCCACGCGCACAGCACCGGCCAAGTCTCTGCGGCCCATCTTTTGGCCGACCAAGGCGGTCAGGGCAAACGACACGCTTAATGGCACCATAAAGCTCATGCTGGTGATGTTTAAAGAGATCTGATGGCCACTGACGATCATTTCGCCAAAGCGCCCTAGAATCAATCCCGACACGGCAAAAATGGTCACTTCAGCAAAAATGGTGGCGCCATTGGGCAAGCCCACCTTGGCCATGTCTTTCAACATCGCGCCCACGCTGATGCTGACATTGGGCTTACGGAATAGGTTGAGCTTGGCCAAGCGAGGGTCGTGTTTATAAAACAGGATCATGCAGCCCAGCATCACCCAAAAAGTAATCGCCGTGCCCAAGCCAGAGCCCACTTCGGCCAAGCTCGGTAGGCCAATGGGCGCATAGCCATTCACCAGCACATAGTTCAAGCAGGCATTCACCACAAAGCCCACCAACATTACTAAGGTCACTGGCACCGGGCGCGCCACGCCTTCGCTGACGCTGCGCAGGCTATTGAATAAGAACACGGCCGGCACGCCCAAGCTCAGGGCGCGTAAGTAACGGACCGCAGGCGCCACCAGCCCCTCCTCTACCGAGAACAGTCGGAAAATCCCTTCCGAACACCACATCAAGGTGATGGCCACCACGCTAAAGAACGCCACCATGCGCAGGCCGGCATGAAACACCACCGGCACATTTTCGATTTCACCAGCGCCATAATTATGCGCCGAAAAAATCGCCAGGCTCATCAAAGTGCCGACGGTAAACAATAAGATGGGATGCCAGACCGACACCCCTAGCGCCACAGCGGCCTGTACTTTGGTGTCAAAATGGCCGGTAATGGCGATGTCGGCCGTCCCCAAACCCAGTTGAAGTAACTGGGTACATAAAATAGGAAAGGCCAAAAAAATAAGCGCTTTAAATTCAGAGCGCATGAACGACTGTTGCATGTGAGTTTATCCTGAAGGCTGCTTGTTTCCCTTCCCCTTTTTAAACGTTTGATTCAACGCCTAAAAAGCCAGCGAGGCAGCCTATGCTCGCGCGGAAAGAACCCGGCAGTATAGCTGATTTTCGCCACAAAAAACACCCCCAAAATAGGACTAAAGGCTTATTTTACTTAACGATTAAGCACATTGCCAGCGCTTGGCCGCCGCATTAAAGGTGGCCGCCGTCACGCTCAATCGACTAGGGTTTGGCCCCACGCAAAAATGCTGATAAAACCAGGCCCGCTGATTCTGTTCGTCGCTGCCCACCAGCATCACCGTATACAAGCCCTGGCTTAAGGGCTGGGCCGGGATCACCTCACTCATCGCCGCCGGCGTTTCACCGTACGGCAAGCAGGTTTGTGACTGCATAGCCAGCGTGGTGGCCCCGACCTTAGGCGCATGGGCCTGCCACACCACTTGGTTGTTTTTGTGCACCAATAAGGCATCGAGCATCACCTGATGCTGGCCGGTGGTGGCCGCATCGGCCATCAGCCCAGCCACCTCATACGAGGGTTCCAGGCCCAAACAAAGCTGGCCATTGCTTACCCATGCCTTGGCTGCACCGTCATAGGCCCGTTCCGCCGCCTGTGCCGGCCCCAGTAGGCCAACCCATATCCATAGCGGCCCCAGGGCCAAAAGTGTCCTCAATCGTGCCATGCTCACATCCTTGATTTGAAAATTAATTTAACCTTACCACAGCGCCGCGCAAAATTTTAAAACATCTGCCTGCTTATTTACTGAGGCCGATCAAAACCATAGCCAAATTCGATCAACATACTAGGTTATATGGTTTATACTTTAACCATACGAATAAGGACAAAGGATCAGTGATTGTGAACCATTTAACCACGCAACCGCAAGACATTACCTTACCCACTGGTGGCGCCGCCATTTTCATGGTATTTGGCCTTGGCTATGCCCCTGATACGGTCGAAAAAATAAAAAGCCTGTGTAAAGCACTGCCACAATACGCGCAAGACATTCAACAACGCGCCGCCACATTAGAATACTTAAGCTGTGTGATGGGCTTTGGCTCTGAGGCTTGGGATGCGCTGTTCCCCGAGCATGGCCGCCCGCAAGAATTGCACGTTTTACCGGAATATAAAGGCGCTAAGCACACGGCGGTGTCGACCCCTGGCGACGTTTTCTTCCACCTACGCGCCGAGCGCATGGACATGTGCTTTGAATTGGCGATGGCGATTCGCAACCACTTAGGCGACGCAGTAGAGTTTATTGATGAAGTTCAAGGCTTCCGCTACTTCGACGCCCGCAGCATGGTCGGCTTTGTAGACGGCACTGAAAATCCTGAAGGCCAAGAAGCCTTAGCCGCCACCGTCATCGGCGCAGAAGACCCCGACTTCAGTGGCGGTAGCTATGCCATCGTCCAAAAATACCTGCACGACATGACCTCGTGGAACGAGCTACCCGAAAAAATTCAAGAACACGTGATTGGCCGTACCAAGGCCGACGACATTGAGCTGAGCGATGAAGAAAAGCCGGTCAACGCCCACAATGCCGTGACCAACATTGAAGACGAAGACGGCAATGAGTTAAAAATCATGCGCGCTAATCTGCCCTTTGGCAATCCAGCCGCGGGTGAATTTGGCACCTACTTTATTGGCTACGCCAAAACGCCCAGCGTGACCGAACGCATGCTCAGCAATATGTTTATTGGCGAGCCCGTCGGCAACTACGATCGCCTGTTGGATTTCAGTACCGCCGTCACCGGCACGCTGTTCTTCATTCCCTCACGCTCCTTATTGCAACAGCTAGGGAATTAAAGCCGCCCGACAAAAAAACCGCCCTCTGGCGGTTTTTTGATCGCCATACGGGCTCAATCAATACGCCCTGCTGGCCGCTACGGTGCCCGAGTTAGCCACATGGCGCCAAAGCACAGCGCGCCGGCAACGGCGATCACGCCCACCATGGGCAAGGGATCCACCGCAGAAAATTGGCTGACCAAAAAGCTAAAGCACGCACCCAAACCAAACTGGGTCGCCACCGCCAAGCCTGCGGCCGCACCAGCCTGGCGCGGAAACAAAGCCATCAGCTGGGCAATGCAATTGGCGCTGAGCGTGCCCGTCATGGCCACAAACACCCACAGCCCCACAACGATGCCCCACAGTCCGCCCCAACCGCTCCAGCCTAAGCACAACAGCCATAGCGCCGACGCCAACACCATGCCGGCGCCAAATTGAATCATGCGCTGCGGCCCCACCCGCCCCACCATGCTGGCATTCACAAAGGTCATGGCCATGATGCCAAAAATATTCAGACCAAACAGCAAGGCGTACTGCTGCGGTGTCACCCCGAAATAATCAATGTACACAAACGGTGACGCGGTGATGTAGACAAACATGCCGGCAAACGACATGCCCATACACCCAATATAGCTTAAGCCCCGTCGATTCGTGGCGATCTGATAATAGGCGCCAAACACCTGACGCAACGACGGCAGCCGCCGTTCTGACGCCAGCGTTTCGGGCACTTTATGGTAAACCAACAGCAGGCACAGTAAGGCAAACAAAAATAAAAACCCAAAAATGGCCCGCCAGCCCAGCCACAACACCAGCAAGCTGCCCAGCACCGGTGCGGCAATGGTCGCCACCATGGTAATGATGTGCATCAACGACAGGATTTTAGCCGCCTCGCCCACGGGGTATACGTCGCGCACGATGGCCCGCGCCAACACTGAGGCACTGGCCCCGCCCAAGGCTTGCAGCAACCGCCACGCCAATAACTGCTCGGCGCTCAAGGCCCAGGCGCAGCCAACGGTGGCCACCAAATACAGGCCAATGCCCAACAGCAATAACCACCGCCGGCCAAAACGATCCGACAGCGGCCCATACAACAGCATGCCCACGCTAAAGCCCACCAAAAACAAGGTAATGGTGAGTTTAATCTCGCCCGCCCTCGCCGCCAGGTCCTCAGCGATGATCGGCAGGCTGGGCAAATACATGTCGATGGATAACGGACCAAACGCCACCAGGCTGGCCAAAATAATGATGAGCCCATGACGGGGCCGCAGTGTGTGATTCATACCCAAACCTCTTCAAGCGCACATAAAAAAGGGTTATTCATATAGAATAACCCTAATGAAGCCTTAAGTCTTAATCAATCATGTCTTTGAGCATGGTTTTAAACAGCGCCACCTGTTCCGGCTGGTACTGGCTGAACACCTGATCTTGATGCTCCTCGGCGATGGCATACAGCTGCTGTGCCTGTTCATGCCCCAATTCGGTGAGCTGCAAGGCGTCACTGTCTTCCTGGATCAACCCCTTACGCTTGAGAATCTCCACCGCTTGCTCAATTTCACGCATCGGCATGGCCACTTCTTTGAGCATGCCGACCTTACAGTTGGCGTGACCGCCATCTAACACCAGCAGCATGCGCGCTTCGCTGGTACGCAGGCCTGAAGCCAGCTGCTTGGGATAGTAATCATTCTGATACGCGCGCACCGCTTGGGTAAGCAAGTAATGCATGTTGTGGAACAGCTTGCCCGAAGCCGTTTCGCCCGCGACCGGCGCCTCACGCTTGCGCTGTAAGCTAGGGTGAGGCAAAACGGCCGAATACGCCCCTTGATGATACAGCAGCGGCGCCCGGCCAAAGTCGCTGAACGCCACCACTTTGCCGATCAAAATAAAATGGTCACCGGCATCAATTTGCTGATACAGCTCGCACTCAAAATGAGCGGCACAATCGGCCAACAACAATGAGCGCCCCGCGCCTTCGTGGTAGGCCACGTCGGCAAACTTATCCTCTTTGGGCCGCGCAAAGTTATTGGACAAGCCAATCTGGTCGCCGGCCAAGATGTTCACCGCAAAATGGCTGGCCCGATCAAACACCTCGTGGCTGCTGGATTTTTTATCAATGCTCCACAGCACCAAAGCCGGCTCTAAAGAAACCGAATTAAAACTGTTGGCGGTGACGCCTACCTTATTGCCCGCATCATCTTGGGCCGTCACCACCGTCACGCCGGTGGCAAAGTTACCCAAAGCGCGGCGAAATGATTTACTGTCAAACGTCGACATGATGTTCTCCTCTGTCCTGCCTGTTGATTTTATTATGGGCTTAAACCATGCTTGGATCGGGCTCTAGGCCCATCAGTTCACGACCCAAGATCTGGGCGCACACATCGTAGTCGGTGTAGGCATGCGCACCGGTAATGTGGACGTCACGGAACAGGCGTTGAATTTCGTTGCCTTCCATCCACACGCTGGCACCCGAGGCGCTGAACAAGCGATCCACCGCTTCAACACACATCTTCACGGCGTAGGCCTGATTGGTGCGCCAATGCGACAGCGTACCGCGGCTAGGGTATTCCTGGCGCTCGGCGTGGGCCTTATGGTCTTGCAAGGTTTTTTCCAAGAACGCGCGCGCCGCGGCCACTTGATGGGTCGATTCGGCCAAGCGCATTAAGGCAGGCGTGGCCGTACCCACGTTGACGCCGGTATAGGCGCGCACGCGATTTTGGGTTTTTTCTTTAAACGCCACCAGCATACGCTCGGCGATGCCCAAAGCAATGGCGGCAAAACCACTGGCAAAGTAAGGACGATAGGGGGTATAGAACACCTTACTGTCTGGATACAGGCCAAAGCCAGCCGACTTGCCTTCCATCATGTCTTTTGCCGCTTGGATCCGATGTTCGGGTACAAACACGTCTTTAATGCTCAATTGTTTAGAGCCGCTGCCCTTCATTGCCATCGCATACCAGTTGTCTACAATCTCATAATCAGAACGGGGCAACACCGCAAACGAGTAGATTTTTTCACCGGCTTCGTTAAAGCGGTTACAGCCCACAATGGCCCAGTCCGCATGGTCACAGCCGCTGCTCCAACCCATTTCACCGCTGATGCGGATGCCGCCCTCTACTTCTTCAATTTTGCTGAACGGCGCAATCGAGCTGCTGGCGGTGGCGTCAGGGTTTTCACCCCAAATTTCATCCTGTAGCTGCTTGGAGAACATCGCCAACTGGTGGTTATGGGTACACAACAGGCTAAAGGCCCAAGCGGTGCCACCGCAGGCACCGGCTAGGGCACTGATGCAGTCAGAAAACTCGGGCAAAGACACCTCGTAACCGCCGTACGCCTTAGGCAAGAAAGCCTTATGTAAGCCAATGCCCTTCAGCAACGCAATATTTTCATCAGGCACGCGGCGCAGCTGTTCGGTTTTGTCGGCGTTGGCCGCAATTTGGGGCAGAATTTCTTGTAGCTGTGCCAAAAGAAAGTTTGTATTTTTCATGTTTATTCGCCTCGTTCATTATTTTTTATCAGGGCGACCGATGCCGTGCGTATCGGCCTCTTACTTCTCCAGTCCTAGACGCTTGCTAGGTGATGTTGATCAGTATGCCCAGCTTAAGCATTTTGATAAATGTACCTTTCCCGACTAAAATTGTACTTTTCATTGAATTTGTTAATTTGTTAGTAATTTCTGCCGGCGCCGAAATAAAACGTCTCTCCCTCGCCCAACCGCCATTAAAAAACCTTCACAACGTTGACGTTATGAAGGCTGGGTTCTGCGGTGTCGTGGCTACACGCCGGCCAGCAGCACGTATTTGATTTCGAGGTAGTCATCCATGCCGTACTTCGAACCTTCACGGCCTAGGCCAGACTGCTTGACGCCGCCAAACGGTGCCGCCTCATTCGACAGCACGCCACTGTTGACCGCCACCATGCCGTATGCCAAGGCTTCAGACACCCGCACCACCGTCCCCATGTCGCGGGTATAAAAATACGAAGCCAGGCCAAACTCAGTATCGTTAGCGTAGCCGATCACTTCTTCTTCCGTCTCAAAACGGAACACCGGCGCCAACGGCCCAAAGGTTTCTTCCTTCGCCACCTTCATGGCTTGGGTGACATTTTTGACCACGGTCGGCTGGAAGAACAATGGCCCCAGCGCATCCACCTGGCCACCGCTGACCAATTCAGCGCCCTTGGCCACCGCATCGTCAATGTGTTCTTGTACTTTTGCCACGGCGTTGCCGTCAATCACTGGGCCAAACACCACGCCCTCTTTTAGGCCGTCGCCCATGGTCAGTTTCGCCACCGCGGCAGACAACTTGCTGACAAAGGCATCGTACACGCCCGATTGCACATACAAACGGTTGGCACAAACGCAGGTTTGGCCAGCGTTACGGAATTTACAGTTGATGGCGCCCACCACAGCTTCGTCAAGGTCGGCGTCGTTGAACACGATGAACGGCGCATTACCGCCCAGCTCCATCGACACTTTTTTAACCGTGTCCGCACACTGGGCAATCAGCTTGCGGCCCACTTCGGTCGAACCGGTAAAGCTAAACTTCTTCACCCGTTCATCTTTGGTCAACACCTGCCCAATTTGGGTGGCGCTGCCGGTCAACACGTTAAACACGCCCGCAGGCATGCCGGCGCGATGCGCCAACTCAGCGATCGCCAAGGCCGACAGCGGCGTTTGTGACGCTGGGCGCACCACAATGCTACAGCCGGCGGCCAGGGCAGGCGCAGCCTTGCGGGTAATCATGGCGTTAGGGAAGTTCCACGGCGTGATGGCGGCGCACACGCCAATCGCCTCTTTGGTCACCAAAATACGCTTGTCGGCGCTGGGCCCAGGAATGATGTCGCCGTAGATGCGTTTGGCCTCTTCGGCATACCACTCGATGTACGACGCCCCATAGGCAATTTCACCCTTGGCTTCGGCCAATGGCTTGCCCTGCTCTAGGGTTAAGATCACCGCCAAATCATCCTGATGCGCCATCATCAAATCAAACCAGCGCCGCAGTACTTGGCTACGCGCCTTGGCCGGCAGCTTGGCCCAGGCTTGTTGCGCCTGCTGCGCGGCCGCCACGGCGGCTTCTGCCTCGGCCTGACCTAAATTGGGCACGCGGGCAATGACTTCACCCGTGGCGGGGTTGATGACATCGATGTGGTCGGCGCCGTCGACCCACTCACCGTTAATGTAGGCCCGGGTTTGCCACAGGCCTTGGTCTTTAATTAAATTCATGCTGTTTTTTCCTTAATACACCGAAGGGGCTGCGGCTGCGGCCTCATCACCGCCTTTAAACCGCCCTAAAAGGCTGCGGCAAGACTTGGCTAACAGCGTGGTGTCCACGCCCACGGCCACAAAGTTAAAGCCCATCTCAATGAAGGCCTTCGCCTGTTGTTCATCGGCGTACAAAATGCCGGCCGCCTTACCCGCCGCACGGATGGTGGCCACGGCGGTTTTAATCGCCGCCTGCACCTCAGGATGCATGGGGTTGCCACGATGGCCCATGGCCGCGCATAAATCAGCCGGGCCAATGAACACCCCATCGACGCCCTCAACCGCCACAATGTCGGCCAGGTTATTGAGTCCTTCTAAGTTTTCTACCTGCACCAGCAGGCACATCTGGGCATTGGCCTGATTGAGGTAATCGTCGACGCTGTTCCACAACGAAGCCCGCGCTAAGGCGCTGCCCACGCCGCGGATGCCTTCTGGTGGGTAACGCATGGCGTCGACCAGGCCGCGTGCCTGCTCGGCGCTTTCCACCATGGGCACCAATAGCGTTTGCACCCCCACGTCAAGCAGCTGCTTGATTAACACTGCGTCGCCCACCGGCGGGCGCACCACTGGCAGCGAATGGCCTTGTGCCTGGTACGGCGCAATCGCCTGTAGCTGTTGCAACACCGTAGTGACGTTATTGGGGGCGTGTTCGCCGTCGATGAGCAACCAATCGAAGCCCACGGTGGCAATCAGCTCGGCGCTGTAGCTGTTGGCCAAACCGAGCCACATGCCAATTTGTGCGCCGTCGCCGCGAAGCGCTTGCTTAAATTTATTGGGTATTATCTTTGCCATGATTCTGTCCTTATCGGTTAGCCAAAATAGCAGGCGATGGCGCCTAGGTCACCGTAGTCCACGTGGAAGGTGTCGCCTTGGCGCGCCGCCACTGGGCGGGTAAAAGAACCACCCAAAATCACCTGCCCTGGCTGCAAGGTCACGCCGTGCGGGTGCAGCTTGTTCGCCAACCACGCCACGCCTTTGGCGGGGTGATTCAACACCGCCGCCGACACGCCTGATTCTTCAATCACGCCGTTGCGATACAGCACGGCGCTGACCTTGCGTAAATCAACTTCGGTGGGGCGAATCGGCCGACCGCCCATGACCACGCCAGCATTGGCGGCATTGTCAGAAATGGTGTCGAACACCTTACGGGTGATCTTCGTTTCAGGATCGACGTTGTGCAGTCGGGCATCGATGATTTCCAAAGCGGGCACCACCCACTCGGTCGCGTCTAACACGTCAAAAATGGTGCAGTTCGGGCCGCTTAAAGGCTTGCCCAAAATGAAGGCCAGCTCTACTTCTACCCGCGGCACGATGAAGCGCTCAAAGGGAATCTCGGTGCCTTCGTCAAAAAACATGTCGTCTAACAGCGCGCCATAGTCTGGCTCGGTAATGTTAGAGGACACCTGCATGGCGCGCGAGGTCAGGCCAATCTTATGGCCAACCAGCTTACGGCCTTCTTCTATTTTAAGGGCCACCCAGGCTTTTTGAATCGCGTAGGCGTCTTCAATGGTGATGTCTGGCTGGGTCAATGAAAACTGCTTCAGCTGGGTGCGGCTTTTTTCGGCCTGATTCAGCTGTTGGGCTAGGTCTTGGATGATGTTTGGTGCAAGCATGCTGGCTTCTTTCTCTTGTTCTTAAGGTCACATAGTGGCACTGGGCCAGGTTGCTTTAGCAACATACGCACGCCGCCAGCGGCTGCGGCATTAGCCGCCGTTGGCTTTTAAAAAGGCGTGAATATTGTTTTTCTTGTAGGTCAAAACGGGATGCACTTCCTGCATTTCAAACGAAATCGCCAACAGGCGCTGCGCTTGCAGTGGTGCAAAATAAGCCTCAATTAGGGCAAACAGGCCGTCACACACGGTTTTACGGGTGTCTAAATCGCGGCCACTGCCCACCTTGAGAATCAGGTGAATAAAGGCGTAGTCGTGTGCGTTATCGGCAATGCGGTAATCATCCATACGAATGGCACGACTGCGAATGCCGCCCAAAGGGAACACACCGCTGGCGCCCAAATACTCATGCACCTGTGCAAAAAAATCGGCAAACACGATGTCTTCGGCTAAATTGGCCGAATATTCAACGGTAAAATGAGGCATCACAGCTCCTGCATCCATGAGCGGGCCGCGCCCACCCATGGACCATGATTAACGGTTACAGTGGAAATAAAGCGTTGATTTGGCCGGTACCCGAGCTGGCAAACAGGTCGGTCAAAATTTCAACCTTACCGCGATACTGATCCCAGCCCACCACGCCCAACAGCATGGCGGTGTCGTGCATCATGCCTTCGCCAAAGCAATGCACAGCATAGTCTGGCAACATGGCGCAGAATTCTGGCCACAGGCCTTCTTTCCACATGTCCACCACGCGTAGGTCTACCTGACGATCAAACTCACGGGTGTAGCTGTTCATGCCGGTTGAGGCAATACGGTCCCAAATAAAACGGTGTGACAACGAGCCACTGGCCAACACCGCCACCTTGCCGTCGTATTCTTTAATCGCTTCTACCACGGCTTCACCCAGCTTGCGGCTGTCTTCCAACTCGTGTGAGGTGCAGAAGGCCGAAATGGAAATCACTTTAAAGTGCTGGTCTTCGTTCATGTAACGCATCGGCACCAGCGTGCCGTATTCCATGGCCAGGCTATCGATTTCATGCGACATCGCACGCACGTCTTTGGCGCGGGCTTTTTCGGCAATCAAATGGCCCAACTCTGGGTTGCCCTGATACTGATAGGTCATGTCTTTGATAAAGTGCGGCAGCTCATTACTGGTGTACACGCCTTCGAAGCGGTCATTACAGTTGATGTGGTAGCCACTGTTGACCAACCAGTGCGTGTCAAACACGATGATGGTGTCAACGCCCAGTTCACGACAGCGGCGGCCAATTTCTTTATGGCCATCAATGGCGGACTGACGACAGCCATGATGTTCACCTGGTAACTCAGATAGGTACATCGATGGCACATGAGTGATTTTTGCTGCGAGTGCAATTTGCCCCATTTTACTGCTCCTAATCGTTATTATTCTGTGGCCGACGCACCTGCGTCAGCCCTCGTGAGCGGATGCCTACACGCCCCAACGTGGGATATGATGCTCGCCCATAGAAATGCACACGTTTTTAATTTCGGTGAACACTTCAAAGCTGTACTCGCCGCCTTCACGGCCAGTACCAGACTGCTTCACGCCGCCAAACGGCTGGCGTAGGTCGCGCACGTTTTGTGAGTTCACAAACACCATGCCGGCCTCAATTTGCGCCGACACGCGGTGGGCACGGGTTAAATCCGACGTCCACACATAAGACGCCAAACCGTATTCCACGTCGTTGGCCAAGCGCACCGCTTCGGCCTCGTCCTTAAACTTGATCAAGCACACCACCGGGCCAAAAATTTCTTCTTGGGCAATGCGCATGCTGTTGTTCACGTCGGCAAACACCGTTGGCTGAATAAAGTTGCCTTGGCTTAGGTGAGCGGGTAAACCCGCTGGACGCTCTAGGCCACCGGCCACCAAACGCGCGCCCTCTTCCATGCCAATTTTGATGTAGCCTGTGACCTTATCGTAGTGCTGACGGGTAATCATGGCGCCCACTTGGGTGTTGAAATCTTGTGGATCGCCCACGATGATGCGCTTAGCACGTGCGGCAAACTCTGCCACGAACTGGTCGTAAATGCTTTCCTGAATGAAAATACGTGAGCCCGCGGTACAGCGTTCGCCATTTAAAGAGAAAATGGTGAACAAAGAAGCGTCTAAGGCACGCTGCCAGTCGGCGTCGTCAAACACCAGTACTGGCGACTTGCCGCCCAACTCCATCGAGTATTTTTTAATCCCTGCATTGGACATGATTTGACGACCGGTGGCGGTGCCGCCGGTAAACGACACCGCGCCCACGTCAGGGTGGCGCACCAAGGCGTCACCGGCGCTGCGGCCGTAGCCTTGCACCACGTTGAACACGCCTTCCGGCACGCCGGCTTCTAGGGCCAAACGGCCTAATTCATTGGCGGTTAACGGCGACAGCTCCGAC
This sequence comes from Neisseriaceae bacterium, assembly GCA_017991555.1. Taxonomy (GTDB): domain Bacteria; phylum Pseudomonadota; class Gammaproteobacteria; order Burkholderiales; family Neisseriaceae; genus JAGNPU01. The sequence goes on from JAGOQM010000010.1 coordinate 71,213, forward strand.
ATTTTTAACACCGCAGTATTGCCCAAGGCCAAACATGGGGCAGTTTTCCAGGTGGCCGTCATGAACGGCACGTTCCAAGGCGACACCAGACCACACACGCCCACCGGTTGATGCATGGTGTAGTTCAGCATTTGGTCGTCTACCGGATAGGTATGGCCGTTCATGCGGGTGCACACTTCCGCAAAGAAGTTAAAGTTATGCGAGGCGCGCGGAATCAGCACGTTGCGGGTTTGGTGAATCGGCAAGCCGGTGTCTAGGGTTTCCAGCTGGGCAATTTTTTCCACGTTTTGATCAATGAGGTCGCCAAACTGGCGCATGATTTTGGCGCGCTCCTTGGCTGGGGTTTTCGACCATTTAGGAAAGGCAGCCTTGGCCGCCGCCACGGCCATATCGACCTCTTTTTGGCCACCGCTGGCCACTTCGCCAATTTTTTCCATGGTGGCCGGATTGATGTTGTCGAAGGTTTCCTCGCTGGCCACTTCTTTGCCGTTAATCCAATGCTTAATCATGCTCTGTTCTCCTTTGTCTGACCCTGAGGCCGTGACCGCCGTTAGTTTGCGGCAAAAAATTCGTCTTCGCTCAACATGTAATTGGTCAATGAGCCTACCTGGTCGATTTCAATGATGATGGTGTCGCCAGCCTTGACGTCTGAGGTGCCTTTAGGACAGCCGGTGGCAATCATGTCGCCCGGCTGCAAGGTCATGAAGCTGGACAAATACTCAATCAAAAACGGCACGTCAAAAATCATGTCTTTGGTGTTGCCTTCTTGGCGCAATTCGCCGTTGACCCAGGTTTTAAGGCTGAGGTTCATCGGATCGACCACGTCGGCCAAATCAATGATGTAAGGGCCCACGGGCGTCATCGCATCGCGGTTTTTCACCCGCAGATTCGGCCGATAGTAGTTTTCCAAATAGTCACGGATGGCGTAGTCGTTGCACAAGGTAAACCCTTCGACATAGTCCCAAGCATCGGCGGCTTTGACGTTTTTGGCCGTTTTGCCAATCACCGCCGCCAGCTCGCACTCATAGTGCATGTAGTCGATGTTGTTGGGGCGCCAGCTGTGGCCGTTGTGGCCCACGTAGGTGCCCTTAGACTTAATGAACACCAGCGGCTCCGTCGGTGGGGCAAACGCCAATTCGCTGGCGTGGTCGGCATAATTAAGGCCCAGAGCAAACATGGTGCCGGTCGCAGGCGGCAACCAGGTCACGTCGGTTTCGGCCAGCACCGTGCCGTCTGGCAAATTCACAGACAGGTCGTCATTCACGGTTACGGCATAAGTTTGGTTTTGGTATTTAATTTTGGCTTTTTTCACGATGCGCTCCCTTATTCGGCCACGATGGTATCGGTCAACTGACCCACTTGGGCCACGCTGACGGTCACTTCATCCCCTACGGCCAGGTCAAAGCGCCCAGCTGGGGTACCGGTCAACAATACGTCGCCGGCATGTAAGGTCATGAAGTCGGTAATTTCTTCAATCAGGGTGGGGATGTCGCGCACCCAATCCGCCGTATTGCCCTGCTGCTTCACTGCGCCGTTCACGGCGGTGGTTAAGGCCAGCTGGTTCACGTCGGTAATCGCGCTTAGGGGCACGATGGTGGGGTTAAAGCTCATGAAGCCATCGCGGCATTTGGCTTTAATCGCGGGACGATAAAAACTGTCTTCCGGCAGGCTGTATTCGTTGGCCACCACCACGCCCGCGACATAGCTCAGCGCATCGGCGGCGGTCACGCGGCTGGCGTCTTTGGCCAACACCACGCCCACGCACACGCCTGCCTGGAGGCGCTCACCCGCAGGGAACGGCACGTTGCCACTTAAGTTGTAAGTATTGGGGGTTTTAATGAACAACACTGGCTTAGTCGGCAAGGCTTTGTAAGGCGCCGTCACAAACGCCGCGGCGTGCTCGGCCATCACCGACTGATGGTTAAGCGCCACCCCAAACACGGTGGCCTGAGCCAAATCTAATGTAGACATCTCGTTCTCCGTTGTTATGTTCTGAGCAAGCCATTTACCTCGCTCGAATTACACTAATATGTTAGTTAATCCAATATTACTAATATATGAGTGTTTTTGTCAAACCCATTTAATAAAAAAGCCATCCTTAGGCGGATGGCTTTGCCACAACGAGACCACGGCTCAGCCGTTTTAGTGCTCGAGATGTTTCAATACGTTGTCCAACTGCGCCATCAGGTCTTTCAACTCTTGCTCCCCCACTTTTTTAGCCAAGAGGTCATAGGCCGAGCGGTTCTCTCTCAAGATGTCTTCCACCATGCGATCCACACCCTCGGCCAGCGTCACCATGACGCGACGTTTGTCAAAATCAGAAGGCACTTTCACCACCAGGTTTAACTCTTCCATGCGCTTCAAAATGCCGGCCATGCTGGGGCTTAAAATACAGCACTGCTGGCACAGTTCTCTCGGTTCCAGCTGTTTTTCTTCATACAGGGCGCGCAAAATACGCCACTGTTGTTCGGTTAGCTGGCGCTTGCTCAAAGCCGGCCGAAAATACACCATCATCGCCTCACGGGCACGCAGCAACAGTAGGGGAATATTACGATTTTTAGGTTTCATTCAGAATTGGGCACTCTATAAATTAAAAAAGATCATGAAGCGGTACGTCATACGATGATCTGAAAGACCATACCCACCAACGGATGGCACTTCCCTAATAAGTGTTATAAAACAAACTATAATTTCTATTATAGCAGAGTGACATTTACTAATATATTACTAGGTTTACGCGCATACAGCACCTTTTTTCGTCACTTTTTTGCCATTTTTCTCTCACCCACAACACAAAGTTTAACCAGACCACTCTAGCGAAGCTCATGCCCCGCCTAAAGGATCGCAAGAATTGTCGCGTGGGGCAATTGTGCCGCGTTTTATTTATTGCTATGCTACCACTCTACCCCCAACCTCAAACCCTAACCCCAATGAAAGATCGTTCATGCTCGCCATCTTAAGCACCGTGGCTTTGATTCACTTCATCGCCCTCATGACGCCTGGCCCAGACTTCTTTTTTGTCTCCCAGGTTGCCGCCAGCCGCTCTCGTAAAGACGCCATGAAGGCCGTACTCGGCATTTGCCTGGGCGTGGTGATTTGGTCGGGTATTGCGCTGTTAGGCCTGCATTTACTTTTACAAAAAATGGCCTGGCTACACCAGGGCATCATGATTGCGGGTGGCCTATACCTTAGCTACCTTGGCTACCAGCTCTTAAAGTCAGCCAAAAACCACAGCATCGCCAACCTACCCACCGAGCTGCCATTTAACCAAAGCAAACACCTCTTCATGAAGGGCCTGCTGACCAATTTGGCCAACCCCAAGGCCATCATCTACTTTGGCAGCGTGTTTTCGCTGTTTGTCGGCGACGACATGTCGGTGGCCGCCCGCTGGAGTATCTTTGCCCTCGTGGCCGTTGAAACCCTCATCTGGTTTAGCCTAGTGGCCTCTATTTTCTCCCTGCCTGCGTTTCGAAAAGGCTATCAACGCGCCGCCAAGTGGATTGATGGCGTCGCCGGCACGCTATTTGTGGCCTTTGGCCTCCACCTTATTTTCTCTAAATAAGCGCGCCCACTACATACAGCAAAGCCCTTGGCCAACGCCAAGGGCTTTTTATCTTTTTATCTATGTGTGCTTCGCAGTCCTTATTAAAACAGACGATGGTTTGGTGAATATCAGATTATTTAAACTCTCCACCTTTCCCTTAGGTGAAGTACCGTTCCCCTTTTAGCCGCCGAGGCGGTTCGTGCGGGGCCGGGGCTTTGAGGCAAAGTTGTTTGAGTATTTGGCCGAAGGCCCAAATATGAGTTTTTGCCGCCGGCCACGTGCGGGCCAACGAGGGCACCCGCGTAGCGGGCGGATAAAGTGGGGTGGCCTTTTCTTTGCATACTTTCTTTTGGCCACGCAAAAGAAAGTATGTCGCCCTACAGGGCGAAACCCAACGACTGATCAATAGCGATGTTGCCGAAGCATGAATGATTTTGAAAGGCTGCTTTTAGTCAGGCATAGCTTAAATTTGGGCGTTTTGTTTCGCCCGATGGGCGACGTCATTTCTTTTGCGTGGCCAAAAGAAACGAAGCAAAGAAAAGGCCACCCTGATCCCCGGTCACTTCGTGACTGCCCTCAGCAGAACCTATTGAGCCAGCGCAGGCAAGAGTGCTCCCCCTCCTATAAAAGCGTGGTCGGGCGCCACAAGCTTTTTGCCTGCTTCATCTGCCTCAATAGAACCTACTTCGGCGGCTCTACGGGACGGTACTTCACCTAAGGGATACATTGTCAGAAGGTCGATAAATTGAGGCGCGGCTTCATTAAACAAAAAACCATGATTTAGTTGTCTTGGCTCATCACTTATCCTTAATTAACTGGGCCCAAGCAAATCAACACAATGGCGAAAGTTCAAAACGGCATGGAACGCAAAGCTTGGCTCGCGCCGCCCACAAAAAAACCGCCCGAAGGCGGTTTTCTATGAATCCAGCTTTTACACCATGCCCTGCGCCCGAACGCGGTTGCCCGCATGGCGTAGCTTGGTTAAGGCCGACAGGTACGCTTTGGCGCTGGCCACAATCACGTCGGTGTCTGCACCTTGGCCGTTCACCACGTTGCCACCCTTGCTCAAGCGAACGGTCACTTCACCTTGGCTCTCGGTGCCGCTGGTAATCGCGTTCACAGAGTACAGCTGCAACTCGGCGTCGCTTTTCACCACGCTCTCAATGGCTTTGAAAATCGCGTCTACCGGGCCTGAGCCGCCTTTTTTGGCACGGAACTCATGGCCTTGGTCGTTAAACACAATGTCGGCCGTAGGGACTTCACCGGTTTCACTTTCAATTTTCAACGACACATACTTGAATGAATCGGTGTGGCCACCCATTTCTTCACCCACCAAAGCATGCAAGTCCTCATCAAAAATTTCGCGTTTTTTGTCGGCCAATTCTTTAAAGCGAACGAAGGCGGCGTTAATCGCTTCTTCACTGCCCATTTCAATACCCAACTCTAGCAGCTTATTCTTAAAGGCATTACGCCCAGACAACTTGCCCAAGGTCAAACGATTAGACGCCCAACCCACCGACTCTGGCGTCATAATTTCGTAGGTTTCACGGCACTTCAACACGCCGTCTTGGTGAATACCCGACTCATGTGCAAACGCGTTTGCGCCCACAATCGCCTTGTTTGGCTGCACGGGGTAGCCGGTCACGGTCGACACCAGTTTAGACGTTGGCACAATTTGCGTGGTGTCCACGCCCACGTTCAAGCCAAACACGTCCTTACGGGTGTTGATGGCCATCACAATTTCTTCCAAGCTGGCGTTACCCGCACGCTCGCCCAAACCGTTAATGGTGCACTCTACTTGGCGGGCGCCGCCCATCACTGCGGCCAAAGAGTTGCTGACCGACAGGCCCAAGTCGTCGTGACAGTGGGTGGCCCAGGTCACGGTGTGGCCGCCGCGGGTTTGCGAAATCAAGGTTTTAAAGAACTGCTCGGTCTGGAACGGAATGGCGTAGCCGACCGTATCCGGAATGTTAATCGTGGTCGCGCCGGCTTCAATCACTTCACCACAAATGTGGCTCAAGAAGCTTAGGTCTGAGCGCAAGGCGTCTTCACACGAAAACTGAACGTCGTCGGTGTATTCTTTGGCCACCTTAACCGCGTGCACGGCGGCCGCCACCACTTGCTCAGGGGTCATTTTTAGCTTTTGTTCCATGTGCAAAGTACTGGTGGCGATGAACACGTGAATTCGGCCTTTGGCCGCGGGCTTCACCGCTTCACCGGCAATGCGCACGTCTTTTTCGTTGGCGCGCGCCAATGAGCACACGGTGGTCTTTTTCAAAACAGACGCAATTTCATACACGGCATCAAAGTCACCAGGGCTTGCGGCAGCAAAGCCGGCTTCAATGACGTCAACGCCTAGCTTTTCTAGCTGCCGTGCAATGCGCACTTTTTCTTCTTTGGTCATGGCCGCACCAGGCGACTGCTCACCGTCACGCAAGGTGGTGTCAAACACCACAAGGCGATTAGACTGTGGGCGCCCTGCACCGGCGACGCCAACGGCTTCGCTTTGCATGAACGAATTCAGATCAATCGGCTTGCCTTGCATTTGCGCCAAGGCCGTCAACTTTTGCAGCTGGCTTAGCGGCAAAGAACCGCGTGAGCGCCATTTATAAATGGCGGCAGTCGAAATAGGGTCTTCTGGATAATGCTTTTTCAAAGCATCTGCCAAAGCATTTACCCCACCAAAGTAAGCGACCAATTTATCTATGTTTAGCTGCATGACTATACCTTTTGTCTAATTATTATGGCAAAAAACCGAAAAGTAAAAAATTTATTGCAAAGTAGGGTTTAATATAAATAAGATTAGACAATATAGCAACTAATATTTGTACTCTTTTATAAAACTGTAGACAAAAAGATATTTATAGACATTTAGTCTATTAAATAACCCTTTTCCTCACAAAAAAAGCCTGCACGAGGCAGGCTTGAGTCAGCTTAAGCGGCTGGTTTACATTTCGTTTAGCACGGTCAGGCCCAGCAAAGACATACCCTGCTTCAAGGTCTTCGCGGTCAGATTGGCCAGCTGCAAGCGGCTGTTTTTCTGAGCTTCGGTCTCTGCCTTCAAAATTGGGCAAGCCTCGTAGAAGCGACTGAACAGCGTCGCCACGTGGTATAGATACGCGGCCAGGTTGTGCAAGTAACAGTTTTGGGTGATTTTTTGCAACTCGTCGCCAAATTGCAACAAGGCCACCGCCAGCTGTTTCTCTGCCGCCGCTTCAATCACGATCGGCGCCTTGGCATCAAAGTCGCCAGCCTTACGGAACACGCTTTGAATCCGAGTGTAGGCATACTGTAGGTAAGGCGCAGTATTGCCTTCGAACGACAGCATGTTGTCCCAGTTAAAAATGTAGTCACTGGTGCGGCTTTTCGACAGATCAGAATACTTCACGGCGCCGATGCCCACCGCTTTGCCAATTTTGTCCATTTGCTCAGCGCTTAGGTCAGGGTTTTTGCTTTCCACCATTTTATGGGCACGCTCAACCGCTTCGTCCAATAGATCAACCAGCTTCACGGTGCCGCCGGAACGGGTTTTAAACGGCTTGCCGTCTTCGCCCATCATGGTGCCAAACGCAATGTGCTCTAAGCGCACGCTGTCGTCGGCAAAGCCCGCTTTACGCACGGTCGCAAACAGCTGTTGGAAGTGTAGGCCTTGACGGGCATCCACCACGTAAATAATGCGGTCGGCCTTCAGCTGACGCACGCGATAGCGCACGCAGGCCAAATCGGTGGTGGAATACAAGAAGCCACCGTCACGCTTTTGCACGATAAAGGCCGCAGGCTTATCGTCTTGGTCTTTAAACTCATCCAAGAACACCACTTTAGAGCCATCGTCTTCCACCGCAATGCCGCTGGCCATCAGCTCATCCACGGTCGGCTGTAAATCATCGTTATAGGCCGACTCGCCCATCACGTCTTTGTCGGTTAACAATAGGCCTAGCTTGTCATACACAGACTGGGCGTGTTGCAACGAGGTTTTCACAAACTGGCGCCATAAGGCCAAAACGGTCTCGTCTCCACCCTGTAGTTTCACCACATAGTCACGGGCCGTGTTGGCAAACTGTTCGTCTTCATCAAAGCGAACCTTGGCGTCGCGGTAGAAACCCTCTAAGTCCGACAGCTGCATGTCAGCACTGCCCGCTTTTTGCTGTTCCACCAAATACGCGGTCAACATGCCAAACTGGGTGCCCCAGTCGCCCACGTGGTTTTGGGCAATGACTTTGTGGCCACAAAAGCTCAAGACGCGGCTAATGCTGTCGCCAATAATGCTGGAACGTAAATGCCCCACGTGCATTTCTTTGGCCAAGTTAGGCGATGAGTAATCAATCACCACGGTTTGGCTTTCTTGCTTGGGCACGCCCAAACGCTCATCGGCCAAAGCCACCTGAGCCTGTTCCGACAGATACTGTTCAGACAGGTATAGGTTAATAAAGCCGGGGCCGGCGATTTCCATTTTGGCGACCATGCCGCCAAAATCCAAAGCGGCCACGACTTCTTCGGCCAGCGCACGAGGATTGGTTTTGCGTTTTTTGGCCGCGCCCATCACACCATTAATTTGGTAATCGCCGAACTCTGGCTTGCCAGAAACCTGTAATGCCACCGGTGCGTCTTCTAGACCACAGGCGGCAAAACCCGCTGCGGCTTTTTGATTCAATAATTGATATAAACTCATTTAATATTCCTTCATGCTGACTTAAGGGTTTAAGATGCGGGCGATCAAGGCTTTTTCTTTGCCCTGCATGTTCGGGATTTTTACCTGAATGCCGTTACCGCGTGCCGCTTCTACTGATGCACCTTTGTGCATGATTTCGGTTACCTGAACGATGTCATTGCCGCTGGGATGAATGATCTCAATGGTGTCTCCCACGGCAAAACGATTTTTCACCTCAATTTCGGCCCATCCGTCTGCGTCTACGCCTAACACATTGCCGGCGTACTGACTTTTTTTGGCCAATGAATGCCCACTTAAATAATTCTGATAATCTTGGGTTTGATGACGCTCTAAGAAGCCAGGGGTATAACCACGATTGGCCAAGCCTTCTAAATCAGACAGCAGGCTTAAATCAAAAGGGCGTCCCGCCACCGCATCATCAATCGCTTTACGATAAGACTGGGCCGCACGCGCCACGTAGTACACCGACTTGGTGCGCCCTTCAATCTTGAGCGAATCCACGCCGATTTTGGCCAGCTTTTCCACCTGCTCAATGGCACGTAAATCCTTGGAATTCATGATGTAGGTGCCGTGCTCGTCTTCCATGATGGGCATAAACTCACCCGAACGGTTGGCTTCTTCAATCAAATAGACCTTGTCTGCGGCGGGGTGACGCTCGGCGCCACCACAGGCGGCAAAATTCTGATTGGCGTCTTCTAGAGCCGCTTCAAAATTAAAGTCGATTTTTTGCGCATCGCCCGCATCGCTGTGCTCATCAGCCTCGTGCACCTTATAGTCCCAACGGCAAGCATTGGTACAGGTGCCCTGATTGGGGTCGCGGTGGTTAAAGTAGCCAGACAGCAAGCAGCGGCCAGAATAGGCAATACACAAAGCCCCGTGCACAAACACTTCTAACTCAATGTCTGGACACTGTTGGCGAATTTCGGCAATTTCATCAATCGACAATTCACGTGACAAAATAATGCGCTCAACGCCAATCTTCTCCCAAAACTTCACCCCCATATAGTTGGTGGTGTTGGCCTGAACCGACAGGTGAATCGGCACCTCTGGCCATTTTTCGCGCACCATCATGATGAGGCCCGGATCCGCCATAATCAGCGCATCGGGCTTCATCTCAATAATCGGCGCCATGTCGTCTAAGTAGGTGCGCAGTTTGGCGTTGTGGGGCAGCAGGTTGCTGGCCACAAAAAACTTCTTACCGCGCGCATGCGCTTCGGCAATGCCGGTTTGTAATTCGGCTAATTTAAATTCATTGTTACGCGCACGCAGCGAATAACGCGGTTGGCCGGCGTAGACAGCGTCTGCGCCAAAATCAAAGGCAGCCCGCATGCGTTCTAAACCGCCTGCTGGCAAAAGTAATTCGGGTGTTTTCATATGGCTTATGTTCAGTGATGTGGTGTCACATCGTGTGGGTTATGAGACTGCTAAAAAGCGGTCCGATTGACAATCAATAAAATACCTTTAATTATCCTGACTTTTGCCTCTAGGGTCAATTTTCCTGCTTTAATATCAATCAATAAACCCTAACTTATCTCAGCCCAACCAGCCCCAAAACCCCTTACTTCACCCCCCATCAGCAAGGCCTGCTGTCAGGGCTAAGCCCCTCTTTGTATTGCTGATTATTTAAGCAAGATGCCGACCCTAAGCCGCCCATCTGGCCCTTTTTTTACTCATTCTGAGCAAATTACCCACAAAGCAGATAAAACGTGGTTTAATCAAGGCCTGTTCAATCATAAAACCACCGTTGGAGGTGGTCACCTTGATGCCCATGGAAAATCAACCCATTATTCAGTCCCTCTTGGACACGGATTTATATAAGTTCACCATGTTGCAAGTGGTGCTGCACCAGTTCCCACAGGCCACTGGCGTCTATGAATTCCGTTGCCGCAACCACGACACCACTCAATATCCTCTGCGCGAAATTAAAGACGAGCTAGAAGCCCAGCTAGATCTGCTGTGCCAGCTTAAGTTTACCGCCGAAGACCTGGCCTATTTACGCAGCCTGCGCTTCATCAAAAGCGACTTCGTGGATTATTTAGAGCTGTTCCAGCTGAAACGCCGCTTCATTAAAGTCGGCATCGACGACGTTGGCCGCTTGGACATTCACATTTCAGGACCGCTGGTTCAGGCCATGTTCTTTGAAATTTTCGTCCTCTCCATCGTCAACGAGCTGTTCTTTAGGCGCTTGCACACCCCCGCCGCAGTAGCAGAAGGCGAACGCCGACTGGCCCTTAAAGCGGCCCAGCTACAACAAATTCAAAACACCCAAAGTGCCAATGAGCCGCCCTTTTTGGTGTCTGATTTCGGCACCCGTCGGCGCTACTCTAAAGAATGGCACGAGCACGTGGTCAGCACCCTACATCGGGCGGCCCCTAAAATCATGCGCGGCACCAGCAATGTGTACTTGGCTAAAAAATTAGGCATCTACCCCATTGGCACCATGGCGCATGAGTTTTTCCAAGCGTTCCAGGCCCTCGACGTGCGCCTACGCGACTTTCAAAAGAAGGCTTTAGAGTCATGGGTACAAGAATACCGCGGCGACTTGGGCATTGCCCTCACCGACGTGGTCGGCATGGACGCCTTCCTGCGCGACTTCGACCTGTATTTTGCCAAACTGTTTGACGGCCTGCGCCACGACAGCGGCGACCCCTACGTTTGGGGTGAAAAAGCCATTGCGCATTACCAAAAGCTGCGCATCAAGCCGGAAACCAAAATGCTGACCTTCAGCGATGGCCTGAGCATTCCGTCGGCCTATGAGCTACACCAGCACTTTAAAGGCCGCATCCAAACCAGCTTTGGCATTGGCACCAACCTCACCAACGACATGGGCCTAGAGCCATTGCAAATCGTGTTAAAGCTGATCAGCTGCAACGAGCAGTCGGTGGCCAAAATATCCGACAGCAAGGGCAAAACCATGTGCAGCGACGAAACCTTCTTGGCCTACCTGCGCCAGGTGTTCGAAATACCGCCGCCGGTCGCCGATTAAACCACCGCCGCATCAGGTTCACGCCGATGCGGTTTTTTTATGCTCGATTCCGATGCTCTGTGCCCTGTCCTCTCGAGATCCCCCCCAGCCAACCCTATTCATAGCCCATAAAATGGGCAATAGTCCACCCTACGAAAACCACCTTACTCTGGTATGACGTGTCATGTGGCCTTGCTACTCTGGTGTTTAAACCAAAAATAGACCCGGCAGCAAACCATGGATTGGTATTCGAATAAAAACCCAGCGCATATAGCCAAATACTTTAAACTCACCACGCTTGCTCTTAGGTGAAGTACCGTTCCCCTTTTAGCCGCCGAGGCGGTTCGTGCGGGGCCGGGGCTTTGAGGCAAAGTTGTTTGAGTATTTGGCCGCAGGCCCAAATATGAGTTTTTGCCGCCGGCCACGTGCGTGCCAACGAGGGCACCCGCGTAGCGGGCGGATAAAGTGGGGTGGTTTTTCTTTGCTTCGTTTCTTTTTGACATCAAAAAGAAATGATGGCGCCCTACAGGGCGAAACCCAACGACCAATCAATAGCAATGTTGCCGAAGCATGAATGATTTTGAAATGCTGACTTTGGGTAAATAGGACTTGAATTTGAGCGTTTGTTTCGCCGAGGGCGACGTCATTTCTTTTGCGTGGCCAAAAGAAACGAAGCAAAGAAAAGGCCACCCTGATCCCCGGTCACTTCGTGACTGCCCTCAGCAGAACCTATTGAGCCAGCGCAGGCAAGAGTGCTCCCCCTCCTATCAAAGCGTGGTCGGGCGCCACAAGCTTTTTTGCCTGCTTCATCTGCCTCAATAGAACCTACTTCGGCGGCTCTACGGGACGGTACTTCACCTAAAGGAGACGCCGTCAGAGAATCGGCACCAGTGAAATACGTTTTACATAACACACCAAACCATGGTTTGGTGATGATCAGGTTATTTAAACTCACCACATTTCCCCTAAGTGAAAAAATAGGGGCAAGTGAGATACGTCTTCAGCAAACACCAAACCATAGCGTTCTTTAGCCCCAAGCCCCCTTAGCCTTCCATCTCCATCAACTAAACGCCCATAAACCACAGCAATCTTAAACAGACCCACCCCCACGCTGGCGAAAACGAGCCAAAAAACCACAAAACCCACTACCCACCAAAAAACTTTCAATGAAAAAACAACACACTAACAAATAACCTACAATTATTTCATGAATGCTATTGATAACGATTCCCATTAACGATAAGATAAACCCAACTTAATCAAACAGTATCCATGCACTGCAGATTAAGCTTCCTAAACGTGAATACCGAGCACAGATAGGCGACTTAAGTTATTCCCCTCATTTCAAGATCAACGTTCTTACCCGCAAGGAGTTTGCTTAGTGATTAGACACAGATAACCAAATACTCAAAAGCCGAAAAAAAGCCCCCCTGAACCTCATTCACTCAGGGGGGTTCCCATTTCTGGGTGACGTTATTTACCGCCTAATCAAATAGACAAATAAGACGACTGCTGTAAGCGTTTGCCAAATTCAGCACAAAATGCCTCACACTCCGCCTCACTCAAAGAAGCCGCACGGGCTTTTTCAGTAAAGCCAGCCAACACCTTCTCTGGCGACACGTGAACATAACGCAGCATGTCTTCAATGGTGTCATGCTCTTCAATTTCCTTACACTCAATCTCGCCTTCGGCCCGAACATAAATATTCACCGAATCGGTGTCGCCAAATAAATTATGCATGTCACCCAAAATTTCTTGGTAAGCGCCCACCATAAACACGCCCAACACGTACACTTCACCGTCTTTCACTTCGTGCACGGCCATGCTTGACTCAATGCTCTGCTCGTCCACATAGTTGCTGACCTTACCATCAGAATCACAGGTTAAGTCTTGCAATACCGCACGGCGGCTTGGCACCTCATCCAAACGATGGATGGGCATAATCGGCAGTATCTGGCCAATGGCCCAAGTATCCGGCAGGCTTTGGAACACCGAGAAATTACAGAAATATTTATCCGCCAATTTGTCATTAAGCGCATCGTATACCTGACGCTGCGAACGCTGTGACGCCTGTAGGGCTTTTTTCAGACGACGACAGAAGACCGAATATACCTGCTCGGCAATGGCTTTTTCCGACAGGCTCAGCTGCCCCGCCACATACCATTCACTCACCTCGGTAAAGTATTGCGACACCCGATAGTACAGCTCAGTGGTCATGTCTAAGTTGACCTGGTTCACCGATGCCAATAACTTTTTCATCGGCGCTGTCCACTCAGCGTCCTCATCGATCTGCGGCATTTCTTCAGGCAAGCCTTCCACGTCAGTGACGTTGGTCACCAACACCGCATGATGCGCCGTCAGCGCTCGACCTGACTCGGACAAAATGTGCGGCGCCGGCGTACCCGACTCTTCGCAGTAGTTGGCCAACATCGACACAATCGTATCGGCATATTCGTTTAAATCATAGTTGATCGAACTGGCGTTGCGCGAGCTGGTGCCGTCATAGTCCACGCCCAAGCCGCCGCCTACGTCCACGTACGACAAAGGCAGCCCCAAAGCCCGGAGCTCATCAAAATAACGAATCGCTTCTTTAAAGCCGAGGCGATAGTCGGCAATGTTGGCAATTTGCGACCCCATGTGGAAGTGCATCAGCTGAACGCTGTCGCCCATGCCGGCTGCTTTCAGCTTGTGGGCCGCTGAAATCAGCTGTGAGGCTGACAGGCCAAACTTACCCTTGTCACCGCCGGTGTCGGCCCACTTGCTCGACGCCAAAGAAGACAGACGCACGCGCAGGCCAATCTGGGCCTGTACGCCCAAACGGCGTGATTCATCAATCACCAGCTCGACTTCAGATTCTTTTTCAATCACGATGAACACCTGATGGCCCAGCTTTTGGCCCATCAACGCCATGCGAATAAAATCACGGTCTTTATACCCATTACACACGATGGTGCCGCCCTTAGGCGCCATCGCCAACACGATCATCAGTTCCGGCTTAGACCCGGCTTCCAGACCAATCGAATGCACGTCAGAACGTGCCGCCAAAATATTTTGAATCACCGAAGCCTGCTGATTCACCTTAATCGGGTAAATCGCGGTGTAACCGGCCGGATACTCGTGGGTTTTAACCGCTTGGTTAAACGCCTCACACAGCCTTCGGGCTCTGTCCTGCAAAATATCAGGGAAACGCAGCAGCAAAGGCAGGTCATACCCGTCCTTCACCAAATCCTGCACCAATACGGCCATGTCGATCCCGACATCGGCTTGTTGCTTATTGGGATAAACCCAAACGTGACCATTGTCACCAACTTTAAAATAATCATCACCCCAGTGGTTGATGCCGTATAAGCGTGCGCTTTGTTCATTGGTCCAAGCCATTACTTCACTCCTTGTTCTTCACAGCTGTGGGATATAAAAACCTTATAACTTTTAAGGCGCATCAGTATGCCATACCCTCTCCCCAGCATAGCACTTTTAATAATATAAACCCTTAATACCACAACAACATTTCCCCTATTTGGCCACACTAACCGACGCGCATTTAAAGATGTTTGCGAAATCAGCCCGTTACCGACACAAACCTAGGGAGCCTTAATACAACACTCATTAACGTATTTAGCCTATTAACGCCATGGGAATATCACTTAAAAAAACATGGCCGCTGAACTCAGCGACCATGCTTGACTGAAACATCTAGGCCATTAAATCAACCCTGTCACCACGCTGATCGCCAGCAACACCAACGACACCCCCCAAATCCACATAAACGAATAGCGAATGTGTGCCCCCATCGACAAACGAGCCAGCCCCAAACCCAACCACAACGCAGGTGAGAACGGCGACACAAACGTACCCACAATGCTGCCCAACAGCATGGCGTAAGCCGCCGAAGTCGACGCCACACCAACCTGAGCAGTAATCTCATGCACCACGGGGAATAAGGCAAAATAATAGGCATCGGTACTCAACACCAGCTCTAAAGGCGTGCCCAAAATGCCAATGACCAAATGCAGATAAGGCAACAAAGCCCCTGGCAACACGTCGACCAGCGCCAAAGCAATACTGTTGAGCATGCCACTTTCCCGTAAGATCCCCAAAAAGGTGCCCGCAGCCAAAATGATGCTGGCCATCATAATCGCCCCACCTGCATGAGCTTGAATCCTGGCCAGCTGCATGGCTGGCTTCGGGTAGTTAATCAACAAAGCCACCGACAGCGACAGCATAAACACGTAGCCGGGCAGCAACCACCCCACAAACAGCACGGCCAAGGTCAGGACAAAAATCAAAAAATTCACCCACAGCAACTTCGGCCGCAGCAGCGCCTCGGTTGCGGCATCCAAGGCCACTCGCTCAGCACTGGGCTGACCTTGAGTGTGCTCGAGGGCCAAGCTATCCGCCTCGGCCTGCGTCACCAAGCGGCCATGCCCCTTAATGATGCGCTTTTGCTCACGCTTGCCTAAGCCAAAGGCCAATAAAATCAACAGGACGATGCCCGTCACTTGAATCCCAATAAGCGGCCGCCATAGCGCCACCACGTCCATTTCCAACACCGAAGCCAAACGCCCCAAAGGCCCGCCCCAGGGTAAAATATTCACCACCCCGGCACTGGCAGCCAATAATAAAAACAGCAAATAAGGGCTCATTTTTAAGCGTTGATACAGGGGCAATAACGGTGGCACAATCAGCAGAAAGGTCGACGCCCCGGCACCATCCAACTGGGCAATGGCCGACACCAAAACCGTGCCCACGGCCACGGCCACCACATTGCCCTTGGTCACCGTCACCAGAAAATGAATCATGGGCCTAAATAAGCCCACGTCGTTCATTACCCCAAAAAACAAAATGGCAAAAATAAACAAAATCACCACTTGCAACACCGAGCGGGTGCCCGATTGATAAAACTCGGCCAATTCAGCTGGCCCAAAACCAGCAATCAAGGCCCCCACAAACGGAATCATGATCAGGCTGATCACGGGCGACAGCTTCTCCGTCATCAGTAAAATCACGATCACCACAATAATGCCCAAACCCACCGCTGTTAACATTTTATGCCCCTTTTAAAAACCCATGACATCACCACCACTGATTATGCCATTAAAATAAATGAAGCCTATCACAGCACGGCCACTAAATTTAAAAAAATCAACGATCAATAAGAAACCACCCATAAAAACAAACCATTTCCACCACTCAAACCACTATGCCGATTAGTTTTATGCGCAGACCGCCCCTCGATCGCGCCTAAGGTGCGGCCATCAATTCAGGCCACATCGTGATTGACGGGCCAACCCAAACGCCAAAATTAAAAATGACTTATCAATCAGCCACTAAGCTCTGTCATTGGGCTTAAAATTAAGCCATACTGTGTCCTAAACCCATGGCCTCAGAGCCTACCATGACGTACTCAAAACGCGTTCGGCCAAAACAAAATCCCCCCAAAGCCCTACTTAGGAGAAGTAAACCATGAA
Organism: Neisseriaceae bacterium; assembly: GCA_017991555.1. Lineage (GTDB taxonomy): Bacteria > Pseudomonadota > Gammaproteobacteria > Burkholderiales > Neisseriaceae > JAGNPU01. The sequence continues at coordinate 87,859 of JAGOQM010000010.1, forward strand.
ACATGACCGACACTGGTGCCGTTGGCTCCCCCTTCTGACCCTTTCATTACTGAGCACGACTGCCCAAGGCGCAAAAACAGATGCCCACACACAGCCAGGCACCGTGCTGTCGCTAGATAAAGGGGCACGCGGCACGCCGCTACCCGATGCGGGCGAAAACTATTTGATCACCTATGTTTCTCAATCGGCGGCGGGCCTACCCGTGTCCGTCACTGGGCAGATCGCCATTCCTCGTTCACCCATGCCCAGCGGTGGCTACCCTGTGCTTAGTTGGGCTTCAGGCACGACCGGTATGGGCCAGCAGTGTGCGCCTTCAAACATGGGCGGCCATACCGAAACCCTCAACGAGTGGGTCAAGCGTGGCTATGCCGTGCTGCGCACCGACTATCCTGGCTGGGCCGATTTGGGTCCACGCCCTCTGCTTAACCAACGCAGTAATGCCTCAGCAGTCATTGACCTAGTGACGGCAGCACATGCCGTATCCGACCAGCTGGCCACGGATTGGATCGTGGCTGGACACAGCGAAGGGGGCGGCGCCGCCCTATGGGCTGGCGCACGGCATGAGGCCACCCAGGGCCGATTCCAACTCAAAGCAGCCATTGCGCTGGCGCCGGTCGGGCCCGGGCTATGAAACATGGTGCGTAGCGTGGCCAACGGCGTGCCCATTGCTCGCGATTTTCCCTTAATGCCTGAAGCCTTAGCAGCGTCACTTACCGCGACAACTATTTTAGGCGCCCGTGCCACAGACGCCTCCATCCGGGTCGATGACCTCGTCACCGAAGCCTTTCGCCCTTGGCTAGACGCTTCGGCTAAAGCCTGTACCACCGACCCCATCACCTTACCGCTACCGGCTGTAAATCAATATTTAAAACTGGGTACAGCCTATGACCGCCTAGAAACCTTCTTGAGCCAGCAAGACCCCACCACCCAAACCATGCGGGTGCCTGTGTGGATCGCACAAGCAGGCGCTGATCAGTTCACGCCCACGCCCCAAACCACGGCACAAATGGTGAACACACTCTGCGCACGCGGCGGGGCCATCAGCTTAACCCCCTACCCAGGGCAAGATCACAGCCAAGTCGTCACAGCCTCACTGCTTGATGCCCTGGCCTTCGCTGACGCCACCGTTGCTGGAAGCCCTCTGTCATATAACGCCTGCGACACACACAAGCCCTAGCATTAAGGCGCCTTAACGCTGGGTTCGCTGCCAAATGGCGAACCCAGCCACAAGCCTATGTCCAAGGCCATCAGCCGCCTAGGCCCCCCTTAATCCACGCCCGCTAACCCTGTAAAAACGGCGGCTGATTAAGTATTTTCTTATTACATTAATTCAACAAATACCGCTAATTAACGGGTATAATTCCCTACTTGACATAATGTATACAATATTCAATTGCCGAGCTTAGGCTCGGCAGCAACATATGGAACCCACGACCTTGATCCCAAAAACCAGAACCGAATACGTGGCCAATCAACTACGCGACCGTATTTTAAGGGGCGACATCAAAGGCGGCAGCCCCATTCGCCAAGATGCCATTGCCGCAGAATTCGGCGTCAGCCGCATTCCCGTGCGCGAAGCCCTGCTCCTGCTTAAGGCCGAAGGCTTAGTCGATTTTGTCCCCTACAAAGGCGCCTACGCCACCGAACTGTCGACCCATAAAATCACCGAGCTATTCCACCTGCGCTGCCTGATCGAATGCGATGTCCTGGTTCAGGCCATCCCCTTGATGACCGAAGCCAGCCTGGCCAAAGCAGAAACCCTCTTGGCCAAATACGATCAGGCCTTGGCCACCGAACAAGACGTCAACCTCTGGAGCGAATACAACTTCGCCTACCACATGGCCCTATACGAATGTGCCGACCTGCCCGAAAGCCTCAACCTCATCGAAAGCCTCAACACCCTCTGTTCTCGCTACATTCGAATGCAGCTGCTGTACACCCAAAAAATTAAAAAAGCGGTGAAAGAACACCATCAGCTGCTGCACCTTTGCCGCGACAAAAACATTGAGGCGGCACGCGCGCTGCTAGAGCAACACATTGTGGAAGCCGGTGAATCCATCATTCAACTGTTAAAAAAATAAGCCCACCAAGCGCCAAAAAAAAAGCCCACTGCCATCAATGGCAGTGGGCTTGTAACATAAAGGCTTAGTTAACGTACCAAATCACCTTGGTTTGGGTGTATTGATCAAAGGCTTCTAAGCCATTATCGCGCCCACCAAAACCAGACTGCTTATAGCCGCCAAAAGGCACCGTCATGTCGCCTTCCGAGAAACCGTTCACCGACACCGTGCCAGCGCGAATCGCGGACGCCACTCGAGCCGCACGCTTGATGTTCTGCGTATAAAACGAAGACGCCAAGCCATACTGGGTGTCGTTGGCCAACTCAATCGCTTCTTCTTCCGTCTCAAAGCTGGTGACGGCCAAAATAGGTCCAAACACTTCATCACGGAACAGCGTCATGTCGGGGGTGACGTCATCAAAAATCGTTGGGCTCACGTACCAACCGCTGCCTAAATCGTCTAGGATTTCGCCGCCGTGAATGAGCTTACCGCCTTCGGCCTCGGTGGTGGCTAAAAACTGAGCCACTTTCTTAAAGTGCGCCTCTTCCACCATGGGGCCAATCGACACCGCAGGGTCCTTAGGGTTGCCCACGACCCAGCTGCTTAGGCCTTCCTTCAGCAAGGCCAATAACGGCGCCTTAACCGAATGATGCACGATCAGGCGTGAGCCACAGCTACAGTTTTCACCCATATTCCAAAAGGCGCCCGCCAAAATATGCGGCACCGCTTCGGCCAGATCAGCGTCTTCAAACACCAGCTGTGGGCTTTTGCCGCCACATTCCAACACGATCTCTTTTAAGTTGCTCTCGGCCGAATACTTGAGGAAATAACGACCCACTTCGGTTGAGCCAGTAAAAGACACCATGTCCACATCCATGTGTCGGCCCAAAGGCTCGCCCACGGTTTCGCCCAAGCCACACACCATGGTTAAAGCGCCTTCTGGCACGCCAGCCTCATAGGCCAGCTGAATCATTCGGTAGGCGCTCAAAGACGTCAGCTCTGCCGGCTTCACGATCACCGAGTTACCCACCGCCAAAGCAGGGGCCACTTTCCACGCAAACATTTGCGCCGGGAAGTTCCAAGGCAAAACCGCCCCCACCACCCCAATAGCCTCTTTCACCACCAGTCCGGTTGCTTCTGGCCCCGTTGGTGCCACCTTACCAAACAGCTTATCCGCCGCTTCGGCATACCAATGAATGGTATCGATGGTCGCCGGAATGTCGGTGTTCAAACACTCGGTAATCGGCTTGCCCGCATCAATACAGTCTAGCGCAGCCAATTCTTCTGAGTGCTGTTGCAACAGCTGAACCCAGGCCAACAGCACCGCTTTGCGAGCAGCTGGCGCCAAGCCAGACCACGTTTTAGCCGCAAAGGTTTGGCGGGCCACCGCCACGGCCGCATCCACCGTCGCCGCATCGCCGTTGTCGATGTAGCCAATCAGGCTATTGTCGATGGGGGTGCGATTTTCCAGACGACGTGCTTGATCAGCCTGATAGCCTGGAATCAAATGTCCGGCCCATAAGCCCGCGGCATCCGCCGTCTCAAAAACCGTTTCTTTACTTTTTATCATGAGGTTATCCTTTGCCGATTAAGCATCAAACTGATCAAGCAAGGCCACAAAAGCGGCACTGTCTTCGCGATTCATGTCGACCAAGGGCAAGCGCACGCTGCCGGCGTCAACGCCATGACGGCGACAGCCAAGCTTGGCTTTTTGATTGTAGTCGCCACACTCCATCGAACGAATGGCGGGGTACATCGCCTGCATCTTGGCCCGAACCTCAGCCCAATCACCCTGATTGGCTGCGGCCAACATCGCCACCTGCTCGGCTGGGAACACGTTGGCGGCGCCACTAATCCACCCCTTAACGCCCCAATAGAAGAAGTCTGCGGCCTGATCATCACAGCCACACACCACTTCAAAATCAGGCAGCTGGGCCTGAATCAGGCTTAAGGCATGGCTGAAATCGCCGCTGCTCTCTTTGATGCCCTTAATGTTTTTATGGCCACTTAGATGCACCACCGTTTCAAATTCAATGTTCACGCCCACTCGCGCAGGGAAGTTATACATCACGATCGGTAAGTCGGTACTGTCCGCCACCGCTTCAAAGTGAGCAATGATGCCCGCTTGAGACGGCAGGCTATAAGCCGGCGCGGCCAACATTAAGCCATCATAGCCCAATGCCTTAGCCTGCTGCGCCCGCTTGATGGCACCCGCCGTAGACAGGTCGTTGGCGCCAGCAATCAAGGACACGCGGCCCTTGCCAACTTTAGCCACCGTCGACAGCACCGCTTCTCGCTCGGCTTCGGTGAAGGTGTAATACTCGCCCGTGGTGCCACACACCACTAGGCCAGACACGCCGGCTTGAATAAACGCCTCGGCCAGCTGGCCCAGCTTGGTTAAATCAACGTCGTTCTGGTCATTAAATGGGGTAACCAAAGGCACCATAATTCCGGTTAAGTTCATTGTTATTCTCCTCTGAATAGACGGTGTGTTGGCCAGCAGCGTACTGCCAGCCTTAAATTGTATATTGTATACTATATAAAATATTAAAAATAGGCAACACTCTGCCCTTAATGAGGGCTTAGTCGGTGCCCATCAGCACCGCTAAACCCTCCGCCACTCAATTAATGTTACTTAGCGCTTTGAATTTCTTGATACAACGCGTCACCATCAGGAATGCCTTTAATCAAGCTCGCGCGTACCCCTTCTGCTCTGGCCTTAAACCCACTTAAGTCCGGCTCAACCACGGTCACGCCACTTTGCTTGGCTTTCTCTAGCGCCGCCAAATAGTCTGTTTCGTAGAAGGCAATGCCCTTTTTAAGCCCTGCGGCCACGGCTTTTTGCATGATGGCCTGCTGTTCGGCACTCAGCTTTTGCCACTGACGGTCGGACATCACCAATAAGGCTGGCAAATAATGGGTTTTGGTGAGGTTGAAATACTTAGCCACTTCGTTAAAGCGATCGTTCATGAACTGATCCGGCGAAATATCGCCGCCATTCACCACGCCCTGCTGTAAAGACATGTACACCTCAGAATAGGCCATCGGCGTGGGCTGTGCGCCTAAAGCCTTATAGGTTTCCACATAGCCTGGGGCTTGCATTACCCGTAGCTTAAGGCCACGCATGTCGTCCACGCTATTAATTGCCTTCGTCGCAAACACATTACGCTCCATAGCGGTCAACCAACCCAAGCCTTTGAGCTGATACTGCGACAGCATGTCTAAGTACTTCTGGCCAACGGGGCCAGCCAAAACCTGATTGGCCTGCTGAATATTGTCAAACAAATACGGCAAGTCAAAAATCTCATACTCTTTAACCGTATTTTCTAAAGCCGCTTGCCCACTGATGAACATCGACAGCGTGCCCGCACGCGTGGCTTGAATCATTTTAATTTCATCGCCCAGCTGCGACTGTGGGAACGACGTAATCGTAATGGCCCCGTTAGAATCCTCAGCCGCCACCTTGGCCATCTCATCAATCATCACCTGATAATGGCTGGTGGGCGTCAGAATATGGCCCACTTTCAACTCAATCTTTTCACCCTCTCCAGCGCCTTTCGCACCAGAAGACTGATCAGAACACGCACTTAAGGCCAAGAGTGATGCGGCCACAATACCCAATACTTTTTTCATTATGTTTCTCCTCTTACTGCATTGTGTTTAATTAATAATGGAAGGCAACCACGTCGACAGCGGCGCCCAATAGCTGATGATCAACAGATCAACAATTAAAACGCTCAAAAAGATCAGAATCGGTCTGATCAATTGATCAATCCGCAAACCCGCAATTTCACAGGCCACAAACAGATTCACCCCCACCGGCGGCGTCACCATGCCAATGGCCAAGTTCACAATCATGATCATGCCAAAATGCAGCGGATCAATGCCGTAAATCATCGCCACCGGCGCCAAGATCGGCCCCAAGATGATGATGGCGGCGAGGGTTTCAATAAACATGCCCACGATCAATAAGAAAATATTGACCATGATGATGAACACCAAAGGATTATCCGAAAAACCAATCACCCACTGACTCAACTTATGCGGCACCTGCTCCATCGTCAGAATGTAAGAAAATACCGAAGCAAACCCCACAATTAACAAAATAATGGCCGTGGACAGCGCCGAGCGGGTCAAAATTTGGGGCAACGCTGCCCAGCGTAACTCTCGATAAACAAATAGACCGATGAATAAACTATAGAATACGGCCACCACTGCGGCTTCTGTCGGGGTAAACCAGCCCAGGTAAATCCCGCCCAAAATAATCACCGGCATCAACACCGCAAAAAAAGACCGTTTCACTGCCACGCCTAGGTTATGCGCCCACTCACCAACGCTCAACACTTCCACTTCATCAAACTTTTTAAGGCGCGCAATCACAATGACGGTAATGATGAGGCTAAGGCCGATAAATAAGCCCGGTAAAATGCCCGCCAAAAACAGCGTGCCCACCGACACGTTGGCCACCAACCCATACACAATCATCGGCACCGAGGGCGGAATAATCGCCCCCAGCTCACCAGAAGCAGCCGCAATCGCCGTCGCAAACGGTTTAGGGTATTTTTTCTTAGTCATCTCAGGAATGAGGCTAGAGCCAATGGCCGCCGTCGTCGCCGACGATGAACCAGACAGCGTCGCAAAGAACATCGACGTCAGCACCGCCACCGAACCCAAGCCGCCCCGAAACCAACCGATTAAAGCATTGGCCAAGCCGATCAAGCGCGACGCAATGCCCCCAGTTTGCATGAGGTTACCGGCCAAAATAAAAAACGGAATGGCCATTAAAGTAAAGGAATCGAGGCTTTCAAAGATATTCTGGGCCAGCACGCTCAAAGGCATGTCTTCTGAAATCAACGCCACCGCCGACGCTAAGCCCAACGAAATCGCAATCGGCAGCGACAGGGCAAATAAAATCATTAAGGTTAAAAACAGTAGCTGAATCATAGTTCAATGTCCTCCGTGTCTAAACCACGAATGTCGGTGTTTGTGACCACCACTTCCCATAAGTACGCCAGGGTATTGATGACCATTAAAGCGGAACCCAAAAGCATGGCCGCGTAAACATAAGCCTTACTGATTTTCATCACCGGCGCGGTTTCGGTTAAACCAAATAAAAACCACTCCCAGCCAATCCACACCAGCAAACCATAAAACACCAGGCTCATTAAATGCGCGATCCACTTCACGGCTTTACCTGCCCGCTCTGGCAACACCAGTATCATTGAATCAATGGCAATCAGCTTGCCCTTACGCACCGCCACAGCCCCGCCTAAAAACGTCAGCCAGATCATCAAATACTTCGCGACCTCTTCTGACCACGGCACCGAAAACTGCTCAAACACAAATCGAACCAAAACCTGAATCAGCACCACCACCGCCATAATGGCCAGCATTAAAGCCAGTGTGTGCTCTACACCACGGTTGAGTTGATCAACTCTTTTAATAAAATCCATCACATTCTCCTCTGAGCGGATTCACAACGCATTCAGCCATATCGGCTCAATGCACAGACGCCCTCCGAACCCTGCACCTTGAACAACCGGTTGTTCCTGCCTAAGCACCGTTCTATTGTTCAAGCCCATAGGCGTGACGGCTAATGCTTGTTGTTTGATGTCCACCATTTTATTTCTCCTAGATCAATCCGTTTCTTAAGCACGGCGCTTCATTGTCATTTTTAGTTGCAGGCGCCGTTAGCCTCTTGTGTCTTGCTTTAATAAATACGCTGCCCTCCTTTGAGTGTGCTGTTGCTGCGGGCCGCTCGTGCGCCCCTGTATTTTGACCATCCTCATAAATAGAGCCATCGCTCTTTTCAAAATTGTATACTATATACTATATATAATTTCTGCAAGCAGCATTCACCCCTTCGTGACAAAACGTCATCGGACAGGGTCTACCCCCACCGGCGTAGGCCCAACGAATGGCGACCAAGCCTCGTTATCACTGCCTTATCAAGCCCATACCCCTAAACCGAATTTTTTACCACACCCCAACCGGCCGCCGCCCAAACGGGCCTTTATTGAATAAATAATAGATTTAAAAATAAAAACATATTTAAAATCATCCCCATCTTTGACCTTCGACCTGCCTACAGCCTCCCTAAAGCAACCAAAAAGCCAAGACCCCAGCCCTAGGCCGAAATAAAAACACCAGCGCCTATCCAAGTGAGTACGCCAAATAAAAGCACCAGCGCCTATCGAAGTGGGCACGCCAAATAAAAACACCAGCGCCCACCGAAGTGGGCACTGGTGCAGCAACCTGTACGCAGGTACTTATGAGCACTAACATGCTACTCTCTCTACCGTAGCCTAACCTTCTACAATAGAGCACCACAATTATGACATTAGGTTAATAAAATAAGCAAGCATCTTTGCGGCCACCTCCACGCGAAACCGCCACATCGCACGACATTTTAAACAGGCTGAATCACCCGAAGCAGGCCTGATCACACAGCTAAAACCCACGTTAAATACAGATAAAATACCAAATAAACAGGCACTTATACTGTCTACTTAAAAGCAACGCCTAACAATAAAATACAACACTTCATTGATTCCCGCCCGCTCGCCCCATAATCACCTTGTTGACTCAAAATACTTATGTCATATTAAGTCACGTTAGAATAAAATAATTTGCGCACGCAAAGGGGAACCGCATGAACGCAATCACCTTAGCCATCTTAGGGCTCGGTGGCATGGCCATCGGCTTTATGTTTTATGCTCGTTTTATTGCCACCAAGATTTTCAAGCTCGACGACAGCCGCGCCACGCCCGCCCACACCATGGAAGATGGTGTCGATTATGTGCCCACCAATAAATGGGTCTTGTGGGGCCACCACTTCACCTCGGTGGCCGGCGCCGCCCCGATTGTCGGGCCAGCCATCGCCGTCATTTGGGGCTGGCTGCCCGCCTTTTTATGGGTGGTTTTTGGCACCATCTTCTTTGCCGGCATCCACGACATGGGGGCGATTTGGGCCAGCGTACGCAATAAGGCCAAATCCATCGGCGCGCTCACCGAAGACGTCGTCAGCAAACGCGCACGTGCCTTATTCATGATTGTGATTTTCTTGCTGTTGCTCATGGTCAATGCGGTTTTTGGCGTGGTCATCGCCACCTTACTCATCAATACCCCTTCAGCCGTCGTGCCCGTCTGGGGCGCCATCGTGGTGGCCTTACTCATTGGCCAGGCCATTTATCGCTTTAAATGGTCGCTGCCACTGGTGTCTCTGCTGGGCGTCATCACCTTATACGCCTTAATTTATGCTGGGCCCAGCATGCCCATCGCGCTGCCCAGCACGGTATTTGGTCTGTCCGACTCTGCCGCCTGGCTGATCATGCTGTTTGCCTACGCCGCCGTCGCCTCACTGCTGCCGGTGTGGGTGCTCTTACAACCCCGCGACTACATCAACGGTCTCCAGCTTTTTGTGGGCCTCATTTTACTGTACGCCGCCATCCTCATCAGCAGCCCCAGCATCGTGGCGCCGGCCATCAACACCAACCTACCGCCTGGCACCCCTTCGCTCATTCCGCTGCTTTTCGTCACCATTGCCTGTGGCGCCATTTCAGGCTTTCATGGTTTGGTGTCCTCCGGCACCACCTCTAAGCAGCTGAATAAAGAAAGCGACATGCGTTTGGTGGGCTACTTTGGGGCCGTAGGCGAAGGCGCTTTGGCCCTGGCCACCATCATTGCCGTCAGCGCCGGTTTCGCCACCCTAGTCGAATGGGAGGCCATATACAGCAGCTTTGGCCAAGGCGGCGTAGCGGCCTTCATCAGCGGCGGCGCCACCATCCTCAATAACGGCACCGGCACCGGCATCAGCATCGGCGTGTCCACCACCATGCTCACCGTGATGGCGGCACTCTTTGCTGGCACCACCATGGACACTGGCTTACGCCTGCAACGCTATATCTTTCAAGAGTGGGGCCAGATTTACCAGATCAGCTGGCTTGGCCGTCCCACCGTTGCGACGTTCCTCTCCGTGGTCAGCTGTTTGATTCTTGCGTTTGGTGCCGGCGGCGCCAGCGGCAGCGGCGGCTTGGTTATTTGGCCCCTATTCGGTACCACCAATCAACTGCTGGCTGGCTTAACCCTGTTGGTCATTGCGGTGATTCTGATGCGCCAACGCACCCGCATACGCTATGTGGTGGTGCCCCTATGCTTTCTATTAACCATGACCCTAGCAGCCCTCTTGTTACAGCTGTACACCTTCTACAGTAGCGGCGCTTGGTTTCTACTGGCCCTCGACATTGTGGTCTTAATCGCCGCCATCTTTGTGGCCTTAGAATCCATCTCGGTGTTGCGTCACTTAAACAAAACCACCACAGGCCCCGCCCCATGACGCCCATTAAACGCAGCTACCGTTGGTTACAGGAGCATGTGACGGTCTATTACAACGCCCCCTATCGGGCCACCATCGCCAGAGCCAGGCGCGATGAGGCAGACCTCTTCATGCTGTTGGTGTTTGCAGAAACCATGGGGTTACCCAACCCCGTCAGCCTCTACACCCTAGAACTACAGGCCATTTTACTGCCCCGTTTTCATGCCTGGCATCAACGCATGAACATACCCCGATCGCCGTTTGATCACTTTAGGTGCTGTTAATGACCCCCCTCTTACTGGCACCGTTGCTGCAACACAAACGGCTTTTACTGGTCGGTGGCAAAGGCGGCGTGGGCAAAACCACGCTGGCGTCCGCTTTGGCCTTAAGCGCCGCCGAACTTGGGCGAAAAGTTCTCTTAATCTCCACCGACCCGGCGCATAACCTCAGCGACCTCTTTAACCACCCCATAGGCAACCAGGCCACCGTTCTCCACCCTAACCTCTCTGCCCTAGAACTGGATCCCGCAGTCGAAGTCGATGCCTATCTGGCCCGAACCTTAGCCCAAATGCAGCCCTACGTTAGCCCCGACCAAGTTCAGGCACTCACCCAACAGCTCAACCTAGCCCGTCAGGCCCCGGGCGCTGAAGAAGCCGCCCTATTAGAACGGCTCTGTACCCTGATTGACACCGGCTTAGACGCCTACGACCTCGTGATCCTCGACACCGCCCCCACCGGCCATACCTTACGTTTGCTGAGCCTACCGGAAATGATGGCCGCTTGGACCGAAGGGCTGTTACAACACAATCAGCGCGCACAGCACCTCAGCAGCGTCCTACAGCATCTGAGCCCCAAAAATCAGCCTCAGCACCCCACCGATGAAGCCGACGCCACCCGTCTAAAGACCGAAACCCACCTAGCCCACACCTTGGGCCAACGCCAAACGCTGTTTCGGCGCACCCGTCGGCTCTTCAGCGATCCGCTGCGCAGCGGTTTTTTATTCGTCCTCACCCCTGAACGCCTACCCCTATTAGAAACAGAACGGGCCGCCAAGACCTTAATCACCCATAAAATGCCGTTAGCCGGCGTGCTGATTAATCGAGTCCTGCCTCACCACATTAGCGGCGATGATTTTTGGCGCCACCCGCTCCAGCAACAGCAACGCTACCTCAATGACATTGCCCAACGCCTCCATTTCTTGCCACAGCGTCAGATTTTGTGGCAACCACAGCCCATACTGGGCATGGCACAACTGCGAGCCTTAGGCCAAAGTTTAGTGAACCCTAATTAAATGAAGCCTGCACGAACCATATGTCATTTAAATAATCAAACATCTAAATCCCACGGCAATCTTCATTCACTTTCTATCCGGCAGGAGTCTTTATGCTCGCATCTCTTCCCCCCCAACGCCCTCGTCTCTGGACCCTGGCCTCTACTTCATGGCTGCTGAGCCTGAGTTTAATCTTCACCAGCCCCACCGCCTTAGCCAACAGCACCGCCAGGGCCAAGCTTGCCACCTTGCTTGTGCCCCCAGCCTACAGCCTCAAATCTGAGCGTCAGGTCCCTTATAACAATGGTCAGGCCCAGCTAAGCCGTTACGAACGAACCGATGGCCGCAACAATGGGCTTAACGGCGAACACATTAGCTTTTTAATTGATGCCCAAGGACAGCTAAAGGGCTATATTAAAAAGGAGCAAAATCAGGCCCAAGGCACCCTACCAAGTCAGGCTGAAGCCCGCAGCATTGCCGAGGCATTTGTGCGACAACAGGGCCCAACGCTGCTGAACGGATTCAAACACGATGGCGTCAGCCGCCAAACCGAAACCCTACGCCAAGGTAGCCAATCGGTACAAATCCCCTACCTCCGGGTCAAAATGCGCAGCAGCGATGGGCTATGGTTTTGGGTGTTTGTCGGCACCGACAAACAGGTCATGGCCTTTGAGCGTGACATTGGCTGGGATTACCTGCGCTTCCGACGCTCAACCGAACAGTGGCTGCTTGATGATCAGCGCCCCCTCAATGGCTAATGACCGGATGAAAAGTTAACCTCATGGATTCACTCACCCACCTAGCCCTCAGCGGCAGCATTGCCGCGGCCATCGTCCCCCCCAAACATCGACGGGCCGCTATTCTAGCCGGCATGGCCCTCGGCACCTTGCCAGACCTAGACGTATTTTTAGTCAATGCCATGACCAGCAACCCGATCCTACAAATGACGCAGCATCGCGGCTTTAGCCACTCCTTATTCATCATGCCCCTCGTGATCCTGCTGCTGTGGTGGCTGTGCGCTAAAAAAGGGCAGCGGGTGCCTCAGGCGCCCATGCGCTGGTTTTGGGCCATGCAGCTGGCCCTGATTAGCCACCTATTGCTGGATGCCCTAACCATTTATGGCACCCAACTATGGTGGCCCCTTAACGTCCACCCAACGATGGGCGCCACATTGTTCATCATCGACCCAATCTATACCCTATGCTTGCTGATTCCTTGCCTCATGGCCTGGTTTGCTCGTCAGAAAACTTGGAGTCACACGGCTGTCGTCTTGGGTTTGGCCTTAAGCCTCAGCTATATTGGCTGGGCTTTTATCGCCAAGTACAAGGTAACGCAGGCTGCCGCAGCCACCTTGAGCACGATTAATCTTGCCCAAGCCCCACGCTTTTCTAACCCACTCCCGTTCAACACCCTACTTTGGCGGGTCACCGTCATGACGCCCGAAGGCTATTTATTAGGTGACCGCTCGGTCTTGGCCGACAGCGGGCCCATCGACTTTCAGGCCTATCCCTCAGACCACCAAGCCTTAGCGGCCGTCAGCCATTTTCCCTACGTTCAAAACCTACTCTGGTTTAACCAAGGCTTTATGCTGGCTGAGGTTAAAGAGGAGCAGCTGATTTTATCTGACCTACGCATCGGCTTAGAGCCAGAGTACACCTTTGGCTTTATCGTGGCCGAAAGGGTGGATGGACAATGGCAGGAAATTCCACCGGTTCAAGCCAAAGACACCTATCGATCATTGGTGGCAGAAGGCACCTTTACCGAAGCACTGTCGAAGCTATGGCAACGCATTAGGCTGCAACAGCCCGGCACGTTCAACCCCTCTAAGCAGGCTTAAACCAAGAGCGCCTTTAGCCTACATCGGCTAAAGGCGCTTGACTGGGCACAGCAACAGTCAGGTGAATCAGTAAGCCACAGTCGCAAAGGTTTGGCTAAACCGATGCTGTTCTAGCTCGTCCACAAAGGCACTGGCGTAATCCAAAAAGCTAATGCGACTACGCCCAAGCTGGTCAATGATCAACACATTCGCGCCCATACGATAGCCGCCTATCTTAGCGCCGGGGCCAATTTCTGCCGCCGGTACAAACACCAACCAATCCACGTCCCCAACCGACTTTAAAATCGGCATCAGCTTGGAATGCCCTTCGGCAAAAGGCTTAAAAGCGGGCGGAAACGCATCCGTATCAACGAATAGGATTCTGGGCGCCACCAAGAGCGTCCCAGCGCCCCCCACCATCACCATCCGCTTGACCCCCGTTTTCCTGACCGCCCCCAGCATGGCGTTCACGGTATCGGGCAAAATGGTTTGGTCGTTGTCTTTTTCCACAAAACCCAAAGCGCTCACCAATACATCGTGCCCTTCAATCAACTGCGCTAGCTCATGCTCATCACGCATAGAGCCTACGCCCACGCAGCGGATGCCGGCCAATTCAGGGGGCAAATTAGTCGTGCGCCGCGCGATGCCCGTTACCTCGTGCCCACGCAAATGCGCTTCTTGCGCAATATAGCGCCCAATCTCTCCCGTAGGAGCAATCAAAGCAATCTTCATGAAGTACCCTTTGGTTATGAAGCAGTGTCATCGAGTTCAGGCTCTAAAAATCGCCCACCCATCATGATACACGCATATGTCATAATAAAATAAAAAGATCGCCGTATTAGGCCAAAGCCATTGAGTACATCCCCGCATTAAAACCAGCGCAGCAGTGAGTAATGGCCTGAGAAATAGCCATATAAGTACCCCATAGAGTACCAAGCCCTATTGGCCTTATGCAGGCTGAGCCCTTAGCGCTGTGGATAAGATAACGTTGTGGATGATTTAAGGTAGCGCCACCAGCAGGCCAGCACCAAGGCCGTGGGTAAAGCGCAGCCTACCCACCACCCCACCAGCCACGCTTAACCCAATACGACGTCCACCAGACGCAACAAAGCCCACCGTTAGGTGGGCTTTGTTTTGGGTATTCGGGGTAAAGGCGCAAGGCCAAGGCAAG